>NZ_QSUN01000001.1 GCF_003438995.1 Bacteroides sp. OM05-12
CAACCTTATGTTTTTTAAAAACATCAAGGTCATTGCAAACAAACATCAAGGTGTTTTTTTAAAACATCGGGTGCGGCATTTGTGACACTTGTGACACCTACTTTCAAACATTATATATACATAGTAATAATATAAGTGATATATATACATATACTTATTATATATATACTATATAAAGTTAAGAAACAGGTGTCACAAGTGTCACAAATGCCGCACCGAAATTAATCGCCGAATGGAAGAGGCTTATTTTCAGGCGTTTGGGAAATACAGGTTACATCTCTCCGACCGGCTATTTCTTCCGGTGTCAGCTGAACGACCCGAAAACCGCGCCCGTTATGAACACGCATACGCGGAAATTCAAGCGTCTCCATCGCACGGAGCACACGGTTTTTCGAGAGGGGATACTTAATCATGGAGCCAATACACTCCATAATTTCGGCGGTAGAGATATATTTGCCCGCTTCACCAAGAACCGGCGGACGGAAACGGGAACAAATCAGTTCCTCTTCGATATTGGGTTCCTCAAACTCCCGGTTCTGAAGGTTTATCCGGAGGTTCTCCTCATTGGTGTACCAGTAGCAGAAGCCTTCACGGTAGAGGGAAAGGGCTTGGGAGTAAAGTCCCTCATGGAAAATAGGATTCTTATACGGATTGTCGATGCCCGTCACCCGGAAGACCCTCCAGCGACGGCTGCCGGTATCATCGGAAAGGAAATGGTAGTTGTTGCCCGTGGCGCAGAAAGAGGCGATATGGGGACGGAAATCCTTGTTGCGCATATAAGGGGCACGCTCGTTGGTGTTCTCCATGGTTATAATCGCTTTAAGTTGGTTCACCTCGGGAAGGCGCATATTATCGATTTCCTCAAAACAGATGACCAGCATCTCGGCAAGGGTCAGCCTGTCATCCTTGGTAAGTGTGCCGCCGTTGATTTTGGTATAAAAATAACGTTTCAACACGGGAGGAAGCAGTTTCTTAAAGAAAGTGGTCTTATAGATGCCCTGTTCGCCCACAAAGGTAAGGATAGTCTGGTTCACCGCATCCTCTTCATAGACGGAGGCGATTATACCGACAATCCATTTACGGAAAGCGATGCGGAATTCGGTGTCGTTCGTGGTGTGCACCGTAGACGCCACAAGGCCGATATAATCCGTCGTGCCGTCCCACGGGGGACAGGATTCAAGGTAAGACGTCAGGGGATTATAATCGGTGATAAATTCCGACCTCAGGATGCTCAGAAAAGTATTCTGGCTACTGTTTAAACCGGATTTACGGGCACGGAGCCAAAGGGTGTTCTCGTCATTGTCGGTCATATCCCTGAAATGCCCCTTACGGTCGGCCCAGCATATTTCCCTGCGTCCGAGAATGGTATTGTTACGGATGGAAGCCTGAGTCGGGATATACGCTTCCAAATCGTCGATGGAGGCATAGTCGAAACGTCCGGCTTTAACTTTGGGAAGCTGTTTCACACCATGTTCCCCGGTACGCAGGTACACGGAACGGACAATGCTCTCGAGGGCAGGACGCTCATAATCGGGAAATTCCCGTAAGGCCCATGAAAGTGCGTCTTCTTGCGGAACGCCATAATTGTTCATCAGATAAAGTGCGGAGGAAGCATAATCATTGTAATTGCCTTCGGTGTAGCTCTTTCCCGCCATTTGGAGAAGATTACGCACAGTGTCCGATGCTTTTTCCGCCGTGGTATGGTAGGTATTCTCCGGTTTCTTACCGGCCTTTCCGGAATCGGTTTGGGAGACCTCGATATGCATCGGCACGGCAGACGGATTATAATACGCATTGGGATCATGACAAAGATTGCTCGTACGGGTTACATTCTTGCAATGCTCGTCAAAAGGATGATGCAGCAGTTGTTCGTAATACGCCTTGCCTTGGCGATAAACATAAGGATGAAATTTCATGTCCGTAATGTCGGTCAGGTAGAAAATCCGCACACCGTGTCCGGAGTACGTGATATGCGCCAACAACACATGCGGGTCACGACACAAAAGCGTCATCAGCTGTTCGGGCACACCGGCTTCGAGCCCGTCGATATCGCCCATGCCGATACCTGTATAGCTACGGACATGCTGAAGGCTCCGACCGCCTTGGCAGATGACGGAAGGGGTGATAAATTCGGCATGGTCTTTATAGACCTTTGCCTGCCGTTTTTGACCGTTGCCGTCGTAATAACGGAATTTCTCGGTAGACTCACGATAACGGTCGGAGGTGATCAGTTGAAAGATTTCGGCAAACGTCATAATGACCGGATCGGTTTCCTGCCGACCACGATGAAAGCTCGCCTGTAACGAACTTGGTTCTTCTTGTTCCATTCGTTGGAATTGTGTTTTAAGATAATTTTTAGAAGACGGAGGTAATTCCGTCAGCACTCTGAATTTTTCAGAACGGGGGCAAAAGTAGGGGAATCGGGAAAGATAGAAACGGCTTTCATAGAAGCCACAAGCACAGCATAATTATAATACATTAACAACTAAGCGACATGCAACAACAAGGGAGGTTTAACCCTTACCATTTAATATACGACAAGCTGGGAGAAGAAATAGAATCGTACCGAAGGTCGGAACATATCAGTATCCGGACTCTGGCATACGACGCACGAATGAATCACCACACCTACAACGGTTTGCGCACAGGCACGGACTTTAAGCTGAATTACTACCTGAGGCTGGTCTATGCATTTTCCGTCAACAGTGAGAAAGAACACTTCCTCGCTTTCCTGAAACGATTAATGAGAATTGCGATACAGGAGATCTGCGGCATACTGAAAACGGAGATGGAGTGGTGGATGAGGGAAGAATTGTAAGGTAATCAAATAAACAGATATGCGTATACTTGAAAAACAGTATCAAGACATGAAAAAGCCTAAAGCTGTTGTTTTCTATCAGTATTTACCTCCTTGGAGAATAGATATTTTCAACGAAATGGGTAAATACTACGATATGATAATTGTTTTTACAAATGCTGATTGTGAAGGGTTTATCTATAACCGACAGGAATTACTGGATAAACTGCAAAACATTAATACCATTTTTCTAAACAATGGTTTTAAGATAGGCAACAGACCTGTAAGATCAGGTATATTAAAACTCTTAAAGCTACATAAGCCGGATGTCGTTTTCTCCCACGAATACTCTCCGACCAGTATACAGATTGCCTTGTACAGACAATTAAAACTTTGTAAATACAGATACTATCTGACAACATCCGATAATTTAAAGATGGCAGAAGATTCATCAGGTTTCAAAGCTAAAGCCAGAAACTATGTTCTGAACCACGCCGACGGAATTATCGTATACAGTGAGGCTGTAAAGAAATGGTATACCGATCATTTCCCTAAATTGAAAATCGATATTTGCCCGAACATACAGAATCCATCCACCTTATTATCATATAGAGAAAAATTCGGGGATATTATTACAAAATATAAGCAGCAATTCGGTCTTTATTCCGGGAATATTATACTATATACCGGCAGATTAGTCACAGTAAAAGGCTTGGACTTATTGCTAACCGCATTTTCAAAAATAGACAGAGAAGATTATAAATTGGTAATAGTAGGAGATGGCTATGAGAAAAATATATTAAAAGAGCTGACAAGAAAATTGAAGATCGAACAAAAAGTTATTTTCGCCGGATATTATTCCGGTGTTGAATTATACGCTTGGTACGACTTAGCCAATTTCTTTATTCTTCCCAGCCGATATGAACCATTCGGAGCCGTAGTCAACGAAGCATTGGTATACGGATGTCCGGTTATTGCCAGCAAATACATAGGAGCATTAGACTTTATAAATAACTCCAACGGTAAGATCTTCGATCCGCTTAATGAAAAAGAATTTATCGAGACATTACATGATGCAATGAACAAATATGCCGGAGCAATTGAAAAAAGGACAAATCTGATGCCTTGCTCTTTTGATAAATATGTAAAAAGTTTCTATTCAATTTAAAATTATGAATTTTACAAAACTAAAAACGAGAATATCACTAAACTTGTTTTTTTCTTCCCTCAACGGATTCTATAGATACTATTTTGAGACAAGAAGAAGAAAATTCGGTTACATAGATAAAACAGCCTATGTAAGATTTCCCATCAGAACTAAAGAGCCTGAAAACATATATTTATATGAAAATTGTCACATTATGGGAGGAGCTCTTATCTCTGCAGCTAAAGCAAAATTTATTATGAAAAAGAATTCCGGCGCTGCAGAAGGACTGACCGTAATTACAACTACGCATCCTGCTTTTATCGGAGAATGGTTTATGGAAAAAGGAAATAACAATGAATATGCAGAAGCCAAAGATATCATTGTTGAAGAAGATGTTTGGATAGCAACTAATGTAACCCTATTAATGGGAGCACATATAGGACGAGGTGCCATTATTGGGGCAGGAGCAGTTATAAGAAAAAAAATCCCTCCATACGCTATAGTTGTAGGGAATCCAGCTAAAATAGTTGGTTTCAAATTTACTCCCACAGAAATTATAGAACATGAAGAAAGACTATATCCTTTAGATAAACGATTAACAATTAATGTATTAGAAAATAATTATAACAAACATTTTATTAGTCGTATTCAAGAAATAAAAGAATATTTAAAACAATAAATTTATGGAATTACAAGAATTCATTAACAATTTTGCAAATCAGTTTGACGACACCGACATATCTGAATTTCAATCAGATACAGTATTTCAAGATTTAGAAGAATGGAGTTCTATGACAGTCCTTGCTATCATAGCATTGATTAAGACAACCTACAATAAAACAATTACAGGGAAAGAAATTCGTTCATGCGAAACAATTAAAGATTTATTTAATTTAGTCACATCAAAGTAATGGAAAACCCGTTCAACTTATTGGGAAAGCAAATCCTAATAACAGGTGCTTCATCAGGGATAGGACGTGCTATTGCCGTAGCTTGTTCAAAAATGGGAGCTATCCTTTACTTGACAGGAAGGGATAAGTCACGGTTAAATGAAACCTTTTCCATGCTGAATGGAAAAGGACATTCCGTTATTACGGCAGATTTAACCAAAGAGGAAGATATAAATCACTTAATATCCAAACTTCCCAAATTAGATGGAGTTGTACAAAATGCGGGAGTTGGCAGTCGCATTTTATGTAAGTCAATTACCCAAAAAGACTTAGACAATGTATTACGCCCTAATCTGGAAGGTCCAATATTATTGCAGACATCATTACTTGCCCAAAAGAAATTAAATAAGTCTGCTTCAATCGTATTTATAGCCTCCCGGGCAGCTAATACTCCATCTATAGGAAATGCGATTTACAGTGCATCTAAAGGTGCTATAATTTCCTATTCAAGAGTTTTAGCACTAGAACTTGCCACTAGAAAAATCCGAGTTAACTGCATATGCCCATCCATGGTATGGACAAATCTGATATTACAAGATGGAGTTACGAAAGAAGAAATGGAAGAAGCACAATTAAAATACCCGTTAAAGCGATACGGGAAACCCGAAGACGTTGCTTATTTAACTATTTATCTATTATCCGATACTTCAACATGGATGACGGGAAGTTGTATCGACTTAACAGGAGGGGCAATTGAACTTTAAAATAGAAACAATGGAAGCTTATATAAAACATATATCTTACTATCTACCCAAAAAAATAGTTACCAATGACGAATTGGTAAAAACATTTCCGGAATGGAACACCGAAAAGGTAACTGACAAAGTAGGAATTAATGAACGGCATATCTCCGCAATCGATGAAACAGCCGGAGATATGGCTTTAAAAGCTGCACAGAAATTAATTGATGAATATCAAATATCTCCATCTGAAATCGATTTCATTTTATTATGTACACAAAGTCCAGATTACTTTTTACCAACTACCGCATGTATTTTACAACATAAATTAGGAATACCAACATCAGCAGGTGCTTTAGATTATAATTTGGGTTGTTCAGGCTATATTTACGGATTGGGTTTGGCGAAAGGATTAATAGCTGGGGGTATTGCAAAAAATATTCTATTAATTACCTCCGAAACATATAGTAAATATATCCACACATTAGATAAAGGAAACCGTTCTTTATTTGGTGATGGAGCTGCAGCAACCTTAATCTCTACAGTCGGTTTCGCCAATATTGGTTGTTTTACATTAGGAACAGATGGTAGCGGTGCAAACAATCTAATAGTAAAGACTGGAGCATCCAAACATAGATTTTTACAGAATGACTTAAAGAAAGATGAGGGAGGAAACTTCCAATCATCAGACTATCTATATATGAATGGTTCAGAAATCTTCAATTTTACTTTGGAAGCAGTTCCTCCCCTAATAGAAGAAGTTTTGAAGAACAATCAGATAGATAAAAATTCTATTGACTTATTTGTATTTCATCAAGCTAATAAATTTATGCTTAATACAATCCGGAAAGTTTGCACAATCCCCAAAGATAAATTTTATATCAATTTAGAACATACAGGTAATACGGTTTCATCAACCTTACCCATTGCTCTAAAAGATTTAATAGACACCAAAATGTTTAAAGAAAAAATGAACATTTTAATAGCCGGATTTGGCGTAGGATATTCCTGGGGAGGAACCCTTTTAAAACTCTAAAGACACTAATTTCTATAAAAAACATCATAATATATTTTTCACCTCAGAACTACACATTTTTAATCAACTTAAATGCATTCTATCTTAATCAATGCCTATGCCTGTTCCCCCGGAATGGGTAGCGAACCAGGTATGGCCTGGAATTGGTGTGTAAACCTCGCCAAATATTGTGAACTTCATATCATAACGGAAGGAGAGTTCCGTAAAAAAATAGAAGCGGAACTGCCTACGCTTCCACAAGGAAAAAACATGCACTTCTACTATAATCCCGTTTCGGAAGAGATTAGACGAATGTGTTGGAATCAGGGAGACTGGCGATTCTATTTCCATTATAATAAATGGCAGCAAAAGACACTGGCTATAGCCAAACAAATAATAAAAGAACAAAATATTGATATTGTACATCAACTCAATATGATTGGTTTTAGGGAACCGGGCTATTTATGGAAATTAGACAAACCTTTTATTTGGGGACCGACCAATGCTAAAGAAGCATTTCCCACAGCATATTTGGATGATGCGAACTGGAGAAAATCTCTTTTTATAAAGACTAAGAATTTTATCAATAAAACTCAGTTACAATTCGCAACCAGGGTACATAAAGCAGTACAGAAGGCATCTTTCGTTATAGCTGCATCCACAGATTCCGCTAATGCTCTTAAGAAATACTTCCAATGTAATCCAATTTTAATTAATGAATCGGGATGTAATGTTACAAACAATAATCCTGTTCATAATTTTGAAGGAAAACAAACTCTTGAGTTACTTTGGGTAGGCAGGTTCATATTCACAAAGCAACTAAAATTAGCATTGAAGTCATTAGCAGCCTGTGAGAATAAAAATATTAAGTTGCATATTGTTGGAGGATCCATAGAAGAAGAAGCTCCATTCAAAAAACTATCTGAAAAATTAATGATCAAAGAGCAATGTATTTGGCATGAAAAAATATCTCATGATAAAGTACAGGCACTCATGCAACAATGTGATCTTTTCTTTTTTACAAGTATCGCTGAAGGAACACCGCACGTTATACTTGAGGCATTTAACAACTCTCTGCCTGTGTTATGTTTCAATACGTGTGGTCAGGGTGATTGCGTAAATGACAAAGTCGGTTTGAAAATTGAATTATCTAATCCTCAACAATCAATAAAGGATTTTACAGAAAAAATAGAATTTCTATATAACAATCGAAAAGAGTTGAAACGAATGTCGGCAAATTGCAAAGAACGTCAAATGGAATTATCATGGGACAATAAAATAAAACAAATGATAGAACTCTATACGAAAATAAAATGAACAGAATAAAATTGAATGAATTTAATATACTAAAACCAATTATCATGGATAAAACAAAAGACATGTCTACGAACCTGACAAAACGAACAATCTGTTGGTTACTTATCTCCTCCATCTTTCTATTACTATTTTCCAGTTATGCTTCACCTCTAAACAATTATTATTGGGGGGATGCGGCAATATTTCGAACATTAGGATTGGGTTGGCTTAATGGAAAGGTTATCTTCAAAGATTTATTTGACCAAAAGGGTCCCTATCTATATCTTTTTCAGATGATAGGATTAGCAATATCTAAAGGCAAAATTGGAATTTTCTTATTAGAAATCCTTAATCTATCCATTTCATTGGAGCTTCTATACAGAATAGGAAGATATATAATACCATCATCAAAAAAGATATTCATATCTATCTTGATTTTTCTTATCTTTTATACAGCAACAATAGGAGAAGGCAATATGTGTGAAGAGTGGAGTTTGATATTTACACTTCTACCTTTATATTTATGTATCAAATATTTAAAAGGGAGTAACTTATATCACCCTTTGCTCTATACCCTGATATATGGATGTTGTTTTGGGGTATTATCTCTTCTAAGAATAAACAATGCATGTATAAATATAGGAATATTATTGGGGCTATCTTTCCTCTATATCAAAAACAATGAAATAAAAAGATTAATTCCCAATATATTAATTTTCATCTTAGGGATGCTGATTTCCATTACTCCCATGATTTTATACTTTTATTATAATAATGCTTTGGATGATATGATTTATTCTACTTTCTTGTATAACCTAAAATACAAAGAAGTATGGGGAGAAGTCAATTTATCTCTAATTGTTTCCAATTGTTTAAAATTATTTCCTTGTCTTATTTGTATATTTTTCAGTTATCGGTATGATAAAAAATACAAAACAAAGTTTTCATATATAATACTTCCCTCCTCATTTATTACGCTTCTAACATTTTATAATTGCTGGGGATATAATCATTATTTTACAATTGTATTGCCTTTCATTTACATTACAACCGTAATGAGTTGTTCTTTACAACAAAAGAAATGGACTTATATCATTCTATTATTACTATTTCTTCCATATAGCGTAAATAGCATTAGATGTCTTGGGAAAAATATAAATTTAAACATAGTGTACCGAAATGATTATTTATATAAAAAGGTTGGTTATATAAACGGGCTACCAGTCCGAAATCTGAATGATGAAGTTAATAAAATAATGGATTATATTCCGGTAAACGAGAGAGACAGTATATATTGTTACAACTTATTCCCTTATAACGGTATCTTGTCAATAGCTAACATTACTCCCATTGGAAAATATTTTTGGCTTCAAGATAATATATCGAAAGTTGATATTAAAGTCAAGCAGGAAATTCATGATTATTTAATTAAAAACAAACCTTTATGGATTATCTACGATTACTATTCCAAAGAGTCCGTACTAAACCAAGTTTTAGTTGATTACAACATTGTATATACAACTGACAATAAGAATATGAGAATAAATCTCTGTCGTAGAAAAAACTAAAAACGTATCATAAACTTTTATTACCTCATGCTATAATAGAAAAACAATAAAAGAATTATCTCAAAATTACGAAACGAAAAAACATGAAATAATAAAATGAACAGAATAGAATTTATAGATATAATAAAGGGGCTTGCTATTTTATTAGTAGTAATAGGACATTTTATAGGAGATAGTATTGAAGGAGATGGGAATACATTGCGTTCTTTTAATTTTATATATACATTTCACATGCCGTTATTTATGTTTGCAGGTGGATATATAGCTCAATTACAATATAAAAATATATCAATAAGTAATATTGGGAAATATATCTTGAATAAGACGCGGGGACTATTGATACCTTATATAATGTGGGCATCTGTATTTTCTGCATATTTCGCAGGTACATTAGATTGGAGTACGATTCCACATCGAATGTTAACTACCTTTACAGAATATAGAGGATTGTGGTTTTTAATCACTTTTTTTGCTCTTTCTGTTGCAGGTAGTATAGGTGCCGTACTTTTGAATACTATAAATGCTAAAAAGAAATTATTGATAGATTCTTTAATAACTATTATTTTATTGGCCGTCTTTTTATTTTTAAATAAAAGTTTTCATTATGAACTGTGGAGACAGTCTATTGCTTATTTCCCATTTTTCTTTATAGGAGTCTGGCTGAAACGATATCAATTCTTGGAAACTTTGGCTGAATCAGATTGGTTTTATTGGATTTCCTTTTTCCTCTTTTTCTTCTTCTCGTCCATGTTCATAGAAGGGATAGCCGATATAAGAAATAATCTGTATCGATTATTAGGAGGACTGTTTTCTATTTTTGTATTTACATATTTAGCGAAAAAATGTATCTTATATAATATCGTTCGAAAACTCTTGTTAAAGCTAGGTACTTATTCTTTAGCTATTTATTGTGTTCACTGGGCTTTTTTAAGAATGTTTGTTCATAAAGGGTTCTTAGGCAATATGTTCACAGAATGGTGGTTACTTCTTATTGCAATTCCAATTTCTTTATTAATAAGTTTTCTTTGTATTTGGTTTGCAAAATTAATAGCAACAGTCCCTGTGCTGGACTTCTTTATATTTGGCAAAAAAATGCAAAAGTTCAATTAAGATAGAACTGTATAAAGAAACAATCAACATATGAAAAAGATATTCTTCATCCTATTTATTACGGCTCTTATTTCCTGTGGTAAAATGCCGATAAACGGAAATTTGGACGGCCGATGGCAACTTATGACGATAGATTGCCATGAAAACGGAGAACAAACTTATCCTGAATACACTTATTATGATGTATCCCTTCACCTGATGGAACTTAAACGGAAAACGGCAAATAATGAAACATCATTATTTTTCGGATTAAAGGCCCGTTTCCAACATATTGATGACTCACTTCATATCCAAATGATCAGATGTACTAAGAAAAGCGTAATTCCTTTCGGTATGAATGATACCATTCAACATTTTGCAGTGGAAACATTGACAAAGAAAAAAATGATATTGAATTCAGGGTACGCCAGATTAAGTTTTCGAAAATTCTAATAAATAAATGCTACACTATTCAAAGCATTTTGTTGATTACTATTATAATAAATAAAGAAAATATCAATAAAAGTTTGAATAACGATAACCTGACGAAAAAGTATGATAATATATGGATCGTATCGGGAAATTCGGTTGAAATTAAATATAATAACAGATGAAAAATATAATCCTCCTTCTTCGTCCACATCAATGGCTGAAGAACCTCTTCATCTTCCTGCCCTTGTTTTTCGACAGGCATTTGGGAGAGATAAGCTATATACTCCCTGCGATAGTGGCTTTCTTCGCCTACAGCTTTGCAGCAAGTTCCATTTATTGTTTCAACGATATATATGACGCGGAAGCGGATAGGCTCCACCCCAAGAAATGTAAACGGCCGATTGCTTCGGGAGCGATCTCCAAAGGTATGGGATACGTAATCATGGTCGTCATGTTATTGTTTTCTTTGGCTACCGCATTTATCTTTTTACATGAAACAAAATGGCAGGTGATTGGGATCATAGCCTTTTATTATCTAATGAATATTGCTTACTGCATCAAACTAAAGCAAATAGCATTGGTAGACGTATTCGTCATTGCGATAGGTTTTGTCTTACGAATCTTAGTAGGAGGTTTTGCCACGGGAATATGGATTTCACACTGGATTGTTCTTATGACCTTCCTGCTCGCACTTTTCCTTGCCTTTGCCAAGCGGAGGGATGATGTGGTGATTTACTCCGAAACAGGAGTGAAGGCCCGTAAAAACATCAACCGCTATAATCTGGAATTCATGAATCAGGCGATCGCTATTGTGGCATCCATTACCATGGTATGCTATATTATGTACACGGTTTCCGATGATGTTATAACCCGGATGAAAACCCCTTATCTTTATGCAACGTCCATTTGGGTATTGGCAGGCATTATACGGTATTTGCAATTGACCATTGTAGATGTGAAAAGCGGAAGTCCGACTAAAGTGCTGATGAAAGACAGGTTTGTACAGGCTTGCATTCTGGGATGGATCTTATTTTTCTTTATCATAATCTATGTATAGCATATCATGGAAAAACGAACCATTGCCGCGTTTGATTTTGACGGAACGATAACCACCAAGGATACCTTATTGGAATTTATAAAGTTTGCCAAAGGTACGGTTTCTTTCTATTCGGGTTTTCTTTTGCATGCCCCTGTATTAATCGCTTTCAAATTAAAACTATATCCCAATTGGAAAGCCAAACAAAGGATTTTCAGTTATTTCTTCAAGGGAATGAGGTATACGGAGTTCTGTAAGAAAGGGGAGGAATTTGCCGGGATAATAGAAAAAATGATTCATCCGTCGAGATTAAATGATATACGGAGACATCAGGAAGATGGAAATACGGTCTATGTTATCAGTGCCAGTATCGATGAATGGGTGGCTCCATGGTGTAAAGAGGCGGGAATCGACCATGTATTGGGAACTAAAATAGAGGTGGACGGAAACGGCATTCTAACAGGGCGTTTCTTATCACCCAATTGTTACGGACAGGAAAAGGTAAACCGTTTATTGGAGAAAGAACCGGACAGGGATTCATATATATTATATGCTTATGGTGACAGTCGGGGAGACAGGGAATTATTGGCATTTGCCGATAAAGGAATATGGTGTAATAAAAATGCCGAATAGAATGATATATGTATTAGCCTTAATCAGTATAATACTGGGAGCCATTGCCCAATACCTCTTAAAAGTGGGGATGAACGCAATACCATTGGACAGCGGAAAGGGAATTGCATTCATACTAAAGGAAGCCGTCACAAATATCCCATTGCTTGGCGGACTGACCTGTTACGGTTTGAGCATGATATTTTGGCTCTATGTACTTTCTCAAATGGAATTAAGCAAGGCTTATCCGATGGTAAGTTTAGGGTATGTCTTCGCTATGCTGCTGGGATATTTCCTGTTGGACGAATCTCTAAATGTATATAAGATTGCAGGTATTATTTTGATTATATCAGGAGTAGTATTTATTACCAAGGGGTGAAAATTCTATTATAATAACAGATTAGCAGAGTGCTTACAATTATTAAACCGATAACTAAATTGGGTTATATCCTAAGTATTCCCCATATTTGTACTTAGCAAAAGAAACCAATATGTACGAACAGTATTTTTCGATTGTTACAATCCCTACCGGAGATATTTTAAAAAGAATTTTATCTAAAGAAAATATTTCGCAAAGGCAACTTGCCATGAAGGCAAACGAGTTGCCCCAACAAATTAATGATCTTATTGCCGGAAGAAGGAAATTCACTCCTGAACAATTGATTAAGATAGAAAAGGCTTTAGGTATTGAGATACCGGGCTTCTTTTACAAAATACAGGCCAATCATACTATTTATCTGATTCAGCGTAAAGAACAGTTGAAACATAAACCGGATTTGTCTTTCTTTAGAAGGGCTATCTTTTGGGATATCGATTTGGAACAACTGGACTGGATAGAAAATAAAGAGTGGATTATTCAGAGGGTGTTTGAATATGGAAATGAAAAGGAGATAGAAACAATTCTTCAATTTTATGGTAAAGAGACTGTCTCTTCGTTACTCGCCAAAGTGAAAACAAAATGGAATGCGACCAAGCGTATAGGTAATATTTCCAGACATTTACAATAATGGGAGCACTTTATTATTTCCGATGACAATAGGAACAAAGGCTAATAAATTTTAAAACACAGCAAAATAGAAGATACTTCTAAAAGATTCATTATCTTTGCATGAAAATTAGAGTAATATAGAATGGGAAATTTGAAGAAAAATATGAAAAAAGGCAAGACTTTGATCAATGCAACCGTTGATATAAGTAAGATAGCAGGTTCTTTTTCCAAAGAGGAAGAAGAAAAGCTTTTGTCCGGTTCAGGCTTCGTAAAAGTACCATCAGAAGAGTTAAAGCGGCTTCGTGTAGATATTTACCCGTCTTTAATGTAAACGTGGAAGTATTCCATTATCCATATAGATTTATACAACGATTTGACGAAGACTCTCTAAAAAACTGTTTCCTTAAATATAAGTTACTTTATACTTTCAAATCCACAAAATCTCATCAATGGTATTGGGTTTGGGTAGAGGTGTATGAGCATGACTTCTATGCAATAAAATTTCATTTGAAAGCGCATCGCCATAGTCCTGACAAATATAACTTAATGACCGGATTGAATGAAGCAAGACCTGTAATCAATACTTGTATCGCCATTATGCAAGAAATTAGTTATATTAATCCACATTCGTCTTTCGGATTTATTGGAGCAAATATGCAGGATGAGTCGGATATCAATACTAAAAGATTCAGAGTATATCGACGTTTCATGGCAACTTATTTCACAGAACAGATTTTCGGACACTATTTTAATATTCATAAAAGTACTTATTTACTTATTCGCAAAAGTGAATTAGAAATATATCCTGAACTATTAACAGAACTAGATACAAAATTTAAGATATTGTATTCTTATTTTGATTGATATTTTTTTTGCTCTTGACACAAAGGGTTAGCATCCAAAAATTATCTTTCTGTAATAGAAATAAAGTTCCGTATAACCTGTTTGAAAAATGGTACAAGGATACTCGTCACAGGTTAGTTCCTGTCCAAGTGGACGGTCGTCCTTCTCTGGAGCCTTGATTTGATCCCTATTCGGATATGACAACAGAAGAAAAGTCCAAACTGATAATAGAGCTGATGAGTTCCCAAAAATCCGATCGGGAACGCATTGATTCTTTAATGGATAAATTGGACAGGATGACAGAGAGCCAACTTGCCGCCAATGAAGCGTCCACGCTTCTGCACGGGCAGTTATCGGAATTGATGCATCTTTTGAAAGACAAGGAAGATGCTTATCGCCTCCTGCAAAGTGAAAAAGAGGCTTTGGCCGAGCAATTGAAAGTCAACCGAAAGACGCTGTACGGTTCAAAAAGTCAAAAGGGTATATCCAAGAAAAAGGATAATAAACGATCCAAGGAGGAAGACAAGGATCATTTTGACGGCAGCCCGGAATCTATCTCACAGGATGATGAACAATCCGGGGAAAACTGTCCGCAAGCACAATCCCCGTCATCCCCTGCAAAGGAGATCCGTATGTATCGCCAAGGTGTTGAATATCGCACCATGAAAGCCGGGAAGTCTGTTTCACACCGCTCGGATATGGGTAAATTACCCAAAGAGGCGTAATCATTGTTCTTCGGTAGCAACAGGATGGCGAATGTATCGGCAGCTTACCATCATATCAACCTGCAAGATACATGGCATCTCGGCATTGGAATTTTTCAAAAGCTTCTTTCACGAAATCATGCTTGGCCGCAGAGATTATGAACTTATTGCCAATGACGATAGGTATTAAACCTAATAAAATTTAAAATTAATCCTGATTTTGACATCTTTTATAGTGGAACCCTCTTTTGAGGGCTTTCATTATCGGATATGTCATTTTTGGACGCTAACTTTAGTAAAGATACTACTATAATAATTTATAAAAGTAGCAGCATCAATCTTAAATTTCAATTCAAAGTCTCCGGACAATACTTCACAAGGATTGGAATTATCTTCCAAGTACAATTCAATGGCTTCTTTCATATTATCCTCAATCTCTTTCATGTCATTGCCCACAGTGATGACCAGAGCGCCTTCTACATAAGCACTCAAATTCTTTCCTGCATGTTCTACAATCACTTCTACTACTTTCATATTCCTCCTATTAAAAAAATGAGAACAAGAGGGACTATTTCAGTCCTGCTTGCCTCAAAATGCTGTAATTGTAGTAATAATATGAATATTATCAAAGGAATTATTCATTATTTTACTATAAACCAAAAATAGCGGTAATTATTAAAAGCGATTTGATAAGTGAAAAACTATGACCAACTTTATAATTACCCGTATAATTTAATCACCCACAAGGAACTTCCCCACACTCAGAAATCTTATTTTACTTTCCACTACCTCATTTCATATATTTGTAACTGTAAGCTTACAGAGATATAAATTTTAGGCGAGTTCCGAAAAGCCTTAGAAAGAGTAGGAAAGAAAAATCAAACGAATATGGGTTATTATGTAATTAAAGAATTGACAGGGAATAGAGTTGTCATGGTAGATGAAAATAACATTCCAAACCGCAATCAGTTGACTGCCCAGAATATCAACAATCTCCCTAACGCTATGACTACAGAAGAATGTGCTGTGATTGATGCACGTCATAATACTTGGAATAACGATAATTTGCAAAACTTCTTAGTAGGGTATTTTATTTTGCAAAACGATGCAAACAATGCATACAATTCTCAATTGGCGGGTGAAGGGCACAATGTAACGATACTGTACTAAAAACATTAAATTATGAAATGTGTTTTATATGATTCAGAAGGACGTGACCGTTGTTCCGGAATAGGAACATGGGCTAATAACAATGTTATAATAGACATCGATATTTTTAATTCACCGGAAGATTTAGATATGATAACAAATATCAAAATTGACGATGTGGATTGGGAAGTTATTGGGTATCTAGGAAATGTCGGAGGTAAATTTCAATTTAAAGTGCAATAAAAAATAAATATTGCGATTTATAAAAGGTTGTAGCTAAAATTGGCTACAACCTTTTTTAGCAATTTGACGAACAAAAAGCAATCATTCACAAATATAATTTCATTATTTCAATATAAGGTGTTTTCTTTCAGAATTGTAATCAAATTTTAAACACAAATCAAAGAGCCATGAACAAATACCTAAGTATTGAGATTGCAGATAAATCGTTAGTGATTGATTTATCTACCAGCCCTGTTCCATCATTAGTAATCAACCTTATCTCGGAAGACGAATACAATAAAAAATCACAAAATAAACAAGTTGATTTTACTATGACACCTAAGAGGTCTCTTTATGCCATTACCTCGTTCTCCTTTTTTATTAAGGAGAAAGGTATGTTTAAGAGAATGGATAATAGAGATATTTTCTATTTAAAGGCGGCAGGAAGTTATTGTGAACTGCATACAAATTATGGAATAAAGGTATTGGCATGTTCTTTGTCTCATGTATACGAGCAACTTAATCAAAATGTATTTTTACGGATACACCGTTCTTATGCCATCAACACGAATTATATAACCCGATTCTGCGGTAATTTATGTTACATTAAAAATATCAACAAGGATTCTGCCATACCTATCAGCAGCCAATATCACGATGTATTTTTAAATATACTGAACGTACTGATCTTAAATCAGAAACAAACTCAAGAGAACGAAAATGAATATGAGCAATATTGAAAATATTATTTGCTTCTATTGTCATGTAAGATATACATTTGTGATGTAAGCTTACAGAAAGTTTAAACAGTAATATTCATTTAAAAAATCAGATTATGGCATTAGATTCAAGTGCATCACAGACTGCAACCAACGCATTACAAGCAATTCCGTTTGGTACGATTATCGGCGGTCCTTTGAAAGCCTGTATCGAAGCGCAGGCTTTGGCGGCTCAAACGACTTGGGAGTTTATTCAGAATGTGGGTTTAAACATTGACCCGGAAACAAAAGAGAAGAAAGCCGTAAACGTTACTTTTCAATTTATTCAGAATGGTGAAATGGTTCAATTAAACGTTCCGTTACTGACCATCGTACCGATTCCCTACATTGCCATTAACACGGTAGATATCAGTTTTAAAGCTAATATTACGGCCTCGGCATCCTCGAAAGATGAGAGCGAAGAACACTCTTCTTCGGATAAAAAAGCCTCTTTCTCTGCCGGATATAAAGGGTGGGGAGCGCATGTTAATTCAAACATGAATGCAAGTGTGTCCAGCAAAAAAGACTCCAAATCGACACAAGACTCCAAGTATAGCGTAGAATATACGATGGATGTCAATGTCAAGGCCGGACAAGACAGTATGCCTGCAGGTATGTCGAAAATTCTGGAAATTCTAGGCAACAGCCTGCAAGTAACAAAACCAACAGGAGAAATCGAAGTAAATGCTCACCGGCTGTTATTGGATAATGGCAAAGCTATTTTGACCGTGACATACAAAAATCAGGAAGGCTTATTTGACTCCGACAAAGTGACAATCAATGAAGCTATCGATAAAACAAGAACCGTGGAAGGTAACAAAGTATTTTATACATTGGAAAAAGCCGACAACTATACGGTAAAGGTGAAAGACAACGACAAGCTACAGACGATAGTAACGGTTATGGCCAGTGAAACAGCACCAAAAGAAGTAACTGCACCACAGCAGGTTAAACCCAAAATCAATTAATTAATAAATTATGGCT
This sequence comes from Bacteroides sp. OM05-12, assembly GCF_003438995.1. Classification (GTDB taxonomy): domain Bacteria; phylum Bacteroidota; class Bacteroidia; order Bacteroidales; family Bacteroidaceae; genus Bacteroides. The sequence continues at coordinate 18,271 of NZ_QSUN01000001.1, forward strand.
CAATTAAGTTCTGTAATCAGTTCAATTCTACGAGATTATATCACGGCACAACATGAGGCAAATTGTTATGTACAAGCCTTAGCTCACGATTATGCCAAAGATGGAAAACTGAAGAATTTCCGGCTACCCCAAGCTATGATAGACGGACTGGAACTGGATTTAAAATATGTGGTACAAAATACAGGAGTAATAAAAGAAAATCTGTTAATCGACTACAAGGAACTTTATCGCTTCCTTGAGGAGATATTAACACCACAAATTGCCAAAGTGGCAATAACGACTGTAGTGCTTGCCATGAATAATGCCGATGAGGTCACCGGGAATGAGTTTCAAAACATCCTGAATAAAGGAGAAAAATCAAGAACTGAATTCGGAGCTTTTTTGGGCCGTAAGATTAATGAAGAGTTAAAGGCAAAAGCCGACAGTCTGACGACGGAAACCGGCAAAATTATTACGGATAAAATAATGGATGCAACAATAAAAACAGTGTTCAAAGAATTCCTTCAACATCCGGACTTAGGAGGGGCGATGAATGGTGATGCCGGTGAAATACTAAAAGAGAAAATACGAATAAAATTGCAGAACAGTCTTTCAGGATTGATAGCAAGATTAACAAATAAGTTCTCTGCCTTACGTAAAGAACTACAAACAACGGTAGATATCACTTTGATTGCCGATGAAATGAAAGAATACCCATCTGAAATGATTCAAAACTTACATTTCAAAATAGGGAACAACAGTATGGACATACCGGTTGCCGACGAAGTGCCGGAATAAATTACAAATAAATTATGAAAACAAATAGAAACATCCGGACAACCAACTCACAAGTGATGGATCTGAAACAGTTGATTGCAGGGCCACTAATAGCAACAATCGATGCTGACAGTTTGTCTACACGACGTTATTTGGATTGCCTGTTCGAAATTGCTTTTGAGCACTATGACAAAAGTACAGGAAAAACAGGATCATTGCGCACATTGAGCTTTACTTTTGTAGCCGGCAGCAATGGAAATAAGAAAAAACAAAAGGTTACCATTCCTATATTGACACTTGTTCCACTACCATTATTACAGGTGAAAGAAGCCGACTTTGATTTTGATATTAAGATTTTGGATGCACAGCAACAATCAACAGAGGAGGCGTTTTCATTAAAAGAGGGAAAACTAATTCCCGCACAGGAAGAAGCCGGACTGACAATGCGTGCTTCCCTTGCTCCAAAACAAGACAGCAGCAGCGCCCAGCAAGGATTAAGCGCCAACATGAAGATTAAAATCAAAATGCAACAGGCGGATATGCCAGGCGGACTATCCAACTTACTTCATCTCACGGCTAATAATGTTATTATGGACGATGAGGAAAATGATAAAAAAGAACTTCCAAAAGATTGATCGTTATGAATACAGAATTACAGCAAAAAACAGGATTAAACTGTCCGGTGTGCGGAGCTTTTATTCCGGCTACCATCACTCAACTTATAACAGTAAGCAGCCTTTCATGTTCTCACTGCGGACTTAGATTAGATATTGACAGAGAGGCTTCACGCAAGGCAATAGACGCTTTAACAAAAGTAAGAAAGGCACAAGATATAGTTCAAAAGAGCAGCAAATTTAATTATTAACCAATAAAAAATTAATATGAGATCATTAGTAATCCAAACAGTAATATTCTTATCATTGCTTATGCTTCCGGTAGGAATGAATGGGCAAAACTCAGAAAAGGTAACTTCTACCGATAAAGTAAGAATTGCACTAAATACTTTTCTTGAAAATCATAATATCGACCAAAACGACAGTATTGTATCATTAAAAGGAGATGAAAGTGATGCAATATGCTTATTAGAGGAAATGGGATATGATGGTCCTATAAAAGAAAAAGGAACAACTGTATATGCACTTGCCGACGGTATATCAACCGTTGAGTTTTCCTATTGTGACGAAGACGGTATAGTCGCAAAAATTACGATCAACATATCTAATATCGATACCAAAACAAATCAACTTCAAGAAATGAAACGAATCATGATTCATTTCTACACTTATAATCATTAAAGAATAAAATATGTCGATAATTAAATTAAAAGATTCCGGAATCCGGATAAAAGAGTTACATCTACTCCTAACAACTTGCGGATACAGCGTGTCACAATCTGATGTTTTTGATATCAATACGGAAAAAGCAGTACGAGCTTTTCAAGCAGTAGAACACTTGGCAGTAGATGGTTTAGTTGGTAATAAGACATTGGAGGCATTGCGCAAAAAAGCAACTGTAGACTCGTGTATTACAGAAAATGACTTTCAGGAAACTGCAAATATTTTAAATATAGAAGTAGCTGCAATAAAAGCCATCCAGAAAGTAGAGACAGGAGGTCGAGGGGGCTTTATACTACCCGGCAAGCCTGCAATTCTATTCGAAGGGCATATATTCTGGCAACACCTTAAAAATCCGGAAAAATATTGTGCGGGTAACGAAGACATCTTATACAAAAAATGGACTAAAGAATATTATAAAGGTGGTTTAGCAGAATATGAACGATTGGAAAGAGCATGCCGAATAGACGAGAAGGCTGCTTTGATGTCAGCTTCGTATGGTATGTTTCAAATAATGGGATTCAATTATTCTGCATGTGGCTTCAAGGATGTATTTTCTTTCGTAGAAACGATGAAGCAAAATGAAGGAACACAGCTTAAAGCTTTCGTCTCATTCATTAAAAACAACAATAAAATGCATACGGCTTTACAAAACCAAGAATGGGCAGATTTCGCAAGACTCTATAATGGCCCCGGATATGCAAAAAATAAGTATGACAAATTATTGCAGGATAGCTATATGGAATTCAAAAATGAATAAAAGGAAGAATCCGAAAATCCTCAAAAAGAGTAGGAAATGACTTAAAGCTCTTATCGATTCATTGAGAAAATGATCAGTTTTTTGTTTGCAATAACAAATTAAATATTAAAGAGAATGTTTCCCCGTATATAGCAAACATTCTCTTTAGTATTTAAACAATTACATCCGACTAATCAGCTTCACCGCCTCTTCCCAATCACCAATCATAAAAGTAGGCGGGAAGGGTAAGTATTCTCGGTGCGAAGAAATCCTATAAAACTATTATTATCCTTTTCCTGATTTGATAATTGAGAAACTTTGATTAACTTTGCAAGTACTCGTATAATAACAATAATTATATGGAAAATGAAATAAATGATAATATATTATCACTTATAAACAAAACTCCTGATTCATTGATGACAGGGGTTGCCGAACGTGTCAAGCAGAGACGATTAGAAAAAGACTGGACGCAAAAAATGCTTGCCACAAAAGCCGGAATCTCTTTGGCTTCTTACAGGCGTTTCGAGTCTTCGGGAGAGATATCTCTGCGTTCATTGGTAATGCTCGCCTTTGCATTGGATATGACCGATGAATTCGAGACCCTTTTCAACAGAAAGACATACCAAAGCATTGATGATATAATTAAAGCAAACCAACTGAAACGGAAAAAACGAGGCAATAAAAATGAATAATATTTCAACGATAGAGATTTTCATGTCGGATAAGCGCATCGGACGAATGGCTATTACCCCTGACGAAGTGTGCGGATTCGAATACGATTCAGATTGGATAAAAACCGGATTTTCAATCTCTCCGTTCTATATGCCGTTAAAATCGGGATTAATAATGGCTAAACGAGATCCGTTTTGGGGAAACTTCGGAGTATTTGACGACAGCCTGCCCGATGGCTGGGGGAATCTTTTGCTGGATCGATATTTGCAAGAGAAAGGAATAGACCCCTATAAACTATCTATCTTAGAACGGCTATCGCTTATCGGTTCTACAGGACGAGGTGCTTTGGAATATCGTCCGGACAAAAGTATTATTACCAATGATGAATTTATAGAGTTTGACCGTTTGGCAAAAGAGGCGGAAAAGATACTGGAAAGCAAAGAAAGCGAAGGTTCGGTAGATTTGCTGTACAAATACGGAGGTTCATCGGGTGGAGCCCGACCTAAGGTATTTGCCAGAATAGATGGGAGAGAATGGCTGGTAAAATTTAAGGCGACGAACGATCCGGTCAATGTGGGTGAGATTGAATACAACTATTCACTACTTGCCAAGGAGTGCGGAATACGAATGGCAGAAACCCGTCTGTTCAATGACCGTTATTTTGGAGTAGAACGGTTCGACAGAACTCCACATGGTAAAATTCATACCATAAGTGCTGCAGGGTTACTACATGCAAATTATCGAATTCCTAGTCTCGATTACTCTATTCTACTGAAATTGACGCTGAATCTTACCAAAGATATGGAACAGGTCATAAGTATGTTTCGCCTTATGATATTTAACATTCTTATTTCAAACCGGGATGATCATGCAAAAAACTTCTCTTTCCAATGGATAAATGGAACATGGAAACTGTCTCCTGCTTATGACCTTCTGCCAAGCAGCGGCTTTAATGGTTATCATACCACTACTATAAATGGTAAAGGTGAACCAGAACTTTCTGATATCATAACTGTGGCTTCGGAAGTCGGCATACAAAGACAAAACGCAATACAAATAGTGCAAGAAGTCTCGAATAAGTGTATCGAACGAAAATGCTTAAATTACAAGCTTAAATAGGATATATTAACAACAATAAAATTATATCTGACTAATCAGCCTCACCGCCTCTTCCCAATCACCAATCATAAAAGTAGGCCGGAAGGGTAAATCTTTTCGTTGCGAAGGATTATAAAACATCTGATGCATCCCTACTCCTGCTGCTCCTTCAATATCCGCCTCCCAGCTATCTCCTATCATCAAAGAATCTCGTAACTCCGATTGTGTGGCCGAGAGTGCAAAATGGAAGATTTCCGGATAGGGCTTGTGAACGTGGATGTCTTCCGAAAGAATTATTTTGTCAAAGTACTCATAAATACCTGCGGAACGCATCTTACGGGATTGCAGTTCACGAAAACCGTTGGAAAGAATAAAGAGGCGATAACGGGATGAAAGATAGTCTAATGCTTCACGGGCATGAGGCATCAGCTTACTTTTGGTAGGTATAATCGAAAAAAAATCATCCGAATAACATTTGAACAGTGCCTCGTCACGAACACCGACAGTCAGCAAAGGATAAGAAAAACGCTGTTCATTCAATTCATCTTTGGTGATCTCTCCCTTACCGTATTCTATCCATAACTCCGTATTTCTCCTTTTATACAATCCATAGAATTGTTCAAAAGAATCGAAATAACGCTGAAAATGATAGGATTCATAGAGTTCCCGAAAAGTATCTTCCGCATTCTCCGAAAAAGCCCAAAGGGTATCATCTAAATCTATAAACAGGTTTTTATACATCATCATACAAGAATAAAAAATGTGCCGGTACACTAACTTGAATAGTAGTATATCGGCACACTAATCTATATCATCATTATTTACTTCACTTGGATAACCAAATATCTGGATACGCTCCAGAACTCTTTCGGGTTGGTGATTTTCAATGTCAACTGACCTTTATCGTCTTTCTCCAAAACATAAGAATCAGCCGGATGGGTAGTCAATAAGTCTGCACGCTTAGAGTATAACTTGATATCTTTCATCTTACGGATATCTACTTCCGTAAAGTAATCTTTATTGAAATCAGCGTTTTTCAACACATCACCGCTTTGAAGAATCTTCTGCGCTTTCAATTCGGATTTTGTTCCGAACACAAACCATGCTGTATTGATGGCTTTATCTTGCTCTGCCACTGTCTTAGCTTTTGCTTCGTTCTCGGCAGTCAAAGCCTCTACATTTGAGTTCAAGCTGTTAACGGCATCATCCAACTCCTGAATACGAACATTCTTTGCCTCCAATTCCGCACGCAGGGTTTCAATCTGCTGAGTTTTGGTTGCCAATTCCGCATTCAAAGCTTCAATAGCTTTCTTTAATTGAGCAGAATTAGTATTGCTATTCTTCAATTGCTTTTGAAGTTTAGCAAGTTGAGCTCTATTCTCTTCCATCGTTTTTGTGATGAATTGAATATCTGCTGTAATCTTTTCCTTTACAGATGTTGAGTTTTCATCTGTATTACGTTGCAGGTCTACACGGTTTTCCGCAGCATTAATCTGACGAAATCCTTCCTGAATATCATTAAATGTCCCCATGATTTCGTCCAGTTCAGCATTACGCTGATCAAGAGCGACAGTAAGAGAATCGTTTTCCGCTTTCAGTTTATCCTTTTCAGCGCCACCGAAATTACACGAAGCAAATATTGTCATTGCTGCGCATAAAGATAAGAATACTAACTTTTTCATACATTTACGTTTTAATGTGAATTTATTTTTTCATTTGCTCATTCAGCATCTTCTACTTTCTTTCCATCCTTGCCCGCTACTACAATCACAATTTCACCTCTCGGTTCTGTCGCCGTAAAATGTTCTATCAGCCGGGCAAGTGTACCCCGTACCGACTCTTCATGAATCTTTGATATCTCACGTGCAACGGACGCGTTCCTTTCCGCACCGAAATACTCGGCAAACTGTATCAATGTTTTCAGCAACCGATAAGGCGATTCATAAAAAACCATTGTCCGGGATTCGTCCTGTAATGCTTTCAGACGGGTCATTCTCCCTTTTCTCTGAGGCAAAAAGCCTTCGAAACAAAATTTTTCGTTAGGCAATCCCGAAGCAACCAAAGCCGGAACAAAAGCCGTAGCACCGGGAAGGCACTGCACCTCAATTCCATTACGCACACATTCTCGGACTACCAAAAAACCGGGGTCAGAGATACCGGGTGTACCGGCGTCTGATATCAAGGCTATCGTTTCGCCACCCTTTATTCTATTAACAACACTTTCCACCATCTGATGTTCATTGAACTTATGATGGGATTGCATTGGCTTCTTGATTTCAAAATGTTTGAGGAGTATCCCTGAAGTTCGGGTATCTTCGGCAAGTATCAAATCGGCTTCCTTCAAAATGCGAATTGCCCTGAAGGTCATATCTTCCAGATTTCCAACCGGAGTCGGTACTACATACAATCGTCCCATAGCCATTTGATTTCAATTCATAACTCTTTACCATGAACTATGACGCAAATGTAGAAATAAATAATATTCAATTCTTAAAACGAACCGTTAATTTAACAGTTCTTGCATATTATCATGGGAAATTAAACGTCTATCACTTAAAAATAATTCAGAAAATAATACTCCTTTATTTCATAGTTATATTACTTTTGCAAAAAAGAAATCATAACAAAAGCCTATAAACATACTATAATGGTAGTTTTTTCAGAAGATCATGTACAGGAAACCCGGAGAAGAGGAAGAATCGAGGTGGTATGCGGTTCGATGTTTTCCGGCAAAACAGAAGAATTAATCCGGAGATTAAAAAGAGCAAAGTTTGCCAAACAACGGGTAGAGATATTCAAGCCGGCAATGGACGTGCGCTATTCGGAAGAAAACGTCGTATCACATGACAGTAATTCGATAGCGTCCACACCGATAGATTCATCGGCGAGCATCTTGTTATTTACTTCAGAAATAGATGTAGTAGGTATTGATGAAGCGCAATTTTTCGACGAAGGTCTGGTAAATGTATGTAATCAATTGGCGAATAATGGCATACGGGTTATCATTGCCGGATTGGATATGGATTATAAAGGTGTCCCTTTCGGACCGATTCCGGCTCTATGCGCGATTGCAGATGAAGTAACAAAGGTACATGCTATTTGCGTTAAATGCGGACAGTTGGCGTATGTATCACATCGTATTGTTAAAAACGACAAACGAGTGTTGCTTGGCGAAAAAGATGAATACGAACCTCTTTGCAGGGAGTGTTACAATAAGGCATTGAACAATGACGAATAAAATAAGGACCTAATAATTAGAGTTATGCTTGACAAAAAAATTACTTTCGACAGTTTTATCCGAAGTATATTGGGGTTAGTTGTCATCGTAGGCATTTTATATCTTTTCAATCGGCTTAGCGGAGTGCTCCTTCCTTTTTTCATCGCATGGCTGATAGCTTATATGATTTACCCACTTGTCAAGTTTTTCCAGTATCGGCTAAAATTTAAAAGTCGGATATTATCCATTTTCTGTGCACTTGCCACCGTACTTTGTTTGGGTGTTGCTGCATTCCTGATTTTCGTGCCGCCTATGATAGAAGAATTCGGCAAACTGAAAGACCTTTTGATAACTTATTTCATAGATGGAGCACAGACCTCCGCCATTCCCGGAAATGTTTCCCAATTTATCAAAGAATACGTTGATATGAAATGGCTGAGCAACATGCTATCAGAAGAGAATATCATGAATACACTTCGGAACACTCTTCCCCGGGTGTGGAATATGTTAGCACAGTCTGTCAACATCCTATTCAGTATTTTTGCATCTTTCATTATATTATTATACATCGTTTTCATTCTTTTGGATTACGAATCTATCGCGGAAGGCTGGTTACATTTGCTACCGATGAAGTACCGTAAGTTTGTATCCGGACTGGTTTACGATATGCAGCATGGTATGAATAAGTATTTCAGAGGTCAGGCATTGGTTGCTTTCTGTGTAGGTATCTTATTCTGCATCGGTTTTCTAATCATCGACTTCCCGTTAGCTATCGGTTTAGGGTTGTTTATCGGAGCTCTCAACATGGTCCCTTATTTACAGTTGATAGGATTCATCCCTACCATTATGCTGGCCCTCTTGAAAGCGGCAGATACAGGTCAAAACTTCTGGTTCATCATGCTGGCAGCATTAGCTGTATTCTGTATTGTACAAATCATACAGGATACCATCATTGTGCCTAAGGTCATGGGAAAGATCACCGGACTAAATCCTGCCATTATTTTACTCTCCCTCTCAATATGGGGTTCATTAATGGGTATTCTAGGCATGATTATCGCTCTTCCGCTAACAACTCTAATGCTCTCCTACTACCAACGCTTCATTGTCGGCAACGAAAAGATAACATCTTATCAGCCGGAAGTTACTAATAATCAAGAAGAAATAGAAATAGAGGAAAGAAATACAAAAAAATAACCTTTCAAAAGTTTGGAGTTTAAATAAAAGTCTCTATCTTTGCACCCGCTTAACAGCAAAAGAGGATTGATTCGCTAGCTCAGCTGGTAGAGCACAACACTTTTAATGTTGGGGTCTTGGGTTCGAGCCCCAAGCGGATCACCAGAACAAGAAGAAAGCCCTGATTTTCAGGGCTTTTTCTTTTTATCAATAGTTTGTTTATTCCCTCAACCTATTCTCTCACTAAAACATTCTCTCAAGAAAGCAATACACTATTTAAAAGCCATCAATATCTATATTATGGTTTAAATGGGAAATTATGCCATTATATCTTCATGTGCCTTACCTGTTTTTTATTAGTAGAATGCTAACAATCATATAAGCTCAGTGATAAATCCTTTAAAGGTTATGCCTCAAACCAATTAAAAACATACTTAATATTGTCACATATACTCGCATTCAAAAGCTGCGCATAACCACTTCTGGACAATTCTTTATAATATATAGACTTATTTTAATAAATCCACCTTTACAAAATTAATTAGAATTAAATATAAACGATAGATTTGAAATCTATTAAATAAATAGTCTTATTCGATACGAATTTATAGATTATAAAAAGAAAACTTCTAAGACAGCTCTTTCTTGAAACAAAAGGTCAATGACACTTTAATTATAATACTTATGAAAAGATTTATACTGCAAGACTTGATTTTAGTAGCATTATTGTTGTGTTCAGCGAAAATGATGGCATTAACAAATAATGCAGAAGAAAAATCTACAACCATGAAAATAGGATACACCCAAGGCGATCTTACTTTAAATGTTGGTTCGGAATTCAGAGTGTATTTAAAAGGCGCGATACAATTTCCGGCAGAATATATGCAACGCTTGAAAGGAAACAGAATCACAGATATCCGTTTGGCAATTGGTGACAAACTAAAAGAACAGGAAAATGATATATTCATCACTAAAAATTTGAAAGAAAAGCCGATATATACTCAGAATGTTGACAGGCTTGAAGTTGGTTGGAATGAGATTACACTTAATACTCCCTTTGAGATAACAGGAGAAGAATTATTTATTGGTTTTAGCTATATTGCCCAAGGTGATGTCACCTCATTAGACGGAGGCACGGACAATAATTATGCTGATTGGTTAAGTATAGCCCAATCTGCTAATGAGGAAAGGAGTTGGGGACATCAGGGAGGAGGATGCCTAAACCTACAAGCTATTGTAAAAGGAGATAACCTGCCTCAAAATGATGCTTCTTTGTTTAGTATATCAGCCAAAAAGTATGCTGCTCCGGGTAAAGCATTTCCCATAGATATGATAATAAGAAATATGGCTGCTGCCGACATCAATCAGATGACCGTTACTTACACCATTGAAGGACAAAGTCCTGTAACAACAACAATTGACGGCATCTCTATTGCAACTAATGATTTAGGAATAGTTCCTTTAGAAAACATTATAATTGATGAAAGTAGTATTTATGACTTAAATATAAAGATAGATAAAATAAACGGAATGATGGATGAAAATGATTCCGATAATACGGGAAAGGTGGAACGAATATTCTGTAGGGACGAGTACACTAATCGTAAGATTTTACTTGAACAGTATTCCACGATGCTATGTAAAAATTGCCCTTCTGCACATTTAACTATAGAACAAGCTTTAAAATATAAGAGAGATATTATTAGAGTGGTACACCATGCCGGCTACGGAACAGATGACTTAACAATAGCGGAAAGTAATGATTACCTGTTTTTCTTTAAAAACGCCATGGGTAATGGAAGTTATTATGCCCCGGCAATGATGTTGGATCGCACTAACATGGCCAGCTATGGAGCGGACAACGGTAGTGGTGCGGGAAGTCCCGGTCCTGCATTCTTTGTCAGAAACAGTAATACATCAAAACTGATAGAACAGAGTATGACATCTCCGGCATTGGTTTCTTTATCAATAGACAGAAAATACAATCCGAACAACCGTTTGTTGACAGTTTCCGCATTTGGAGAGGTTACAGCAGAAAATGTCAGCCAGTTAGGTGGTGATAATATTTGTCTGAATATAGTCTTGACAGAAGACAGTATTTTAGGGGAACAAGAGTCTGCCCCTAATCCGGATGAATATTATCATAGTCATGCCATTCGTAAAGTGATAACCTCCACCTGGGGAGATCCGATTGAATTTACCGGAAACTTATTCCATTCTAAGGAATACACTTTTACTTTACCGGAAGAATGGGTGGATAAAAAAATGCATGTGATCGCCTTTATAGCAAACAGTGACCAAAAAGATCCGAATAATTGCAAAGTATACAATGCAGATGAAATTGATTTGATTGATTCGAATCCGGTTTCTTTATCGGATATACAACAAGAAAAACAAGAATTAAAGGTTTATAGTAACCCTTCGGACGGATACCTGTATATAAATGGCAATTATGATAATGCAGTAATTTATGACACCGCCGGTAATATGATGAGAGCTGTTACTTTTTATCCATCTAAGATAGATGTAAATTCTTTAGATAAAGGAATATACTTTATCCGGTTTAATATTGACAGTGCTTCATGTACACATAAATTCTTAATAGTTAGATGACTAATGTCAAGTTTATATTTAAAATTAATTTAATGCTATGAAACATTTACATTTTTTATTAGCAGTATTGCTACTAAGTTTTAATTTTCAGTATGTCTACAGTGAAATAAAAGAAGCCTCAACAGATTTCTTCTACTGCGGATTTAGTACATACGAAGAATTTGATCAGTGGACAGTTATCGACAGTGATGAAGATGGTTCTAAATGGTATTGGGAAGGTAACTATTTGTATGCAGGCTATAGAGGAAGGGGTGCTGATGATTGGTTTATTTCTCCGACAATCACCTTTTCCGGTACATTGAAGAATCCTATATTAAGAATCTACTGGACTGGTTCAGGTTCGTATTATGAAACGATTGCGGTAACTATCGGCAACGGCAACAATGTGGAAGCCCAAACCACCTTTTTGTTGGAGCCAACTCAACTTGATTGGCAAACGAAAAAAGAGATCAGAACTATTAAGTTATTAGATTTTTTTCCGGAAGGTTTAACCGGAGATTATAACATCGGATTTCACATTACAACCCCTAGCACCAGTATTTTTAGTTTAAATAGCATTCTTGTAACAGAATTGTCAGACGGAGTGTTGGAAGGAACATTAACCAACTCTAAAGATGATATTCTTAGTGGAGTCACGGTTTCTTTACAAGGTGAATATTATAAAAAAACAGATTGCATAACAGATGAAAACGGGAAATATAGTTTCAAAGATGTTCCTGCCGGAGAATATAAAATTAGTGTGAATCAGGACGGACATGATCCATATTTAGAAACCATAACCATTGAAGCAAAGAAAACTGTTACGCACGATATTAGATTAATAGCAGCGAATTATGAAACAGTAAGCGCTACTGTAGTTGATGAAAGCGGTGCCCCTGTAAAAAATGCGGTAGTCACTCTAACCGGAGAGCTTTCTTATAACACTATTACAGATGAAGACGGAAAATTTGCAATAGAAAAAGTGCGTGAATGTGAAAAGTACACATTAAAAATAGAAAAGGATCTTAAGATAACTCATGTAGAAGAATTTGCATTGACAAACAGTCCTGTGAAACTGGGAGAAATTGTGATGAAAACCCGCGTCGTTACTCCTTTAAATATAAAAGCCGAAACAATTGACGCCGGAGTGCTACTTTCTTGGATGATGCCTTTGAAGGAAACAGAAATAAGTTGTGATAATGGCAATAAAGATGGTGGACTCATTTCTATAAGCAGTCCAACTCCTGAATTTGCTATCGCAGGAAACGTATTTAATTACCCGATGGTATTATCAGGAATAAAATGGGTATTATCGGATTTTCAAGGAAACCACAACACAACAGATATATATATATTCTCTTTAAATAAAAATGGATCATTGTCCAACAATTTGGTATATTGTAAAAAAGATGTTCCAAATACTGATAATGAATGGTCTGAATATAGATTTCCGGAAGAAATAGTTCTTCCATACGGAGGAATATTGGCTATAGGTAACAAAGCAGGAGTCGGTCTTGTTTATGACGGGGAAGGTTCCAGCCACTCTTGTTACTCATATGATTATGTTAATGATGGTATCACATCTTATAATAAAGGAAATTTCCTTGTACGAGGAATCGGTTCGCCTCTTGGAGTTCCTCAACTTGCTCCGGCAAGAAATATTGCCAATCAATACCGTTCTATTAAAAATGTCGTTATGCCACGTATGAACCAAGCGTATGCAGAAGCAGGAGAATTTACTTATAATGTGTGGAGATTAAATGTAGAGGATAAAGAAAATCAAGATAGCTGGACAAAATTGGATGCAAATCTGACAGATCTGACTTATATTGACCGTAAGTTTAATCAGTTGCCTCAGGGATCATATCAATATGCAGTTCAAGCTGTATACGCAGATGGTAAGATGTCTGACATAGGTTATTCCGAGGAAATCGAACACTTAATGAGTACTGATGTCACTATAATAGTAACGACCAGTACAGCCGTAGATATGTCTAAAGGCGCTGTTATTACCTTAGAAAATGCGGATAAACCGGAATACACCTATACAAAAGTGGCAGAAGGTCATAAAACGGTATTTAAGGGCATTAGAAAAGGAATGTATAACATGACAGTTATTAGAGATGGATTCGAACCGTCTTCGTTTGCATGGACATTTACAGGAGATACAGGTGAGATGGAATTTGAACTGGACTTCATTCCTAAAAGTCCGTTTAATGCAAAAGCTGTACAAGATGAAAATACGACAAATGTAACTTTCAATTGGAATACAGAAGAAGGTATATTTGAAGATTTTGAAGGAATGGAAGATTTTTCAATCAATCCCGCAGGAGAACTAGGATGGACATATACAGATGTAGATCGTAAAGCAACTTACGGAATGCAGTTATGCGAATTTAACAATATGGAATCTCCAATGGCTTATATGGCATTTAATCCGAGCCAGACTTCTCCAAGTATTTTGGAATATGTTCAGCCACACAGTGGAGACAAAGTATTAGTGGATATGGCAGCTATAGAAGGAGCTAATAACGATTATCTGTTTTCTCCGTCATTATCGTTTGAAACGGATTTTGTTTTGAGTTTCTATGCAAAAGCCGGTTATTTCGGACTTTTAGGTGATGAGACATTTATGGTAGGCTATTGTGAAGAGGAAGCAACCCCTGAAGATGTAACATGGATAACAACTGCTCCTCAGAGTGTTGGAGGAATGTGGACACAATTTGTTTATGACATACCTAAGGAAGCCAAGTATATCACGATCAGATGCATTTCCGAACAAAAGTTCGTATTCGCTTTAGATGACATTTATATTGGTTATAAAGAATCCGATATTTTCCAATTAGCGACGTTTAATGTATATTTAGATGAAGAGTTAGTTGGAAAAACCAATAATCACTCTATGGTGTTCGACAATTTATCAAAAGGAAAACATTTGATTAAAGTGCAAGCCGTATATCCAATGGCTAATGACGAAAAACAATACTCAGATTTTGTTGAAACAATGATTACGGTAGAAGCACCATCCAGCATAAAATCCGCATTGAATGAGTCAATGTTTGTTTATGATATGGAAACAGGTATTATTCTGTTGGATAAAGCAATTGATAATGTTAGTATAATTGACGCACAAGGCAGAAGAGTAACAACACAAGACGCTTCGCATCAGATCAATACAGCAGACTGGGCAACCGGCATATACATTATCAAGATTAAATCAGGGAATAAAGTTTCTTTTGGTAAGATTCTAGTTCAATAATTAAAAACAAACCTAAACCTTAGAAAAAGCTGTCTTTATAATGAAAATTATGAAGGCAGCTTTATTTCAACTACCCATTATCTACTTTGTAATCCGCAAAAAATGCTTAGCCAAATACTTCCGCACAGGTTCATCATACAATTTTAAACATAGATAGGCCAATAAAATATTGCCTATAACTAAAGCCAAAGCTCCAGGTAAGGATTGAACGAATGTGAGACTTTCATTTTTCACCCAAGCATAATACAGATATATAAATGGATAATGCACCATATATAAAGGATAAGATATATCTCCTAAGAACTTACATACCCGGGTAGTATGTTTGTCTGTCGTTTTCCCTGAAGCCCCTAAATAGACGAGTAACGGAAAAAGAAAAGCAAAACATACCGTATCGTATAAACCGTTCATCCATAAACTCTCGCCATCACCTATACGTGGTATCACAAGCAAAACTACTACCGACAAGCTACATATCCAGAAAGCTCCTTTTATGTGAACAGGCTTAAAAATACGTGATAACAATAAACCGGCAGGAAATGAAAACAATATGCGCAGAGAACCGCCAACCATATTATCATCAGTCAATGAAAAGCCTACGCATATATCACCGTATGGCCCGAATATGGAAAAGGCCGCCAATCCGAGTCCTGCCAGCAGAACAAATATCGTAAGATTCCTTATAGAAAGCTTACGGATGAACAAGGCATACAAAATATTCCCGATATACTCAAAGAATAAAGACCAACTCGGTCCATTCAAAGGATACATTTCACCAACTCCCCGAATCTCAAAACCCGGAGTAGCCGGAATCAAACAGACATTAAGCAAGGTGGCAAGTAATAACATGCCTATAGATACCTTTGACACATCCCACACCGAACAACCTTGAAAATAAAACATAATGGCTCCGATAATGGCACCTATCACGACCATAGGTTGCAGTCGGATAAACCTGCGTTTAAGAAAGTCTTTTATTTTCATGGTTTTCCATCGGTCATCATAGGCATAACCAACGACAAAACCCGATAGGATAAAAAAGAAATCTACGGCTAAATATCCATGATTGAGTTGCTGGTCTAAATGACTTGTCGCATAAGCTTCGAATAAATGAAAACAGACAACAGTAATAGCTGCCACTCCTCTTAATCCGTCCAATATATTATAATGCGGTTTGGTATCTGTAAACGCAGCCGCGGAAATTGTTTGCATCGGTAACCAGTGTTTGAATTAGATTTATGTGTCTTTCTCTTGCACAGCGACAAATGTACGGAATTAATCCAAAAAGCAGAATAGGACTTGATTTTTTATTTCAAATATAACCTATTCGTCTAAATATTTCTACCTTTGCATAATACCAACGTTTATCAGGAAAGGAGATATTTATGAAAATAGCAATTATCGGAGCCGGGAATATGGGTGGAGCCATTGCAAGAGGATTGGCACAAGGTAGTATCATACAAGCAGACGAAATCACGGTAGCGAACCGTAGTATCGGGAAACTGGAAGCACTGAAAGCGGAATATCCTGAAATTTGCATCACCAGCGACAATGCAGAAGCTACAAAAACCGCCGATATGATAATTCTTGCCGTAAAGCCTTGGCTGATGGAAACAGTAATGAAAGGGCTCGATATTGCCAAAGAACAAATAGTGGTATCAGTAGCTGCCGGCATCACATTCGAGACATTGGCACAATACTCGAAAGCAGAAACGATGTTCCGTGTGATTCCCAACACTGCCATATCGCAATTGGAAAGCATGACATTGATAGCTTCACACGGTGCCGGCAAGGAACAGGAACAATTGATGCTGGACATTTTCAACGAAATGGGAATGGCAATGCTTATACCCGAAAGTCAGATAGCGGCAACAACCGCACTCACATCCTGCGGCATTGCCTATGTTTTGAAATATATCCAAGCAGCCATGCAAGCAGGTATCGAAATGGGAGTGTACCCGAAAGATGCTATGAAAATGGTAGCCCAGTCCGTAAAAGGTGCAGCAGAGTTGATTTTAAAGAATGACACACATCCTTCCGTAGAGATTGATAAGGTAACTACACCGGGAGGCATCACCATCAAAGGTATCAATGAACTGGATCATGCCGGATTTACATCTGCAATCATCAAAGCAATGAAGGCCAGTAAGTAACCATATGAAACTTCGAATAACAAAATTCGATTTTGACTATTAATTTGTTATTTAAACAGACATATTTGATGCGTTTATAATATATTTTCCCTACTTTTGTAGAAAAATTGATTATGAACAACCAAATAAGACAAATTGCAGAACGCCTGCGTGGATTGCGGGAAGTACTTGAACTGACCACACAAGAAATAGCGGATACATGTGAAATTCCCGTGGATGAATATCGTCTGGCAGAGAGCGGCGAAGCAGATATCTCCGTTAGTTTATTACAAAAGATTGCCCGGCAATATGACATCTCACTAGATGCGCTGATGTTTGGTGAAGAACCTAAGATGAGTTCTTACTTCCTGACGCGTGCCGGAATGGGAGTATCCATCGAGCGCACACAAGCGTACAAATACCAATCACTGGCATCGGGATTCATGAACCGCAAAGCGGATCCGTTTATCGTCACCGTAGAGCCGAAAGACGATGATACCCCGATACACTATAACTCACATACGGGACAAGAATTCAATATGGTATTATCCGGTCGTATGCTACTGAGCATCAACGGCAAGGAGTTAATCCTGAATCAGGGAGACAGTATCTATTTCAACTCAAAATTACCGCACGGAATGAAAGCATTGGATGGAAAAGCGTTGAAATTCCTCGCCGTAATCATGTAACAACTCAACGAAGAATAAAAGGAAACAATGGTAGAAAGATTTTTAGAACAGACTCATTTTTCTTCTCAGGAAGATTTTATAAAGAATTTCAAGCTGAAAGTTCCGGATAATTTTAACTTCGGCTATGACGTGGTAGACGCATGGGCGGAAGAACAGCCGGAAAAGAATGCTCTCTGTTGGACAAACGACCGAGGCGAATATAAACAGTTCTCTTTCGCAGAGATAAAGAAATACACGGACATGACCGCCTCTTATTTCCAAAGTCTGGGTATCGGTCATGGTGATATGGTGATGCTGATACTGAAACGACGTTATGAGTTCTGGTTCTCTATCATCGCACTGCACAAACTTGGCGCAGTAGTGATACCGGCCACCCATTTGCTAACGAAGAAAGACATTGTGTACCGTTGTAATGCGGCAGACATCAAAATGATTGTCTGTGCAGGAGAATCGATCATCACCGATCATATTAAGGAAGCCATGCCTGAATCACCCACTGTGAAACATGTGGTAAGCGTAGGCCCGTACATACCCGAAGGTTTCGACGACTTCCACAAAGGCATCATAAATGCAGTACCGTTCGTACGTCCCGAACACGCCAACAGTAATGAGGATATTTCACTAATGTACTTCACATCCGGCACTACGGGAGAGCCGAAGATGGTGGCGCATGACTTCACTTATCCATTAGGGCATATAGTAACGGGTAGTTTCTGGCACAACCTCAACGAAGAGAGTCTGCACCTGACCATTGCCGATACCGGATGGGGAAAAGCCGTATGGGGTAAACTATACGGGCAATGGATTGCCGGAGCAAACATATTTGTATACGACCATGAGAAGTTTACACCCGCAGAGATTCTGAAAAAGATACAAGACTGTCACATCACCTCCTTGTGCGCCCCTCCCACTATCTTCCGGTTCCTTATTCGTGAAGATCTGAGTAAATACGATTTATCGTCACTGAAATATTGCACAATCGCCGGAGAGGCTTTGAACCCTGCCGTATTCGATACCTTCAAAAAATTGACAGGTATTAAGCTGATGGAAGGCTTCGGACAAACCGAAACAACGCTTACCGTAGCTACTTTCCCTTGGATGGAACCGAAACCGGGAAGTATGGGTGTACCTAATCCGCAATATGACGTAGACCTGATCACACCGGACGGACGCTCTGCCGAAGCCGGAGAACAGGGACAAATCATTATTCGTACAGACAAAGGTAAGCCTATCGGCCTGTTCAAAGAATACTATCGTGACCCGCAGCGCACACACGAAGCATGGCATGCAGGTATCTACTACACAGGAGATGTGGCTTGGAAGGATGAAGACGGTTATCTGTGGTTCATCGGACGTGCAGACGATGTTATCAAGAGTTCCGGTTACCGCATCGGCCCGTTTGAAGTGGAAAGTGCCTTAATGACCCACCCCGCCGTAGTGGAATGTGCCATCACCGGAGTACCCGATGAGATACGCGGACAAGTGGTGAAAGCTACCATTGTACTGGCAAAGGAATATAAAGACCGTGCAGGTGAAGAACTTATCAAAGAATTACAAAACCATGTCAAGAAAGTAACTGCTCCGTACAAATATCCTCGTGTCATCGAATTTGTAGAGGAATTACCTAAAACTATCAGCGGGAAAATCCGCAGAGTGGAGATCAGAGATAAGGATCGAAATAATTGAGAATTGAAAATTGAAAATTGAGAATTGAAAATGTGAAAACTTTCTTTGCATTTTCAATTCTCAACTATCCTAAATATCGCTACAATGTATTTACAACGGGACAAGGGCACAAAACGTAATTCCAACTCCATACGTTCCATAGTATCCAACATAATAAACAATTTAATTGTTCTTATCTTACCCGTATTCACTGTATCTCTGTAACCTTTATAAATACGGCTCGTAATCTCTGCCGGAAGTAAATCCCATAGGTTAGAACCGATAATCTCTTCCCGTAAAAAAGGGAACAACTCTATATCATAACGATTACAATCGACCACAGCAAAAGGATTGTTCACTATAAATGCAGCATTGGGTAGAAAATGAGGTAAACGACGTTTCAACGCTCGTAAGATTAACAATTCCAATATCATTCCCCTGCTTATCCAACAAACTAGAAAAGCGACTAATAATCCGAATAATATCCCTATCAGTACCTCCATATCTTTCGCCTTTTATTTGATCAGTCTTTACTAACCGGAAGTTTTACCCAGAAGGTAGAACCTTTACCTTCCTCTGAATCCAAACCGATTTCTCCGCCTAAACTATGAATCAACTTCTTACAAACAAAAAGTCCTAATCCCGCCCCTTGCGTAAAGTCGTCCAGTTTAACAAAACGCTCAAATATTTCTTCTCTTTTATCCTCCGGAATCCCTCTTCCGGTATCAGACACATATAGACGGACCATATCACCTCCATTGATAAGCTCCGAGCCAAACTTGATCGTTCCCTCAGAGGTAAATTTAATCGCATTCTTTATCAGACCGTTCATTACTCTGAACAGCTTAGTTTTATCGGAGTAAACCGCACAACCTTCTGCATTCTTATCACAAGAAATAATCACAGACATATCCTTATCTGACGGTAAGCAAAAAAGCGATTCCAAGTCACCCAGCATATCATTTATATTAAAACGGGAATAATCAAAAGAAATCATATTCGCTTCAATCTGGGCGATATCCCAAATATCGTTCATTAATTTCAAAAGAATGTCGATATTATGCTCCACAACTTCCGAATAAACCTTTTGTTCCTCCGGATTGCCGTTCAAAATCAATCTTGAGAAACCGGCTATCGCATTCAAAGGAGTACGTATCTCATGTGTCATATTTGTTATGAAGGTAGCTTTTAGATGATCAGCTTCTTCAGCTTTCCTTTGAGCTTCTTTTAAAGCAGTAACGTCCCACCAGACCATTAATACCCAAGGCTCTACGGTTCTATGTTCCAATACAACCTTGATTAGCTGCACATCACCTATCTTTTTCCCGTCTTTTTCAACGATCTCGTCCGAGATAATCCTTTTTCTATTTTGAAGAACTTGTTTATCAATTTCACGTATCCGGGTTCCTTCCTTCTCTCCCAATATATCTATATCTGTCTTTCCAAGAGCATCTTCACGCTTCCATCCCATCTTGATTTCCGCTTCTGTGTTCCAATAAATATATTTTAAGTCGTTTCCGCTATCTTTTACCATAACGGGAAGAGGAAGACTATCGAAAATATTGGCAAGCAAACGGTTGAAGTCCTCGCCATGTTGAGAAGTCAACCTGTCGCGTTCATTGAGTATTAGGATATTATCTTTCCTCAATTTGTACACTTTCAGCAACAAAAAGAAACAGATTACGCTCAGTATAGTTAACAAAAGTACATAGATGACATTCATTTATCTCGTGTTTTACAATTGCCGTTTCCAAATATAAGAATTTTATGAGTTTAAAAACAAACTTTTTGGAGTTTAATTGTTATATTTGTAATTAGAGTATTCACTTAAATATAAAAATATATGGCAACAAAAGACAATGACCCATTGGTAGAAGTATTCGGTGGTACCCCTTGGGAGGCAGAAGTAGTGAAAGGTTTGCTGGAATCTAATAACATCCCCGCCATGCTAAAAGACGAAACGATGGGCAGCATCACTGCCCCGTATGCAGGTTTGGGAGGAGAAATGAAAGTACTCGTAAACGAAGCTGACTATGGAGCGGCTTTACAACTTATCGATCAAAAGGATAAAGATAAAGACGAATAAGATTCTGTACATAAAGAGAGAGAGATGAACAATGAAGAACGACACCAAGATTCGTTCTTCATTGTTCATTTTTAATTATGCATTACTTACAATTCGATTATATTTCCTATATTTGTGCTTCCAAATTAACGGTAAAATGACATATCAATTTACAAAAATAGCAGTTAAGATCGGTAGCAACGTACTAACCCGTAAAGATGGCACATTAGATGTGACACGTATGTCGGCGCTCGTAGACCAGATAGCCGAACTGCGAAAAGCCGGAATTGAGATCATTTTAATATCTTCCGGTGCTGTGGCATCCGGCAGAAGCGAGATAAAGGCCTCAAAGAAACTGGATAGCGTAGACCAACGCCAATTATTTTCTGCAGTGGGACAAGCCAAACTCATCAACCGATATTACGAACTGTTTCGCGATCATGGTACTCCCGTAGGGCAAGTACTCACTACCAAAGAGAACTTCGGAACAAGACGTCATTACCTTAATCAACGTAACTGCATGATGGTAATGTTGGAAAATGGCGTTATTCCCATTGTTAATGAGAACGACACGATTTCCGTTACCGAACTGATGTTTACCGACAACGATGAATTAAGCGGAATGATTGCTTCCATGATGGATATGCAAGCACTAATCATACTAAGTAACATAGACGGAATTTACAACGGCTCTCCTTCCGATGCCAACACAAAGGTAATACGGGAAGTAGAACACGGGAAAGATCTGTCCGACTATATACAGACCGAGAAATCAGGATTCGGACGCGGAGGCATGCTTACCAAAACCAACATTGCCCGCAAAGTTGCCGATGAAGGTATCACCGTTATCATAGCCAACGGCAAACGGGATAATATCCTGGTCGACTTGTTGAAACATCCGGAAACAACGGTCTGTACCCGCTTCATCCCTTCCAACGAAGAAGTGTCCAGTGTAAAGAAATGGATCGCCCACTCGGAAGGATTTGCCAAAGGAGAATTACATATCAACGAGCAAGCTACCAAAGTGCTGAAAGGTAAGAAGGCTGTGAGCATTCTTCCCGTAGGAGTCACACACATAGAAGGTGAATTCGAGAAAGACGATATTGTCCGTATTATGGATTTTAAGGGTAAACAAATAGGCGTAGGTAAAGTAGGATTCGACTCTGCGGAAGCGAAAAAGATGTTGGGCAAGCACGGGTTAAAGCCTTTCGTGCATTATGATTATTTGTATCTGGAATAAAATCGGGAATAGTAAGATGGTAAACAACTTAAAAGAAACTTTCGAATCAGTTCGGATGGCAAGCCGTTCGCTTGCTATGCTGGAAGACTGCAAAATCAACGATATCTTAAATGCTGTGGCAGATGCTGCCGTTGCGCAAACAGATTATATCCTTGCTGAGAACAAGAAGGATTTGGCACGGATGGATAAAGACAATCCCAAATACGACCGACTGATGCTTACAGCCGAACGTATTGAAGGCATTGCTTCCGACACCCGCAACGTAGCTTCCCTCCCGTCACCGCTTGGGAAAGTGTTGAAGCACACCCTGCGTCCCAACGGAATGGAACTGACCCGTATCAGTGTACCCTTCGGCGTTATCGGGATTATCTACGAAGCTCGTCCGAATGTCAGCTTCGATGTATTTTCCCTTTGTTTGAAATCGGGTAATGCCTGCCTGCTCAAAGGTGGTAGCGATGCAGACTTCTCAAACCGTGCCATCGTGCATGTTATTCATTCCGTATTAGAGAAGTTCCACGTAGATACCCACACCGTAGAGCTACTTCCTGCCGACAGGGAAGCAACTACGGAATTGCTGAACGCTATAGGATATGTAGATTTAATCATCCCGAGAGGCGGCAAGCAGCTGATTGATTTTGTCCGTCACAATGCAGCCGTACCTGTTATTGAAACCGGTGCAGGCGTATGCCATGTCTATTTTGATAAGGCAGGCGATGCAGCAAAGGGAAAGGCTATCGTCACCAATGCAAAAACACGCCGGGTAAGCGTATGCAATGCACTGGACTGCCTGCTCATTCACAAAGAACGTCTGAGTGAACTGGCAACCCTTTGTGAGGGTCTGCAAGCAAAAGGAGTTACTCTTTATGCCGACTCTACGGCATACGCATTTCTAGAGAAAACGTACCCCAAAGAGTTGCTGAAACGAGCTACTGAGGAGAACTACGGCACTGAATATCTGGACTATAAGATGACCGTCGCTACTGTTTCCAATATAGATGCAGCCATCACACATATTACAAAATACGGTTCGGGACATAGTGAATGTATTGTTACGGAAGACAGCGAGACAGCCGATTATTTCACACGTGCAGTCGATGCCGCCTGTGTTTATACCAATGTGTCGACGGCATTTACTGATGGCGCACAGTTCGGACTGGGTGCAGAGATAGGCATCAGTACCCAAAAGCTCCACGCCAGAGGCCCGATGGGTTTGGAGGAACTCACTTCTTATAAATGGGTTATCAAAGGCGATGGACAAATCAGAGAATAAAAATCAATAATAAACAATTATAACTATGAAACAATTTACTTGTGTACAAGATATAGGTGATTTAAAGTCTGCCCTCAACGAGGCTTTTGAAATAAAGAAAGATCGTTTCAAATACTGTGAACTGGGTAAGAACAAGACTTTAATGATGATTTTCTTCAACTCAAGCCTCCGCACTCGTCTGAGTACTCAAAAAGCAGCGTTCAATTTGGGCATGAACGTCATTGTGCTCGACATCAATCAAGGTGCATGGAAACTGGAAACGGAACGGGGCGTTATTATGGATGGCGACAAACCGGAGCATTTGCTCGAAGCCATTCCGGTGATGGGCTGTTATTGCGATATTATCGGTGTACGCTCTTTTGCAAGGTTCGAAAATAAAGAAGACGACTACAACGAGGTGATACTAAATCAGTTCATCCGGCACTCCGGTCGTCCGGTATTCTCTATGGAAGCAGCAACCCGCCACCCGTTACAGAGCTTTGCCGACCTGATAACGATTGAAGAATATAAAAAGAAAGACCGTCCGAAAGTAGTCATGACATGGGCTCCGCATCCTCGTCCGTTACCGCAAGCCGTACCCAACTCTTTTGCCGAATGGATGAATGCAACGGATTATGACTTCATTATCACTCATCCGGAAGGCTATGAGTTAGACCCCAAGTTTGTAGGCCACGCCAAAGTGGAATACGACCAGATGAAAGCGTTTGAAGGAGCAGACTTCATCTATGCAAAGAACTGGGCTGCCTATACGGGAGACAATTACGGTCAGATATTAAGCAAAGACCGTGAATGGACTGTCGGTGACCGACAAATGGCCGTAACCAACAACGCTTACTTTATGCATTGCCTGCCGGTACGCAGAAACATGATTGTCACGGATGATGTAATTGAAAGTCCGCAATCCATCGTGATCCCCGAAGCTGCCAACCGGGAAATATCCGCCACCGTAGTACTAAAAAGACTAATCGAAGGACTTAAATAAGAGAGTCCGCCGATACCCGTTTTTCAACATACGGTCGATTGATTACAAACATACGGTCCTTTGTTCGCAAACTCCTATCGTTTGCAGACAAAGGACCGTATGTCTTTTTTCAATCAACCTGATGATTTAAAAAAACACCGAGATGTTTGAAGAAAAAGATAAAGGTGTTTGTAAAAAACATCAAGGTGGTTATAAAAAGTTTCAGCTACTTATCAATTTCCTTGCCTGCCTTTTCCCAACCGATAAAACCGTTGTCCAAATCAAAGACTTTAAAGCCTTTCTTTGCCAAAATAAATGCAGCCTTCTTACTGCGCTTCCCACTACGGCAATACACCGCTACCGGAATATCTTTTTGAAGAACGGAATCAACATGTACCGTAAAAGAATCATCCATCACATTCATATTGATTGCCCCCGGAATATGACTTTCCGAATATTCCAAACCCGTACGGACATCAACCAATTGTATATTCCCATTATGCAGCAACATGGAAAAATCATCCGGAGAAAGCGACTCAAAGCCTCTATTACCGCCACAAGCAAGGCAAACAGTCGTAAAAGCAAATAAAGTTGCCAGCAATTTCATTATCCTTTTCATATCTTACAATCATTAATAATCAGGTTACAAAGATAGAGAGATTTACTTTATTAAACGAAAAAAGAGGAAAAGCGTTTGCTCTTCCCCTCTCCTTTTGCTAATTGCTTTATCTAAAAATACCTATTGAATAATAAACTTTTTCCCATTCTGTATATAGATACCTCTCTGTGGATTTCTCACCACTCTGCCGGACAAGTCATAAATTGGTCCGTCCGCCTGCACCTCATTATAGACAGGAGCCGTGATGCCGGTAGGGACAACAACCGTATCATCACCGATAATACCGACAAAAGAAGATTTATAATTAAGCATCTTAGTCTTCAAACCGGTATTAATATCATAAGAAGAATCATCCGTTGCATTGTTAAAGGCAAATTCAAAATCACCGTGCTGCATACGTCCCGCACCATACTGTCCCGTCACTACACCCGGCACATCGTCGGCTGCATCCGGTGTATAAGAGTACATCAATGAAGCATTCGTATCAAAATTATCATAAGTGCTTCCACCTAACTTGGCTTTTACCGTTGCCGGAACTTTCTCATTACGGTCGGTCACCTCATAAGCGTCAAATTCTACCTGAGCATTCTGATAAGTAACATAACGAAGTCCCGTACATTCTTTAAAAACATTTCCATAAGCCTTAATCATACCACCATTCTCACCGGAGAAAGTTCCTTTACCTTTAGGGTCTGCCGCAATATCCGTTCCCTGCATGGAAATCATCATCGGTTTATTCGTGTTACGATAATAGTTGCTCTCCACAAACACACTGGAACCTGTAGTCGCGCCTACCCCGTATTTTGCATTACCATCAAAATAGTTGTTGTACACGTGAACACTCATGGTACGCACACGCGGGTGGCGTGAATCCGAATGGTCAAACCAGTTATGATGGTAAGTCATATAATTCGGACCGCTCTCCGATTTCATACCGCAAAGAGAAGACTTACCGGAATCCCAAAAGTGATTGTAAGAGAAAGTTATGTATTGCGAATCGCCTTTAACATCCAGCGAACCGTCGCCTTTTGCCTGATCACCGCCTTTATCATTGCCATAGAAGAAATCAATGTTATGTATCCAGCAATGACTATTGTCCGTATCCAGAGAAACACAGTCGTCTTTACAGTTCATCACGGCGAAGTTACGAAGCTCCACACTTGTACAATTACGCATCAGAATACCAAACCCGTGAATGACGGCATCATTTCCTACTCCCTCAAAAGTAACGTTCATTTCCGTATATGACTTTTGCCCCTTTATCTGAAGTCCTTCCGAGGAACTTCCAAGCTCATCCGTATCTGTAATTTTAATCATACCGATGATACGTACCGCTACCGGAGTAGTGCCATATTTACCGTTTCGTCCATCCATGATGCCTTGCAGTCCGGTAAAAGTCTTGCCATCTACCTCACAAGTAACAGTTTTTGCATTCTCAGCTGTCACATAGACCACCTTTGCACCTGCTTTCAATGTTCCGTTGTCATTATAAGCACCGATACCCTTCGTATAGTTAAGATGGGCAAAGCCTCCACGGTCGTGTGCTTTTGCTGTAAATACATTGGTCTCGACTGCTTCATTCACTTTCTCTGTTCCATCTTCTGCTACCGGAACAATCTTGAATTTATAATCACCGGCTTTAATGCCCAACATATCCACACGTGCATAAGTTCCGTAATCACGTACCAACGGGCCATCCACACGCAGATACTCACCACTGTCTACCGATTTATAATATACATTGTAAGATTTGGAGCCATCTTTGGTAAAGGTAGCATACCCTGACTCAAACCAACCGCCTACTTCCTGAACGGAAACAGCGGCAAAAGAAAGCGTTGACGCAAACATGGTCAATGCCATCAAAAATCCTTTTAAATTCATCGTCTTGTTTTTTAAAATGTTTTTCATTTATATAGAATCTTAATCTTCATGTCTTATCGGATGCAAGATTACAGAATCTGCAGGCAAAATATGTGGAATAATAAACTCATGATGTAGATAAATAATTTTTTATCATTAAAAAGAAGATGTATCGAAAGTCAAAGCATCCAAGTTTCCCCGCTTGAGCGGGGATTAAGGGGTGTGTGATCTTTCTTTCACTTTTCTGAGACGTACGACCCACTTTTCTGAGATGTACGTCTCGCGAATCTGAGACGTACGACTCACGGCTCTGAGACGTACGACTCACAACGCTGAGACGTACGACTCAGAACGGTGAGATGTACGTCTCAGAAAACTCACTTCTATTTAACAGTGACCTTAGCAGCTTTCCGGCTCCCGACCGATACTAGATAGAATCCCTCTTGTAACGGAATCTGTATTTTAATGTACATGTACAGTTATCTCTTTATCATCTTTTCCCGTTCCACCGAACCGTCATCATAAATATTCTCCTGAATATAAATCATATTACCGGTCAACTCACGTACCTGTACTCCCGAAAGATTATAATATCTTGTCCGAATGATTGCCCGATTGTTATTTACCGTCGATACATTATTAGGATTATTACTTGCCAAACGGATATTAGCACCATGAATATTCAAATCTCCGGTAGATGTGTTTTCTATCTTGACATAGATAGGAGAAGCACTTGAAACCTCCGGACAAGTAATTTCCAATTTCCCTTTTTTATTTCCGTCTAAAGACGCAATCGCCATCCCCCAGTTTGTTCCATCCATACTTACATAGATATTGCCTTTAAAATCACCTCCGCGACCTAAATAAAGTTTAAACAGAGAGCAACTGGGCAAAGCCATCGTCATAGAAGTTTCTTTGGCAATGTATATCGCACCCACATGATCATCCAGAGGAGTCTCTTTATTTAGTGTTTGCTTCGTTGCGTCGAATTTACACCCGGAGAAAGTGCCATTCTGTATCATAGCCTCTGCAACCGATGCGTTCGTTTCATTGAACCAGAAATAATCATCGGCAGGAGCATTCTCCCCAAACAGAGAGCCTGCATCCGATAAAGACGGGTTATTTACCGTCACCGTCACAGAGCGCGAAGCGAACTTGCCTTCATTATCATAAGCCTTGACAGCAAATGAGTAAGTTCCGGCTACCAAACCGGTAAACGAATAAGTATAAGGTGCGGCATTCAAGGTCTCCACCAATGTATTGCCATTATAGAATTCTACTTTAGCTATTTCACCGTCTTCATCTGTTGCATTTGCAGAAACCGTTACATCTGCCGGTGCATCAAAGCTTGCCCCTTCTACCGGAGAAGTGATTTGAACTACCGGAGCTTTATTACCATCCTGACTACCATAATCATCATAATTCGTAATGACACCCACCCCGGCATACTGTGCCAGCAAATCAGGTAATTCCATTGCATCGTTTTGTTCTACCGTGTAGGGGGGAGTAAATGGAGATGAAGCCGCACGGGAAGTGAAGCCACTCTCCACAGTCGAATCAAAATAGTTTCCCGTTCCTGAAGCAAAACCTTCGGCCGCATCTTTCGGCTCCCAATAAACGCCTTTCACCAGTTTCGTAAAATAGTTATTCTCTACCAACAGATTACAGCCTTCACGCGTATGGATGCAATTGCTGTAATACTTTCCATTCTCCAGCCAACCTTCAAAATAGTTGTTATAAATATGCCCCGTACCTCCACGGAAAGAAGGCACACGTGAGTTCAAACGAACAAAGCGATTGTGATGAATCGTTATCTTACGATCATAAGTATCAGTAGCCGTGAAACCTATCAAAATAGATTTATAGTGGTCGTGGAAGTAACACCAAGAGACAGTAATGTATTCACTGTTTTTCTTTATATCCAATAAACCGTCATACTTATCTTTTTCGGAACTATCCGCATCTACCACAGATGCCTTAGGAGTCTCATTATAAAACTCGCAATGGTCTATCCATATGTTTTGGGATTTATTGGAACTGGTCGTCGTTATTTCAATAATGTCCTTGCCACCGCCTGAACCGGTCATCGTGAACTTTATATTACGAATAATAATATTACTGGAACTGGTAATAATCAGAGGTGTCTGCTCTATGAAAGCATTTCCGTCTGCTCCGAATATCGTCAGATTAGCACATTCTTTGATAGGAATAGCCGTTCCACCGTTATTGATTGTCCCGTTAACGCGAATAATTCTCGGAGTAGTACCGCCATTTTTCTTTGTCCCGATAGCTTCTGCCAGTTCCGCAGCATTATGTACATCAATAATGCTCGTTGCAGAGTTTCCGCCCGTAGTTCCACCGTTTTGTGTAGCAAATCCCACACACGAAAAGTCTTGTGCATAAACAGATGAAGTCAAGACACAAAAGCAAAAAAGTAAAAAGTAATAAATGTTTTTCATTCCTGCATGATTGTTTGGTTAATCAAATTATAAAATCTAGCAAGTGCAAGATTAGCAAGAAATAACACAACAAATGTGGAATCATTGACTATTTATGTAGAAAAAACGACGTATTATCAGAAAGTAAACTGATACGTTCTCAAACCCTCTTTATAAAGATTGATCGTGAATAAAATAGGATCACCTTCGGAAAAAATACCGCTGTACTTCTTTAAGGGAACGGAAAGATAGGCTTTCTGGGTATAAGCCTCTACATCTTCACCTTTATCATGATACAATGTCAACCTTAAACACGATGTTTGGTTTGCACCTTGTGCCTCAATAAAATGAAAAGAATGTTTCTTGTTTTGCGCTTTAACCAGTAAAATCATATTCAGATAATCTCCACTTCTCCATATACTCTGTATATTGACCGGATCTGTCTTCATCTCTCCCGCCAACTGTTCCTGCCCTATAGGTTCCGGAGCTATGACATTTCCTATCGTATAGATATAGGCAGACGGTTCTTTGGCATCTTTTATCTCATAAATAGCCACAAGCCGATATATAGAATCAGGAACCATACCCGAGTATTTACTTCCATTCTCCACACGTAACCCCGCACTCCTATCGGGCAATAAATAATCAATTGTTCCGGAAGCATTTGTACGGACAGAAAGCAATTCGGTAAGGGCTGGAGGATATACGTACTCGTCATCGCTACAGCCCATTATAAAGGATGTAAGTAATACTAATAAGCTATAAAAGACGCCCCTTCTCATCCGATGGCGACCAAATAATTTCTCAATGGATTAGCATACATAGCCACCAACTTACCACGCAAGAATTCCTCATCTTTATTCGGTATATCAATCTTAGCCAACTGCTTAGACAAATATTCCTCAAAACGGACCTTATCCTCTTCGGTATACTTATCCTTAAAACGGCTCTCACCCGAAAGTAAATCATAGGCAACATAATTGCCCGGATATATGGTATAATTACGATGAATCTCCTTGTCGATAATCCCCGAAATAACCGCAAACAGCTCTTGCTTCGGTAAAGTTCGGTCTTGCTTGTCCAATATTTCATTCAGACAATTCCCGGTACGAAAACAAACACGTCCTTTAAATCCGAACAGACCTGTTTCCATATTCTTCAAATCGTCTTTCTCTGATTTCTTATAATCCTCTATATCCCGTTTTAGCTGAAACTCTTGCGCTTTCAAGAAATCACACGGATCATACTCATAAGATATAGCGACAGGAGCCATATTCAATGATTTCAGACGATCAATGACATCTCCTTCACCTCCCATTGCCAACATTTTCAACACACTCTCTTGCGTACGGTCATCAGAATCTTTCGCACGGCCTTCACGCTGGGCAATCCAAACCGACTGCCTTTTCTCTGCGATATCATAGTGTATATAACGCGACAAACGTGCGGAAGATTCCAGCATTTGGCGCATACACAATGAACGTTGTACAATAAAAGATTTATTGACACGAACAAACTTCTTTATCCACGGATAGATCAGCAAATTGTCACCAATAGCTATCTCTACCGTATCCATACCTTGTTGAGCTAATAGAATGGACAAGAATCCGGAATCAAGAATTATATCCCGATGGTTAGAAATATAGGTATAAGGCATTTCTTTATCCTTCAACGAAGTATGATCCAATGACAATCCACCGGTACATGATTTCGCAATATTCCAAAGAATACCGTAACAAAAGTTTTCCTGAAATTCTTTTGCCGACTTACATTGGCGCATTTTCTCTGCCAATACCTCGAAAGGAATTCCCGGAATTGCCGCATTCGCTACTCTCCTAAACTCGTCATCCGCAATCAATTCCTCAAATATCTGAGGCAGTTCTTCATTGTGATACGGACGAATCTCGTCAAATTCTGTGGTTGGTTCCATAAGTCACAATATAATGATAGACAATATGCAAAGATGCAAATTAATTTTCGTTTTGTCAATCAAGATACAAGCATATTATCTTTAAGTTCATTAAAATTTATCTTCTATAATATCTGTCATTACATTTTTAATATCCAGTCCGGCAGCCCGAACTTGTTGCGGAATGAAACTGGTCGCAGTCATACCCGGAGTCGTATTTATCTCCAAGAGGTTAATCTTTTCCCCTTCAGTGATAATATAATCCACACGAATAATGCCCGAACATCCCAAAATATCATAAATAGCAGAAGTCAGCGTTTGCACTCGCTTACCAAGTTCTTCAGGCAAACGCGCCGGGGTAATTTCCTGTACCTGACCGTTATATTTTGCGTCATAATCAAAAAACTCATTGCTTGTGACCACTTCCGTTATCGGAAATACGACTTCTTTCTTTTTTGTTTTATAACATCCGCAAGTAATCTCTATTCCCTGCATAAAGGCTTCTATCACAATCTCCTCCGATTCATGAAAAGCTTTTTCAATAGCAGGCTGTATCTGTTCCTGAGTTTTCACCTTTGACACTCCAAAGCTGGAACCTCCTTCGTTGGGCTTTATAAAACATGGCAAGCCGATCTTTTCTATCACGTCCTTATCTGATATATTCTGTCCTTTACGCAACATCAAAGACTCGGCAACACGAATTCCAAAACCTTTCAGATATTGATTACATACAAACTTATTGAAAGTCATGGCTGATGCCAACACATCACAAGTAGAATAAGGAATATGCAACAAATCAAAATACCCCTGCAATTTACCATCTTCACCCGGTGTACCGTGTATAATAATATAAGCAAAATCAAATCTTACTTTTTCCCCATTTAAAGAAAAGCTGAAATCATTACGATCTACCGGAACATTGCCTTCCGGCAACTGTACTTCCCAACAGAGACCTTTCATCTCCACAATATACAAATCATACTTTTCCTTATCAATAAAGGAATACACTCCCTGAGCACTGCGGAGGGAAACAGGAAACTCGGAAGAGTCTCCACCTGCTACTATGGCAATAGTGCGTTTCATTCTAATTCTCGATTTGAAATGTAGCTTCTCCATTTCTCTATCAGCATAGACATATCATCGGGAAGTTCCGAAGTGAAGAACATCTCTTCACCCGTTTTCGGATGTACAAATCCCAGTGTCATGGCATGTAATGCCTGACGAGGACAAATATCGAAGCAATTGTTTACGAATTGTTTGTATTTACTAAAATGAGTTCCTTTCAGAATTTCATGTCCTCCATAACGTTCATCGTTAAAAAGGACATGACCAATATGTTTCATGTGAACACGTATCTGGTGCGTACGTCCGGTTTCAAGTACACATTCCACCAAAGTAACATACCCTAAACGTTCCAAAACACGATAATGCGTTACTGCATGTTTACCGATTTCCGGATCGGAGAATACCGCCATCTGCATTCGGTCTTTAGGGTTACGGGCTATGTTTCCCTCGATACGTCCTTCGTCTTCTTCCACAATGCCCCACACCAAAGCCTGATATTTACGCTTTGTCGTTTTATTGAAGAATTGTAAACCTAAATGTGTTTTAGCATCGGGAGTTTTAGCGATGAGAAGTAACCCTGAAGTATCTTTATCAATACGGTGTACAAGTCCTACCTGAGGATCGTTAGGATCATAATTTTTATTATCTTTCAAATGCCATGCTATCGCATTAACCAATGTTCCATGATAATTTCCACACCCCGGGTGTACAACCAATCCGGCAGGTTTATTGACCACCATCAGATAATCATCCTCATATACAATGTTTAAAGGAATATCTTCAGGAACAATATCATTGTTATAACGCAGACGATCCATCATCACGGTCAGAACGTCCAGCGGTTTTACTTTATAATTGCTCTTTACCGGTTTACCGTTTGCCATAACAAACCCGGCATCCGCTGCTTTTTGTATGCGATTTCTTGATGAGTTTACAAGACGTTCGAAAAGGTATTTATCCACCCGTACAGGCCCCTGCCCTTTATCCACCACTACACGAAAATGCTCATAAAGTTCTGCGGCATCCCCTACCAGTTCCACATCATCTAAAATATCATCTTCAATTTCATCCAAATACTCTTCCATCATATTCACGTATCAAAACCATGAATCATCCACTACAGCATCTTCACTGGTTGTCGGCACAAATACATCTTCTAGTTCTTCTTCCGAAAGACTGTCATTCAGAATTTCTTTAGAGCCATTGCCGACCAATAGAGTAAGAGTAGCTCCCACAGGGACTTTTTCACCCACATTTAATGTACGTCCGTTATATTTTACGCCATAAACCCACTCTTTTTCACCGGCAACATATTCTTCATCTGTCAACTTAAAGCCGGCAGCTGTCAACTTAGCCTGTGCTTGACGCAACGAACTATTATCCGCCACATCCGGTACTGTATGCAAAGGGATACTTAACGAATTTATAGTCAGATAAACGATACGGCCTTTCTTTACCCGAAGTCCCCGTCCCGGATTCTGATCCAGTATTTTACCCGGAGAAATAGTCTTCACATAATCAGAATCAACCACAGCATAAGACAATCCGCTATTTTTCAGCAAACTACCGGCCTCCGCAACGGACATATTCTTTAAATCCGGCACTTCTACGGATATTCCGTGCTGAGTATATTTGTCTAAACCTAATAATATACCATATATTAATAGACATATAACAACAATCATTCCGATTATATTGAGCCAGAAGAATTTATTCTCCCGAAAAGAAAAAAAGCTTTTAATCGTCATACGCTTATCTGTTAATACTTTCGGCGTCAAAGATAATAAAAAAACAAAAGAAGTAAAGGTTACTTATGAAAACCTTTACTTCCTTTATTAAATCTTATATCCGAAGAAATCTTATCTTCCGTTGTATTCGTCAGAAACAGTCAGTTTCTTTCTGCCTTTAGCACGACGCGCAGCTAATACACGACGACCATTCGCAGTTGCCATTCTCTCACGGAAACCGTGTTTGTTTTTTCTCTTTCTGTTAGAGGGTTGAAATGTTCTTTTCATTACTGTATATGTTTTATGTTATTATTTTCACGTAATCGGGCTGCAAAAATAGGGACTTTTTTTAAATAAACCAAGAGATAAGTCATTTTTAGTCAAAAGATTTTGTGTTTTTTACTGATTTAGATTACTTTTGTACCCGGAATCGTTTTCAGATAATTCAATAACATAACAATAAAAGAAGATAAAGTATGATTAATGCACAAGACATCAAAAACGGAACCTGTATCCGTATGGATGGTAAACTCTATTTCTGTGTAGAATTCCTTCATGTTAAGCCGGGTAAAGGTAACACTTTTATGCGCACTAAATTAAAAGATGTAGTCAGCGGCTACGTACTTGAACGTCGCTTCAACATTGGTGAAAAATTGGAAGACGTACGCGTAGAACGTCGTCCTTACCAATATCTATATAAAGAAGGAGAAGATTATATTTTCATGAATCAGGAGACCTTCGACCAGCACCCTATCGCACACGATTTGATCAATGGTGTTGATTTCCTTAAAGAAGGAATGGCAGTGGAAGTTGTATCCGACGCTTCTACCGAAACAGTTCTTTATGCTGACCTTCCTGTAAAAGTACAGATGAAAATCACTTATACAGAACCGGGATTGAAAGGCGATACAGCTACCAATACATTGAAGCCGGCAACTGTGGAATCAGGTGCAACCGTTCGTGTCCCTTTATTTATCAACGAAGGTGAAACGATTGAAATTGACACTCGTGACGGTTCTTATGTAGGTCGTGTGAAAGTTTAACAAAAACAATATCAAAGATTGCCCAATACATGTTTCATGTATTGGGCTTTTTTATGAATTTAAAAACCTCCCCATAAAATAATTAGCCAAGCAATACCATTCTAACAAGCAAAATAACAAGTAAATTTTAATCATTGAAAACTAGATAGTTACAAATATTGGACATCATTTTACAATATAATGGACACACTATTGACAGTTTAGCCACAATTAAACATTCATTTATTTTATCTTGCACTAAAGATACCACATATCATACGTGTTCCAATACTTTTTTTAATATATACCATCATGAGAAAAATTTACTTATTATTCTTAACTGTTGTGTGTCTTTGTAACACAGTTTTAGCAGAAGAAGGGACATTAATGATAAAAGGTCCCGAAGGTTATCAAGTTATGGCAGTTTCCCCGAATGGGAAATGGGCATGCGGAGTCTATTATGGCAGCAATTTAGGCTTTGTCTGGGATTTGGAGAACAACGTAATTACCAATCTGGACAAAGGAGGTCAATCTTTTGCTAATGATGTATCGGATAACGGAATTGTTTGCGGAAGATTCTATGCTGATAAAATAAATGAAAATGGGCTTCCCGGCGTAGCAGGAGGTTATTGGCAAAATGGAGTATATACAACATTAAAGGACGAGAACGGAGTGCCCATCGCGAATTGTAATGCACAAGCAATTTCCGCCGATGGTCAGTATATCGCAGGAGTTATCGTTGAAACGAACGGTAGATATCAACCGGCAATCTGGAAAAACGGAATATTGGAAACACGCTTGGACACAAAAAATCAGCATGGTGGCGTTTCCGGTATGAGCAACGATGCCAGTATCGTATTCGGATGGTACAACTATGACCCGCACATACAGGGTACACCTCCTAACAGACAACCTTGTTATTGGGATACGGAACTACATCCTTTAGGCATTACCGAATCAGATAGGGGCGGATTTCTCAATACACATGCAATAAGCCCGAATAACCGTTATATTGCCGCACATGTTGGCAATTATGATCAACAATCCGACTATTCAATGCAGGAAGTTGTTTATGACATTGTTAAAAAAGACACAATATATATAAGTATACCTTTCCTTGAGGCTACTGACCCGGATGGCGCGCTTTCTTGCAATGACGTATGGGATGACGGTAGTGCTATTATGAGACTGCAAAGTGAAAAAGTGACTGAAGGACTCTATGATGACTACATTTATCACACAGACGGTACTTACCAAAAGGTAACGGATTATATAAAGGAAGAGTACAAGTCCTCACTTCCTTCCGGTTTTTATCATGTCGGCTGGGGGTACTTTTCTGCAGATAAGAAAACATACGTCGGACTATGCATGAAATATTCCAGTTCCAGCGAAAGTGGTCAGATATACTATCCGGTCGTATGGAAAGCAGGTAAAGAAATAGATACACCAAGCCCTGTAGCATTAACGACTGAAATTCTTCCTTCAACAGTATGTGTTTTATTAAAATGGAAAGAACCTCTTAATAATGCAGATAAAGTAACAGGTTATCGTATATACGTAAATAATAAGGTTGCGACTGAAGTTCCTGCCGACCAATTGGAGTATGTCTACACAAACGAGCGTAATGAAGCGGAATTGAAGTGTGAAGTAGCAGCTCTGTATGACGCTGAAAAGGTAGAATCTACCGAACGGGTAGAGGCAACTGTTAAACTGCAAGACGCACGCTATGCTGATCCTCCTGCAAACTTTGTTGCTTATCATGCGAATTATAATGATGTCATTTTAAAATGGGGAGCGTCTATTACCGGTTATGATGTTAGCTTGCGTCATTATAAGAATGAAAATGCAGTTCCGTTCGGCAGCAGTGAACCTAAGACTTTTATGGCAGGAATCGATTTCAATAAACAGATTATCGGTTGTTATTCTGATTATTACGAATTAACAGCAGTTGAATTCTTCTTCGGTGATCCTGTGGAAGACATGGATTTATATATCTATTCAAACGGCAAACAAATATGGACGCAGAAAATTGACCAATCCAAACTGGTATCAGGACGGAGAAATGCCGTTAGACTGACAGAGCCTTTAACTTTACCTAAAGATGGCGATATTAAAATTGCAATACGAGTAAATATAACCAGCGGAGCTGCTCCACTCGAATTAGCGGAAGGACCTTCAATAGACGGAGGCGATCTTCTCTCTTTAGATGACGGACAAAACTGGATTACAGTAAGAGAATTGACAGGAGGCCTTTATAATTATAATTGGATGATAGGAATGTTGTTGGAATCCAACGGGCGTCAACCGGGAGGGTTCGATCCTGCTCCGCCGGTATCCCGTTCTCCTATGAGTGCACCTGTATATCAGTATATTGTTTACCGTGACGGTGAAGAAATAGGAAGAGTCGATGCAGAGAATACAACCGATGAAAACTTCGAATTTGTGGATGAAAATGTAGCACAAGGTTATCATGACTATGGAGTATCCACTCTTTATTTTTCGAGTAAGATCTCTACTCCTATCACCAAACAAGTATATGTAGCCAAGAAAGAATTAGTCAGATGCGCAGCTCCAATTAACATAAAAGCTAACATTGATACGGAAAAGAAAGAGATGGCTCTTTCATGGGATTTACCGGAACGTTCGGAAGTATCTTATACGAACTGGACTTATGGAGCAGGGATGTACATTAGTGGAAAATCGGGTTGGATGCAAGCGATAAGATTAACGGCCGAAAAACTGAGACCATTTATTGGTTATAAAATAACAAATGTGAAGTTCTATCCGCGTGCCGATGCCGATTTCACAGTTCATGTATTTGAGGATGGTGCTCCGGTAAGTTCACAAGATGTAACTAAATATACCCTTAATATGGTAAATGCGGTAAAATTGGATACTCCGGTTGATATTAAATGGGGAAGCGGTTATTTGATTATAGTTGAAATGACTGACGGACCGATTGGAACACCTATTCTTGGAACGGACAATAGTTATCCCTCGAACGAAGGACGTCTTTATTCAGAAGATGGAGAAGGTTTTACCATTGATCAGCAGAGCAAAGGAGGCAATTGGATGATTGGTGTCGATGTAGACAGAATGGATGGCGGATTTATTCCTGATGTAACTTACAAGGTGTATATGAACGATGCACTCTTAGAGGATAATATCAACGAGAAAACATATACGACTTCCATCGCCGACAGGTCTGAAAAGAGTGCTAAAATCAATGTTTCGGCAATTTACTCAATAGGAGAAAGACGTAGCGAAGATGTCACTGTAAACCTTGATCCTTCTTCTATTGATGTAAATGAATCTGCATCGGTTAAGATATACCCGAATCCCGCATCTTCTTACATTAAAATAGAAGGTGAAGTTGAAAATGTCTCTATCACAGATGTTTCCGGACAAATCGTTTATCAAATAGAAAATGAAAACATAATTGATGTGACTCATTTTATACCGGGTATGTATCTATTGAAGAGTGTTATTGACGGAAAGATTTATATTAATAAAATACAAATCGTAAAAT
This sequence comes from Bacteroides sp. OM05-12, assembly GCF_003438995.1. Taxonomy (GTDB): domain Bacteria; phylum Bacteroidota; class Bacteroidia; order Bacteroidales; family Bacteroidaceae; genus Bacteroides. Next base: position 57,305 of record NZ_QSUN01000001.1, read on the forward strand.
AAATAACCCCAAATCAATCAAATAAAGGACCATCCTCACTAAAAACGGGTGAGGATGGTCTTACAAACATTATAATAATATAAAAAATCGGCTAAGTAACCGGGGAGCAAGGCGAGCCTTAGCTACCCATCCAACAATCCACTCAATTTAAATTTAATTATGAAAAGATTAATACGTTTGTTTTTATGCCTGCAGTTATTAGTTTTTGCCGCATCTATAAATGCCCAGGTCACAATAGGCTACACTAATGGTGATTTCAACAAAAGAGACGGTATCCGTTGTGGTAGTACCCTAAAACAGGGTGTGGCAATAAAACTGTCGAAAGAGAAACTACAATTATTGAAAGGGCGCAAAATTACAGGAATACGTGCTGCCTTCTGTACTAAATATGTAGAAGATTTAGAGTTCTTTATTACAGAATCTTTAGAAAACGATAAAGCGATTTATAAGCAACCCTCTACAGGGGCAACTACCAATTGGGCTGATTTCAGTTTCAGCACCCCTTATTCTATCCTAGGAGATAAAGACTTATATATAGGATTCACTTCGAATGTACAAAAAGGATATTCGGCATTATCATTCGACCGTAGCGCCGACTCTCAGGGATTGTCATGGATTTATGAAGATGATAAATGGATTGATGCGTATGGTAAGGGATATGGTTCCGCCAATTTACAACTTTTGCTGGACGGGGCGGATAGTTTTACTGATTTGACTCTGAAAACAATTCAATTAAACGGATTTTATAAAGTCGGTACTCCTTGTATTTATAGCGGTGAAGTCTTTAATTTCGGAACAAAAACGATAAACAGTCTCGACATTGTTTGTCAGGTAGGAAATGAAGAGCCGACAACTTTATCGCTCAAAGATTTGAATCTAGAAAGTAATAATACCTATGATTTCAATTTACCTGAATATACTTCTCAAAATTCAGGAGATTTGCCTGTAAAAATCTCAATAAACAAGATTAACGGTGAGCAACAAGATGCCGACTTAACAGACAACAATAGCGAAATAAACACCTATATTTATCCGGCAACTACGGAGAAACGATTATTACTGGAGAGTTTCACGGGACAGGAGTGCTCAAATTGTCCTGCCGGACACCGTATTATAGAAAGTGCGACAAAAGGATTGGAAGATGAAATTATTTCAATCGCCCATCACTCCGGTTACCATCCGGATTCCTTCACAATGAAAGAGGATTGGGACTATTGCTGGTTTTACAATAACGGTGGCTCCATATACGCACCTGCGGCAATGATTAACCGCATGCAGAATCCGGATATAGGAACTCCGGGACCTGTATTTTCACTTTCCAACGCTAACAGCATCAATAGCACAATAGCCAAATGCAGGGAAATACAACCTTATGTTTCTGTTGATATTATCAGCGAGTTTAATAACGACACACGGGAATTGACGGCAAAAGTATATGTATATACTCATGTCGTTCCGGAAAGAGAACAATTTGCATTGAATTTATTCATTGTACAAGACTCTATTATCGCCCGACAAGTAGGCGGTGGAGACGAGTATATTCACAATCACGTATTTCGCGGGTCACTGACCGGTTATTACGGGTATGAAATAGGACTGCAAAAAGGACAAAGGGTCATCAAGGAATTTACTTACGTACTTCCGGATGCCATCATGTCTACCTACGAAGGAGAAGAATCAAGATCTATCCCTACTGTTCTAAAAGATATGCATTTAGTAGCTTTTGTCAGCGCTTATTCCGATAATGATCCGAACGGATGCTTTATTCTGAATAGTAACACGACAACTTTTGGCGGAGAGACATCCGGTTCGGGTATTGCCGAAACAAGCGCCGAAGACAATTTCGCCAATGTATATGCTGATGGAAATTTAGTTCATATAGTAGGAAAATACGATAAAGCCGATGTATATGATATGGCAGCCCATTTAGTGAAAACGGTTGGAAATAACACAGAATCTTTCGTCTTAAATAGAGGATTCTATGTTATTCGCATCATGCAAGAAGGAAAAGTTATTTCCCGTAAATTGATGGTATATTAAATAAAAGTGCTTTCACTGTAATCAACTGACATCTAACCGAAAAGGAGCAAAAAGTGATAAGGTGAAGACAGAAAGAAGTAATTTCGATTTATGTAAACATAGCATGAAGTTCCTAAAAATAACCTTGATGTTTTTTTCAAACATCAAGGTGTTTATAAAAAACATCAGGTTGATTGATTACAAACATACGGTCGATTGAAGACAAACGTACGGTCCTTTATTCACAAACTCCTATCGTTTGTAAACGATCGACCGTATGATGCAAAATCGACTATCGATTATCCAAACTATCAATTTAAAACAGTCCCTAAATAAACTAATAATTCTGATGAAAAAAATATTATTAATCTACGTATCACTTTGTTTATGTATAGGCATATTTGCACAATCGAAATTATCGCCATATACAAAAAAGTACTTATCATTACGAAAGACAGAATGCACCCAGGCATTACAAGTTAAAGCCACTGAAGAGTATGTACCGGCTTATATTTATTTAAACGAAGGGGCTAAAGTCTCCGCATTGGAAGAATTGGGTGTCAAAGTAAACTTGAATATAAAAAACATTCTTTCTGTGCAACTCCCCACCGGACATATCGAAGATGTGGCCGCTTTGAAAGAGGTTAAATATATACAAGTAGGTACACCGGTACATCCGATGATGGATAAAGCAAGACCTTCCGCCGGAGTCGATAAAGTACAAAATGGTGTTGACCTGCCAACTCCCTTTTGCGGAAAGGATGTTGTAATAGGTGTTGTTGATGCCGGATTCCAATATAGTCACCTTAATTTCTATGACCGAAACAGGGAAAAGCTGCGTATTAAACGTGTTTGGGAACAAAATTACACAAAAGGGACTCCTCCGGAGGGCTTTACCTATGGAGGGGAATTTAAGAGTACAGAAGAAATACTAAAAGTAGCAGGTGATGTAACGTCCAATTCTCACGGCACACATGTGGCAGGTATTGCTGCCGGTGCCGATTCACTGGATGGTAATACTTATTATGGAGTTGCCGGAGATGCCGATATCGTATTAGTCAGTATGGGAGAAACAACTCCGAATAACGTTAATCTCTCTGATGCCATTGCCTATATCTATAAATATGCGGAATCAGTAAACAAACCATGTGTGATAAATTTAAGTTTGGGCACACAAGCCGGTCCACATGACGGAACCTCTACTTTTGATTTGGTAACAGACGAACTTCAAGGGAAAGGACGTCTATTGGTCGGGTCAGTAGGAAACTTCGGCAATGATAAGTTTCATGCGGCAAAGACTTTTACCTCTTCATCGGACGAACCGATGAAAACATTGATAAAATATAAAAAGAGTCCCTCTACCTCTAACATAGGAGGAGATTTCGAGGTATGGGGAGAGCCGGGAATGAAGTTTGCACTTGAAGTATTTGTTTATAATACATTTTCGGATACACAAGTGGATTCCACAGAAAGGATAGAACTCGGAGTGGAAGAAGGTTCGACTTATGAGTATGAGTTTAAAAAGAATGCAACAGGTAGTGTTCTGATAACGACAGAAATCAGTCCTCTGAATAATAAGCCTCATGCATTAGTATCATTGAAGCTGACCGGTATAAAATTGAATAATAAAATAGGCTTTAACATTATTCCTAAAAGTACCGGAACGGTACACACTTGGGCAGATGACACCTACATTGAACTGACGTCAGACGATATGGAAGGCTGGACAGACGGCGATAATAATTATTCATTAGCCGAAATCGGAGGTACGGGAAAGAATATTATTTCAGTGGGTGCTTATGTTACACGGAATACCTATAAGAAAGAAGGTTCGGATACGGAATATACTTTAAACGAAACAATGAATGATATTGCTACATTTTCCAGTAGAGGACCTGCTATTGACGGACGCACTAAACCGGAGATTACAGCTCCGGGTACATACATTGCGTCTTCTATTTCTTCATACGACGTGACGATATTGTCTCAGAACATTGCAAAGAGCGAAACATGGAACGGTAATACCTATTATTATGCATTCATGCAAGGCACCTCAATGGCAGCACCATTTGTTACCGGAGTTTTAGCAACATGGTTACAGGCAAACCCGGATTTGTCTCCCAACGACGTCCGGGAGATACTGAAGAAAACAGCCTTGACGGATGAATATACCAATATTCTTCCTACGGAAGGTAACGGAACATGGGGATATGGCAAAATTGATGCATGGAAAGGTATTAAAGAGAGTCTGGTATGGTCTTCTGCAGTTGATGCTATCCCTGAATCTTTGCCTGAAATGGTTTTATTAGGCAAGAGTGCAGATGATTACCGCATATTATTCGTGAAAGCCAATGCTAATGTTGTTATTTCCGCATATAGCATGGATGGATATCAGATCAGCAGGCAAAAAGTCGGTAATGTCAATGTTTCCGAAGAAATCCCTGTAGACCTCAATAATGTTCCTACCGGACTTTATATAGTTAAGGTAAAAGGAGACCGGGTGAATAAAAGCTTTAAAGTTTTTGTCCAAAAGTAATAGACAAAAAGTCAAAGCATCCAAGTTTCCCCGCTTGAGCGGGGATTAAGGGGTGTGTGATCTTTCTTTGATTGTTAAACTGTTAGAAAACTCACACACACCCTAAAAGATAGGAAGTTTAAAGTCGACACCCCCTCAACTATTCTGTTCGAAGATGTTTTTCCTCCTCATCCTGTTTCTTCAGCTCGGAAGGCGTCAAACCATACTTTGAACGAAATAGTCGATAAAAATTGCTACGAGTACTGAATCCTGACTCGACAGCAATCCCTTCTATAGTCATTTGACTGAATTTATCAGATAAAATGAGCCTGCATGCTTGTTCAAGTCTTAGAGTGTTGACATAGTCATTGAAAGTCTGCTGAGTTTCATTTCGTATAGCCTCACTCAAGTATCGGGTGTTGGTAGATAATGCGGCAGCTACTTCCTTTATAGTAATTTGCGGATTTACATAAGCATTATTCGCTCCCATCCACTCCTCCAATCTGGAGAACAAAGTTGCATTAGTTTCTTTTTCCGTCCCCGCCTTATTACTGCTTAAACGTTTAATTTCCGCTTGTAATGCATCTCTTTCCTTTAACTGTAAATACAAACTTCTGTTCTTTTGCTTCAGGTTGCGTGCATTCCGTCTGATAATAGATGTAATTATTCCGAGCAGTAGACAAATGACAATCAAGACAACAATCCCTATGCTCATCGAAAATATTTTGAGCCTGTCTTTTTCTGCTTTAATTTCCAGCTTATCTATTTCATATAAAGCACGTACCTCATCCAATTGTTTTGCCAAATTCAGACTGAATAAAGAATCATTTAAAGAGATATGCTCTTCATACATTTTGCAAGCATCTACATATTTCCCCATTCCGGCATCTATACGGGCTTTGTCTAGAGTGATACATAAGCGTACCTTTTGCTCTACCTGTGATGATTTCTCCAGACGAATCTTATAATATTTCAAAGCTTCTTCATAATCTTTGATATAAAGATAATATTTGATCTGGACATCCCATAACGGATATAGCCATGCACCGGACCATAATGGGTCTTGCCAGGAAATAGCATTATCTATACATCGCTTGGCCTCTTCCGGTTGGTCCAATTCCAAACAAATAAAAGCTTTAAGACAATAACAAGTAAAATAACGTCCCAGCAGGGCATCATCATTGGTCTTACTCTGGGAAGCATCTTCAGCTTTCTTTAGCAAAACAAAACATTTATTGCAGTTTTCAAGTGCCTCTGAAAAGTGCCCTTGTTCTCTGCCTGTCAGAATAATGTTCAAGTAAAGATCAATCATTAAAGATATGTTTTTATCTTCTTCCAACAGTTGAAGTGCTTCCTTATAGAAACGGGACGCTTCGGCAGGTCGACCTGTATATTGATAAATTTGGCCAAAGTTCTTGCACGCCATTGCCAAGCCAACAGTATTCTGAAGTTTCTTCGCCTCTTCATGTTGCTCGTTTATTCTTGTCAATGCATCTGCATATCGTTGATTGGATATTAATTTTTCTATCACAAGATTCTGAACTATAAACATTCTTCGATATTCTTCTTCTTTACGCAATGCATCAACAACGGACTTTTCATACTTTAAGACACTATCTGTCATGTTTTGATTAACAAAAGCCTGTATACGGAGCCCCATAGCCACAGCAGTTAACTTCTTATTTTTCTTCTTTATTGCTTCATCCTGTAATCGGTCTAGGCAACTAAAAACAGAAGTGTCACCGTTGTATTTAATACATAATTGATAGAGTGTTTTGATGCTGTCGTCTTCTTGGGAAAAAAGATAATTGTCTAATGTGTCGGCATATAGAAAGCCATTTATAGCATTTCCAATCAAGAACATAGTCAGGATGATAAATCTTTTCATGTGCTTTCCGCTTTACGATGAATGGGACAAAATTAAGATAAGTATGTCACTTATGCAAAAAGAATTGAACAAAAACTTTTATTTGTTTTACGTGAAAAGATATTATTTATCAAAAACAACTCCTATCTTTGCCTGCAAGAACAAATATAATCAGCCAGAAATGTTTTATTCAGTTATTATTCCTGTATATAACCGTCCGGACGAAGTAGATGAACTGTTAGACAGTCTTACTTCCCAAACTTATAAGGAGTTTGAAGTAATCGTCGTTGAAGACGGTTCTTCCATACCTTGTAAAGAAGTAGTTGACAGATATAATGAGAAACTGGATATTAAATATTTCTCCAAAGCCAATTCCGGCCCGGGACAGACACGCAATTACGGAGCGGAAAGGAGTAAAGGGGATTACCTAATTATATTGGATTCCGATTGCATTTTACCTCCCGGTTATTTTAATGCTGTTGAGAAAGAGCTAAAAGACAACCCTGCCGATGCTTTCGGAGGACCGGACAAGGCACACGATTCATTTACAAACATACAGAAAGCCATCAATTATGCCATGACTTCTTTCTTCACTACCGGAGGTATTCGCGGAGGAAAAAAAAAGATGGATAAGTTTTATCCCCGTAGTTTTAATATGGGCGTCAAACGGGAAGTATATGAAGCGCTGGGAGGCTTTTCTAAAATGCGGTTCGGAGAAGATATCGATTTCAGTATCCGTATCTTCAAAGGAGGATACAAATGTAGGCTTTTTCCCGATGCTTGGGTATACCATAAACGCCGCACAGATCTGAAAAAGTTTTTCAAGCAGGTACATAACTCCGGCATTGCACGTATCAACTTATATAAAAAGTATCCGGAATCATTGAAACCGGTGCACGTGTTACCCGCATTATTCACTCTTGGGGTTATATTCCTGTTGTTGAGTGCATTGGTTTGTCCGTATGCATTATTACCTATCGCCCTTTTTATCCTTATTATATTTATTGACGCTTCAATCAATAATCGGAGTATCAGTATCGGTGCCTTAGCTATCATTGCTTCGTTCTACCAACTGATTGGTTATGGTACAGGCTTTATCCGGGCATGGTGGAAACGAGTCTTGTTGAAAAAAGATGAGTTTGCCGCTTTTGAAAAGAATTTTTATAAATAGAACTATATAATGGAAGAAAAACATAAGCTCAACATCAAAGAATGGGCTGAAGAAGACAGACCAAGAGAAAAGATGTTGAGCAAAGGTGTTACTTCCCTTAGTGATGCAGAACTTCTTGCAATACTGATCGGTTCCGGTAATACAACGGAAACTGCAGTCGAGCTTACCCGCAGAATATTGGTTTCATGCAATAACAACCTTAATGAGTTAGGAAAAAGATCCATTTCTGACTTATGTGTATTCAAAGGTATCGGTGAGGCAAAGGCTATCAGTATTACGGCTGCCCTCGAACTTGGAAAACGAAGAAAGCTGGCAAACGCCGAAGAACGCAAAACAATTACCTGTTCGACCGATATCTATCATATTTTCCAACCATTGATGTGCGATCTTCCTACCGAAGAATTTTGGATTGTCCTTCTCAATCAATCAAACAAAATAATCGACAGGATAAAAATCAGTTCAGGAGGTATAACGGAAACCTCTGCAGATATTCGCAGTATTTTAAGAGAATCTCTGCTTCGACGCGCTACATCTATTATTCTTTGCCACAACCATCCGTCGGGAAACAGACATCCCAGCCAGGCTGACGACCGCCTGACGGACAAAGTCCACCAAGCGACAAGGATCATGGATATAAAACTTCATGACCATCTTATCATATGCGAAGGAACATATTATAGTTATGCAGATGAAGGCAGGATATGAGTTATTGACTAAAAATAATCCGGTGGCAATAAAATAAGAATCATTTATCACCACCGGATACCCCGAAACAATACTCTCTACTACCTTAAAAGGTAACTACTTACTCCTTAAAACAATCTTTCCGCCTTTTAAACCTTTTGCCGTAGCTTCCAATGTGATTTCTCCGGATCTTTCCGTAGTTTGCACAATAGCTGTAAGCATACCGCTGAACAGAGTCATCTGTGGCAAATGAAACAAGTCTAAAGAAGCCGGATCACCATTTGCTCCGGCACGATATGTACCTTCACCTTTTACACGGAACTTTACTAAACGATCTGCATCCGTACACAAGTTACCATCCTTGTCCACCACTCTTACGGTAATATAAGCAAGATCCTTGCCATTAGCATCTAAGACCGTACGATTTGACGAAAGTTCCAAATGATGGGGCACTCCGGCTGTATGTATCTCTTTTTCTGCAACCGCTTTCCCATCTTTGTCATAAGCAACAACTTTTACCGTTCCCGGTTCATACTTCGTGTCCATCCACATCAAACGATAACGCTTTTGACGTTTTAATTCTCTTATAGAGACAGAGTCTCCGCTATTTGTAACTTTCACCGACAAATCTTTTGTACGCATACCCTGACTCTTGCCATTGATAAAAAGCTCCGCAGAAGGATAATTTGTATAAACAAAAACCGGAGTGACTTCTCCTTCACGTCCTTTCCAATTCCAGTGAGGCAATATATGCAAAGTTTCTTCTTTCGGATTCCAATGACTACGGTATAAATAATAACGGTCTTTAGGCAAGCTCGCTAAATCCACAATACCAAAAAGGGAGCTATGACTTGGCCAATCCGTATAATAAGGAGTCGGTTCTCCCAGATAATCAAAACCTGTCCAAACAAATTCTCCAATACAATAAGGTAAATCCTCATGTTGTACAAAATCATCTTCGGGAAGATTTGACCAAGCACAATGCTCTACATCATAGGATGACGATTGATGATCAGGGTATTTCTGCATGGACCTACGTTCAACCGGGAATTTATAAACACCTCTTGAACTAACCGTTGAGGCTGTTTCACTGCCTAAAATAATCTGTTGAGGCAATTTATCATAGTTTTCCTGATACATGAACGGTCGATAATTAAAGCCGGGCACTTCCATCACCGCCGCATAATTATTATTGATAACCGCTTTCGGATTGTCCATCCCCTGTGTTACAAAGCGTGTCGGGTCTTCACGACGGCAAATATCTTGTAAATAACGGGCAATCTTAGAGCCCCCTTTCGTATATTGTTCGGGTACCTCATTACCGATGCACCAGAACATAACACTTGGATTATTCCGATAATGATGTATCAAATTTACCAAATCCTTCTCCGCCCATTCATCAAAGAAAAGATGATAGCCATTCTTACATTTCTCCTCTTTCCATTCGTCAAAAGTTTCCGCCATCAACATAACTCCCATTTCATCACACAGACGAACAAGCTCCGGTGCAGGCATATTATGAGAAGTACGAATCGCGTTACAACCCATGTCCTTCAAAAGTTCAATTTGGTGACGAAGAGCCGCTTCATTTACTGCAGCTCCCAAAGGTCCTAAATCGTGGTGATTGCAAACACCTTTGAAAACGACCTTCTTACCATTTAAATAGAATCCCTTATCAGGAATCATTTCAATCGTCCGGATGCCAAATGTTGTGGTATACTCATCTTTCAACTCAGAACCTTCATATAATTTAGATACTGCCTCATAAAGATTCGGATGTTCCATATCCCACAACATAGGGCTCTGAACAATCATTTCCTGTTCAAACTGATTCTCATCATATTCTCCCAATACTGTTTCCAAAGACGATACGGTCTTTCCATCTTTATTCTTGATTTCCGTAACCAAACGATAATCAGAGGCAACAGTTTGTTGCGGACGAACCAACTTTGTTTTTAAATTGACTTTAGCAAATTCCGCTGTCACACGTGGAGTAGTCACATAAGTACCCCATACCGGAATATGTACATCATTTGTCATCACCACATGCACATTTCGGTAAAGTCCTGCTCCCGGATACCAACGGGAAGATTCCGGCAGATTCTCCAATCTTACAGCCAAGAGGTTATCACCTTCTTTCAAAGCAGACGTTACATCCAAGTGAAAAGAATTATAGCCATAAACCCACTCACCAACCTTTGTACCGTTCAAATAAACTTGCGGATGGCTCATCGTACCATCAAATATTAAAGCAACTTTCTTACCTTTCGCGAAACCGGGTACTTGAAAATTCAGACGATACCAGCCCGTACCAACAAACGGCAAACCACCGGTGCGTCCGGCATGTTCCATCGCTTTCTCTTGTCCATCTTGTGTGATAGCCACTTCCTGCACATCATTCTTTGCACTGAAAGGTCCGTAAATAGCCCAATCATGCGGAACAGTCACCGATTGCCACTTGCCGTCATCATAGGATGGTAATCTAAATTGGGGATCATCTTCACGGGTAAATTTCCAACCTTTCTCTAATAAAAATTCTGTTCTGGATTGCGCACTGACTTTAGCAACAGTACCAAACACAAGCATGATAAGTATAAAACCAAATTTCTTCATTCGTTGTTATTATTTTATAGCATTAGATAATTTCATCGCAAATATAAGGCGCAAAGCAGTGGTTGCATGTTTAAAAACGTCCAATTTATTTTCTTAATTATCTAATAAGTCGAGTTTTTTAATTAAGTTTGCACCTATAAAAGTTCTATTCAATATGGAGACAACCCGTTTTACTATAGAAGAAAATATTGTCAAGATGTTAAAGACCGTCTACGATCCAGAGATTCCTGTTAATGTCTATGATCTTGGGCTTATCTACAAAATAGATGTATCCGATACCGGAGAAGCCGCTATCGACATGACGCTTACAGCGCCGAACTGTCCGGCTGCCGACTTTATTATGGAAGATGTACGCCAGAAGATAGAATCGGTAGACGGTGTTAAATCAGCCACTATCAATCTGGTATTCGAACCGGAATGGGATAAAGATATGATGAGTGAGGAAGCCAAACTGGAGCTTGGTTTCTTATAAAGATTCTACATTATTACAACAGAAACGAGTATGAAGAAAGTATATTTCCTATCAGATGCACATCTTGGTTCCCGTGCTATCGACCATAGCCGCACACAAGAACGACGCTTGGTAAACTTTTTGGATAGCATTAAACATGATGCCGAAGCTGTTTACTTGTTAGGAGATATGTTTGACTTCTGGTACGAATTCAAAACCGTTGTACCAAAAGGCTTTACCCGTTTCTTAGGAAAATTATCCGAACTTACAGACTTGGGAGTAGAAGTACACTTTTTCATCGGTAACCACGATATCTGGTGTGGAGACTATCTCACTAAAGAATGTGGAGTTATTCTCCATCGTGAGCCACAGACAACAGAGATACATGGTAAAGAATTCTATCTGGCACATGGTGACGGGCTAGGTGATCCGAATAAATCATTCAAATTTCTACGTTCAATGTTTCACAGCACCACTTTGCAAACACTTTTCTCCATGCTACACCCCCGATGGAGCATAGACTTAGGTTTGACATGGGCAAAGCATAGCCGTCTGAAACGCGAAAATGGAAAAGAGCCCGACTATATGGGAGAAGACAAAGAATTTCTTGTACTTTATACAAAAGAATACCTTAAAACTCACCCGAATATAAACTATTTCATCTATGGGCATCGCCACATCATGCTGGACTTAATGCTCAATCGCACGGCACGCATACTTATTCTCGGTGATTGGATTAACCACTTTTCTTATGCCGTATTCGATGGAGAAAATCTTATTTTAGACCAATTCATCGAAGGGGAAACATTTCAGAAATAGACATGCTTGAACTAAATACGGCAACAAAGTGCATTCCACAATAAAGGTAATCAGCAAGTTCAATCGAACAGACTAAAGAAAAACCTCCTGACTTCTATCCGACTACTCCTTTACAACTAAAAGAATTCGTCTATATCCGTATCCAAAAAGAGGTAGGGCATTCGGCAAGAAGACGTAGTGCGTCAAGAGCATAGAGGTAGGGCATTTTAATGCAAAAAGCGCGACAAATTTTCAGCACACATAAGGGCGACGAATGTCACAAGTTTTCTTATTTAGGGCTTTTTAGAAGATAAAGCGTTGATAATGAGCTCCGCGACAAAAATTTAATAGGGGGTATAAAATAATATGAATTGATAAGATATAGAATAAAAGAAAGGATGCGTTCAAAGTGATACGGTCGGTTGATCACAAACACCTATCGTTTGCAAAAAATCGACCGTGTGCCGAATTGCAAGTACCAATAAATAATAAGTTCTCGGAACTCCCCCTCTAGTCATTTGTTTTATACCCTAAAGTTCCTCCAAGATTATAAGTCTGATTATTGGGTAATTTCTTGCCCGTTCCTTTCTTAAGTAACCTCTTCAATTTCTTTAAATGATGCTGATAAACACCTCGTGGAGTAGTTTGCTCCTTTTTACAAATAAAAGCTGCCATTCCCACGACTTCCCCTATCATCCCAGTAGTACGCATCACCCTTGTTGTCCCCAATGCCACATGAGTTACACTTATATTGCGTCCTGCCATAAACAGATTCTCTATATTCCGGGAATAAAAGCACCGATAAGGAATAGGATAATGATATGTACCAATGTGTTTAGCTATAGATTTGAATTCTTCTCCCGGAAAATAGCGACTATTATCAGGATCCGGATAATGAAGATCAATAGTCCAGGACGTACAAGCTGTGCCATCCTTATAAGAAACATGATTTATAATATCATTTTCTGTTAATATATGATCACCTAGAAGTCTTCTTGATTCTCTTTTTCCTGCAATATAGGCTACCCACTCCAATGCCCTATTCTTATAAGACTCTTTCCCTTCATACTCATTCTTTAAATAAGACCAATTTGAAAATATCACCATTAAACCGTAATCTCTGATACGCTCAAACTCTGTTATTTGGTTCTTATTCATGCCTGTTTCCCAAGTCCACTCTCCCATAGTCACTTTTTCCGAACTTTCATCTGTAAAACGGATACCATAATCAAAAGCCGGAAAGTATTGAGGCTCTTCTTTATTTACAGAATACCATTGAACAGAGGCTCCCATTACCTGATTATCGGCAGCATCCATTGCACTTGGTTCATTAAACTCACTTTTACTTTCTCTACCCATCTTAAAATCGGCTCCTGCCATATAACCAACTGCCCCATCTCCTGTACAATCTACAAAAAGCGGAGAGTAAAAGATTTGTTGCTTTCCAGTTTCAATATGAGTTGCAGTAACAGAAATAATACGATTATCTTCTTTCTGTAATGATGTCACTCTACACGAAGAATATAAAGAAATATTAGGCTCAGCAGCAATGAAAGCTTCCTTTTTTCCATCCTCATAATAATTAGCCGGTTTAGCATTTCCTTCTTTCTCCGGACAAAACTCTTTCATCAGATTTCCTAACCTAGGATATGGTAACAATTCTATTCTACCTCCCATATGAACACGTACCTCAGAACTGTTATTTCCTCCTAACACAGGACGGTCATTGATAAGTACAACCTTCAATCCTAATCGTGCAGCGGAAACGGCAGCACACATGCCTGCTATTCCTCCCCCTACAACTACAAAGTCGAAGTTTCCCTTATTATCACAAGCACGAATATTAAAAGATTCGGATAAGAATCCATTCAATTCTAATGTATCATCAGGTGGGGACATGGCTTCTTTTGAAAAATATATTGCATCACAGCGTCCATTAAATCCGGTAAGGTCATGTAAAATAATTTGTTGAGATAACTCATCTATGTTAATGTTTCCGGCCTTTTGCCATTCCCATTTATGTCCTGTTGCACCCAATATAACTGGAAGTTCCAAGCCACCAACAGATAAAGTAAACTGTCCAGCCCCTTTCTTACTACTCCAGGGTGAGGTCCAATTGTATGTCCGCACATATACATAATACACTCCTTTTTCCGGGAATTGTACTGTAGTCTTAGCATCCATAACAGGTCTCCCCATTCCATGTGCCATTAAATAAGATGAACCAACTTGCTCCATAAACTGCTGATCAACCACCCAGCCTCCTTTCTCCTGAAAACTTTCTACTTCTACATACAGGTGTATAGGTTTTGCCTGACAAGCTATAGATAATAACAGAATAAACAGGATAAGATATGTCCTCATAACAGAAATCTTTTTATATAAATTAATAATATACAAAGAAAGTATGTCGGCAAATGTAAGAATATGTTTTAATATTCAAAGCCTTACAATTGATAAATTGTCTCAATAGCAACATATAAAAACACCTGCAACATTTACTCAACTTATATATTCCAATTCATAATTAAACAAGAGACATGATAGATAACTCGAATAAAAACGCACAATAAAGAAACCTTTTAAACACAATTTATCACTCTATTTTAAGTTTAAATACGTGTTTTCCAGCCGACAAATGTTGCATACCTTTTTGACTTACTCCAACATCCGGAATAAACGTAGCAGAAGTTCCCGCTGGAATTTCTATCGAATATTTAATTTGATTATCCTTCTCCTTTATCCAGCTAATATTTAACCATCCATATGGCGTATTATATCGTATGTTCAAGAAATCTATATCTTTCGGAAAAAATGGGCGTAACCATATATGTTTGAATCCAGGTTGATTCTCATCTATTTGTATCCCTCCCAAACTCTTATACAACCATGCCCCAATTTCTCCAAACATGATATGGTTTAAAGAATTATCTATTATAACATCCATACGCCAATTTTCATGTAGAGTTGTAGCCCCACTAGTAATCCAATACCCCCATGAAGGATAAGTTTTCTGAGTAGCTACAGTATAAGCAGTCTGCGCATACCCATTATCCGAGAGTGCATTCAACAAAGCCTTACTACCTAATAGTCCTACGTCCAAATGATTATTGTTTCTTATCACTAAATCATTAAGATTTGAAGCCACTTTAGTTTTATATTCTTCAGGAACAACATCCCAATATAATGGCATAGCTAACTCCGTTTGTGTTCCGTTTGCATAGATCCCTGTCTCGGTATTTAAAAATTGACGGTTTACGGCAATCTTTATTTTCTCTGCCAATTTTCCATAATAACAAGCATCTTCCTGATTTCCAAGCAATGCAGCTGCCTTTGACAAAATCATGGCATCTACATAATAATAAATAGATGAAGTCAAAGTTACATCACTCTTCGAATGTACTGGTACCCAATCTCCCAATCCCCAATCCGTGAGATTATTTTTGGAAATAGACTCAATATAAGTTACATATTTTTTAATAGATTCATACATTCGTCTCAGTAAAGTATCATCTCCATAGAATCGATAAATTTCCCATGGTATAATCGCAATGGCACTTGTCCAATCTACTCCATTAGCCCAATCAAATCCCCATACAGATGTCGGTATAATACAAGGAAGAACTCCATTTGTTTTTTGCTCATCGCAAAAATCATTCATCCATTTTTCATAAATAGAAATTACATCATAATTATACAAACCTGTTTCTATAGTTATATGCGCATCCCCTGTCCATCCATTTTTCTCCCGTTGCGGACAATCAGTAGGATAACCAAATAAATTCGCCAAATAAGAACTATTGGTTGCCGCCCAGATTTTATTCAACAATTCCGAAGAAGAATTCCAATAACCAATTTGTGGAACATCACTGTGCATTTCGATTGCTATCAAATTTTCTTCTGAAAGATCAATCGGTAATGACGAAGAAACTTCTACAAATTGAAAACCTTTATAATTAAACTTAGGCGCAAAAATATCTTCTTCCCCACTGAGTATAACAATATCTGTCTGGAAAGGATCACTATCATCCATTGGACGATAATGATAATCTATATTAGCCAAATTGACCGTACCATCCTCATTTAATAGTTCTCCATGCTTTAAACGGAGTATTGTTCCTTTTTTACCTTTAACTCTCAATTCTGTAATACCCGCTATATTTTTGGGGAAATGATATACATAACAATTATCATTTATCTTTATACATTTTAAGGCCATATAACATGCCGTTTTACGTATAGGCTGAAGAACCTGAGAGCAGATTCTTTGAGTAGGAGAATTTGTTTCAACAGCATTTTTCCACAAGGAATCATCAAATCCCGGCATATTCCAACCTTTCATTTCTTTTCGGGCATCATAATGTTCAGCGGTATAAATGCTATTAAAAACAACAGGGCTATCAGCTGTTCTCCAAGTAGAATCTGTCGGTATATACGAAATGCTTCCATCTGCATATTCCAAGTATAATTGGGCCGCAAAACACGGACGATTCCGCCAAGATGCTTTATCAAAAAACCAGACAGCAGTAGATTGATGATTGTACCATCCATTACCTAATTGTATACCAATAAGATTTTCTCCGTCTCTAATAAAAGACGTAACATCATGTGTAACAGACAAAATACGTTTATCAAAATGAGTATACATCGGATCTAGACAATGATTACCCACCTTTTTCCCGTTCAAACTCACTTCATGTAACCCAGCGGAAGCTATTGTAAAAAACGCACGCTTTATAGACTTATTCAAACAAATTTGCTTCCTATAATAAGGAGAAGGATGATAATCAATATCATGTTCATCTGTTATCCATTTCCCTTGCCAATCATTTTCGGACATAACACCTGTTAAAAAAGATACAACAGGAGAAAGAATCCATTCTCCTTCTCTACTTGTTCGATAGCCTACTCTCCAATAATAGGTAGTATAAGGCTTAAGCGGCTCTCCATCATAAACAACTCTAATCCTGTCCTCCAACAATTTACTCCAACATGCATAATTATCAACTAATCGCGTAGAATCTGTACCCATCCATACTTGTACAGAAATTATGCTATCTTTTTCCAAGAAAGGAAGTTTCCATGATAATCTAGGAGTATTCGTATCAATGCCCAATGGATTCTCCATATTCTCACATTTCAAATCAAAAGGTAGTTCCACTGTAGAAACAGTACAAGAATGTAATATCAAACAAAGCACTATATAAAATGAATATTTGATTTTGATAAGAGTCATATAAAATAATTTAGAAATTAATTATTATTTCTTCTTTGTTCCAATTCTGTCGAAATAGCATAAAGCTTCTTCTCGTCAAGTGGATAACGCGAAATGAAAAAAGCAGAAAGCATTGTGGCAATAGCCGGAAAAATACTCATCATCATACAAATACCTGTTTGAGCAAAATCAGACTGAGCAACATTAGCCTTAAAACCAAAGTAGGCTAATAACCACCCAGTCAATGCACCTCCAATAGTCCAACCGAACTTCTGAGACATAGAAGATGAAGAAAAAATCAACCCTGTTGCACGTCTTCCTGTTTTCCATTCCGAATAATCAGAGATATCTGCATACATCGACCATAACAATGGAGAAATAATTCCTGCACAAATACTAATCAATATTTGTAATATAAGAATACCCCAAACGAAATCTTTGGGTAAAAAATAAAAGAGCACACTTAAAATTGTAGCACAGACCATCGCTATAAAATATGTCCTTTTTTTCCCTATTCTTTTTGTCAATGTTGGAACAAACATAATCCCAAGAATGTTAGCAGCCTGACCCAAAACCAGATAAACCGTAACAAGAGTTATAGCTGTATTCATAAAAGAGAAAGAAAAGACATCAGAACTATCCACATAATATTTAAAATAAAACACAGCGGAACCATCACGAAGAGAATTAAAGACTAACGCCATAATTCCGGCTACCAATAGAATCCACCATGGTTTATTGTTTCCTAAATCTTTCAAATCTTCTTTTAATGACCCTTTCTCTTCTTCAATTGGTTTTACTCTTTCTTTTGTCCAAAAAAAAGTGAAAAGAAACATTCCTATTGCCATGATAGCAAAGACTACAGCTGCCATTTGCCAGCCAAAGGCTATATCCGGAAAACCTGCAGAAAGTTTCACTTTACTAAATATATCCACTAACGGTTCAATAAGAAACAAGACTAAAATACTCCCACCAAACGCAAATGTCATACGATAAGATGAAAACTCAGTACGAACTTGCGGATCAGCCGACATCACTCCCAATAAAGAAGCATAAGGAACATTAATAAGAGAGTAAACCATCATCATCAGTGTATAGGTAACATAAGCAAAAACTATCTTAGAGAGCATACTTTCACCAAAAGATGAAAAAGTTAAGATTCCGCAAATACCGAATGGAATCGCTACCCACAATAAATATGGTCGAAACTTGCCCCAACGAGAATTCGTTCGGTCACCAAGAATCCCAACAAACGGATCAAGAAAAGTATCCCATATACGGGTAATAAGAAACATAGTCCCCACTACAGCAGAAGAAATGCCAACGACATCAGTGTAGAAAAACAGTAGATACATGGTAAACAGTTTCCAAAACATAGAAGAAGCCGCATCTCCCAATCCATAACCTATCTTTTCTCTTAATTTTATGTTCTCCATAATACTTATTCTACGTTTAATATTTCAAATATTGTTTATTTTGATTCACCATTGCAATAATATTACGTACAGACTCAATAGAACGAAATCCGTCTGTAGGTGTATGTTTACAATAATCCACTAATTGTTCAACAGTAGATTCCGCAACATGAAGTCTCGTGTCTGATGAAGCATAATAAATATATACTTTCCCGTTCTCATCAACAATCCATCCGTTTGCAAATAACACATTAGAAACATCCCCTATGCGCTCTTCATTAACAGGAGCCATGAAATAGCCAGCTGGTTCAGCTATGATCTTAGTCGGTTCTTCTAATGATGTCATATATAAGTAAAGGACATAACGTAATCCTGCGGCACAAGCCCTGACTCCATGTGCTAAATGTAGCCATCCTCCTGACGTTTTTATCGGATGTGGGCCTTCCCCATTCTTAACTTCTTTAATCGTATGATAAAAACGTTTATTTATAATTATTTCATTTTGAACTTCTGCATGACAAATATCCTCAACTAAAGCCCAACCGATCCCCCCTCCGTTGCCAGCATCAATGAAGCCGTCTTGGGGACGCGTATATAATGCATACTTCCCATCTACAAATTCCGGGTGAAGCACCACATTACGCTGTTGGCTTTTAGATTTCAAATCAGGTAAACGTTGCCATGTTCTCAAATCTTTAGTACGAGCAATTCCTGCGACAGCTATTGCAGAGGATAAATCTCCCGCAAGAGCATTCGGATCTTTGCGTTCTGCACAAAAAATACCATATATCCATCCGTCCTCATGAGCAGTCAAACGCATATCATACATATTTGTATCAGGGACTCCCGTTTCAGGCATTTCTATCGGATAATCCCAAAAACGAAAACCATCTACAGGGCTTTCACTTTCTGCTACAGCAAAGAATGATTTACGATCAGCTCCTTCAACACGTGCTACTAGATAATATTTTCCATTAAGTTTTATTGCTCCAGTATTCATTACGGCATTGATTCCGATACGTTCTTCCATAAATGGATTTCTCTTTTCATCAAAATCATATTTCCAGATTAACGGAGTGTGATCAGCCGTTAACACAGGATAATAATAACGGCTATAAATACCATTGTTTCTGTCATACTTCTTATTTCTTCTACTAATAAGAGCTTCATATTCTTTTCTTAACTCTTCCAGTCTACTATTACTCATATCAATTATATTTTAATCGGTTTATGATTATTCAATTATTAGCACCCAATCGTTTCCTTTCCCCATAGAAGGAGCATACGCAGAAAATTCACGTAAATCTACTTTTTTATAAAAAGAATTCTCTCCCGTTCGAGGATTCATCCAACTCAATGTTTTCTGTTTTTTATCCATTTGGGATATCCGAAGCGTGATTTTACCACCTTCAGGTAAATAAACCAACAAGTATTTATGATTGCCAAAAGCTACCGGATAATTATCATCAGACATCTGACTATTACAAATAACATTTTGTTGCTGTGATCCTTCCCTAAAATCGTATTTTTCCCATAACCTACGAAAATGAATCAAATCCCACGCACCAGGTTCATTCAAAGACTCATTCCATGGTTTATTGGCATTACACATCGGAGTATGTTTATAATCAAACATCTGCCAAACATTATTACAACCATAAGTATATCCGCAAGCTCCACTAAACATACTTTGATAGAGTGTAGTACGTATATCATAATCATTAAATCTTCCATTCTCTACTTTAAAACCAATAGGAATACCTTCATAACGAGATTCCCCATCCAGACACGGTTTATGAGGCTTTTTTTGCAGGTCTGGTAATAGTAGCTTACGATAAATAGCATAGTTACGTTGTGCATGTCCTGTCTGAATCATATTAAAACTCAACCACTCCTCGTCATGAAACCAAAAAGAAGAAGAATGTTCTCCATGCGGATGAAAAGTCATCAAATGACCCTGATCAATACTTCTAATGCCATTAGCCAAAGCATTCCATATCCGAGATTTATTCCCTTCTCCACTTCGATCACCTCCTATTATCCATATCAGATTAGGCACACTGACATAACGAGCGCCAAGCCACTGCCCATAATGAAAAGCATTCTCTTCATTAAATATTTCCGGTCCCATCCCCCATTTCTTGTCAACCTTATCTCCCCATGTCGGTAACAAAGCCACATATAATCCTTTAGAAGCAGCACAAGCCAACACTCGATCCACACGTGCAAAATAATTTGAATCAGGTCGGTTAATATCTCCATTTATTAACTGCCTATATCCACAAGCTGTTATATTATCAATACCATTTAATTCATCAAGAATAACAGTTTGAATAACAGTTACTCCTTTCTCTCTCCGATCCTCCATATAATACTCTGTTTCCTCATCAGTCAGACGACTAATAAGTTCCCATGCAGTGTCACCCAAATATAAAAAAGATGTACCATCACCGTATTCAAGATAAGAGCCAGAGGAGTTTACCCTCAGAGCACCTCTAGAGAAGTCCGCATTATTCTTTTGCCATCTATCTTCTTGTGCCTGAATAGTCCAAACACCAAGCATGAATAAAAAATATAGAGAGATACGTTTTAGCATATATTCATTTCTTTTGAATACTTAAATATTTTTCAACAACAGCCATTTGCGGGCGATCCAAACTATCTTGCGGAGTAATAGACATGAAATAATCTCCCCACCATGGACCAGCAGCCCAATATGTTCCATTAATATTATGTTCTTGCAAATAAGACAGAAAACGGTTCAAAACTTCATTCCAACGCACATCATTATCTGGTATACCATATTCACCTATAAAACCACGCAAATTATACTTTTTTAACCAATCCACAAATGATCTTACACGATCAACACCTTTATCTGGATAGCAGCCTTCTTCTTCGTAAGAATATTTATAAGTTCCTGAGCCATCATTGTCAAAATAAACATGCGCTTCATAGGCTAGATTATTCATTGGATCTTTTAAATATCTAAGTGTATCACTTTGCTCCAACCAACGTTCAGCAGAAGACCAATCATTTCCTCCTACTATAATAAGGGTTTTAGTATCAACTTCCCTAATCGAATCAATAGCAGCTTGTGCCATATCGAACCAACTTATTTCTGAATCTAGGTTATGAGGTTCATTCATTAACCCATAACCATAAATATTTTTAAACGAAACAAATTCTTGTGCTATTAATTTCCAAAATGAAGCTAGATGTTCTATGCTTAATTCATTAGTACCTATTAAATTAGGTTCACCATCCATATAACGACGACAATAATTATGCAAATCCAAAATAACTACCATATTAAGCTTCTCAGCAGCCCGAACAAATTCTTTCATTTTATCAAGATCAGATTGGTTAAGAGGACCACTCAATTCTAATTGTAAGCGTTCCCATTTAAAGGGCATACGAATAAGTCTTAAACCTTTTTTATACCAATAATTAAGATCTTCCGCAGTAGGATAAATATAATCTTTACCATATTCTCCAGGAAAGACAGAACCAAAATCAGCACAAGCCAAATTCACGCCATAAGGTTCATCATCTTTTATATATTGCTTTTTATTAGAATTACAACCCGAAAAAATAAGGGACAATAACAATACGGAAAGAAATACTTTTACTTTTCTCATAATATATTAATAATGAATTATTTATTAAAGATTCCAACCTTTTACAACAACCGGAGAGTTCAAGTTTACTTCCAATGTTTTTGACTCTTGCGGATTTAACCATATATAGTTCTCTGATACGATTAGCTTATCCATTTGACCGGGAACTTCTAGATGTACCCCTATAGCCGGAAACTTCCCTTGATTAGTGATAGTTACCAAATTTCCATGACGTTGTATACATACTTCAGTTTTAGGCATAGATAAAATAGAACCCGGACATACTTCATAATTAGTAAAATAATAATTACGATAAATACATCTATTATCATAAATAATATCTACTAAAAAAAATAGTATAGATGATTTAGTAAACTGTCTATTTAAACTGATCTCACCTAGTTTTTTTACTGTATCCTCCCCCGTACTTATAAAATCTTCCGTATAAACGGTATCAAGATGATCATTCAAAACTGAAACACTTACCTGATATTTTTCACCCTTCAATTTTGAATTATCGTCTAATAAAAAAACCGGGAGATTCACCTTCTGACTCGCAAGATTTGTCCTGTCAAATAATATCACCGCGGCCAATGGAGCAAACGATCTCTGAACAAAATAATGTAAAGGTTTAATGATTCCATAATAATCCACACATGACCAAGATAAACCTGGGTAATTATCATTCATCTTATAATATAAAGCTCCTGATGTGGAAGGCCATAAAGTACGTGCTCTTTCCAATGTGTGCCGCACTCCTACAACTTGTGCAAGTTGTGACCCCAAAATATAGCTCTCCATCGAATCTTTTGGCATAAAATAACCAGAATACTGGGTTAATTTACCCATTTCCCCCATAGTACCAAAAATAGGAGTATGATGCACAAAATGACCATGTAATAATGGGGGCCATACATCTTTTTCTTCATTTAAATATCTTTTTACCGTCTCTATATGAGGTAAAGAGGGTATGCCAAATTCTCCCCAAAAAGAGGCTGTCATATTTAAATTATGATTTAAATGAGCACCATCCCACCAACAATCATAATTATGTTCACTTCCTCCCCATGCCTCACCACGATGAAAAGGTCGTGTCCCATCTAACTCAATACTTAACCTACCCATCATATCTATAGCCGGTCCAAAAGGCTTGTCTGATTCATTACCCGCTCCCCACATTATTAAAGACGGATGGTTTCGTAAACGCTTGGTATTTCTTTCTACTGTTTCCTGCAAGATTCCATATGGCTGTGTATTATGACTATTCCAGGCTGTAGGCCACTCTTGGATAACCATAATGCCATAAGCATCACAAAGCTCATAAAAATCATTTGTCTCGGGCATACCTCCCCCCCAAGCCCTAAGCATTTGAATGTGTTGTTTTTTTGCTATTTGGAGGAAATGTTCATATTTACTACGTGAAAAATCCATTAACGCATCCATCGTACACCAACCGGTTCCTTTCACAAACATAGGTTTATCATTGATAACAAATGTCCAATTATACTGATCTTCTCTCATTCCACCTGGTAACGGATTCATCTGAATAGTACGGATTCCAAAAGAAGCCGTCACTTGAGCAGTTCTTCCTTCTCGTGGAATAAAACTCAAATTCATATTATATAGTGCCTGTTCACCCGTATCATTAGGCCACCACAAACGTGGATTTTTTACTTTAAAATTAAGATACAAGTTCTCTTCCTCGCTTTTACAATTTACTTTAAAACTAAAATATTGCTTTTCACCGTTAAAATTCTTTGGATAAACTTCTACATATAGAACACCCTGCAATGGTGATAAATTTTGCTTCAAATAAACAGCCAAACGCATATTACCATTAAGATCACGCGTAGAAACAAAAGGATCTTTTATTTCTACATCAGCTTCTTCCGTTAGCCAAACACTACGCCAAATACCCAATGAAGGAATTTGCGCATAATGCCATCCATATACACAATTAAAAACGACAGTATACTTCCAACTTTCATTCGCATTAGGAGGCCAATTACCAAAAAACATTTGCGGTATGGCCTCTAATTTTACAATTAACGTGTTTTTCTCTTTAAGATATTTTCCTACGGAAAAATCTGGTCCACCAAACATTCCTTCATGTGTTCCTAAGAGTACACCATTGAGCCAAGCCGTACATTTATTTGCAATTCCTCCAAAAGATAATCTAGCATTAACAGGAATCGTTTGAAGCTCAAAATCTCGTTTTAGCCACCATATTTTATAAGATTGTTTTTCAGCAATAGAATCATTCTGACCGATATACGGATCCGGAATATATTGATTTTCAATTAATGCCGTATGTATGCTACCCGGTATATGAGCTGGCATACTATCATCCCAAGGAGCTAACAAACGCCCTTCGTTTGTCCCTCCTTCTGCCAGTTGCCAAACTCCATCCAACGAAACTTTAACTAAATCAGAGATTTCAAATGAATTCAATTCGGTTTCAGACATATCTATTCCTGTCATTTCTATCGGAGAAGCTTTTGCAGCAAAACTATTACGATCAATTTCATCCATTGACTTTTGCGCATTAACCACAGATTCAGAAATGAATAAAGCAATGATAAAAGTTATTCCTGTTTTTATAAATAGCATATCCTTTTGTGTTTTATCAAATTCTCCTTGAAGCATTGCATTATTATTGCAAGAGTGTTAATTCATTACTACTGGAGCATTATTCAACGTTCCTTGAAGTATTTAACAACTCTTCAAGAAGAATCCTTACTATTCTAATATACCCTATTACTGCCAGACACTTTTATATTTCAAAAGTATTTCCATTTGCGGACGATCTTTGGTATAGTTTTCTGTTGGCTGTATTGCTAATGGATAATCTCCCCAACGTGGTCCAGCAGACCAATATGTTCCATTTACCCCATTATCCTGCAAATACTTTAATGCCGCATCCAGAATATCTAACCAACGACCATCCTTATCCGGGACACCATATTCTCCAACAAATCCCCGTTTATTATTCTCTTGTAACCATTCAACAAAAGGTCTAAGGCGAGCTACTCCTGTTTGAATATTTGCCCCATCCTCATCATAATCTTTAGCATAATTGCCGGATGTATCATGATCAAAATAAACATGTGCCTGAAATATCAAATTATTACTGGGATCAATCAAATCTTTCAAATTATCACTAACTTCTTTCCAACGTTTGGCAGAGCTGAATTCGTCACCACTAACAACAATTGTAGTTTTCGTATCAACAGTTCGTATGGCATCAATACATGCTTGCGCAATATTAAACCAAGGTGTTGTCTTCAACATAGCATTGGGTTCATTCATAATATCATATCCCCATATGTTTTTATAATCCTTGAACTCCTTAGCTAGTTTTATCCATACATCACATAAATTTTCAATTGTGCAACGTGAATTACCAATGATCGCATATTGATTATTTTTTGAGTCTTTACCATCACAATAGATACAATAACGTCCAAAATTATGCATATCCAATAAAATCTGCATATTCCGTTCCTCTGCAGCCTTCACAAACAGTTTCATCTTCTCCAATTCTGTTGTATTCAATTCACCATTCATAGCCGGTTGAATACGTTCCCAACGAAAAGGAAAACGTATTAAATAAAGTCCTTTTGCTTTAAAATAATCAAGATCTTTTTCTGTCGGATATCCATAATGAGTTCCATCTATACCCGGATAAATACCACCAAATTCTGCTCCGGACAAATTGACACCAAAATAAACTATTTTTTTCTCAGGCTTATTGCCACTATTTCCACCGGAATCCGGCTCTTCCGATTTGGAACAGGCAAAAAACAATAAAGAAATAATCAATGATAACGACAATAAATTTTTAAACATATCATAATCTTTTTAATGGTTTATCTAACAAAGAGAAAGCATGGCGATATGACATACCCTCGTTGTTATTACAATTTATTTATGCACAAACCTGAAATTACACATACTCAAATCAAAATCTTGTTCAGACTCCGGTGAAAATACAATTTTAAATGCTGTATTAGTAGTAGGGTCAATTGGATTTGGTAACATACCTTCCGTATCTGCACTAATACGTATGGTTTGCCATCTCCCATAAGTATTAACAGGTAAACCATCTTTAGCCGGATACCATCCATAATCCCCCAAAATAATTCGACTTATAGAAGAAATAGGATATTTAACTCCTGTACAAATTTCAAACCTTAAATCATAAGAAGCCGGATTCGTAGCAACTTCAGCAGGGACTTTAATATATCCAGCCCACATCACCATCCATCCCCAAGCTTTTACAGAGTTATTAAAACGAATATATTTCCCTCCTTTCGTCAAAGGTTCAGGCTGTCCGCTCAATGTTCCGTCACACAAAAAATTAACAGGAGCATCAGGAAATTGGCTGGAATGAGTAAATGCTCCTTCACCTGGCCAATTATTAAAATCAAATAACTGAGAAATACCAGAATCCATATATGACAACTCTATTGGTAACTCCATATTGGAACCCTTAATAGACACCCTTGAATTAGCAGGTGCATTAGCCGGAATCTGTATCGTTAATTCCGTACGGGTTGCGCCAATAACATTAACAGGTATATCTCCTATATTCACAACTGCTTCCTCAACAGTAATTCCATAAAGATCAAAATTATCTCCGGAAACAGTTGTTGTATCACCTGGTTGTGCAAACTCATTCTTAAGCCCTTCTATTCTCAAATCCGGAATAGACACAACAAAGGGCACAGTCGTACTTCCATGTTCGGTGGTAATATAGATCTTATTCGTAACTTCTTTGGGAAGAACACGCGGAACAGGCGCAAGTAACATGTCATAATGTGAATAAATATCTTTTCTATCAACCTCTATATCATTGAACTTAAGAGAGACTACATCTCCCAAATTTGTACCTTCTATTCGTACAATATCTTCAAAGTTTGCTCCATCAATAGAAAATTCCGCATCTTTTGCTAATACGATTTTTTCAACAGCGGGAGCAGCGGTAGACGGTCGATTCTCTTTTGCTTTTAAGTCAGCAATCTCAACAATATCCGTACAAGACACAAAAATAAATACTGATATTACCAATAGAACCAAATATTCAATCTTTTTCATAATTTGTCCTTTTTAATAGTTACTCTCATAATTAATCCCATCCTGGATTATTTTCACTAATACCCTGATTCGTTAATATTTCAAGAGTGGGTATCGGAAATAATAAATGTTTATTTGAACGTTGTTTTACATTATTGGCCTCATCCATACCACCAAGTGCATTCATTGCTTTCAAATAAATACCCCAACGTATTAAATCCCAACGTCGGTCTCCCTCCATTGCCAACTCCATAGCACGTTCTTCAAGAATCGCAGACCGCAAACTTTCCTTGTCTGGGAAGTTTACTAATTCTTTAGAAGTCGCATTACTACGATTCCGTACATTATTCAAAGCATTTACAGCTTCTTGTGTCGGTCCATTAACTTCATTAGATGCTTCGGCAAAAATCAACACAACATCAGCATAACGCAAAAATGGATAATTTGCATCTGTACGCTGTTGTGTCTGATCCGTTATTTGCTGTAAATATTTAGTAGTAAACGCAAAGAACTGTTCCGAGCCAGCTTCATCACATCTCCATCCAGCCGTTACCTTAGCATTATCAAACGGAGGTTCTTTAGACTCTACCATACGTTGCCATTTGCCAAAATTAGGATAATAAGACCCTCCTCCCCAACTAGTGTCAGAGTTCTCACGAATCCAACAATGCAAAACTCCTTTATCTATGCGATAATCTTTTTCTTCAAATAGTAAATACCAGTGTTTTCTACATCCTACAGTTAAACTATTATCAATATTACCTGCTGCATTTAATTTTCCACAATAATGATAACTAAACAAAGTACCATACAATTCATCACCGGATTTAGATTGCAAACTGAATAAATGTTCACTACATGTTTTCCCAGATGAAGACCAGATCAAATCATAAGATTCCAATTTATGATTGCCATACAAACCTCTTATAATATCTCCCGCTATTTGATATGCAAAACTATAATATTCATTGGACGAAAACTTCTCATATCCTGCCACTTGATCTTTAGCAAAGATAGTAGGCACCGGTTCAGTATAAACTTTAGTCATAGTCCCATTTACATTTTGTAAGACAAACGGCACACCAGTTTTAACTGTAATGCTTTCTCCCTTTTGCATGGAAGCTGAACCTATTGTCGCATATACTTTAGCCAACAAACCAGCTGCAGTTGCTGCACAAATTCTTCCTGGTTTAAAATTGCTATCTGTATTTTTATAAATCATATCTTTAGCTTCCTTAAGTAAAGGTATAATGGTTTCCGTATAAACTTGCTCAATAGGGACACGCGGGCTATTAGTGTATTGTCCCGATTCATTCACACTCACAGAATAAACAGGTACTGCTCCATAAGCACGTACTAAATAAAAATATGCCCATGCTTTCATGAAATAACATTCACCTAATACATTTCTTCTATGCGCTTCTGTCACATTTTTCAATTTATTAATCTCA
This sequence comes from Bacteroides sp. OM05-12, assembly GCF_003438995.1. GTDB lineage: Bacteria > Bacteroidota > Bacteroidia > Bacteroidales > Bacteroidaceae > Bacteroides. Next base: position 86,200 of record NZ_QSUN01000001.1, read on the forward strand.
AAAATAGCGATATTAGCACGATTTATCAATGCATACATCCCATTCCATAGAGCATCAGCCTGCCCATCTCCTCCCTGGAAATTACCACTACCAAATTGGCTAAACTGCCATACAGCACCAGAGATATAATCACAATCATAGTCTAACGGACGAGGAAAGCTACCATAACGGAACATTGATTCATGTAGCGTATTATACACTCCGACTACCCACATGTCAGCACCATTATCGGAATCTTCTACATCATCCGGACTAATGAAATCAAAAGGTTTTTCTTCCAACATGCTCTCACAAGATGTTATTAATGGAGTCGACAATACACTCCCCAATAATATCAGATATAAAAAAATATATTTCTTTTTCATCGTTATTCAGAATTATAGTGTTAATTTAAAACCGATCGAATATGTCCGGCTACTTGGATAAGAAAATATATCGACTCCCCTTCTGGATGCGTCCGAACCGAAAGCATTAACATCCGGATCAAACCAACTATATCCAGTAATTGTGAATACATTAGTTATTGTTCCAAATAAAGATAAATCACTAATACCTTTAATTACAGGACCGAAATTATAATTCAAATTAATTGTTTTGAGTCTAAAATATGAACCATCTTCTACATATCTATCTGAAAGTTTCATATCACGGGTCATAGCAGTAGTTACCCGAGGCCATTTAGCTATAGCCACATTTTCAGGAGTCCAACGAGTATCATAAGCATCCTGAGTAATATTAGCAATACTACTCATCCCAATATTAGTTAGATTACCATTAAAAATATCATTCCCATAAGTTCCCTGAAAGAATAAGCCCAAAGAAAGACCTTTCCATCGCAAATTAGCATTTATACCATAAATAAAATCAGGATTAGTATTACCTATCACAGCACGATCTTCAGTTGTTATTTGTCCATCATCATTTTTATCCAGATATTTAATCTCACCTACCATACGGCGCGCTTCATCATCAGATACTTTTGCATAAATAGGATCCGCCCGGACTTCTGCTATATTATCATAAAATCCATCTTCAATATATCCAAAGATAGTCCCGATAGGTAAACCATTCCGTTGTAAAAAGACCTCTTTTGCACTGTACCACAATTGATTTGCATATTGGTCGGCTTGTAGCCCTCCAATTTTATTCTGATTAAATGAAATGTTTCCATCAAAATCTAAGGACCAGTCTTTCGTACTCATTGCAGTTACTTTAGCTGTAATCTCGAGACCTTTATTGGTTACATGACCAAAGTTGGTCCACATAGTGCCGTATCCAGTACTACCTGGAATCGAAATGTTTTGTAGTAAATTCTTTGTCTTCTTATAATAATAGTTTGCAGAGAGAGAAATACGATTACTCCAGAACCCCATATCAAGCCCAACATTATATTGGTCTGTTGTTTCCCATTTTAGCTTATCATTCAATGGCCCTTTATAGATTTGTCCAGCAAAACCACTTGACAAAGTTCCATCCAAAGGATAATTCGCCGTTGTTAGCGATGACATAGTCTGATAGCTGCTAATAGCTTGATTACCAGTCTGACCATAACTAAAACGTACTTTTAAATTGCTAAATATATTCAATCTCTTAATAAATTCCTCTTCAGAAATAACCCAAGCCATTGCTCCTGACGCAAAATTCGCAAATTTATTTCCCGAAGCAAAACGGCTTGAACCATCCCGGCGGAAAGATGCAGTAAAAATATAACGATCCATCAAAGTATAGTTAGCACGTCCCAATAATGATACAAGTATAGCTTGCCCTCGATAACTAGTAGGAGATTCAACATTTAAAGCTTGACTCATATCAAAATCCTGTGTAATATCAGTAGGAAAATTAGAAGCATTCATCGCTTTGCCTCCCCAATCAGACTTTTCATAAGTAAATCCGGCAACAATATTTAAACGATGTTTTTTATTAAAACTTTTATCAAAAGTCAACAATGATTCTGCAGTCAGATTCTGCCAAAAATTATCGCTTTTACCAGCACGACCATTAGATGCTTTCCCCTCACCTGTTTCTCTATTATAATAAGTAGCACGATCATTCACAGAATAACTAATCCCTAGATTCTGACGAAATTTAAGGCAGTCAAGTAATGCTATTTCAGCAAATGCTGATGAAAAAACATTTATTGATTTTAACTCGTCCTTAGCCGTATTCACATAGGTTCGGGGATTAGCAGATAACCACGAATAGGTATCATCTTCCGTTTTATCTCCCACATATAATGTCGGTAAGTACAGCATTGCAGAACGAATGATACTATAATCATACGCATTCGATTTAGCGAAATTTGTTACCGAGCGAGTAAAATTAATATTCAGTCCTGTATTTAACCAAGATTTCACATGGCTACCCACATTAGCCCGAACCGCAAAACGATCATAGCCTGAATGTTTTATAATACCACTTTGATCTGTATAGTTTCCAGAAAAAGCATAATTACTTTTTTCATTACCACCTGATACACTTAGATTATATTCCTGAGTCATCGCATTTTGTAATATCTCATCCATCCAATTTGTTCCTTCTACCCATTCTTTATTCCCATATTCATCTTCACGGTATCCTGGTTTTAAATAATCTTCAGGAGATGCATAATATTTCCCAGAACCCGGTACTATATTGTTATTTTCATCACGACGATAATTCCACGCACCTCTATATGGCAAGTAAGAATAAGGAAGATTATCATATACCGCACCGTTAATAGTACCTTCATTAACATAATTTGCATATGTATAAGCATCCAACATCTTAATTGATTTTGATATTTTAGATAAACCAAAATTTGCAGTAAATTCAACTTTTGCATCACCTGCTTTACCTCTTTTTGTAGTAATAAGCACAACACCGTTAGCGCCACGAGAGCCATAAATCGCAGTAGCCGAAGCATCTTTCAATATATCAATGGATTCAATATCATTAGGATTAATTAATGAAAGCGGATTGGTCGTAGAGTTATTTCCGTCATTAGCTTTACTGGTCGGCGTTTCTCCTGTTTCAAACGGAATTCCGTCCACTATATACAAAGGCTGAGAATTTGTTGAAAATGAATTCGCTCCACGAATAGTAATACTAACTCCTGAACCAGGGGCGCCATCACTCTGATTTACTTGCACGCCAGCAAGTTTGCCTTGCAAGGCTTGTGAAATATTAGTCGGATTCCCCTGCATCAGATCATCACTTTTGATAGAAGCAACTGCCCCCGAAAGATCTTTTTTCCTCATAGTACCATAGCCTACCACTACAACTTCATCCAACAATTTGGCTTCATCTTTCAAAGAAATATTAATAATCTTACGATTACCAACTATTATTTCCTCTGTTTTATAACCGATAAATGAAAATTGAAGCACAGATTTAGCACTTGCTACTTTAATAGAATAATTACCATTAACATCAGTAATAGTACCATTACTGCCTCTCACACCCAGTTCAATCACATTAACACCTGGTATAGGCTCACCTGAATCATCATTAACTGTTCCCCTAATCTCAATATTAGCCGCTACTGCAGTAATATTAGAAATCCAAAATATAGTCAAAAACAGCCAAATCGTTTTTTGCTCTTTTAACGTTCGCATTTTGAAACGGGAAAAAGAAAAAAAGTTCTTTCTCATTTTTATTAAATTTAAAATTAACTTTAATAGGAATTCTCTTTTAATTTACACAAAAATCAAAACATTTTAATTATGGACAAAACTAATAAGTCATCAGTATAATTAATTTATCTTATTCAACCAATACTGATACTTTGCGATCATTTCTTATCCGAATAAATACTATCATTATATTCTCGAATAAATTTTCGACTTTGACGACCAGCCGGTTTTATTAACGATTCATCCCAACCTCCATTTTTATTTGCTCGAGGAAGAATCATGGAACATGTCTCATTTTTATCTGATATTGACCAGTTAACCCAACTTATTTTTTTACTCTCAAGCCATTCTATCCAACTAGTCCATTCTTCCATATTAAGTGGCCCATCACCTGTACACTCCATCCCTGCACACTCCGAAACGAAAATAGGTATACCTTTTTCCCATGCCGCACCAGCAACATCTCGCAACCCTTGTTTATGAGTCCCGGCATAAAAATGCAATGTATACATAAGATTATCAAATCCTTGTAATGGATCTGCCGCTACAAGATGAAGATCCTGATCCCAATGTGGACTTCCGATTAAAACAATATTATCTGGATCATATTTTCGAATTTCTGAAACAACTTCCGTAGCATATTCTTTCACACTATCCCAACTATCTTCCATTGGTTCATTATATATTTCATATATAACATGTGGATATTTTCCATACTTTTGAGCCATCATAGAAAAAAAAGCTTTAGCTGCATCTTTCTGAGGATAATATGTATGCCAATCAATAATAACATATATATTATTTTTAATAGCCGCTTTTATTACCTTTTCCATACACTCCAATGCAAAGTCTGGATTTTCGATATAATTATCTTCAAGAACTGTTCCCATAGCTGCTCGCAGTACCGTACATTTCCAATCTTTTTTCAGCCACTTCACCGACTTCCTATTATAAAACCTCGGCCAAAGATTATGCCAACCATAGCTCACGCCTCGTAATACAACCGGATTACCCGTTTGATCACAAAGTTGATTACTTTTTACCTGTAATTGTCCCCAAAGTTTCACTGGATCTTTAGTATAGCCAATTAATGAAAAGAAAGAAAATAAGGTAATAAATAAAATCACTTTTTTCATTTTCATATATTATTAGATTTGATATCCAAACTGATTCTGCAAAGAAAAGACAAAAAATGAATGTAAAAAAGTGCTTTTTTATCTAATACTGATACTTTCTTACACCTCTATCTCACCAATTTTTATCACATATAATAACTTAGAAGATTTATCTAAGACGATAAACCTCTTCTAAAAAACAAATTTAAAAAACGGTATATTAATTGGAGGTAAAAACAGAAACAACAAAAGAGTTATATGTGAGAATTCTTATAATAATAACAAAATTAAACTACGACCCGTTTTTTACGATAATTTTCTCGAAATTCTTTCGGTGAACAACCTTTCTTTTTTCTAAATATACGGTTAAAGTTAGATAAATTATTAAACCCACAATCATAACAGATCTCAGAAATCGGATTAGTAGAATCCACCAACATCCTCGCTACAGCTCCTAAACGAATATCAATAATATAATCAGATAGATTTTTGCCAGTACGTAGCTTAAAAAAACGGCTGAAAGAAACAGGAGTCATATTGATCATATCTGCCAACTGAGGTAAAGAAATTTGTTCTGCATAGTGAGCAGAAATAAATTCTTGTATTTTAAGCACCCGTCCACTATCTGACTTTACACCTATTTTTGCAAAAGAGGAATTAGACAACACCTTAAACTGACATTTTGATAGTTCATAAAGTATTGATAAAAATTTAGTTACAGCATAAAAACCATCCGTTTCAGAGGATAATTTATTAAGCATGGGGTATACTCGCATTATAGCAGATAAAGAAAATGCAATTCCTTTTTCCGCAGCTTCGAGCATTTTACGAATAGAATTAAACTGATTCTTTACAATTAAATTATTAAAAAATAATTCAGGTGAGAATTGAATTGTTATCTCACGAATTTCGCTTGATTTACACTCATGTTGTTCCCAAACATGCTCAAGTTCTTTACTGGTTATGAGTACAAGATCATATTCACCGATAACTTCAATAGAATCACCCACAATACGCCTAACCCCACTGGCATGCTCTGTAAAGTTCAGCTCGAATTCTGGATGACAGTGAATAGGATAAGTAAATTCTTTCTTATAACGATCTGCAATATAAAAACAATCTCTCTCCGATAATGGAGTAATTTCTCTAATAATATGACTGGACGTGTTACTCATAATTCAGACTTAAGCTATTATAGAAAACAAATATATATGGAATAAGAATTTAAGCAAAATATTTAAAGTTAAAAGTATTACTTTACAATAAAAAATGCAAAACCACAAACAAATAAACATATAAAGATAAAATAATATAACTATTGGATACAAAAGTATTTGTTAAGCTTATCACCTTACAGTAACTTTGTGATTAGATTTTCATCCCAAATTATAAAATATCACTAATTACTTATGAAAAAGAGCCTATCGCATTTACTGATTATTTATTGTATAATATTATCAAGTCCAACAATTTTTGCAAAACATAATATTATGCCTATTGATACTATATCTAATAACTCTAATTTATATGGGATTAATAGAATGACAGATATTACATCTTTACCTATTCTTGATACAAATACGCGTGTACATTATGAAGGAAGTATTGATAAACAAGGGAAAAATGCAGATTGGAACTGGAGTCTTTACCAAGATAAAAAAGGAGAATGGGTAATCTTTGATGTAAAGGGTCCTGGGTGCATTTACAATATAGTTCAACACCGTTATATCAATTCTCAAGAAGCAATTTTCCGTTTCTATTTTGATGATGAAGAAACTCCCCGTTTCACTATTCGTTCATCAGATTTTGGAAATAAATTTCCTTTTATAGAGCCATTGGCTTCTTGCTATATAGGTCCACTAGATAATGGAAGAGGCCCTATACGTGTCGTTAGAAGCTTTATTCCAATGCCCTTTCGCAAAGGTTGTCGTATTACCACCAATATCAAACTAGAAGGATTCGACCGAGCAAAAGGTGAAGGAGGTTGGGGACATGTAATATACCATACTTATAATTCTTCTGATACTATACAAACATTTACAGGAAATGAAGATTATAGTTCCCTTGTACAGTTATGGAAACAAACAGGAAGCAATCCTTTATTAAAAAAAGAATCTACTTTCCAAAGATACACAGAAAAAACAATTCAATCAGGTCAACAATTAATTCTATTAGACAAACATGGACAAGGTTGTATGAATGGAATAAAATTATATTTTGCAAACAGAGACAAAGAATACCTACAGAACGTTTGGATACATATGTATTGGGATCAACATAACATCCCCGATATATCTTGTCCGATAGGCTGTTTAGCCGGAAATTCCCTAGGGTTCAATAATACAAGTTATCTTCTTTCAGGATTTAACACAGATGGTTGGCTTTATAATTATTTTCCAATGCCTTTTTGGAATCATGCAACTATTATAATTGAAAATCGAAGCAGTAAAGAAGTTGTATTAACTTCTTCTGAAATCACAATCAATAAAAATTCATATAAACAGTCCTCTTGTGGTTACTTCCGCAATACTCCTTATTATTTTAGAAAACATACTTCAGGATCTGACAGTCCGATAGGCATTATTAAAGGTACTGGGAAAATGGTTGCATCCCACATCACTTGCTATGGTGAACATCCTAATACCATCACTTGCGAAGGAGATGTTAGGATTCATATTGATGGAAATCGTACTCCGCAAATAGAAAGTGATGGTTCAGAAAGTTATATATGCTATGGATGGGGCTTCCCCACACCAGCCGAAACACATCCGTCAGGAGGATATGATGGACTTCCAGATAATCCATGGTCTATGACACGCTTATGTTTAGGCGACAGCTATCCCTTTTACTCTGAATTAAAATTCGGTATAGAATCCGGAGAATACAATAACCAATATCTTGAACATTCGGGAACAATCTTTTATTATGGCCAAGATGAAGTAACGATGATAAAAACAGATAGTCTAGACCTCAACAACACCCAATCAATAATAAATCATGATTACCATGCAACCGGTAATGTAAGCACAGAATACTTGGAAACTTTTTTCGAAGGTGATGCAGACAATGTGCCCATATCAGGTAAAGTTTACAGTTTTAATGGCTATAGTTGTTTCAAAATAAATATTTCACCAAAAAATAAAGGAATACTCCTTCGCAGATTAAGCGATCAAAAATATTCTCAACAAGCAGCACGAGTATTTGTAGACGGCCAAGAGGTTACCGAACATTCTTGGTATGTTGCAGATAGTAATCCTTATAAACGTTGGCTCGAAGATGATTTTGATATTCCCGCACGTTTTACATCAGGCAAATCATCTGTAAGCATTCGTATCATTCCTATAAACAAAGAGAATGAAGACAAAAGAAATTGGAATGAAGCCGGTTATCAAATATTCTCTTATATAAAGTAAATTCTATCAGAAAAGTATTATCATTCGATAAAATAGTATTTTTTATCGGATGATAAGTTTGATATTTTTGTGCTGTTAATTTATTGATTTTGAATTTGTAATCTTAAAAACAAAAGTATGAAAAGAAAATTCATCAACACATTGTGCCTCGTCATTATGTCCTGCTTGCTATCTTCAGCATATGCCGGAGTTAAAATCGTAATACTAGGTTCATCGACAGCAGCCGGTGCAGGTGTCATTAACTCAGAAAACGCTTGGGTAAACCATTATCGTACCTATCTGCAAAGTATTGACCCAACTTCACAAGTTATTAACCTAGCCAAAGGTGGTTATACCACTTGTGCAATTATGCCAACCGGAACCCCCGATTATAATACTGGTTCACATATCCTTTCTGTAGATACAGAACGTAACATAGACAAAGCTTTAAGTTATGCCCCAAAAGGAATCATTATCAATATGCCTACCAATGATGTCTCTAACGGAATCCCTGTAGATACCCAAATGAAACATTTTGCTACCATCATTGAAAAGGCAGAGAATTCCGGAGTGAAAGTATGGATAACTACCTCACAACCACATAATTTCGGAGAAAAATATACAGGTCCCTACAATGAAACCAATCAACCGAATGGTGACAAACAAAGAGCTAGAGATCAATTTAAAGAACTCACAGAAAAAATTTTAGGAACATACAGTGACCGTGCCATTGATTTTTATACAGATATAGCAACGATCGATGGTTACAGTTTTATTCGTCCGGAGTACGACTCTGGTGATGGAGTACACCTAAATGATGCGGCCCATGCCATTTTATTTAATAAAGTTAAAGCTAAAAATATTCCAGTATTGTTAGGTGATTCTTCCTCCGATGGTATTCTGGCAAATCCTGTTTATATAAACTTCGGGCCAAGAATTTCAGAACTAGACAATTGGAATGACGTGATAGGACAAGGAGCCGGAACCCGCTTAGACGTATTAAATGACATTTCTAAAGTTGTAACATCTCTAGGATTAAATATTCTTGTCGGGTTTACCCATGCAGCAGAAAATGGAAGCTCATCCACCATTATGGAGATGAATGAAGCAATATCTAAAAGCAATCTAAGTTCAAATGGAGAAGATCCGATTATAGAATTCTTTGGTTTTAATCCAAAACAAGTTTATAACTTTACAGTATTCGCTTCAAGAAGTGGAGATGGGAACCGTGAAAGTACATACACTTTTACAGGAGCAAACACTATCAAAGCTACCTTGGACGCTGCATCCAATACTCAGAATTTAGCAGAAGTAAAAGCAGTCCAACCAAATGCAGCGGGAAAGATAGTATTGACCATTGGCAAAAGTACCAACAATACATCTGGATTTTGCTATATTAATGCAATGAAAATTACATCAGAGACTCCTCCTATTGAGATACCCGAAGGTGCAATTAATGTAGAAACAGCCGGAACTTTAGCTTCATTGCTTCCGGAACCTATAGAAGAAATTACATCACTGACTCTTTATGGTACATTAAATAGTACAGATATAAAAACCATACGTGAACTTCCAAAACTCAAAGATTTGGATATGAAACATACTAAAATCATAAAAGGAGGAGAAAGCTATCTCAACGGAATGGGTACCATAGATAATGTCTTCCCTAAAGAAATGTTTTATCAAAATAAGGTAATTGAAACAGTAATTCTACCGGATGGAGTCATTGAAGCTGCATATCATGCTTTTATGGGCTGCACAGCTCTAAAGAAAGTTGTTATACCTGAAACAGTAAATACTTTTGGAAACGATTTATTCAGTGGTTGTAATACTCTCACAGATATTACAATGCCATCAAAAATGACTACTATAAATTCCGGCTGTTTTTATAATTGTAAAGAACTCCTTTCCATAACAATTCCCGAAGGAATAACAGCAATCAATGGGTCGCTCTTTTACGGATGTAACAAATTAGAAGTAATTAATTTACCTAAAACCATAGAAACAATAGGGTTATGGGCTTTTTCAGCATGCAATGCACTAAAAGAAATAAGATTAGGAACAATGATCAAGAGTATTGAAGCCGGTGCCTTTTATAATTGTTGGTCATTAAATACAATTACTTGTGAAGCCAGCACTTTACCTGCTATAACAGGAACAAACGGCAATTCTCCCTTCACTGGAGCTTTTAAGGCTGAGTTTTGTACGTTACATGTTCCCTTTACAGCTTACAATAAATACAAAGAAAATGCTGTTTGGAATGTGATGTCCAATATAGTTACTTTAGAAACTATTACAGCAAACGGAAACGTGATTGAACCCGCCAATGCTGATATTTTAAAAAATGCATCCATGATTTCTATATCAGGATCAACACCCGATGTAGAAGGTCTCAATTCACTGCTTACTGAAAACAAAATCATCACAAGCATTGATTTAACAGGTGTCACAGAATATTTGAGCACACTCACAACAGGAAATCCTAATTGCCTGATATATCTTCCAGCAGGAACAGATATTATGGAAAATAACATAATCATAGAAAATAAAGCCAAAAGCATATCTTTAACTGATAAAATGCCTTTTCATGCACCTATGGCTTTTACTGCAGAGAGAATTATCTATACACGCAATTTAAGTGAAGAAGGTATTCCAAGCGGTAAACAAGAAGCTAAAGGGTGGAGAACCATTACCTTACCTTTTACCGTCAAAGATATTACGGCAACAAACAAACTTGGAATAGAAGTATCTCTATCGTCTTACGACGAAAACGGGAATATTGCATCAGAAAAAAATCCATTTTGGCTTCGCAAAATAACTCCTACAGGTTTTGTAGATACAGCTACATTAGAAGCAAATAAGCCCTACATAATCTGTTTCCCAAATCATGTGGATTATGATGATCGTTATAATATTACAGGAGAAGTTACTTTCATATCTCAAAACTGCAATATAGAAGTAACCCCTTCTTTTACAGCAGAAACAGGTAGCGAATATAACATGACTTGCACCCTAAAGGGAGAAACACAAACAGAAAATATTTATGCTATTAATGAAGACGGCAGTGCTTTTGAAAAGAATATCCGTTCAATTTCTCCTTTCGAATGCTATGTAACAGCTAAAGATCCAGCACACGCTCCAAATCGCTTCCTTATAGAAAGTACAACAACGACCTTGGCCACTTATTACGCAGAAAACAGCACTGGTTACAAAATCTATATCCAAAATAATGAAATAGTAGTTGAATCCACCCAGACAAGCCACCTTGCTATTTATGACATTTCAGGAAAACTTGTACGAACAGAATATATCATTCAAGGCAGAAATATTATTTCCGGATTAAAATCAGGCATTTACATCATCGATAATCAAAAAATTATTAAATTATAAATAGAATACCATGAAGAAAAAATATATAAAACCAGAGCTTACATGTATAAAAATAGAATGTGAAGGCATAATAGCAGGAAGTGGACGCCCCAATGTAAATGATCCATTGGACCCTTCAACCAAATCAAGAAAAAGGCAAAATGATTTTTGGGATAATTAGAATAAGACCCATAATTGTCTGAAAGATCTTAATAATACATAGATACTCACGGAGTTTGAAAAAGCACTTAAATTGATTTTCACAACTCCGCGAGTATTAAAATAAATATGAAAGTGATTAAAAAAGATGACTAGACATCTCCGGAATATTCCTACTGCCATAGCAATAACAATTTAGTCAAGATAAAACTGATTTCAGTAGTTAAGAAAACGTAACCATCTTCCACCCATCCTGCTGCTATTTTTGGAGAGAAAAGCACGGAATATGCAACAAAAGTATACGCTTATCCAACACACTATCCACTCATAGATAAAAAAGGAACTAGAAAGTATGAATAAATAAGGATTTTCACAGAGATTTATATGATAAATATTGCTTTGACAGATATAACCTCAGGCGAGACTAACTAACTAGCTGTTTATTCAGAATCAAATGATAATAAATGCTTCACTACCAAGACTAACAATCCAACGATAAATATAATAAAGAATAAACGTAAGTAAAATTCCTTCGCTGTTCAATGAACAGTAATTTATATTAATTCTCTAAAGCTCCAAATAAACATTTATAATGCCAACGCCCGTTTTATACATATCCATTACATAAGGACCATACTTACCTTAAGACATAAAAGATAAATAATCAATTTCAAATCAGTCCCTCCTATTCAAAAGAAAAGATTCTGGAATGATACTAATGTAAGCTAATAGATATTGGGGTATATAAAAATAGTTTTAAGACAACTATTTTATATAATTATAATGGACAGTGCCAAAAAAAAGATGCGATCCCGTTACGAAATCGCATCATTTCATTATGATTAGGACATTAATATACTACAACTTTATTTTTATTGATAATGTAAAGCCCGGCAGGTAATGAAATATTATGCTTTCCGGCTACCATCCGCTGAGAAAGAATTTGTTTACCATCTATTGTTACAATGCTGACAACCATATCTTTTTCTAAAGTTACAATCGTTTCTCCTTTTACACCAACAACAGAAAATCCTTGAATGATACTGTTCTTTATATCTGTTTCTGAAGAAATTGGAACTAATGTCACGTTGTCCAATAAATATTCCATATTATTTTTCATAAGACGAATATATAATGTAGAAACACCTTTAACATTATCTGTTACCAAGTTATCCTTAATACTCAATTCAATTGGCATCCATGTATCAAGCGTACATTCTCCCCATGCTGCAGTCTCTTCTCCATTCTCATCATAAACCGATCCAAACTTAGTATGTTCCCCATTATCTGCACGTACGCCTATTTCTATACTTCCCCACGGAAGTGACTCACCCTTTATAAAACAAATATCAAAATTAATCCCTTTATAATCCGACCAGTTTTTCCCATCAGGTAAAGCGTTAGCCAAAGTTACAGGAGAACATTCCGGATTAACTATATGAAGACATTTATCAGAAGTATTAATTCCTGTTTTATAAGGGTTCTCTACAATTTCACAACTTCCGGCCCAAGGCATCTGACAACGGTTGGACACACCTAAATCCATTGTTTCAAAAGTAAAGATGGCATTCGGGTCTTTTATTTCTTTCTCTATCAATCGAATATTGTCTACAGCATAGATAAATTCTGCACGACCAAGTTTAATCATTACATTCCGCTCGTCAGAAGTATAAGTAGTTAGTTTCTCCGCAAGAAGAGTTTCATTAAATAACAGCTCAACATCAACCCATTTCAATTCCACTCCATCTCCCCATGCTGCACCATTACCACTTTCAGGATCAATTAAATCCATTGATTCTTTATTATCCGAAACACCAACATTAAAACCTATCCAATGAATCTTACTTGGATCATTACCCGGTAAAATTGCTGCTTGAAAACGAATTCCGGCATAATCATTCAATGTCTTTCCATTAGGAAGAGAAACCGGGAAACCGACTTGCGCAAAGTTAGTACTTGTTATTTTTAATACATTTGCTGAATTGTTACCATCATTTATACTGGGGTTACCAATAACTTCACAACTCCCGTCAACAGCAACATAAGCTCCTCCTAAACCATTCTCGAAATCATTAACCAACAACGTTTGTGCTTGCAAGCTCATAGCTGAAGCAGCCAATAATAAAGATAAAATCTTTTTCATACTATTACATTTTAAATTAATAACTATTATTTCCTTTTCAGAATGAAACATCCATAGATGTGTTAATCTTAACCTTTTCTGATATTATTTAATCATAAGTATTTTTAATCCAAAACAGCAAATCTGATTTTCTCAGCTACATAAAAGCCCCTTGGCAATTCAATGGTTAACAACTCCCTTGGAAAAAGTGATACTAACTTTACCATTGTTCCCATTATATCATAAATAGGCACTCTACAAAGACACTCTGAAAGCATTAAAACTTTTCTACCATTGCAGACAATCTTTATATTTTGCCCTTCTTTTATAGAAGAAACTTCTGTCACATATCCATCTGATGGATACTTTTCCAAAACACTCATCTGAGGCCGGTCAGTCGTATAATTATTATCCGGTTGTACAGCCAAAGAATAGTCACCCCATCTGGGACCGGCAGACCAATAAGTACCGGAGACTCCATTCTCAAAAATATATTTCAACATATTATCTAATACCGTCAACCAACGTGGATCATTATCCGGCACCCCATATTCTCCAAGTATACCACGTTTATTATAACGTTTCAACCATTCAACAAAAGGTTTGACACGTTGAATTCCAGTTTGAGGAGTAGCTTCCTCGCCATCATAAGAGTTTTTATAAGTACCCGACCCATCTTTATCAAAATAAGTATGAGCTTGAAATACTAAATTATTTTCCGGATCTACTAGATTTCGAAGATTATCACTATATTGGACCCATAATAAAGCAGAGCTAAAAGAATCCCCACTAATAATAATTGGAGTTTTCCTGTCTACCGTTCGGATTGCATTAATCGTAGCCTGCGCCATATCAAACCAAGGAGCGGATTGTTCCATTGCATATGGTTCATTCATAATATCATATCCCCATATATTCTTATAATCTTTAAACTCGCACGCCAACTTTATCCAAACATCCGCCAAATGTTCTTTGGTAAGTTGTGGAGAAGTTCCTATAAGTATATAATTTTTCCCACCATCAAAAGAATAACGGGCAAAATTATGCAGATCTAAGATTACAGGCATATTCCTTTCCTCCGCCGCTTTCACAAAAGCCTTCATTTTAACCAGTTCGTTAGCGTCTAACTCTCCATTCATTACTTGCTGGATTCTTTCCCACCGAAAAGGAAATCGAATAAGGGTAAGACCTTTTTCTTTGAAATAATCCAAATCCTTATATGTCGGATAACCGTAATGCGTCCCGTCAATACCCGGATACACTCCTCCAAATTCCGCACCGGAAAGATTTACACCATAATAACGTACAGAGGTATTTTGCCCTTGTACCACATACGCAACAAGCAGAAAGCTCAATATCAACACAATCTTTTTCATAATATTTATATAAAGTAGAACCCAAAATATTACCCTAAAAATAATCTCTTTACCTTAATCTTAAAGCTAACCCAATTACCTACCAATTTGTATACTGCAAAAATCATCAATTTGCATAACTCACACCACGCTTTTATTATCAATTGCTTATATAATTATGTCAAATACGGCAACAAAGCGCATTCCAATAAAGATAATCGGCAAGTTCAACCGAAGGGACTAAAGAAAAACCTCCTGACTTCTATCCGACTACTCCTTTACAACTAAAAGAATTCGTCTATATCCGTATCCAAAAAGAGGTAGGGCATTCGGCAAGAAGACGTAGTGCGTCAAGGACATAGAGGTAGGGCATTTTAATGCAAAAAGCGCGACAAATTTTCAGCACACATAAGGGCAACGAATGTCACAAGTTTTCTTATTTAGGGCTTTTTAGAAGATAAAGCGTTGATAATGAGCTCCGCGACAAAAATTTAGTAGGGGGTATAAAATAATATGAATTGATAAGGTATAGAATAAAAGAAAGGATGCGTTCAGAGTCGATAAAAAATAATCATTCCCCTTCACGCATCCAATTCTACTCGCCTTAGCTAAAAAGGCTATTTACTACTACTTACTACCAATTTAAATGTTTCGGAACGTTGCCCTGATACAATTTTAATGAAATATATTCCTTCCGGCAATTCCGATACAGATATTTGCTGTGTATACGTGTAATGTTGAACCTCGTTACCGGAAACATTATAGATAACCAAATAATCATATTCACCGGATATATTCACCACATCATTTGCAGGATTAGGAGCAACTGACCAACTACTAATTTCACTCTTATCTACTCCACTGACTTCCTCTACATCAAATTCTATCTCTGTCAATGGGGTTGTTATAGAAGAGAACACAGCCTTTACGCCTGCTTTATGTTTTCCTTGTGCCAAGTTACTCAACAAATAAGCGGTCGACTTTGTCGTCCCCAAACTTACTCCATCCAAATACACCTCGAAAGAAATATCATTTTTCATCTTTTGTAAGTCAAGACCTTCCGGTATTTCCAGACCAATGAACACATCATCTACCATAAAGATGAAAATATTATCGGACACACAATTAATCGTCACATATTTAGCTCCGGCAGGTATGGTATATTTATACTCTATCCAATCTCCCATTGGTAAATCAATCGGTTCATTGCCGTTCAACCACACAAAGTCAGCAATTGCTTTCCCTGTTACAGAGTAACCTACATTCATTTGTTCCGGACCATAATCTTCCGTATAACTCTTCGCATAGAACTTAAATATAAAGTCTTTATTAAAGCTCAACTCCGGGGAGATAATAAAGTCATTGTTAGGACCCGGATGAGCCGGGAATGAAGCCAGGAACTTTTCACCGCTATAAGGACGAATATTCTTATCCATAATTCCCACTTTGGGATCTGTCTCATACGGATTAAAAACCATATATGCCATCGGCATCGTAGCATTGATATACTTTACATCATCAATGCCATAAGTCTCTTTTCCGTCTTCATCTATATAATTCCATCCTATATCTCCTGTAGAATTAATAACAAAGTCCTTATGTGATTCAAAATCATCAAAAAGGAAATCAGCTACGTTCCAGTTGAACATACGTTCCTGCTCTTTTCCTGTTTTAACAACTTCAAGATTAAACGGATTCACAACATATTCCTCCAAAATATAATCTGACGTTTCATAGCTGTTTTCCGTGGAGAAATCCTCCCCATCACTTATAAAGGACTCAAAACCCTTTAAGTCTATCGTAACTTTATAGGTTCCTTTCCAAACATCGCTCAACACAGCCTTGCCATCCTTATCCACAACAGCATTATAGATATGTTCCGGTTTATTATCTACATTTACCAATGTAACTTTTGCACCTTTCGATTCATTTTGAGGAGTATTCGTTTTTACTTTCATTGTAATCTGTGTAACCATGTCCTTCACCAATATCTCTGATAGCTTAGCATCAGAAGCAACTGCACCATTATTATATAGTGTCTTCACTGCATAATAATAAAATCCTTGTTTTTGATTCTGCCAATCAGTATCGGTATAAGCCATATCACTTATAGCCTCATCAGTCAATTTTTCCCATTGCTCCGGAGTCTCTTTCTGTTCTTCGGTTAGACGCCATACAGCATATTTCTTTTCTGAAGTTATCTCCGGTAATTCATCTTCCCCTCTTAAAACACCGATACCTCGAATCATCAAAGAACGTTTAATATCGTGTTCTTCCGTATAAACAAACTTACCGGTAGTATAATCTTCCGAATAACAATTAACATGAGATTCAAATGGATAATCAGGACCCTCCCCATTGTCAAGCCCCAAACCTACATGCCCCTCATAACTAAGAGCCAACATATATCCGTTAGGAGCATCTATCGGTACTTCAAATTCAAATGTAGTCCATTGTAAGTCAGTATTAGGAACATTCATCTTTGAATACAAAACTGTAGAAGTAGGTTCCCCTTCCGAATCCAAATCAAAGACGAAGATATTTACCGAAGAATGGGACATCAGATAGTTTTCCGTGAACCATGTCATACCGATTAATTTAGCCGGAGTTCTAAATACGGAACCATAAACACTCTTTGCAGTAGAACCCGTCGTACCTAATCGACCACTATGAATACCGTTATCATGACGGAATGTCCGTGTATCAATCGGCTTCTGCCAAGTTAAGATGGCTCCATTATCACTAACATCCACTTTTAATTGATAGGGAGGCAATGCTTTATCTTTTAATATGATATCAGCTAATTGAACATCAGCATCTTTCACATCTACCATAATAGTATCGTTACACAAACCGTATCTTTCCATTATCAACGCATATTTATCTGCTTGATAAACCTCAGGGAATGTAAAAACACCGTTTTCATTTGTCACTACTGAATAATCGGTATATCCTGTCAATGAGATCTTTGCCGAATTTACAGGCCTGTTATTGATATTCAGAACTTTTCCGACAACAGAATACACGGGCAATTTATTTAATGTAGCATCTACAGTAACCGTTTCACCATAAGTTACATCTATCTTCTCTTTCTCCAACAATTGATAACCGATTTTAGAGAACAGCAATGTATACGTTCCTGTTGCCAATTCTTCAAATTTATAATTACCATATTCATCGGTAACCACATCTCTATTCAGCTCTTTAACTGTGACTTTCGCATCCGGAATCGCATTCCCTTCTCCATCGGTGACTACACCGGATATACCTCCTTCGTTGACCTCCTCTAGAAGTACGTCTGTCACATATAGAATGAACATATACGGATCAGAATGACAATGAAAAGAAAGATGATAATCACCTGTTTCCAGATTTTCCGGCAATATTACTTTGTGTCCAACAAAGGTATTGCTTTCTATAACATAATCTCCTAAAAGATTGGTTTGATCGGCAATGTCTTTCCCTGTACCTAAATAAACAGCAACTTTCTCCGGGTATCCAACATCATAAGATTGCAACTTAAAGTTTAAACGGTAAATTTTACCTTTTTCCAAATGAATAGGAGAAGAAATCAGCCAGTCATCTCCCGGCACTGTTTCATCATTCTCATTATAATAGTAATATGCTGCTTTCAGTGTCGTTTCACGCCTCCATGTAAACCCATCCTGATTGGCATCTATCACATTCCACAAAGCAAATATTTCATCCGTCGCAAAGTCACAACTATATGGTACACTCAACGATGGTCCTATTATCATAGAATTTGTAACAACTTTACCGCCGTCACCATCGATCGTCACCGACTGAATTTCATAAGAATAATTATTGAGCTTTTCAATTGAAGTATCGGTAATCTCTGTATCCGAAGTAGACTCTGTCAACACAAAATTATCAGGTAACCGGGTTACTTTATAAGTAATGGAAGACAAATCCACCCATCCTCCGTTTACTCCTGCCACCGGGGCTTTCCATGTTATTTTCGCACTATTCTTATCTATAGCCGTTAATATGGCTTCCATAGGTGCCACAGGTACATCACGACCGATAAAAAGAGTTTGTGTTACATCACTACTTTCCCCTTTCTCATTTACCGCGATAATACGATAAGTCGAGAATCCGTTTTGCATACCTTTATCTTCCCAAGAAGCCTTACCTCCAATTTCCGGATCTTTTATTTCTTGTACTAACACATCATTGCGATATATCTGTATTTTAGTTAACGCAGCCAATACACTGCCTCCAAAAGTAGTAGATGGATTCGTCCAACTCAAATTGGCAGTCAACATTCCATTCTCACCCGGAATAATAGTCAACTCTGATATTGCAGCCGGAGCATCGGCATTCGTCTTTTTAAAAGGAATGTATAAACCTACCACTTGTGCATCATTTCCAAGATATCCAGTTCTTTCAGATTCGCCGGTTTCCAAATTGATTGTAGCCAAAGCACCCTCATCATAGATATTATTTAATGCCCAATATAGCGTATTAGTCGAATGATCGAACTCCATAGACTGAAGATAGTTTGCCTCCGGTTCCTCCCAAGTATATCCTATATCCTCGGTTGCACCTGTCTTTTTATTCACTCCCCATAAATGACCTTCATCAGCATCTATTGCATACATCTCTCCTTCATAAGAGCATGCTAAAGCTACAAACAGACGACCTTCATCGCCCATCTCCCCTACTACAGTATATTTGCCATCAGTTAAATCTACTTTTAGAAGTGTTGAGCCTGAACTGGTCTTACCTAATGCATACATTGTCTTAGTAGAATAGTCATACGTCATATCCGAATAAAGAGTCGGCATATTCCTATAATCCGCTACTTGTTTAAACTCACCCGTAGCTAGATTCACATAATTAAATGTAAGCGGTACAGCACCGCCATCTACCGGTTGATAGAGGTAAACATAATATTTATTGTTGGCAAAAGCTCCGGCACATGCCACTTCATTTTGATCATGAGGATACAACACTGTTATATTCTCCGGAGTATCCGCCGTAAACTTACAAATACCATATTCGTCCTGATTCCTCGTATCAAAACGCAACCAACCATAAATTTCAGGACTGTCAGCCTGCGACCAGCAAACATGCGGTAACAACAAAAGCATCACCAACATCAAATTCAATAGTAGATTCTTCTTCATATTGATTCCATATTTTAGAAAGATTATTTCACAAATGTAAGTATGCAACTGCCTTTATCACCAAAAATAGCCCGGACAATGAGTGGACAGATAGCATTTTTTGTATATTTGCGTTATGAAAGGTATCATTTTAGTCTTTTGCTTATCGTTTTTTTCTTTAGGACTTTTTGGAGGAAACACGACAGAATTTCATTGGAAGCCAACCCATCATTCCTTTGATTCAATCGTAAATCTACTTGAGAAAGGATTTATCTCTGATGATAACAACCATAATCGGGATAAGCAAATAAATCTACTATATTCCATTGCCAAAGCAACCCCTGATAAACCTGTTTTTTTATGGAGAGCCGCTTTTTGGGATGCGAGAGCCCAACTAAAGAAGAGTAATATAGACTCTACACTCTGCCTGATAGAAAAAGCATATAATATGGTAGATTCCATCCATTACAGTTATGACTATATGCGTATCAAGCATTTGCGAACAATTCTGCATAAAAAGAAAGTGCACCTGATTTACAAAGAATTAAAGGAAATAGCCGAATATTACAGCAGTATCAATGATTTATTCATGCTCGCACATGCTTATATTGATATGGGAAATATTTTAAGCCGACTACAGGATAACACAAAGGCTTTAGAGTATTTACAGAAAGCAGATACGTATTACAAACAATTAAAAGAGCCTATTTATGAGGCTAAAAACCAATTAAATATAGCCAACGTGTTATATTTACTGGATGATAAACAACAGGCCGATGATATGCTGATGAAGTTATTGAGCAATCCGGTTTGCGTGAAAGATACAAGTTTCTTTATCAATACTCTGCTATTACTTTCAGAACACGACGATTTCCATAACCAAGAATTTATCTTTAAAGCATACAATCTCTCCAAACATTTTGCAAATAAAGGTTTATCAATATATTCCACCACTTACGTTGGGCTTTATTATCAAAATAAGAATCAGATAGACAGCGCTTTATTCTTCTACAAAAAAGCATACGATTTGGTTAATGAACGGAATGCGGATTTACTTGTTCCCATACTAAAAAACATGTCGGAATGTTATGCCGTAATGCATCATTTGGATAGTGCTTACGTCTACCTTAATCAATATGAGATATACAAAGATTCGCTAAATCAGGCAAATAGTCTGGCAGAAATACGCCGTATCGAAAGCAGATCTGCCATTGAGAAATACGAAGCGGAGCTTCGCCAAACGGAGGAACGAAGCAGGTTTCAGTTCATCCTGACATTCATGATTTGCACATTTATTATCTGCATTGCCATACTGGTCTGCTACATCTTTTGGAAAAGGCACCGGGAAGAAAAGATAAAAAAACAGCTACAAGAGTTGGAAAACAAAGAATTGACAACCAGACTTGAGAAAGAAGCTCTACAAAACAATTATTTCAAGGTAGAACTGGCATCCAAAGAACGGGAATTAACTTCCAACTCTTTAATTATTATGGAAAAGAATCAGGTATTGAAATCACTACTTGAAGAAATCGAAAAAGAGAAAGAAGTAGGGCATGTCAATTCAAACACCATGATAAAAATAGGAAAAGATATAAAAAGACATCTTGGTACAAACGATGAATGGGAGTTCTTCAAAATACAATTTGAAAAGGTACACCCGGACTTCTTCTCCAAATTGAAATCTCTATATCCCTCGATTACCGAGGGTGAATTACGTCTTTGCTCCTACATTCGCATTGGCATGGAGAACAAACAAATAGCTCAAATGTTGTCTTTACAGCCCGATAGTGTGAAAAAGACACGGTATCGTATTCGAAAGAAAATGGGAATAGAGCTGGAAGACTCATTAGAGGACTCTCTAAGAAATATTTAAGTAAGATAATGTGCATGATCTGAGCCCCATTCTATCAGACAATTATACACAAACTCCTATCATCTGCAAACAATCAACCGTATGTTTGTCATCAATCAACCTGACGTTTTTTTTAAACATCAAGGTGTTTTTGAAAAACATCAAGACCGTTTTATAAATCACCTAAGGGAGCGTTGTCTTACACCTAAGGGGGCGTTGACCAACACTCAAGGGAGCGAGAACTTATACCTACGGGAGCGTAAGCCAACACTCTCTTAGGTGTTTTTAGTTTGCTTATTCTAAAACAATCCAAGTATTCAAAATGAACAGAGGGTATTTCAGTAACGAAATACCCTCTGAGCTTATAGTTATAGCTAAAAGAAACAAATTAATTCTCCTTGCTCAAAATCGTCATTGTATCAGAAGCAATCATCAACTCCTCATCTGTTGGTATCACTACTACCTTCACTTTTGAATCTGCTGTAGAAATTACAGCTTCTTTTCCACGGATTCCATTATTAACTTCTTCATCGATATTAATACCCATGAACTGTAACCCGCTACACACTTCCAAACGACATGATGCCTGGTTTTCTCCGACTCCACCGGTAAAGACCACAATATCCACACCTCCCAGAGCAGCAGCATAAGCTCCGATATATTTTTTAATACGATAGAAATACATCTTCTCTGCAAGAATAGCTTTCGGATTCCCCGCTTTGCAAGCAGCTTCCAACTCGCGCATATCACTTGACACGCCGGATACTCCTAACACTCCGGATTTCGTATTCAGAAGATTAGAGACTCCGGTTGTAGTCAAACCTTCTTTATCCATAATGAAAGTAACAGCTCCAGCATCAATATCACCGCTACGAGTACCCATCATCAAGCCTTCCAATGGAGTAAGTCCCATGGTTGTATCTACACACATACCATCTTTGATAGCAGAAATAGAACCACCGTTACCAATGTGACAAGTAATAATCTTTAATCCTTCCGGCTGAACACCTAAGAAATCGCATACTCGTTGCGAAACATAACGGTGTGACGTTCCATGAAAACCATAACGGCGTACACCGTATTTATCATATAACTCATAAGGAATAGCATACATATAAGCATAGTCAGGCATTGTCTGATGAAAGGCCGTATCAAATACAGCAACCTGAGGCACATCAGGCAATATCTCTGAAATTGCATTGATACCTTTCAAATTGGCGGGATTATGAATAGGAGCTAAATCACTACATGCCACAATCATATCCGTAACTTCTTTATCTATCAGTACAGATTTGCTGAATGCTTCTCCTCCATGAACGACACGATGGCCTACGGCGTCAATCTCATCCAAAGACTTGATTGCACCATACTCCGGACTTGTCAAAGTCTTCAAAATAAATTCAATACCTGCCGTATGTTCGGGAATATTTTTCTCATAAGTGATTTTCTCACCATTCGGCAAATTGATTTTAAGGAAAGAACCTCTTAAACCGATTTTCTCAATGCCTCCCTGTGCCAATATCTCTTTGGTATCCATCTCAAATAATTTATATTTGATGGACGAACTACCGCAATTTAATACTAATACTTTCATGTTTTATTATTGATTATTTCTGAGTTTTAGCTGCAATTGCTTGATTTGCAGTAATTGCAATCATTTTATATACATCATCCACAGAACATCCGCGTGAAAGGTCATTTACCGGACGTGCAATTCCTTGAAGAACCGGACCTACGGCATCTGCATCTCCTAAGCGTTGAACTAACTTATAAGCAATGTTTCCTACTTCCAAGCTAGGGAATATCAAAACATTTGCATGACCGGCAATTGCTGAACCCGGTGCCTTGCTCTCACCTACAGACGGTACCAAAGCTGCATCCGCCTGAAGTTCACCATCGATTTTCAATGCAGGATCCATTTCCTTTGCTAAACGGGTAGCTTCTATAACTTTATCTACCACTTCATGTGTTGCAGAGCCTTTTGTAGAGAAACTTAGCATAGCAACTCTAGGATCTTTAAATCCTGCAACAGCTTCTGCCGTACGAGCTGTACAAACGGCAATCTGAGCTAATTGTTCAGCATCAGGAACCGGAGTTACAGCTACATCCCCAACAACCAGCACACCATTTTCACCATATTGTTTCGCTTTGGTAATCAGCAACATTCCACCGGAAACACAAGTGATACCCGGAGCTGTTTTGATGATTTGAAGAGCAGGACGAAGTACATTCCCCGTTGTATTACGTGCACCGGCCAACTGTCCGTCTGCATCGCCGGCCTTGATAATAAGGCATCCCAGATACAAAGGATCAAGCACTAACTTGCGCGCTTCTTCAATAGTCATACCTTTTTTCTTACGAAGTTCTGCAAGCAATTGTGCATACTCTTCTTTCTTCGGATGGTTTTCCGGATCGATAATAGTAGCTTTATCAATGTTTTGCAAACCAAGTTTTGCTGCAACAGCCTTGATCTCAGCAGGATTACCTAAGATTATCAAATCAGCAACCCCTTCTGCCAAAACTCTGTCGGCAGCTGTTAAAGTACGTTCTTCCGTTCCTTCCGGTAAAACGATGCGTTGGCGACTTGCTTTCGCACGCTCAACAATTTCATTTATTAAATCCATTATAGATAATATATTTATGTGTTAACTATCGAAGAAGTTGTTTTTCACGCTGCAAAAGTATATAATTTTGCAATATCTACATTGCAAAATAGGATTTATTTTATCGCAAATAATAAAATAAATCAAAAAATCCACCCATCACCTATATTTATATTACCATTCGGACATGAACTTCACACACGAGCACCTAATCTGGAATTAACACGTGCCCTATTATTCACTGTATTTCAATACGATACGAATTAACTATTCAGAAATATTATCTTGAGAATAATTATATAAAATAATCATGGAAAGCCATTTCCTCTACCAAATTATTCTCTAACTTTGCCACCGTTTTCAATAATATCACATAGGTATGATTCGTCAATGTTCCATCTTATTCGGATGTTTAGCTTTAGGTGAATTAATTGTTTACCTTACCGGAATCAAACTTCCCTCCAGTATCATCGGTATGCTGTTGCTTACACTCTTTTTAAAGCTAGGTTGGATTAAACTACAATGGGTACAAGGTATGTCCGACTTTCTTGTTGCCAACTTAGGATTTTTCTTTATTCCTCCGGGAGTTGCATTGATGCTCTATTTTGACATTATTGCTGCACAATTTTGGCCAATAGTTGTTGCAACAGTCATCAGTACCATATTAGTATTAGTCATAACCGGATGGGTTCACCAATTAGCACGCAGATCAAATGGATTATTTAGAAAATAAATTCTTTCTTTTGGCAATTACTTTCGGTTTTTATTTCTTTGCCAAACTATTACAGAAAAAGACAGGATTAATCTTACTTAATCCGATATTACTGACTATTGCAGTACTTATAATTTTCCTTAAGATGTTCAATATCAGTTTTGAAACATACAATGAAGGAGGTCATTTGATTGAGTTCTGGTTAAAACCAGCTGTCGTGGCCTTGGGTGTACCTTTATATCTTCAATTAGAAACAATAAAAAAACAGATATTGCCAATTGTCCTCTCACAACTGGCAGGATGCTTTGTCGGAGTTGTTTCCGTTGTACTAATAGCCAAAGCAATGGGGGCAAGCCAGGAAATCATATTATCTTTAGCTCCAAAATCAGTCACCACTCCAATCGCTATGGAAGTAACAAAAACAATAGGAGGTATACCTGCTTTAACTGCCGCCGTGGTAATTTTTGTCGGGTTATTCGGAGCAATCTGCGGATTTAAAATACTCCAATTATTAAAGATAGGAAGTCCGATAGCACAAGGATTATCAATGGGTACAGCCGCCCATGCGGTAGGAACCTCCACTGCAATGGATATTAGCGGGAAATATGGTGCCTTTGCCAGTTTAGGATTAACTTTAAATGGTATATTCACTGCCTTACTTACTCCTTCCATACTTCGTTTAGTGGGACTGCTCTAACAATATGGCGTTTTAATTGTTATATATAATATAATGTAAATATTATGATTGAATTCAAAGATATAACACTGGCTGATAAAGATATTATTCAGTCATTTACTCTAAATAGTTGGCGCAGAAATTGCGATTTGTCATTTTCCAATCTCTGTAGCTGGCGTTTCTTATATAACACCCAATATGCTATAATCGACAACTTTCTAGTATGCCGTTTCTATGCAGATAAGGAATTGGCTTATATGATGCCTATTGGAGAGGGTGATTTGAAACCGGTACTCGAAAAGATTATTGAAAATGCCCGTGAATTAGGAGAACCATTCATGATGTTAGGTGTATGTGTCGGCACAAAAGATGAGATAGAAAGGATTATGCCTGACAAATTTAATTTTGTTTCAAACCGTGATTATGCCGATTATATCTATCTTCGCAGTGATCTTGCGACTTTAAAAGGAAAGAAATATCAGCCAAAACGTAATCATATCAATAAATTCTTAAGAAATTATCCAGATTACGAATATAAACCTATCACTCCTGAGCTGGTGTCGGAATGTTTAGCATTGGAAGCAGAATGGTGTAAGGCGAATAATTGCCATGAACAAGAAGCTTTAGCGGCAGAACGTCAATCACTTACTTATGCATTGAATCATTTCGAACAATTGGGTTTGACAGGCGGAGTTCTTCATGTCAGCGGTAAGATTGCAGCGTTTACTTTTGGAATGCCGATAAATAATCAAACCTTTGATGTTTGCATCGAAAAGGCAAACACCGAAATTGAAGGAGCATATACAATGATAAATTATGAATTTGTCAACCACATACCGGAACAATACATTTATATTAACCGAGAAGAAGATTTGGGTATTGAAGGATTACGAAAAGCAAAAATGTCTTACCACCCGGAAATCCTTTTAGAAAAATGTATGGCTACATTAAAATAAATAAGGATGGAGCAGAAAGAATCTCAACGAGAAGTGACTAAAGCGCTTTGGAAACTTTGTTTTCAAGATAATGAAGCTTTTACCGACTTGTATTTCCGCATGAGATATAAGGATGAAATCAATATGGCGATTTATGAAAACAATCAAATGGTTTCTGCTCTTCAAATGATTCCCTATCCGATGACTTTCTGCAATGAAATAATCTCGACCTCTTATATCTCGGGAGCATGCACTCATCCTCATTACCGCAATCATGGGGCAATGGGACAACTATTAGCGGATACCTTCATACGCATGTATGATAACGGTATACTTCTAAGCACACTTATTCCAGCTGAAGAATGGTTATTCAGTTATTATGGCAGATATGGATATACACCAGCTTTCGATTATTCAATAGAAAAAATAGACACAACAGAATTAATGCCATCTTCACAATATGAAATAGCAGAATATACTCCATATCAATTGGATGTACATGCCTATCTGATGCGTAAACTAATGGAACGTCCTTGCTGTATCCAACATACGATGGACGATTTTGAAGTTATTCTTGAAGACTTGAAATTAAGTGGTGGTAAACTACTCATAGCACGAAAACAAATGGAAATTGTGGGAATGGCATTCTGCATTCTTGAAGAATCTGCTATTCACATACCTGAATTACTTTATGAAGATACAGAGATACGAAATTCTTTATTAAAGGAAGCCTCTAGACAAATGAGCACATCATTTGTAGAATATATAAAACCAGCTAAGGGAGAAAGTGATCAAAAACTTGGAATGGCACGTATCATAAACGTAGAGCAAATGCTACAACTCTATGCAAAAGAACACAATGAAATCCATCTCGCATTAGAGATATCAGACGAGATTATCAATGAGAATCAAGGGTACTATCTACTTAAATATGGTGTTTGCGAACGGTCATTTGAACCAATTAAAGAAAGCATTCCACTTTCTATCGGAGAACTAACCCGAATATTGTTAGGTTACCATACCGATCTATTACCCGATCCGCTCCGTTCTTTTACTTTACAAAAACCATATATGAGTCTGATGCTAAACTAATCTTCTTTCGTGAGGATACGTTCCAACTCTTCGGCGGTCAAACGTAAATGGAATTCTCCACGATGAGCAACGGAAATACCACCGGTTTCTTCCGATACAATGATTGCATACGCATCCGTTTCCTGTGACACACCAAGAGCAGCACGATGCCGTAACCCTAACTCTTTGGGAATATCAAGACTATGGGATACCGGTAAGATACATCCCGCAGCTTTTATACGTTTATGACTAATTACCATTGCGCCATCATGTAAAGGGCTGTTCTTAAAGAATATATTCTCTATAAGTCGTTGATTTATATTCGCATCTATCACATCCCCCGTCCGGACAATATCATCCAGTGGGATATTCTTTTCCATGACAATAAGCGCTCCTACTTTTTGTTTACCCATGTTTAAACATGCCATTACGATAGGCATAATATCCGCCTTTTCAACTGACTCTTTCTTATTCCCGGTAAGAAACCGCACTAAAGCACTAGCTCGTTTATGCGAACCAAGTGTAAGCAAAAACCGACGAATCTCATCTTGGAATAAGATAATCAGTGCAAGCACGCCCACACTAACCAGTTTATCAAAGATTGAGCCTAACAATCTCATTTCCAAAACTTGGGAAACAACAAGCCAAATAAGTATAAAAACCAGAATTCCGGCAAAGACATTAATAGACCCTGAAGCTTTCATCAGCTTATATGTATAATAAAGCAAGAAAGCAACCAGTAAGATATCTATAAAATCCTTTATACTAAAGTCAATGAACATATTTCTTATAATTAATGATTAACAGAAGACTGCATCGTTTTCACTATTCTAACAGTTTCCACAGCTTCTTTTACATCATGCACACGTAAAATATTCGCTCCTTTCATCAAAGCAATTGTATTCAATATGGAAGTTCCGTTTAATGCTTCATCCGGTGTTGTCCCCAACAAACGATAAATCATTGATTTACGAGAAACACCAACTAATAATGGTAACTCAAATATCTTGAAATCATCCAGATAATTCAATAATTCATAATTATGTTCCAATGTTTTGCCAAAGCCGAATCCCGGGTCAAGAATAATATCTTTTACACCTAACGAACGTAACTTATCTACTTTCTCCGCAAAATACATGAAGACCTCTTTTACCACATTCTCGTAATGTGGAGTAAGTTGCATATCTTGCGGAGTTCCTTGCATATGCATCATTATATAAGGAACATTCAGACGAGCTACCGTCTCAAACATCTTTGCGTCCATCTCTCCCGCTGCAATATCATTGATTATTGCAACACCGTATTCCTCAACACATGCTTCGGCAATCTCTGCACGGAAAGTATCTACCGAAATAACAGCATCCGGAGCTATTCGATGAATGATTTCCAACCCGAAGCGCAAACGTTTCAGTTCTTCTGCCGGAGTTATATTTTCTGCATTCGGACGAGACGAGTAAGCACCGATATCAATGATAGAAGCACCTTCATCAATAATCTGACGAACACGCAAAATTATCTCTTCTTCAGTCTGTTTGCGACTATTAGCATAAAACGAATCAGGAGTAATATTCAAAATACCCATCACTTGAGCTTCGGATAAATCCATCAATCGTCCATTTACATTTATATATTTAGGCATCAACATTGCTTTCCGGTTTATTCATTGAGACAAAAATACATACAATCTAATATATTTCTAATTTTTCATTGTTAATTTTTAAATTTTAATCGGATTACCTCTATCTTTGCCATGAAAATAAAAAACTTCACAACTATGAATATAGCAGCTCTTTACCAACTATATCAACAACATCCGGTAGTCACGACAGACAGTCGCAACTGCCCGACCGGTTCTATTTTTATAGCATTAAAAGGTGAATCGTTCAACGGAAACACATTTGCCGCACAAGCTCTGGAAAAAGGCTGCGCTTATGCTGTAGTGGATGAAGCAGAATACGCAAACGATAAAGACGGAAAAATCATCCTTGTTGATAATTGCCTAAAGACACTGCAACAACTTGCCAATTATCACCGTAAGCAACTGGGGACAAAAGTAATCGGGATCACAGGAACAAATGGAAAAACTACTACTAAGGAACTCATTTCCTCAGTTCTATCCCAGTCTTATAACATACTATATACGTTAGGCAACTTGAATAACCATATAGGCGTACCGCTCACTTTGCTCCGTTTAAAACCGGAACACGATTTGGCTGTTATCGAAATGGGAGCAAGCCATCCGGGAGATATCAAAGAATTAGTAGATATAGCAGAACCGGACTATGGAATTATCACCAATGTAGGGAAGGCCCATCTTGAAGGATTCGGCTCTTTTGAAGGTGTTATCAAAACTAAAGGCGAATTATATGATTTTCTCCGTGAGAAAACAAATTCGGTAACATTCATTCAACACGAGAATCCTTATTTGATGAAAATAGCTAAAGGACTGAATCTTATCTCATACGGAAAAGAAAATTCTCTTTATATAAACGGCAATGTCACTTCTTGTTCTCCTTTCCTCGCCTTCCAATGGAAAATGGGTAAAGAAGGAATTTATTATCAGGTACAAACAAAACTGATAGGTGAATATAATCTGGACAATGTATTAGCTGCAGTGACAATAGGAACCTACTTTCACGTAGAACCGGAAAAAATAAACAAAGCATTAGAGGAATATACCCCACAAAATAATCGCTCACAACTGAAAGAGACAGCCAGCAACAAATTGATTATAGATGCTTATAATGCCAATCCAACCAGTATGATGGCAGCTTTGCATAATTTCTGCAATATCAAAGCCGAACATAAAATGGTTATCCTAGGGGATATGAAAGAACTTGGCGCAACAAGTATCGAAGAACATCAGAAAATAGTCGATTTCATCGAAGAATGTAATTTCGAACGGATAATTATTGTAGGAGACCAGTTTGGAAAAACCCAAAACGAACTCCATGTATTACCCAATGTTACAGTTACTATTGAAGAATTAAAGAAAAATAAACCTAACGGCTTTTACATTCTGATAAAAGGATCCAACAGCATGAAGTTAGGGCAAATTGCAGATTTTTTATAATTCTAACCAACCAAAGCACATGCCAACTTATAACGATTCATCTTACCGGATGGCGTATAGGCTTCTATATATATAATGTATAATCCAATACGTGCAACCGAGCCATTGCTTTCCTGTCCGTTCCAAACAAAAATGCCTTGTTGTTCAAGCCGATCTCCTTCTGCTATCTTACATATAAATCGGCCTGAACTATCATAAACACTGATATTTGCCAAAACATCCGTATCAAGGAAATTATATGAAATAATCAATTCATCATCCACACCATCACCGTCGGGAGAAAAAGATTGACGTTCAAGACGAAAGCCATCAGAAGAAGCTTCTGTTGCCTCCCGATACTGTGAATTTACATATCCCGGGGTACCTCCACCGGATGCGGTAGAAGCAGACAACCAATTTTTTGTAATAGCAGAAAGTTTGTCCGGATAAATCTTTTCTAACGCAATACCTTCCTTATCACTTAAAAACACCGTGTGCATTTTTTCCGTGTAATTCAGTTCATCAATAATTTCTCCGGTAGTAGCAAGCAATACAATATTACCTTTGTCATCCGGTAAAGACGGTAATTTACTAAGTGATACCATAGCTGTCTTTTCCAATTCATATTGGCTCTCTACCGCTTTCACATCTTTTGTGAAACATAAATAACTATGCGGGGCCAAAGTTCTTGGCAACGGAGAAAGTAAAACTCTCTCTCCCATATTCCCATCAATCAAACGGGAAGCAAAAAACAACCGATTTAAATTAATGTATTTACCGGAACTATTATAAAGTTCGACATAATCACTTCCTCCGCTTCGAGGATTAAATAAAATCTCATTGAAGAGAACCTCTCCTTCTTTTGCATCCTCAGGAACGCCAACCCGAACAATACACTCACCTTCCAAATCAAAACCTGAAATATCTTTCAAATGAGTCAATTCCAACTCAAACACATCTCCCATTCTCAAACTATCAGATAAAGATAACACAACCTGTTTACTATCGGGGACAGAAGGTATAGTATTTGCAATCATACTATTCCCCTGATTAATCGTATAATTATCATTCAACATCAAAGAAGCAATATCCATTGACTTCGAGAATCGAATTACCAAAGTATCCGGAGTCAATAAATAATAGTAATCAACCTCAGCCACAGTTTCATCCGGACACGCCATTGCCACTGAGTTAACTCGTCCCGGTGTACCTCCCGATTTATCTGTCGAGGCTACCCAGTTTTCAGAACCATTAGCCAAATTATCCGTATCCAGACACTCCAAGGAAAAACCTCCTTTTTTCTTAAAACTATCCTTATACCAAGTATCCGAATACTCTACCCAAGAAATAATCTTACTGCGTGCATCTTCTAACCATAAAAGTTTCCCGCTATTCGCCAACTCAGGGAAAGACTTCACTCCAAGAACCAAAACATCTTCATCTTTCCATAAATTCAATTTCTTTTCATGACACAGTACCAGATACCCTTTAGGTGGTATTATCTTATTTCCTAATTTATAAGATTTGTTCCCGTAATGGAATTTCCACTCATTCAAATTTACAGGACGTTCCATTTTATTATATAATTCTACATATTCCACTTCCGGCAATGCAGCTACATTGAGAGGATTTGCCATTATCTCATTAAAAACAATATCACCGAATGACGCTGTTTGCAGAGTCGTATTATAATAAGTAAAACCTATTTGCGAGTCAGTCATATAATTCCCCGAAATATCTTTTACCTTATTTATATATAATGTATAGAAGACTGAGTCAGTAAATTTTCCGGTAAACAGTAGTTCTACGCTCCTCTTATCTTTAGAAAGTTGCTTCTTCTTTGATTTCCCGATTTCCTCAATCTCAAATTCCGATGAACCGATATTGACAGCCTCATCAAAAGATACAATAACAGTAGAATCCGTCAATGCAGCGACAGATAATAATTTAGGTGGTAAGATGTCATCAGGATTTGGAATATCTGGTTCATCCGGTGTATCGGGATTATCCGGTTCATCGGGTATATCAGGTACCGAATTATCCGAAAAGATAAAAACATCATCAAAAGCGAAAGCCATATTTCTACTTGCCGTATATATACAACGTATACCTGCAAAAGCAGATTTTGTTATCGTATTATCTATTGCCGTTCCCTCTTCTATATAATCTTCATCTACTCCTATCAGTTGAGAACACACAATCCATTTCCCATCTTTATCACAATGTATCTTTATATTGATCTCAGGAGAAGAAGTATCTAAATGTCCAATAATTCCATCGATTAGAACCTCTGCAATATTGCCATCATATTTCAATAGTCTCAGATTATCATTTTGACCACCAATCATGAGCATATATCCCTCACCCGAAAGGTCAGAAGTAGAAGATGTCAAGTAAAATATAGCATAATTATTAGCAGAAGAATTGAATAGTAAATGCACATAAAACATCCACGTTGTTTCACTGATTAATTCTGAAGCTGTGGAAAGATAGGCATCTCCCGTCTTGCTCAAATCATTCAACTTTAGTTGTCCTTTCTTATCAACTTTAAACTTCTCTATATCACCACTCCAAGTTGGGTTTTCACTAAAATCACCGTCCGAGAAATTATCTTTTACTTGGGTAAAGGAACAGATAGAATACAAAAAAGTAAGCAAAAATATAATTCTTCTCATTTTATTGCGGTTCGTATTGCAAAATGTTATATTTTTGCAGGTAATATTTACTAGAGGCAAAGGTACGGTAAATAACAATATTATTCACAATAAAAGAAAGAAAAAGATGAAAGTAGCTATTGTTGGCGTAAGCGGTGCCGTAGGACAAGAGTTCCTGCGTGTGCTTGATGAAAGAAATTTCCCTATCGATGAGTTGGTATTATTCGGTTCTAAACGTAGCACCGGAAGCAAATACACCTTCCGCGGTAAAGAAATCGAAGTCAAACTCTTGCAGCACAACGATGACTTTAAAGGTGTAAATATCGCATTCACTTCTGCCGGTGCCGGAACATCTAAGGAATTTGCCGAAACAATTACTAAATACGGAGCTGTGATGATTGATAACTCCAGTGCTTTCCGTATGGACAATGATGTGCCATTGGTGGTGCCGGAAGTAAATGCTGCAGATGCAAAGGATCGCCCACGTGGTATCATTGCAAATCCGAACTGTACTACCATCCAAATGGTTGTTGCTTTAAAAGCGATTGAAAACTTATCACATATCAAACGTGTACACGTTTCTACTTATCAGGCAGCTAGTGGTGCCGGTGCAGCTGCTATGGACGAACTTTATGAACAATACAAGCAAGTATTGGCAAATGAACCTGTTACCGTAGAAAAGTTCGCCTATCAGCTAGCATTTAACCTGATTCCTCAAGTTGACGTATTTACGGAAAACGGTTATACAAAAGAAGAGATGAAGATGTATAATGAAACACGTAAAATCATGCACTCTGATGTACAAGTCAGTGCTACTTGTGTTCGTGTCCCGGCTCTTCGCGCTCATTCGGAAAGCATCTGGATTGAAACCGAACGTCCTATTTCCGTAGAAGAAGCCCGTAAAGCTTTCTCCGAAGGCGAAGGCCTTGTTTTGGAAGACAATCCGGCAGAGAAAAAATATCCGATGCCGTTATTCCTTTCGGGAAAAGATCCCGTTTACGTAGGACGTATACGAAAAGATTTGGCAAACGAAAACGGCTTAACCTTCTGGGTAGTTGGAGACCAAATCAAAAAAGGTGCAGCATTGAACGCCGTTCAAATTGCAGAATACTTGATTAAAGAAAATAATATCTAATAGATACAAGCAGTGAAAGAAAAAGTAATCTTTCACTGCTTTCTCTTTTAAGCAAAACTAACAAGACAGACTACTCTTCAACATTTACTTCCATTTTTATCTTATCTCCAATAATCAGGAACTCCCACTACAATAGGGGCTAACAATACGATTTTATATAAAAAATTAGCTTTCTTTTAAAAAAGCCATCTAATAAATTGAATTTCCGAAACAGATTTTATATCTTTAACCCACTTCAATAATTTGCATTATTGGAATTGTCGACACAAAACAACATTCACAAAAATATATTCATAGTTAAACTATATATTTATGAGAAAATCTTACTTATTATGTGTTGCACATATACTATTGGTATTATGTACGACAAGCGTATTTGGACAAACTTACGTTCTCAACGAAGGCTTTGAAGGGACTAAATTCCCGCCTGATAACTGGACTATACTCGACAAAGATGCGGATGGAAATTGCTGGATTTCCGAAACGACAACCAACGCTACCGTAGGTGGCGGAAAGAAATGTGCGGTATCTTATACCGTAGATCCGGAAAGTTATCCTCCGACACCCTATAATGCACAAGAGAATTATTTGATAACTCCACAGATTAATGTCACGAATACAGCTTTTACTCTATCATATAAGGTTATAGCAGAAAGTCTCGGTACAGGAGAAACTTACAAGATTCTAATTTCAACAACAGGAACCACCGTTGGAGATTTCAGCACGTTATTCCATGAAGAAACAATTCAAGATGCCGAATGGGATGATTATCCCTCTGTGCAAAAGAAAGATAAATCACTTGCCGAATATAATGGAAAAAAGATTTATATCGCTTTTGTACATACCGGATATGATACTTATGCTTTGGGGCTGGATGATGTAACGATCATGAACCAGAAAGGACCTAAATCAGTAACCGGGTTAACCGTAACTCCGGGCAGTAAAGGAGCTTTATCGGCCACATTATCCTGGACAAACCCATCACAAAACGGAACAGGCGAAGATATCTCCGGAATTTCTATCGGCATTTACAGAGATAATAATCTAATAAAAGTTCTGTCCGAGAATATGACTCCGGGAGAAAAAGCAACATATATAGACAATGAAGTTCTTACAGGAACTCACACTTATTCTGTTATAGCTAAAACAGCAGAAGGTGAATCGAATCCTGTATCGAAAAGCGTCTATGTAGGTGAGGATATTCCTGATGTTGTAAATAACCTGAATGCAATTATTGACAATGGAAAAGTAATAGTAACTTGGGAAGCTCCTACAGAAGGAATAAATAAAGGATATATCAATCCGGACAATTTCACTTATACCATTAAACGAAACACAGGAACAGAATCTATTCAAGTTGCTTCAAACATTAAGCAACTCACATTCTCCGAAAATATTTCTCCTGAAGTCTTATACTCTTATACTGTTATTCCAAGTAATATGGCAGGAAGCGGTAAAGAACTCAGATCCAATGCAGTTGTCGGTTTCACCGATAATTTGTCAGATATTATGGTTGGGAAGGACAGTCAGATTGATTATTATTTAGGGAGAGTGCCCACTGACCCCACTTACGCATACTCGGCTACTGAGACCATGTATTATCCTGAAGATCTTAGCTTTGCAACAGGAGAGATTAAGTATATCATCTATAAAAACTCTTTCAAAAATGAGATAAAGAGAACGGCTAAAATATGGATGGGGGAAATTCAAAAAGAAAACTTGTCCGAAGGATGGATTCCTACTACCGGCATGACTTTAGTTTATGATGGAGACATTATTTTCAATGAAGGGGTTAACGATGTTCCGATTCAACTAACTACACCATATAATTATCAGGGAGGCAATTTAGTTGTTATTTATCAAGATGCGAAAACACAAGGAATAGGAACTTACTTCGACCGGTTCTATGGTTCAAAAACGCCGGACAGGGCGGATCGATCACGTGCACAGACCAGCTCCAGTGAAATAAATATAGACGAGCTCACCAATCAGGGATATAAATATGCAGAAGTTCCTCAGACTCGTTTTGTCATGGTAGCAGAAGGCGTTGCAAAAATGGAAGGTCTCGTTAAGAACAATACTACCAATGAAGCTATTGTCGGAGCAACGATAACAGTTCCGGAACTGAGCCTGACGACACAGAGTGATGAGACCGGAGCATATCATTTTAACCTTGTACGCAAAGGTGCACAGCAATTCAAACTTAGTGCTGTCGGCTACCTGGATTTAGAAGAGACTGTTACAATCCCGGATAATGGTAAGATAACAAAAGATTTCAAGATGACTCCGAAAGCCACATTCACAATTTCCGGTAAGGTAAAAGCTAATGACACAAATGCTAATATTGCCGGAGCTGTTATTAAAGTAACCGGATATGCAGATATCCAAACTACTTCCGGTGCAGACGGACAATTCTCTCTTACAGGTATTTATGCTGGAGAAAATTATACTCTAAGTATTGAATATTCTCAGTATGACACTTATACCGCAGCCGTTGAGAATAAGACAGCAGACTTCAACATTGGAGAGATTACGCTTCAAAGAAGTCTGATTCCGGTATATGCTGTTTCTACCACCATAGATGCAGGAGGAGCTACTTCAACTATCCGATGGGAATCACCGCTATCACGTACCAGCGATATGCAATGGACAAAGATTGGAGATTCCGACGTACAATATAGCACAAGCGGAGATTATTATCTTACCAATTATAATGTAGGACATGCATTGGATGCAGCAACTTTGGAAACTCTCAACATCGCAGGTTTGAGTTTCATGAAACTTAAAGTTTATATAAAAGCGACAGAAGGAACATTTACAGCCAAAATATGGGAAGGAATCAAAGACGACAATAAAGAAATTGCAGCTAAAGTCATTGATGCGACTCAGGTTAGCACAGAAGGTTCTTGGATTACAGTTACTTTCGATAAACCTATAGAAATAAGGAAAGAAAAGAATTATTTAATAGGAGTAAACTGTAAAGATGCATCCAGTAGTCCGATCGGAACCGGTAAAGATTATATCTCAGGCAAGAATAACTTAAAATGGAGTGATAATCCGGACGATTATGTGAACGATGGTTATTATTCTTACAATATTTCTGTATACTGCGGCATTCCGGGAACTGAAGCAAAGATAAATCCGGAAGTTTCCGCACCAAAATGCAGTTACAATGTTTATCGAGCCGAAACATCCGACCTGAATACTTGGATAAAACTGAATGCTTCTCCTCTACAAACATCGACTTATACGGATAATGCATGGGACGAACTTATTTCCGGCACCTATCAATATAGCGTAAAAGCCGTATATAAAACAGGAGAATCCATAGAGGCTTATTCTGAAGATATTGAACGTTCCGTAGATTATGATGCCGGTATAGCCGAGTTCCTATCTCCTATTAAGACAAAAGATCCGCAAACCAATGTAGAGATAAAAGTCTCTATCAAGAATTTCGGAGAGAAACCATTGACTTCCATACCTGTAAGCTATCAGGTTAACGGTGGAACAGCCACCGCCAAAACATTCGAAGGAAATCTGGCAAAAGGGGAAACTGCTGAATTTAGTCTTGGGACGGTCGATGTTACGACATTAGGCACTTACGAGATTAAAGCTTTTACACAACTGGAAAACGATGGCAATCCGGCAAATGACGCCAAGTTATTCACATTACCGAATTATGCCGATGTACACCTACATGGCTACAGATGGGATGCTTACGGCAATGCCGGAATTGTAAGCATGCATTCCAACATACCGGAACAGGCCGTATTTATCAAAGAAGTTACTCCGGATGACGCTCTTATTAATGCCGGTGAATATTTTAACGGACGTTTTTATGCCTTTACATCCACTTGGTATTCGGAACCCCGCCAATTCTTAGTTATGGATACTCTGACATGGACACCAATAAAATCTGCGAAAACAGAAGATTTCATGCAAGACATGGCTTATGATTACGCTTCCAAGGAAATGTATGGAATACGCGTCAACGGAGGAGAAAGTGAACTGGTGACGATTAATCTGGAGAATGGAGAAATAACATCTGTCGCCTCAACCGGAATGAATTTCCATGCATTAGCATGTAGCAAGGAAGGTAAACTTTACGGAATGTCCGATGACGGTAAATTATATGCAATAGATAAAACAACGGCACAGCCCGATATTATTGCCGGTACAGGCATCAGTGACGTCGCTTATCTGCAATCAATGGCATTCGACCATAATACAGGAAGATTATTCTGGTCACACACAGGAAGTCAGATTTTAGGCGATCTTTATGAAATAGACCCTAAAACAGCAAAAGTTATTTCTTTGGGAAGTGCCACTTATAACGATTCTCCACTCGAAGTAGTAGGCTTATATTCCGTATATACTCATCCGACGCCTCCCGACAATATAGAGGAACTGAAAGCCAATGATCTGAAAGTATATACAGATGCATCTAAAACGATACATGTAATCGTTCCGTTTGAAAACGAGCCGGCAATGATTAGCATTATAAGTTCAGTAGGAACAATTGTCAAGACGAAAAAAGTAGAAAGCAGAGAAACGCTAATCAATGGTGAAATTCCTGCGGGAGTCTATTTTGTTATTGTAACGACAGAAAAAGGGATGAGCTATCGACTCCCGTTTATTGTCAGTAAATAGCGCTTAACGATTTTATCAGATAATTACCGATGAAAGGAAGACTTTAGTAGTCTTCTTTTCATCGGTTTTGTTAGAAAGTATTACTTGCCTATTCCATCTTTACAGGCAAACTAATTAACGATCCCATATTTACTGAAACGATTGATTGTTTCATAGCTATAGAAAGTTTGTTTATAAGAGTTCTTCAATAAATTATAAAGGAACAAAAGGTTACTGCTCCTTCGATACAAATCAGTAATCATCCTTTTTCATATCAAACTTAATATAAATATTTATTTCAGATGAATACTACTGATAAATAAAGAGAGCTTTTTACAGGAATTACATCGGAAGTTCTTATCTTTGTACGGATTCTATTAGCTACCAATGCGTTGGGAAGTGAAGAACCTTATTTATCGATAGAGGCGTTTTGTTATTATCTTGAATTATCAAATCTCGCAAGTTTGACAACCATGAGATAATAGCAACAACGCCCATGTTTGGTTTATATACTATTCCATCTTGGAATATTTGTATACATAACCGGACGTGGGTTGCTGTTGTTTATCTTTTGGTTGGGGCATGCGAGAGCCTGATAATTCGGATAAACATAAGTTTCCCACGTCTTTTATTTATTTATAGCCAAATCAGGGAAGCTATAAGCGACAAAATTATTATGTTTATGAAAAAGGTTTTATTTCTTTTATTTGTAATATTCGTTGTTCAGGCGAGAGCGAGTGAAGATCCCCGTTTAACTGTCGGTGATTTACAATATAGAATTGTAAATAATTACGCCATGATTATAAAATACATCGGACAAGGTACTAGCTGTGTCATTCCGGAAACAGTAGAATATGAGAATGTAGAGTATCCGGTTCTAGTACTCGGCGAAAGAGCTTTTTCTAATGCTAGTAATTTAATTTCTATTACTTTGTCCAATAATTTAAGTGAAAATGATAGAGATTTTACTGGTTGCATTAATTTGCAAGAATTCATTGTGAACAATGACAACATACATTATAGTACTATTGATGGTGTCTTATTTTCTAAAGACAAAACTTATCTATCTCTTTACCCATACGGTAGAAAAGGGAAATATATTATTCCGGAAGGAATCTCTGGAATTGCTCGCTATGCTTTCAATGAATGCACAGGATTAACTTCTCTTACATTGCCAAACAGTTTGATTACAGTCAACTATGACTCTTTTTACAATTGTACAAATTTAAAAGAATATTATGTATATGACGATAATCCCCAGTTTAGCACTAATAATGGGGCTTTATTCTCAAAAGATAAAACAATATTATGGCTTTACCCCATTGGTAAAGAGGGTAGTTATAGTATTCCTGAAGAAACGAAAAGTATTAAAGGTAATGCTTTTTACAATTGTACTAATCTAATTTCTGTCGTATTCCCTGAGAATTTGCAAAGTATTGGAGATTATGCTTTTTCATATTGCAATAGTTTAGTCTCTATCACA
Organism: Bacteroides sp. OM05-12; assembly: GCF_003438995.1. Lineage (GTDB taxonomy): Bacteria > Bacteroidota > Bacteroidia > Bacteroidales > Bacteroidaceae > Bacteroides. The sequence goes on from NZ_QSUN01000001.1 coordinate 127,254, forward strand.
TTACCCAAAAACTTGCGGAGCATTGGATTTGGTGCTTTTGATAATTGTACTAATTTAACGACTGTCATATTACCTGAGAGTTTACAAGAAATAAGAGCCCGCATCTTCTCCAACTGTACTAATATTACTTCTATTACACTTCCAAATAGTTGGACTAGTATACCTTCATATCTTATTGAAGATTGTCTTAATCTGACAGAATATCTGGTAAGAGATAATAATCCGAACTTTTGTTCTATAAACGGTGTATTATTCTCCAAAGATAAAACGGAATTAAAATTATGCCCTTTAGGTAAAAAAGGAAATTACGTTATTCCTGAAGGAACAACAAAAATTGCTTCCGGTGCTTTTTCCAAATGCATAGGTTTAACCTCTATTACATTCCCTAATAGTTTGAAAAGCATTGATGCAAATGCCTTTAATGATTGCATTAACTTAATAGAATATTTAGTCAACGAGGATAATCCGAATTTTTGCTCCATAGAAGGCATATTATTTTCCAAAAACAAAACGGAATTGACACTTTATCCTATAGGTAAAAAAGGAGACTACGTTATTCCTGAAGGAACACTAGCAGTCAATTATGGTGCTTTTTCAAGTTGCACAGGGTTAACTTCTCTTACATTTCCTAATAGTTTGAAAAGCATCCCTACAAATGCCTTTAATGGTTGTGTAAATTTAATGGAAGATTTGGTAAATGAGGATAATCCGAATTATTGTTCCATAGACGGTGTATTATATTCCAAAGATAAAACAAAATTAATCCTTTATCCTACAGGCAAAAAAGGCAATTATATGATTTTAAATGGAACGAAAACAATTGCTACCGGTGCTTTTCAATATTGCATAAACTTGACATCCGTAAGCATTCCAAATAGTTTAACAAAGATTGAAACAGATGCTTTCAACGGTTCTTCATTAAAATACATAAATATACCTGAGACTGTTACTTCAATTGGAGATAATGTTTTTTACAATTGCACATCCCTTAAAGCAATTGTAATTCCTACTTCTGTAGGAAATAATATAGGCAAAAATATATTATCCTATTGTTGGAGTTTACGTTACGTATTCTCCTATGCAGCGTTAGAACGTCATGAAGAAAAAAATAATCCATTCGGAAATATGACTTCATCTGTCATTATATTCTGCCCTGCAAATTACACCTCTAATTATAGATCCATGTATTCCGAAGGAACAATAGCGGATATTGAAAAATGCTTTTGGAACTTCGATACTTCCGCCACTACACAAGGAGCGATTTCTTTTAAACTTAATCCGAACAGTTATTGGAAACAATCTGACAAAATCGCAATAAAAAGAACATATCTATTATCTGAAAATGATACAATAGATGCGGAACAGAATAAAGATACTTATAAATTTAAAGATTTAATGCCTAATCAGGCATATAATGTACAACTCAATTTTGATATCCTTGATTGTAATCTGACCATCTACCCATCATTAAAAACACAGAACATAGGGCTTATATCCAAAGAACTTACTCAAATCAAGTTAATTCTTTCTATCAAAGCAGAAGATATTCCGGTAACCGATAAATATTTATATTATAGAACTAAAGGAAAGAGTGAGTGGAAGAGTACTTCTAACATTTCTTCTAATACCGTCACAGTTGCTGAACTAATTCCGGGTACTACTTACGAATGTTATGCATCAGTTTACGTTAATGGCAAATATTATAATAGTACTACGCTTTTAAATGGGAAAACTGCTTATCAGGAATTTACTACAAAATCCCTAAATCCAAGAATACTTGATCCAATAGTAGGACAAACCATTTTCTCTTGTTCCGGTGACTATGAAGAAGGTGATGCTACAGTAGAAGGATTTGGTTTTACAGGAGATTGGATAAACGGGGAATATTACAATCTAAAAGAATTACGGCTTACCGGACTAAATCCAGATACGAAATATAAAATTGTCTTTAGTGTAAAGACTAAACAAGGAGGAATAACAAAAACGGAATATGCTTTTACTACCAATACAATCACTATCACTTCCCAACCTGCCGATGCAATCTCTAACACATCAGTAACGTTGAATGCAGATTTAGATTGCGATGCCGAAAGCGGTTATGGTTTCGAATGGCGCAAATATGACGCACCGGATATGGTTCCGTCTAATACCGTGCAAGCAGAAAAGATAAAGGATAAAATAGCATTCCGGTTAGTCAATCTTTCGCCATCTACCTATTATAAATACCGACCATTCTACAAATCTGCTTCTGAAAAGATGTATTATGGTGAATGGATTGCTTTCGGTACGGCAGATGTTCCAGTGCTATTCGCTCCCACTGTAGAAACGCTTGACTATAGATTGGATAAGACAAATGAAACGAATGTCATAGTGTACGGATATGTATTGGCGGGTTCAGAAAGCATTCTACAACAAGGTTTTGAGTATTGGATGGCACTTGATACGAATCATAAAGAAGTGCTGAGTAGCGGAACCAATATGGAGGTTGAAATAACCGGATTGTTACCAAATACAACATATAAATATCGTGCCTTTGCAAAAACAGCTTCAGGTACTACTTATGGCGAAGAATCAGAATTTACTACAGGAAAAGCTTCCGGTATAGAAAGCAATAAAACGACTGATTTTCAAGTATCTCTATATCCTAACCCTGCTCTAACAGAAACCGTATTACAAATAAGCGGAGCAGAAACAGGAATAATAAGCTATACTATTTCCGATTTAAACGGACGTCTGTTATTATCTGATAAAAAAGATGCAAACCACGAGAATTGTATACCGATTGATACTCGGAATTTATCAGAAGGGATATACATCATACGTATTATTCATAATGATAACTTTAGAACAATAAAAATGAAGGTAAAATAGCCCTCTCTTTTGAGTTAAGAAGAATCTAATTCAGCATACGGTCGATTGTCTACAAACTCCTATCGTTTGCGAACAATCGACCGTATCTTTGCTTTCAATCGACCTGATGTTTTTTAAAAACATCAAGGTGTTTGTAAAAAACATCGAGGTCATTTTTCGCCTAAGGGAGCGTTGGCTATCACTCAAGGGAGCAACGGATAACGCTCAAGGGAGCGATTGCTTACATCTACTGGAGCGTAAGGCATCACTCCCTTAGGCGTTTTTAGCTTGCTCATTTTACTGATTCGGCTGTTTCAACTTTTACTTTGACTTGCCTTCACCTTATCACTTTTACTTTTATATTATTGATTACTAATTAATTAAAGTGAAGGCACTATTTTTTGAACTGCACCCCAAAAGTTGGACGGTTAATTTTGCTCCTCCTCTTTTTATAGAAGAAGCATCACGTAGACGGAGAAGTTCTTCCATTTCAATTTTCCATCGCTTAACGAACCTTCACTGCAATCTGTTATTTGATAACGACTTACGTTTAAAGCGTGAAGAGGTGAAGATAGTATTAGATTTTTTTCAATAAGTATCTATAATAGGTATTTTTAGTGAATATTGGAACAATTATAGACGAAACCGCACATCAGTTTATGTAAAAACCCTGTCATTTGCATATCAATTATGAGAACATCACAAACAAATGTTAACTAATCAATTATTAATCTAATATTCAATTCTAAAAATTAAAAACTACAATGAAAAAGAATCACTATCTATTGATTGTTATGCTCTTTTTGAGTATTTCACACGTTTGGGCATGGGATGGAGACACAGATCTTACAATCAAGGATGCCACAGAATTCAAAGCATTTATAGAGGCAAGTACAAATAATAACTTCGCAGGGAAAACAATAGTACTTACTAATAACATTGATTTCGCTAATGAAACAATAACTCCAATTCGTGAATTCCACGGAATATTTGATGGAAAAGGATATACTATTTCAAACTTTTCAATCAATGACCAAAAAGTAAATACAGGAACGGCTCTTTTCGCATATATAAATTTTGCTTCTGCTAAAATATTAAATTTAAATATTAATAATGTAAATATAACCAATACTTTACAAGTTGTAGCTGTATTAATCGGTAATATGACCTCCGGTTCTATTGAAAATTGTTCTGTATCAAATTCCACTGTTACCGGAAATCAAGGAAAATGTGCTATTTTAATAGGAAAGACATGGAATTGTACAGCAATCAGAAATTGTTATATATATAATTGTAAAACAAAAACAGCAGATAATAATCAAACCTCAATCGGAATATTGGTGGGGGAACTTGGAGGAGCAGCAAAATGCACAGATATAAAAAATTGTATTGCTATAAACTCTACTATAGACAATGGTAAAGACAATTCAAGAGGATTCATTTGTGGAGCTATAGCAAAAAATTATAATATAAGCATAACAAATTGTTACGCAGATGGTAATGAACCTTTATTTGCTACATCAATCATTCCTGATAATAATTTTAAAGTTGATACTTATTCTGGAATCAAAAATACTTCTTTCTTCGCCAATCCGGAATCCGCATGGATACTAAACACTACCAACGGTACAGTAGCCAACTCCAAAGTATGGTCTCACAACGGCACTAATCCTATCTTCGCCGATGCAACAAACGGTGCGATAGTTAAAGCCGGAGCTATTGACGGAGAAACCCAAACGTACGCTAAAGGAAACGAAGTACTGGCTACCGATTTCAAGTATATTACTTTCGATGCAAACAACAGTGAAATAACAGATTATTCTACTCTAACGATTACCCCGACAAATCCGAATGCTCTTATCTATTTGCCAACAGGTGCAACACTTGACAAAAATAATGTTGTTATTGGAAACGGCTGCGCTAATTTAGTATTAACAGACGGTCACGATTTTGTTTGTCCTACAAGCTTTACTGCTACCAAAGCCACTTATACTAGAAATTGCTATATAGATGGAGGATGGGAAACAATCGTACTGCCTTTCAACGTAACGGATATTAAATCCGGCGGAACAAGCGTGAAAGGTGACTACACAGTAGAAGGATACACAAATACTTCCGGTACAACAGTCAAATTTACTGAACTAACCAATATAACTGATTGGAAAGCCGATAATGCTTATATCCTAAAGCATAATTCGGTAGAAACAGGAACTCAAGAATGCACTTTCGAAGGTGCAGGAACTATTGCAGCCACTCCGGCAGATGCAGATTTCACAGGTACTTATACATTAATATCCAATGACCTTGCAGCAGGCAATTATGCATTGAATGCAGCCGGAACAGAATTTGGACCACTTGCTGCCTCTACTGAAACAGCTGTAATCCCTGCTTTCCGCGCTTACCTGAAAAAAGGTAATGGTCCGAACCCTGCCAAATACAGCGTAGAACATGATAACGGAGCTACCGGCATTAATAATGCACAACAAGCATCGACAATTATCTATGCAGACGGCGAATCGATCATTATTAATAGCGAAAAGGCTCAAACTATCAACGTATACAGCATTGACGGACGTAAAGCATACAATACGATTGCCGAAGAAGGTACTACAACAATCAATGGTCTGCCTAAAGGTATCTATATCGTAAACAACCAAAAAGTCATCTTAAAATAAAGTGTTAATCTTAAATTCAAACAGAATAATGAAAACTAAAGAAATATATAGCAAGCCTCAAATTGAAATCGTTAAAATAGAAATGGAAAGTGTAATAGCCTGTTCTCTCGAAGTGAGCGAAACAGAGGTTACCGGACCTGCACGTTCTAAAAGAAGTTTCTGGGGTGATGATGAAGAATAAAACTAACTAACCCAAACATTATTGTTCAATTTCTAAGAAGGAGATCAGGAAAAAACGACCGTTTATCTTGATCTCCTTTTTAAATTTAGGAGAGTCTTATTCTGTTCTTTAGTAAAATTTAATGCCAATTGCATCATTTAGCTAATAACAGACATTATTTAGTCAATAACGAACATCCTTTCCATCCTTTATCTATTCCTTTGCAATGCCCTTTAGAGGCAAACCGAGTTAACATTTTAATAATCTAATTTTATACAAATGAAAAAGAGAAGCTACTTTCTGACAGCATTCTTGCTTTTCGCAGGAATATTCAACACTTGGGCTTATGACGGCGACGGATCAGCTGCAACCCCTTATCAAATTAAAACAGTCGAAGACTTAAAAACATTAGCTACAGAGGTTAATGAAGGAAATGCTTATTCCGGAAAGTTCTTTGAATTGACAACAGATCTTGATCTGGAGGAGGCAGAATGGACACGTATTGGAAATGACAAAAAACTATTTTCCGGAACTTTTGATGGTAAAGGTCATTCTATCAGCAATTTTAAAATCAGTGAAAGTAGTACTGCCACAGATGGAACTCAGAACGGAGTAGGGCTTTTCGGCGGACTTGGAGGTCCTTTGAAAAACCTAATCATAAAAGGGGCAAACGTAACAAACAAGCAACAGAATGTCGCTGTCTTGGCAGGAACAATAACCGCAGATGCAAAAATCGAAAATTGCGTCGTGATGAACTCAACGCTGACGATGGACGGGGGTTCAGGACGTTTTGGTTTTATTATCGGTAAGAATTGGAACAACAAAATTATAGTAAACTGTTTTGTCGTTAATTCTACTTTAACAATAAAAGAAGGAATCCAAGCAACAGGTGCAGGTCTGTTTATAGGAGCTGCAGCAGGCGGACAAGGCACTACTTTTACAAATTGCTACACATCCGGTTGTACCATTAATGCGCCCAACGCAACGGAATCTCAAAAAGCTACTACCGGTGTCTTTATGGGAATGCACAACAATGATGCCCATCCCGTAACATTTGACAATTGTTTTGCACAGAATATCGACGGTTTCTCGTTTGTAGGAAAATACATTATTGATAAACAAACTTACAAAAAAGCAGGAGTGGCAGTAACCATAGCCAAATTAGAAGACTTAAATGATCAGTTTTATCTGAATGCGACGACATTTACAGACGGTACAGTAGTAGGATACCTTAATGCCTACAAACAGAATGAAGTTACATGGAAACAGGGTGCAAAATTCCCTATCTTCTCAACAATGAAAGACCCGGAGGTAGCACAACCGAACGGTTCGGAAACTGATCCTTATCTAATCACTTCTGTAGATGATTTAAAACAATTGGCTACCGAAGTAAACGGAGGAGAAAACTATGCAGGAAAATTCTTTGAATTAACAACCGACCTTGATTTAAATAATGAAGAATGGACTTCTATTGGTAATGATGCAAAAACATTCCAAGGAGTTTTTGATGGAAAAGGACATATCATCAGTAATTTCAAAATAACAGAAAGTAGTAATGCGACAGACGGCACTCAACATGGTAGAGGATTATTCGGAGGTATAGAAAAAGCAACGATAAAAAATTTAGGCGTTACGAATGCACAAGTTACTAATAACCAACAAAATATTGGTGTTTTAGTTGGAGTAATGAAAGGTGACTGGAGTGTAAAAGCTTCTGTTGAAAATTGTTATGTCATTAACTCCACACTTGAAATGGATGGAGGTAGCGGACAATATGGAATCCTTATAGGGAGAACATGGAATGGAGCGGCAACAAACTGTTATGTTGCTAACTCTACACTTTCCATAAAAGATGGAATTGATGCAACCATGGCAGGAATTTTTATAGGAGCTACAGCTGGAGGTGCAGGAACAATATTTAAGAATTGCTTTACTACAAAATGTACCATTACAGCTGAAAACTCCAAAATAGCAACAACCGGAGCTTTTTGTGGTATTCAAGCCAATACAGCCCACAAAGTTACTTTTGAAGATTGCTATGCACAAAAGATAGAAGGATTCTCTTTTATCGGCGCTATCAATAGTAACCAAGAATATAAAAAAGGTACTGAAACATTAGCTATTGCCGAATTATCAGATTTAAATGGCAAACTTTATCTGGATGCAACGGCATTTACAAAAGGAGAAGTGGCATGGGCACTGAATCAGAACAAGCAAAATGGAGTAGCATGGTCACAAGGTGAAAATTACCCGATTGTTACAGATGCGGAAAATGCTCCAGTTTACAAGGCTAATATGGCTATTCATAATGGCGAACAAATAGAAAGCATTACTTACACCAAAGGAAATGAACCATTGGATGCTATTACAATCAACGATAATGCTGCAACAGCTATTGTTATAACTGAAGGTGGTGATTTGGCTGCTGAAACAATAAATGCTTTAATCACTAAATACAGTAATGCCAACACACTTAAATACATGCCGGAAGGAAGTGCTGTAACAGGAAAGAACGTAATTAAAAACGGTCAAGGTGAACTTGAAATATCAGACAATCTTCCATTCTTCTGCCCGATAGCCTTCACCGCAACAGCAGCGACTTACAAACGTACATTTAATGCCGGATGGAGTACTGTTTATCTACCTTTTGCAAGTGTTAAACCGGAGGGCTCGAAACTTGAAATTATTGAAAGTTGCGACGGAACCGACGCTAAGTTTAAGAATGCAGATGCCATAGCCGCAAACACTCCGTACAATATTAATATTGAAACTGCAGGAGAAAAGACATTTACTATAGGAGAAAACAAAGTAATACCGGCAAGCACTGATGTCAACGACCAAACAGTGAACGGATACACCGTCAAAGGTTGTTTCACCCCGACAATGCCTACAGCAGAGAAGACATACATCATGTCGACGGAAGGTGAGAAGGAAGTATTTAACGCAGTGGAAGAAGATACCGAATTGACTCCGTTCCGTGCATATCTTGAAGGTCCGGCAAATGCGGCCGCAAAGATAAATGTTATCCATTATCAACAAACTCCGGATAACATAACTGAACAAAATACAATCGACGGATTGACAGTAATCTCTGCCGAAGGTGCAATTAAAGTTATTGCCGGAAAAGCACAAACTGCAAAATTATTCGGCATTGACGGCAGACTGGTTAAAGTTATCGAGTTGACCGAAGGAGAAAATACAATTACCGGTATTACCGGAGGTATTTACATCCTGAACAATGAAAAAGTAATCGTGAAATAGGTTATTATTAAGTTAGAGAAGTGAGAAGTCATCCTGCCCGGGACTAAGTTCCTAAGGCTTGGATGGCTTCTTTTTGCAATAAAAAAGCGTGTTTGTTATTGTATTTTATAAAAAATGCAGATATTTGCACCTTGTAACGTGAACATTTGATATGGAAAAGATTGGAATATTCTGTTCGGCTTCTGATTCTATTGACAAAATGTATTTTGAAAAAACAATTGAATTAGGAGAATGGTTAGGGAAACAAGGTAAGACTTTAATTTACGGAGGTGCAAATCTGGGACTGATGGATTGCATAGCCCGGACAGTTAAAGCCTATGGCGGAACAGTAGTCGGCGTCGTTCCTTCCAAATTGGAAGAAAACGGGAAAGTAAGTCCGCTACTTGATAAAATATACCGAACCAAAAACCTCAGTGACCGGAAAGATATTATGGTGGAAGAATCTGACGTTATGGTTGCACTACCCGGAGGTATCGGCACATTGGATGAAGTGTTTCATGTAATGGCAGCCTCATCTATCGGTTACCATAGTAAGAAAATTATCTTTTATAATATCAACGGATTCTACAATGACTTGTTGGCAATCCTCCATTCCATGAATAAGACACATTTTTCACGGCATCCTATGGAACATTATTTTGATGTAGCAAACACTTTTGATGAACTAACATTCCTCTTAAATAAATAGCCTAAAACGATGATGGAATCAATAAAAGAGCTTTTGCAGAAAGAAGCTGCAGCCGTACTGAACATACCTGTCGGCAATGAATATGAAAAAGCGATCAATATGATTGTAGAACAAGTACACAATAAAGGAGGTAAGCTTGTCACGACAGGCATGGGCAAGGCCGGACAAATAGCAATGAACATTGCCACTACCTTTTGTTCTACCGGAATACCTTCCGTATTTCTTCATCCAAGTGAAGCGCAACATGGTGACTTAGGTATTTTTCAAGAGAATGATTTGTTACTGCTCATCTCTAATTCCGGCAAGACAAGAGAAATCATAGAATTAACGCAGCTCTCAAGAGTGCTAAATCCGAATCTCAAATTTATCGTCATCACCGGCAATCAGGATAGCCCGCTTGCAAAAGAATCGGATGTATGTCTTTGTACCGGCAATCCAAAAGAAGTCTGTGCATTAGGGATGACCCCGACAACATCCACCACGGTCATGACCGTCATCGGAGATATTTTAGTGGTGGAAACAATGAAAAGAACCGGTTTTACCATTATGGACTACTCCAAACGTCATCATGGAGGCTATCTTGGAGAGAAATCGAGAACACTTTGTAAATAGCTATCATTATGCGTAAAGTAATCGGCATAGGAGAAACGATACTGGATATTTTGTTTAAGGACGAGCAACCTACGGCTGCTGTTCCCGGTGGTTCTGTTTTCAATGGAATCATTTCTTTAGGAAGAATGGGCGTAAATGTTTGCTTTATCAGCGAAACAGGCAATGACAAAGTAGGCAATATCATTAAAAACTTCATGGAAGAAAGCCATGTAAGTACGGAGTACATCAGCGTTTTTCCCGATGGCAAATCCCCTGTGTCTTTAGCTTTCCTAAATAATAAGAGCGATGCCGAATATATTTTCTATAAAGATTATCCCAAACAACGGCTGGATGTTACATTTCCTCCTATTGCGGAAGACGATATAGTTATATTCGGTTCTTATTTCGCCCTTAACCCTGTATTACGCAATAAAGTAGTGGAATTTCTTGACTATGCGCGCGAACGAAAGGCGATTATCTACTATGATCCTAATTTTCGGGATACTCATAAAGATGAAGCATTAAAACTCACTCCCATCATCATTGAGAATCTGGAATATGCCGATATCGTACGTGGCTCGGATCAGGATTTTGCCAATATGTATAATGGATTAACGGATGTAGACCAAATCTATAAGAACAAGATTCAATTCTACTGTCCCAACTTTCTTTGTACAAACGGAGCGGGAAACATAAGCCTGCGTACCAATAGTATTTCAAAAGAATATGAAGTAAAGCAACTGGATGCCGTTAGCACAGTAGGTGCAGGTGATAACTTCAATGCCGGGGTTATTTACGGACTACTGAAACGAGATATCCGTTATAGAGATTTGAACAATATCCGCGAACAAGATTGGGATGAAATTATCGGATATGGGAAAGATTTCTCTGCCAATGTATGCATGAGCCTTTACAATTCCGTCTCAAAAGAATTCGCCACATCTTACTGATATTCCATACTTTCTGCGTATCTTTGCCGACAAATAGATATTTGAAAGTTAATGAAGACATTTAAAGAGTTAGGCGTTTCCCCGGAAATACTTAAAGCAATTGAAGAAATGGGATATGAGAATCCCATGCCGGTACAAGAAGAAGTAATTCCATATTTATTAGGAAACGGTAACGATGTAGTGGCACTCGCCCAAACTGGTACAGGTAAAACAGCCGCATTCGGGCTACCAATTATACAAGGAGTTAATGTAAAAGAACGCGTGCCACAGGCACTTATCCTCTGTCCTACCCGCGAACTTTGTTTGCAGATAGCAGGTGACCTTAACGATTATTCCAAATACATAGACGGATTGAAAGTTCTCCCGGTTTACGGAGGTTCTTCCATCGAAAGCCAAATAAGAAGCCTCAAAAACGGTGTACATATTATTGTCGCTACACCGGGACGCTTGTTGGATTTGATGGAGCGCAAGACCGTAAAATTGGCAACAGTCAGCAATGTAATCATGGATGAGGCTGATGAAATGCTCAATATGGGCTTTACAGACAGCATAAACGCCATTCTTGCTGAAGTGCCGCAAGACAGAAATACATTGATGTTCTCCGCAACTATGTCACCCGAAATCTCCCGCATATCCAAAAAATATTTGAAGGATGCGAAGGAGATCGTAATCGGGACAAAAAATGAAGGAACAAAGAACGTGAAACATATCTACTATATGGTTCACGCAAAAGATAAATATCTCGCTCTTAAACGCATCGCCGACTATTATCCGCAAATATATGGTATCATATTTTGCCGTACCCGTAAAGAAACACAGGAAATAGCAGATAAGTTGATACAAGACGGCTATAACGCAGACTCCCTTCACGGAGAACTGTCACAGGCACAACGTGATTTGGTTATGCAGAAATTCCGTCAACGTCATTTGCAATTATTGGTTGCAACGGATGTAGCTGCCAGAGGGTTGGATGTGGACGATCTTACCCACGTTATCAATTACGGATTGCCCGATGATACGGAAAGTTATACACATCGTAGCGGTAGAACAGGACGTGCCGGTAAAACCGGAACATCCATTTCCATTATCAATATGCGCGAGAAAGGCAAAATGCGTGAGATAGAACGTATTATCGGCAAGCAATTCATTGTTGGTGAGATGCCTACGGGAAAGCAAATCTGTGAGAAACAGTTGATAAAGGTGATCGATGATATTGAAAAGGTAAAAGTAAACGAAGAAGAGATAGCCGATTTCCTTCCGGGAATCTATCGCAAACTGGAATGGCTTACTAAAGAAGATGTCATCAAGCGCATGGTTTCTTTGGAATTTAATCGCTTCCTTGAATATTACCGGAATGCGAAAGAAATAGAAACTCCTACAGACAGCCGGGGCGAAAGAAACAGCAGAGAACGCAAAGAACGCGGAAGTGACCGTGAAAAGACAGGACGCAAAGCAGAACCGGGATTTACCCGTCTGTTCCTTAACCTTGGTAAAACAGATGGTTTTTATGCCAACCAAATCATTGAATTGATTAACCGTAACATGAAGAAACAACATCCGCGCATCGGACGTATAGACCTCATGCAGAATTTTTCATTCTTTGAAGTTGCCGAAGGACAAGCAGCAGATGTTATCAGCTCTCTTAATAAGGTGGATTTAAACGGAAGAAAAGTTTCCGTAGAAATAGCCGGAGAAGAAAGCGGAAGAAACGGCAGAGCAGGCAAAGGTGGTAAAAAAGGATATAAAAAGGAATCAAACATTTCTTACTCTAAAAACAAACCGCCTAAAAACAAGCCTAGCCGAGAGGAACGCGGATATGCAGCCAGAGGTCCGAAGAAAAAAGATGATTGGCAACAACTCATGAAAGGTGAGGAACCTGACTTCAGTGAAGAGGGATGGGCAAGACGTAAAAAGAAAAAATAACTATACTTTAACAGCTCCCCGGATAGTTATCGGGGAGTGGTTTTCAACATACGGTCGATTGAATACAAACGTGCGGTCCTTTGTTTACAAACTCCTATCGTTTGCAAACAATCGACCGTATGTTTGTTTTCAAACGTCCCGATGTTTTTTTCAATCAACCTGATGTTTTTAAAAAACATCAAGGTGTTTATAAGTGAAAAACAGTATAAAAAACGAATTATCCCCAAATAACCTTCAATCTTTCAGTTTACGAATTTAAGTTTGACTATCAGCCTGTTATCCTGAACTTTCTTTAAGAAAAAGGTTCAGCGATAATGAATGATGAGTATATCTGCTGAATGATTCCATCTTTCAGTCTAACTTATTCGGTATCAATGCAGAATTGGCAAACTGAAGGATGAAACTTGCGGGCAATTGTTACTTTGAGAGTATACAAAGACTTTAACTATTTTGTTGCAAACATTAAACATGAAACGGAGAAGCCGCTATTATTACGACTTCTCCGTTTTATTATCCGCTCCCGTAGATACGGATTTCTTTCTCCTTAGATAATTGTCAACGCTCTCTTATGCGCTAACGAATGCGCACGTGATTATTTGACAATAAACTTTTCTGTTATATTCAGTTCACCGTCAGTCACTTTCAGAAAATACATACCGCAAGGCAGATGGGATAAATGGATATTATAATCGCTTGCAGTACTACTATTTACATCTTCCATATATAAAGTTTGTCCCTATACATTGGTCACCTCGATACTCAAAGCCCGGTTTGCATCAAATGCATTCAAATCAATCACAAACGTTCCGTTATTCGGATTTGGGGCAATGAATACTCGTTTCGATAAATCTTTTCCTTCATCAATAGAGGAAAGAGTCTGCCAAGTTATATCAATAGTGGTCGCTTTCCCAAAATGACTGGTCAACTTCAGCAGATAAACCGTATTTCCTTTCACCTCTTCCAATGAAACAATCTTGCCAAACCCATCGGGACAATCATTATTAACCGTCACGAGTGCCTCTCCATCGCAAGTAGTATAGAAATCCATTGCCGGTATTGCATCTCCCGTCTCACCACAAGCAGATACGGTCAACTTTCCATCTTCAGCCGGAGTTATGCCATACCATACAACTTGTTCACCTGCCGGACAAACAAATGACGTTCCATCTTTACCCACCTTTACCTCTATCGGATTGGAACACAAATCACCGGCAGCATAATCTTCTTCCGACAAATCAAATGATACTTCATCCGCAAATGTTACTGTATTTGTAATACAAATAATATAAGCGGTGCCGGCAGTAACTTCAGTCTTATAAGCAATTCCCGTTTCATCCGGACAAGCAGACTGACGCACGAGCATATTCTCAGAGTTACAGTCCGTTTTCACAATCACATTACCTTCCCAGTCCTCACGACAAAGAGAAATCTTCAACCAACCGTCTTTCTCCGGTGTATAGCTATAATAGGTCTCTCTCGCTCTATCCAATAGCGGTAACACATTTGATCCTGATGCTGCATGAATCAGATGTTCGCAATCAAAGCCGGGAGCAACCTCCAAAGCAACATTAATCGTAGGAGCATTGTCATAATAACTCTTCAAATTCAGCAAATACACGGCATCGGCTTTAACATCCAATAATACAGTATGACCCGACATATCTTCACAGTAGTCTACCTCTGCTTCGAGCAGTTGTCCATCACAAGTTGTATAGAAATCAAATTTCTCGTCTACGGCATTACCGCTACCACAAGTTGAAATCAATAATTTACCTTCTTTCTTAGGAGTAATGGCATACCATAAAGAACTTTCTCCAGTAGGACACATAAGTGTAGTACCCGTTTCATCCACTTCTACTTTTTTCGGATTAAAACATAGTTCTCCTTCTTGCGCAACCTTATAGGTAACAGACCAAGTGACGCCACTTTTTTCTTGTCCAATAATAATATTTACATAAACCGAAGTTCCTGCAGCAATTCCAACCTTCACTGCATAGCCCTCTGATGTATAAGTAGAAGATATCAGTTGACCGGAACAATCACCTGTTTTTACTTGTATGGTAGAAGAACCTGAACCTCCTATTATAATCGTTCCACCGGGGAGCGTATTACTACTGATTGTATAGAACCCGTCTTTATCCGCAATAAACTTATACCACGTGCTTCCAAGAGTTCGTTCTACAGTAATTGGTTCAGCCACGCTGCTTAATTCAATAGGCATAGCACAGGCGTCTCCCAAAGCATAATCTTCGACTGCCAATGTAAAGGACATATCATGATTAAAGGTCGTATTATTCGTAACACATATAACGTATGAATTACCGGCTGATGCTTCTACTTTATAGGTAGTTCCTATATTGCCGGAACAAGTTCCTTTTTGCACAGGCAATGCAGACGAATTACAATCTTTCTGAATTGTTACAGCTCCGCTCCAGTTATTCCAATCGGCATCACAAATAGAAATTACCAGCCATCCGTCTTTTTCGGGAGTGTAGCTATAATATGTACTCCTTTTTTCCGAAGGGAATGCATTATCTCCCAAAACAGCCGATAACGGTTTACTACAAGCTTCGCCGGGTTCGTAATCAGATTCCCCAACGTTGAATTTAAATTCCGGATAATCAGAAGAAAAGGTCCATTTTATCAAATAAATACTTCCTGCATCTACTTTCATCTTTAAAGAAGCTCCTCCACCTTCAACCGGAGTACTTGAAGCCCGTACAGAAGCATAAGCCCCACAATCTGTATATATTTGGAAAGACCCCGTGAAATCAGCCAATGCACCGACCGTTGCAATTTCCAGGTATCCATCTTTACTTGATTCGTAACTATACCAAACTGTTCCCTTTCCTATACAACTATTTTCACCGGACTTTGCATTAAACGGATTATCACATTCGTCTCCTTGTTTTACAGGCGCATCAGTAATTTTAAGATTAAACGGTTTACATGAGGTTGTGAGTTCTAATTTAAACAGATAAGTTCCTGCCTTTGCCGTATATTTTAATGAAACTCCTCCATTCGTCCAATCTTTACTTCCTGAAGCAATATAGCTACTTTCGCAATCTTTATAGAGATAAAGACTTCCCGCGAAATCTGCTACACCAATATTAGAAATCTCCAGATAAGAAGGATCGGTCAGTGTATAACCATACCAATAAGTTCCTGCTACACCGGCAATTGGATTATCACCTTTGGTCGCAACCAGAGGCTTGTCACATTTATCTCCGGATTGATAATCTTCCACATTTACCGAGAAATGGAAATCTGCCGTCATAGAAGTCGTCAAATTAATATTGATCAAATACGTCTTTTGTGCTTCCACTTCATAACGAAGATAAAATCCTTTCCCTTCAGGGCAGACTCCGGCAGTCTTTTTCTGGAAGCTGCTGCAATTCTCGTGCAATAATACTTTTCCAGAAAAATCAACATCCATGTTACAAGAGCTAACCACCAAAAATCCACTCTTATTTGTTGTAAAGCTATACCAGTGATCTCCTATCTTAGAAGCCTTACAAGTATTTAAATCACCATCGACTGCTATTATAGGATTATCACAGTCATCTCCTTGTTCCACCGTTTGACAAGCAACTGTCACATCACAGAGTTTCTGATTATCCAGTTTCAACAGAACCGGAACATTCTCCGTTACAGACATCTTATACATCTTTTCATTTCCAGCTATATCTGTAGCCTCTCCATCGCAATCTGAATAACGTTTCACATTATAAATACGAGTACCGCTAGGAAATGTAAGCACTAGTCTTCCGGTTATTGCCGGAGTATAGCTAACCCAAGTAGTATAGACATAATTGGAACCATTGGCCGGTATCGTATTCACACCGTCTTTTAAAACAAGAGCGTCATCACAAATCGCACCACCCAAAACAATCTCTTTTATAGTTACCTCGAAACTTGAAATTTCGACCTCTGGAGGTGGTGCTCCCCAAAGTGAAGTTGGTTGCTGAAAAACAATATAATAAGAAGTTCCTTTAGGAATCTGTATCTCCAGGCCACTAGAAGCTGCTGATGGATATGAATTAAGAGGAGTATCACAGGATGCTACTCCTTGAAGTTTTATACTTTCAAACTCTGTCGGAACTGAAATCTTCAAAAGCATATCTTTATCTACCGGAGCAGTATAAGAGTACCAATAATTTTTCTGTCCCTCTACATAAGTAACGGATTGTGTTCCTCCTCCCTCCGAAATAGGAATAGCCATGTCACATGAACTATTTTGTGCCATTACCTGATAACAGAACGACAACAAAAATAAGAATAAGTAAATTTTCTTCATAAGAGTCATTTTTAGTAGTTATTATATCGATGTATCTAATTGAAATATAAAGAAACGCTTGCAGTATCACATTGATATGCAAATATGAGAAATACAATCACCAAATCATATTTTGCAAGGGGATAAAAAAGGGAGGTAAGGATAAAAAAGAGAGAAAAATATTAAAGGCTAAACAAATAGCTATAAAGCAAGGAAGTACTTGTCAGACCCATTTTCTGAGAAATTTGCTGCTTTTTCTTTTTACAATATTCCGGCGTTATATTCAACAGCGATGATATTTCTTTCGTATTTAAGTTGATATAAATAAAAGATAAAAAACGAACTTCATTAGCCGTAAGACTGGGATGTTTCTCCCGCAATGCAACAATAAAACGCTGATTTGTTTGCTCAAAATGGGTCATAAAACTATCCCATTCTCCGTTCTCTCTCAATTGATTCTTCAGTTGTCGGATATTGTCTTTTAACTTAGGGTTGGCAGACAAATCCTGAGACTCGGACAATGTATTTACTAAATTGGCAATCAACTCATTTCGATTTGCAAGGAATAAAGCTTTTGAAACTAACTCTTTATTCTTTAATTCTATCTCGTGCTCTAATTTCTCCTGTTCGTTTTTCAAACGCTCCTGTTCCAATAAGGCCAAAGTTTCTTGCTCTTTCAGCTTGTTCTCCAAAATCAGTTTATCGTTTTTTTCTTGCTTCAACTCTAGCTCAATAATCTTTTTGCGTTGTTTATCTCTCGCCAGCTTATTGACAAATGCCCATATCAAAATAAGCACCATTAATCCGGAAAGAATAAAAACGATCCATAGAATCTTTAATTTAGCCTGGCTGTCTGATAGTTCTTTTTCATTCTTTAATAACTCAAACTTAATGCGCGTATTCTCAAAACGTTTTTGATCCTTTATCACATTCAAAGAATCCAAAGCGTAGATGAATGAATCTTTATAAGCTATTGCTTTTCTATAAGCTCCACTTTCCTTATATAGGTCCGACAATAAAGCAAATATATCTTTCTTGCTTTCGATATTGATGTTATACCCTAAAGCTTCTTCTGCATAGCGAATAGCCTCATCAAATCTTTTCTCCTCCTTATACACTTCAACCAACTCCAACACTACGCCTGTTTTCAATTCCTGATCCCCACTGTTTTGAAACTGAGGAAGCAGCTCGAGCGCTAAACTTTCGGCTGAGGCATATTCCTTCTTTTGTCTTAAGTTACATACAGTGAGTGATTTGACACGCAACATCTCATTCGGATAATTTTTCAGGAGATTGGAAGCAACCTGTAAAAACTTCTCTGCTTCTTTTACGTTCTCCATATAGCTGGCTGTCAAAACAATATTCATAATACAGCCACCGGTAAAAATTGTATCTTTTGTATCTTTGGCATAATCATAAACTTTCTTATAATATTCATTTGCTTTATTATATTTATGATCTAAGAGATACAAACTACCTATATTATTCATAATCCTCATTTCACTCTTTACATCCAGCTCATTCACTGCTATTTTATAGGCAGCCATAAAATTCTCTAACGCATCACTGTAATTCAGCATCTTTGCCTGATTAACTCCCATGATACTTAAAATTTTAAATTGTTCTTTGGGTAAATGCCTGCTTTCCGCCATAACTTTCGCTTTGGAAAGCAGTTCGAGTGAAGTGACAAAATCATTCTTATCCGCCGCCTCAACTGCAGATTCTATCAAGGCGTCACAATCTTGTTGTGCATACATCGGTATCGATGTTAACAAAAAGACAACTATACATCCTAAGAATAGCTTATATCTCTGCAATATCATCTAAGGCTATTATATTCTTTCCACAAATTTAATAAAAAGGTGCGAATTAAAAAGAAATACGCATGAAAATCGGTGAATTTATTAAAGCGTCCGACTAACGGAGCTGCAATTCCTGAATTAAATGGGAAGCCTTACCATATTTCTCAATAATATAAAGAACGTAACGAATATCTACTCCTATACACCTCTGCAATTTCGGTTCAAAAATAATATCACCGCTCATTGCCTCCCAATTACCATCGAAAGCAAGCCCCATAAGTTCTCCCTTCCCGTTGAACATACCACTACCGGAATTACCGCCGGTGATATCATTATCCGAAATAAAGCAGACGTTCATTTCTCCTGTAGAATCGGCATACTTCCCAAAGTCTTTCTTTTCTAGAAGATCTTGCAAAGCCGGTTCAACATAAAAATCAGGATCTCCTCTATATTCTCTTATCTTTTCAATGATACCTTTCGTAGTAGTAAAATACTTGAATTGAACCGCATTTTTCGGAGAGTATCCTCCCACAACACCAAAACTCATACGCATTGTGGAGTTCGCGTCCGGATAAAAGTTTCTTTCTTCATCCATTTCACGAATAGCTACGTTCAAAAGACGTTCTCCTTGTTCTATCACCATAGAAGAGCTTTCCACCAATTGATTCAAATCGAAATATTTCACCAACAAATCTAAAGCCAATTGTGCAGCCGGATCTTCAAACAAAACGAAAGTAGAATCTCTTTCTAACAGACGCTGAAAGCCCTTTGGCGTAGTCAATTCCGAATGAGAAAACAAGTAGTCCGCATATTTACGGTAATCATTATTATAGTCCTTTTTTATTTCGGAATAAATTTCGGGAAGATATGTCTCATCCACTTCATTCTTATACGCTTTCAACATAGCGACAAACACTTCCTTATCAATAGAAGGATCAAAATCGGCATAGATACTTTCCAATTCTTTTTTATTCCGATCTATATTTTCCGAAGAATCGTCAAAATCAAAATTAAGAATACCCAATGCCAAAGATATAAGCTCAGAAGAGTTTAAAAAAGCCTCACGGAAGAAGGCCAGAGCTCGCATAGCATCTTTGCGGTTACGATAATTCAACTTCAAATCCGTTAAGACATGAATATATTTATTTCTCTCATCCGGATTCTCCTGAATCCAATACTTTAAGTTACTTTCCTGTAATCGTTTTTTTTCAATGACATGCAGATCAGTTATCGCTTTATTCATTCCGATACTATTCTTCCAATAATTGGAACTGGTGGCATATTTAGAAGCATATTTAATACGGATAGAATCGCTGTTTTCCATGGCATTTTTCCATATAGCCTGCTTTACCGTACGGATTTCAATCATCGCCGTATTATCGGCTTCCATCCGTTCACGCACCCCAAAAGAAGAAAGATAACGTTCTGTAGTGCCGGGATACCCGATTGTCATACAATAAGAACCTTCTTTATATCCTTGTAATGATATAGGTGCTACATAATCCGGATGATAAGGAACATTTTCCGGTGAAAACTCTGCCGGCTCATTGTTTTTATTTGCATAAATACGGAATACGGAAAAATCACCTGTATGCCTCGGCCAAACCCAATTATCCGTATCCCAACCGAATTTACCGACAGAAGAAGGCGGCGCAAAGACGAGACGTACGTCATTATAGTCTTTATAAACGGATAGATAAAACTCATTGCCACTATAAAAAGGCGTTATTACGTATCGTAACAGGGAGTCTTTTTGATAATACTCATCTTGAATAAGCATCATCATCGAATCAACAGCAACACGACGTTCCTGTTCTTTCATTCCATCTGTTACGGCAGATAATATCCTTTGAGTAACATCTTCCGTATGAACCAGGAAGCTTACGTACAAATCAGGATTAGGTAGTTCTTCTTTATGAGTATGCGCCACAAAGCCATCTTTCAAATAATCATGTTCAACAGTGCTATGTTGCTGTATGGCGTCAAACCCACAATGATGATTGGTAAAGATCAAACCATCTTCCGAAACAACAACTCCGGAGCAGAAACCACCAAAACTAACGATAGCATTTTCCAGACAAGGTTGGTCCGTACTATAAATTTGACTGACAGGAATCTCTAAACCCAGTTCTTTCATTAACTGTTTGGTTTGCTCACTTAAATTATTGAGCAACCACATACCTTCACCACCATAAACATGTAACAAAGGCAATAAATAAAGCAATAAAAGAACTTTCTTCCTCATTTAACCTACTTTCCTATTCTACAATTAGTTTCAATTTATCGGCTTTCAGCCTTGCTTTCAACCATTCTGAAATCTTATCTTTTTCTGCACTTTTCAGAACTCTATCAAACTTCATTACGGCTAATATCAGTGTATCTGCACGTAAAGAATCGACATTCATTTCAACTGTACGAGAAATGGACAATGATTTCGTAGAAGGATATAATACCTGCAATTCGGGTACTAATTGTTTGCACAATTCATCATACCCCTTATAAGTCTGCAAACTACTCTCCAATAATGTTATTTTCTTCTGTTGCTCTAATAAACGTTGCTCGCTATTCTTATAAAAATCCTCCATAACCATCGCACGGATAGAAGAAATATCCACTCCTTCGTTATTCATTCCCTGATGGACAATTAAAGTAGTTTTCTCTAATTTGTATTCTTTCATCTTGTCCCGTGCCAAAGCAATGGAGGCATCAGGTACTTCCGTACCGATTAAAACGACTTTAATTTCACGCTTTTCATAGCTAATCTTACGATCCAATATCTGCGCATTTTGGAAGTTCAACTCTTTATTAATAAAATTATTTGCGGCACTTTCAAAGAAAGTACTTTTTACGATACCTACCGTTAGGTAAATAGCCGGACACATCGTTAATACCACTAATAACACAATATATTGACGAACCTTTTTCTCTTTAGCCTTATCTACAAATTCCTTTCGCTGGAAGTGCATCACACGTACACCGATAAATGTAGCTACGCTTATGAATACAGAATTTATAAAATAAAGATAAAATGCTCCAAGGAAATAAATCAGATTACCGGTTGCCAAGCCGAATCCTGCCGTACAAAGAGGAGGCATCAATGCGGTTGCAATTGCTACACCGGGAATCACATTACCCTTATCTTTTGTTGATAGAGCGACAACGCCGGCTAAACCACCAAAAAGTGCGATGAAAACGTCATAAATCGTAGGTGATGTACGTGCCAATAATTCCGATTGAGCTTCATTGAGCGGTGTAAACAGGAAATAAATAGTTGCCGTTGCTACACTAAAAGCTGTTGTAATCAAGAAACTTTTTAAAGAACGTTTCATCAACTCGAAATCATTTAAACCTACGGCTAAACCAATTCCCATGATAGGCCCCATCAGTGGAGAAATCAACATAGCACCGATGATAACTGCCGTAGAATTCACATTCAAGCCCAATGAAGCCATAAAAATCGCAAAGATCAGAATCCAGAGATTGGCACCTTTAAATTCTACTCCTTTACGAATGGATTCAATCGTTTCTAATTCATTGTATTTATCTTTCCGTAAATCAAGATACTCATTCAGAAACTTCTTAATAGCAAGAATATTACGTGGTTGTTCTTTTTCCATATTACTTTCTTATTAAACGGTTAATAATAGGAATCTGGTTTAAAGGAAAATCTTTCTTTATAATATAAGTAACAAACAGACACAAAAGTAAGGTACGGAATGCTAACCGTAAAAACATGTTTTCAATCGGTATATACATGGCTGGTATATAAAGAATTATAGCAAGCAAGGCATAACTTCCGATTCTTCTCAAATCATAATTTATCGGATACTTCTTTTGTCCCACTACATAAGAAAGTATCATAGCAGTTGCATATCCCGCAAAACCTGCCCATGCACAAGCCATATAACCATATATAGGAACAAATACCACATTTAAGATGATGACGACGGAACAACCGATAATAGAAAAATAAGCTCCCCATCTGGTTTCATCAATAAGTTTATACCAGAAAGAAAGATTAAAATAAATACCCATAAACATCTCTGCTGCCATCACAATCGGCACAACGCGCAATCCCGGCCAATAGTCACTACGGATAATATGTTTCAGAATATCCATATAAAACATAACCGCTAAAAATGCCAGCAAGGTAAAAATAATAAAGAATTTCATAGCTGTGGCATACATTTCTTTGCTATCCTTATCACGACTTTTGCCGAATACGAAAGGTTCATAAGCAAAACGGAAAGCCTGTGTAAACATCGCCATAATCATCGCAATTTTGCTTGCCGCACCATAGATGCCAAGTTGTACATCTGCTTCTGCCTTATTATCCACCAAAAAAGGATAGAGTATCTTGTCTGCTGTCTGGTTTAAAATGCCGGCAATGCCTAAAATCAATATAGGGAAAGAATATTTGAGCATACGCTTCAGCAAATCCGCATCAAACTTATATTTTACAGAAATCAGGTCGGGAATGAAAAGCAACATAATGAAAGATGTACAAATCAAGTTGGCGAGGAAGGCATAGCCTGCTCCGTAGGAGGGGTCATAAAACCATGAAACCAATTCCGGATTCGATTTGTAAAGAGCCGGAGCCCAGACAAAGAAAAAGATATTCATCAGAATATTCGTAAAGATGAACAGCAGTTTCAATGCAGCAAACTTTATAGGACGCTTTTTATATCTGAGATATGCGAACGGAATACATTGGAATGCATCCATACCGACCACAATAGCCATCATTGCTACAAATTCAGGATGACTTCCATATTCTAAAAAGCTTGCAATGGGATTCAGAAAGAAAAGACAAAGCACAATGAAAAGGATAGAAGTAGAGCCAACCGATAACAATGTGGTAGAATAAACCGTTTGCGCGTCCTCCTCACTTTTATTGGCAAAACGAAAGAAGCCCGTCTCCATCCCATATGTAAGCAGTACAAGCAAAAGGGCCGTTATCGCATAAATATTTGTCACAATACCATAACCTCCTGACTCCGCCGACAGCTTTGCCGTATAAAGGGGTACTAACAAATAATTAAGAAAACGTCCGATAATACTGCTCATTCCATAAATGGCAGTTTCTTTTGCTAATGTTTTTAAATTTGCCATGTCTTCAAACTATAAACGCCACTTAATCACTAAATAGCGTCTGTTGACTATTATATATGCTTCGTCCTAAATGTTTATAAGCCAGTTCTGTTACTTCACGTCCACGCGGGGTTCGTTTCAGAAAACCTTCTTTGATAAGAAAAGGCTCGTATACTTCTTCTATGGTTCCGGCATCTTCTCCCAATGCAGTGGCAATAGTTGTCAGCCCCACAGGGCCACCTTTAAACTTATCAATAATGGTACATAATATTTTATTATCGATCTGATCCAGTCCGTATTTGTCTATATTCAAAGCTTCAAGAGCAAAACGGGCTATCTCTATATCTATCTTTCCCGAACCCTTCACCTGTGCAAAATCCCGCACACGACGGAGTAACGCATTTGCAATACGGGGAGTGCCACGACTACGGGAGGCAATTTCTTCCGCAGCTTGAGTGGAACAAGGCACATCTAAAATGCTCGCAGAACGACGGACGATAGTAGAGAGCACATCTGCATCATAATATTCTAAATGTAGATTAATACCGAAACGTGCACGAAGCGGAGCTGTAAGCAAACCGCTACGGGTAGTTGCACCAACCAGTGTAAATGGACTTAAATCTATCTGGATACTACGTGCCGAAGGTCCTTTATCTATCATGATATCAATACGGTAGTCTTCCATTGCCGAATAAAGATACTCTTCCACTACCGGAGAAAGACGATGGATTTCGTCAATGAAAAGGACATCATTGGGCTCAAGGCTGGTCAATACTCCCGCTAAATCTCCCGGTTTATCAAGTACCGGGCCGGAAGTTACCTTAAAACCTACTCCAAGTTCATTGGCTATAATGTTAGACAACGTAGTCTTTCCTAATCCGGGAGGGCCGTGAAGAAGCACATGATCAAGTGCTTCCGCCCGTAAACGGGCTGCTTTTACAAAGATACGCAGGTTATCGACAACTTTGTCCTGCCCGCTGAAGTCTTCAAAGTTCAACGGTCGCAAAGCGTTCTCGTAATCTTTCTCCCTACTATTTAATTGATGTTCCCGTATATTAAAATCTTCTTCCATACAAATTCTGATAATGAAGCAAAGGTATAAAAAGATAAAAGATATTCTTCGTCTTTTAAGAAAAAATGCAATTACTCCTTTCTCATATAGTATTTCCGCTCTTCTTCCGGAAATTTCTCAATGGCATAACGGAGCATAGTCCTCGGCATTGCAAGGCAATATTTCTCTAGAAATGCAACAAGTAAATCCTTATTTCTTTTGCCTGCTTCACGAAGCATCCACCCGATAGCTTTCCGCATCAGGTCGTGTTCGTGGGTAAGCAGTTTCTTCGCTAGTGCATATATATCGGTGAAATCACTGTTTTTTATGAATGCATAAGTTGAAACAACAGCAATACGCTGTTCCCATAAAAGCTCACTTTCTGCCAATCGGTAAAGAGGTTCGCGGGACTTGTCTTTCAAATATTCTCCGACAATATAAGATGCGCTCAAGTCTACCAAATCCCAGTTATTGATACGTTCCGTCTGACTTAAATAGAATTCATAAATCTCTTTTCTATCCTTTTCATCGCTCTTTTTAAAACGCTCTACCAATATAAGCAGCCCGCAAAGCCGACACTCATGATACTCCGAACGCATCAGTTCTTTCACAGTCTCAAAAGATTCTTCTCTATGCTTTTTAGCAACCAAACGAACATTGGGAACTACTATTCCCAGAAATTTATCACCTTCTCCATACTGTCCCTTACCTGTTTTGAAGAACTTGGGAAGATACTCTTTTTTAACCGGATCAATATACATCTCCAATTCCTGCTGAATCTCTTTTGCTGTCATACACCTATATATTATAAGACAAAAATACATATTATTAAAAACATATGCTTACTTTTGTATGCAAATAAAATGATCTGATTTATGGTACTGAACTACATTTGGATAACATTCTTTGTAATAGCCTTTGTCATGGCGCTTGCCAAACTTATCTTTTTAGGAGATACACAGGTATTTACAGAGATTATGAATTCCACATTCAGTTCTTCTAAAACAGCATTTGAAATATCCCTCGGACTGACAGGTATTCTCTCTCTTTGGTTGGGAATTATGAAAATCGGTGAGAATGGCGGGCTTATCGCCACTCTTTCCCGTTGGCTTAGCCCGGTATTCTGCAAATTCTTTCCTGACATTCCCAAAGGCCATCCCGCTACCGGTGCTATCTTTATGAACCTTTCGGCAAATATGCTCGGACTGGATAATGCTGCTACCCCAATGGGGCTAAAAGCAATGGAAGAACTGCAACAGTTAAACCCGAACAAGGATACGGCAAGCAATCCTATGATTATGTTTTTGGTTCTCAATACCTCCGGACTTACGCTAATTCCAATCAGTATCATGGTTTACCGCGCACAACTGGGAGCCGCACAACCGACTGATGTTTTCATCCCGATTATGCTGGCCACTTTCTTCTCCACATTGGCAGGAGTTATTGCCGTCAGTCTTTATCAACGTATTAATCTACTAAACAAAAGCATATTATGTTTTCTTGGGGGAATAAGTCTTATTATCGGGACAATTATCTATTTCTTCAGTACCTTACCACGCGAAAGTATAAATACTTATTCTACTTTGTTTGCCAATATATTCTTATTCCTTGTCATCATCATTTTTATTACAGCAGGTATCCGCAAAAAGATAAATGTTTACGAGGCATTTGTAGAAGGAGCAAAAGAAGGTTTTGGAACAGCCGTGCGCATCATTCCGTATTTAGTAGCCATATTAGTAGCCATTGCAGTATTCCGGGCTTCCGGAGCAATGGACATCATCATCGATGGAATCGCCTATTTGGTAAATCTTTGTGGATTGGATACAAGTTTCGTTGGCGGACTTCCAACGGCTTTCATGAAACCGTTGAGCGGAAGTGGTGCACGGGGACTAATGGTCGATGCAATGAATACATACGGAGCTGATTCCTTTGTAGGGCGTCTGACAAGTATCTTTCAAGGATCAACGGATACTACTTTTTATATACTGGCGGTTTACTTCGGCAGTGTAGGTATCAAAAACACCCGTTATGCCGTTACTTGCGGGCTGATAGCCGATTTTGTCGGGATCATTGCTGCAATACTTATCTGTTACTTATTCTTTTATAATATATAAATCATGGCAATCAGTTATCAAACAGACGGGGTGAAGATGCCCGCCATAAAAAAAAGAGAAACCACCGCTTGGATAAAAGCCGTAGCAGCTACTTATAATAAGAAAGTCGGTGAAATAGCTTACATCTTCTGTTCTGACGAAAAGATTCTGGAAGTAAACAAAGAATATCTGCAACATGACTATTATACGGACATTATTACTTTCGATTACGACGAAGGAGACATCATTTCCGGAGATTTGTTTATCAGCTTAGATACCGTGCGCACTAATTCCGAACAATTCGATACAGAATATGATGAGGAATTGCATCGCACCATCATTCATGGTGTTCTTCACCTTTGCGGCATCAATGACAAAGGTCCGGGTGAACGGGAAATCATGGAAGCTGCGGAGAACAAAGCATTGTTTTTGCTAAAGGAAATGAGGACATACCAAAAGTCTTAACTCTCTATCTTTTAGGCACGGATTATGTGGAAAAGAGCAAAGAGGAATCTGTGTAATCCGTGCCTGAAGAATGATAAAAAGATAGCTGATTTTAGACCGGTAAACAGGTGACGGCTATCACTTAATAAAACGACATTATTCATCTATTCAGATGAACTGACAACATAAACCAAAGAAAACAGGCATCATGACAAACGAAGAATTGCAATCAAAAATAATTTCTTTTCTGAGATTTCCATTAATCGTAGGAGTCGTATTCATTCATAGTGATATCATAACGGTAGTCAACGCCGATTTTCCTAACAAACTGAATCCGTCAGTATGGGTTCAAATGATTATCAATCTATTCAGTGACATCTTACCTGGCATTTGCGTTCCTTTATTTTTCTTTATTTCCGGTTTCCTCTTTTTCTATCGTCCCGGAACATACAGCAGTAAACTGAAAAAGAGGTTTCATACGTTACTCATTCCCTATCTTATCTGGAACTTCTTGGGCATCATATCCATTATCATCAGCCATTTTGCCATACCCGAATATACAAAATGGTCACAATTAAATGAATGCTACAATGCCGTTTTACATATTATTCTACCTTATGATCTTCCCCCCAATCGCCCACTTTGGTTCATACGCAATTTAATTTATGTAGCGTTATTAAGCCCGTTCATAAAGTTCCTATTCACAAGCAAATACAAACTGCCCATTCTTGTTTTAGTGTGCATTACTTGGGTAGCCAATTCAAATATAGGTTTGATAGACAACAAACTTATTGCAACCTTCTTATTTTTCAGTGCCGGAAGCTATTTCAGCCTGAATAAACTGAATATTGTCGATACAATGGGAAAAATAAACATTCTCTGTTATATTACTTATCCTGTACTCGTTATCATCAATTTATTATTTCCCGAAACAGCAATAGCAGCTTATGCTTATAATGTATCCATTCTCACAGGTATAGTATTTACGATGAATCTATGCGAGTTATTAATCCGAAAAGAAAAGATACAAATTCATCCGCTTTTAACGGAAAGTAGTTTTTTTATCTTTGCACTGCATGGTTTGATTATCAGTAAAATTATAAAATTAAGCATACTCATGCTTCATCCGCAATCGTCATTGTATCTGCTAATAATCTACTTTTCCATACCGATTCTCACGATTGCTATATCGTTATTCATATACTCTTTAACTAAAAAACTTTTCCCTCGGTTAACATCTGTCTTAACAGGGGGAAGAAACTAATTTAAACCTTATGCGAAATCCTGATGTAGTGCTATCCACAAGTATGGATCATTCTTTTTGTGTATGTTTTCATAATTGCATTCGGGTTGCCTTCACTTATCACGATTTGGATATAAATCTCTACTGAATAGCAGGTTACAGTGAAAGTACTTTTTTTTAGTTAAGAATCGGGAGTTGAGCATGGATCATTCTTTTTGCTCTCCTATTTTTACTGTTACAAATAATAGTAAAAAATATGTATGCACTATAATTCACTACGTATCAACGTTATACATTCAAATGGTGAAGAGGTGAAGATAGTTTCAACCTTTTTTGATTACGTCAAATAATCCATAAAAACGCCGCAGGTCTTGAAATAGTTAAGAGGTAATAGTAAATAAGCATACGGTCGATTGATGATAAACGATAGGAGTTTGTAATCAATCGACCGTATGTCTATTTACAATCGTCTAGACGTTTTTTTAAATCAACTCGATGATTGATTGCGATCAACCCGATGTTTTTTAAAAACATCAAGGTCATTTTTTATAAGCCTCATAACTTTTCCTAGGAGAAGAGCCACATCACCCCTTTGAGCGTTACCTCTCACTAAAGGGAGTATCAGCTTACACTCCCTTAGGCGTAAGGCAACACTCAAGGGGACGTTTTCACTACCTAATTATATCTTTAAGAAGTGAAAATAATAAAGCTATTTTGGGATAACTCGTTATAAATTAGAATACTGAGACCTATTCTTGATTCAAAAAAAGCATCTCTTCAATGTGTTTTCGATTGTTGCTTAGACGAGGCACCTTATGTTGACCTCCAAGTTTGCCTTTCTGTTTTAGCCAATCATGGAATAAATTTCTGCGGGCAATAATTACTTCCAATGGTTGTAAAGCAATGTCTTTATATCTTTTGGCCTCATAATCCGAATTGATTTCTTTTAGTGATTTATCCAATGTTTCGGTAAAAAGCTCGATAGAATCGGGCATTTTAGAGAATTCAATCAGCCATTGATGACGGCATTTTGCATTCTCATCCATAAAGACCGGTGCTGCAGAATATTCCAAGACTTGAGCTCCGGTAGCCTGACATGCTTTTGCCAATCCTTTTTCTGCATTGTCAATAATCAGTTCTTCGCCAAAGGCATTGATAAAATGCTTGGTACGTCCCGTAATAACAAATTTATATGGATTCTTAGATGTGAATTTTACGGTATCTCCTATCATATACCTCCATAATCCGCATGAGGTACTGATAATCATGGCGTAGTTTTTATTCAGTTCTATATCTTCCAAACAATATGTTTTTGGATTCTCCTTATCCAGTTCATCCAATGGCATAAACTCATAGAAAATGCCATAATCTATCATTAGAAGCATGGATGGATCGGAAAGATCATTTTGTACGCCAAAGAAGCCCTCCGAAGCATTATAAGTTTCTACATAATGCATTTTGTCGGACTTGATAATCTGGCGGTATTGTTCACGATAAGGTGCAAAGCTTACTCCTCCATGGAAAAAAACCTCTAAATTGGGCCATACCTCTTCCAAACTTTGTTTCCCTTTTATCTCAAGTACCCGTTTTATGACGACAAGCATCCAGGATGGCACGCCCGATAAGTTTGTGATGTTTACATTAATTGTATTTTGAGCAATCTTTTCAATTTTATTTTCCCATTCACTCATTAGAGCTATTTCCTTGCTTGGAACTCGTATAAGATTGATTGCAGCGCTAACGTTTTGTATAAGAATGGCAGAGAGATCTCCTACCAACGTGTGTTTCTGATTGAAATTCGGACTATGACTACCACCCAGAATAAGTCCCTTTCCTGAAAAGAAATGACTATTAGGGTTCATCCTTAAATATAGAGCTACAGTATCTTTCCCTCCTCGATAATGAATATCTTGCAATGCCTCTTTGCTGACCGGAAGGAATTTGCTTTTATCATTGGTCGTACCGGATGATTTGGCAAACCACCGGATTCTAGACGGCCATAGAAGATTATTTTCCCCGGACCGTAACCGTTCTACATAAGGTTTTATATCGTCATATGTTTGTAAAGGAACTTTCTCTTTGAAATCATTGTAGTTTTTGATACCGGCATAGTTATATTTCTTTCCCCACTCGGTATTTGAAGCATCATGAAGCAATCTTCGGAGTACGTTTTCCTGTATCCGATAGGATTGCGTTGCATATAGGTCTATTTCTTTTAGCCTTGAGTTAAACAGTTTACTAATAAATTTTGTAGAATTCATTATGGTAATAGAATTACTAATATCATGCAAAAATAGGTTTATTTATTAATATAAAGGAGTTAAGAGTTATTTTTTTTGAAGAATTCAATAATACTTCTATTTTTTTTTATCTTTACGGCAATATATTTAGGTGGTGAAATTATGAAGATAGGAATATTAACTTCCGGAGGCGACTGCCCGGGCATAAATGCTACAATTCGTGGCGTATGTAAAGCTGCCATTAACCATTATGGGATGGATGTAGTAGGCATTCATAGTGGTTTTCAGGGTTTATTGGATAATGACGTAGAGATTCTTACCGATAAGTCTTTATCCGGTTTGCTTAATATGGGAGGCACGATATTAGGTACCTCCCGGGAAAAACCTTTCAAAAAGAAGACTTCTCCGACGGACGTGGATAAGCCGGCGATTATCCAGAACAATGTGAAAGAATTAGGACTCGATTGTATTGTTTGTATAGGAGGAAACGGTACACAGAAAACTGCTGCAAAGTTGGCCGGTATAGGCTTGAATGTAGTGTCTGTACCGAAAACTATCGATAATGATATTTGGGGAACTGATTTTTCTTTTGGATTTGATTCGGCAGTCAGTATTGCAACGGATGCGATAGATCGTTTGCACTCAACAGCCAGTGCCCATAAACGTGTGATGGTAATAGAGGTGATGGGGCATAAAGCCGGCTGGATAGCTTTATACTCAGGTATGGCAGGCGGTGGAGATATAATTCTTATTCCGGAGATTCCATATGATATAAAGAACGTAGGAGGAACGATAATTGATCGTCTCAAACGTGGGAAGCCATATTCCATTGTTGTAGTGGCCGAAGGAATTTTGACCGATGGGAAAAAACGTGCAGGCGAGTTTATAGCACAGGAAATAGAATATGAAACCGGATTTGAAACACGCGAAACAGTGTTGGGGTATATTCAACGCGGCGGTTCGCCTACATCATTCGACCGTAATCTGGCTACTCGTATGGGTGGTCATGCTACGGAATTAATAGCAAATGGGGAGTTTGGACGTATGGTTACTTTATGTGGCGATACGATAAAATCTATTCCTTTATCAGAAGTGGCGGGAAAACTTAAACTTGTAACTGAAGATCATGATTTGATTGTTCAGGGTAATAGGATGGGAATATGTTTTGGATAAAATATTAAAGGAGTTGATAACCCCTGTTTTAATGCATTCACCCCTGCTACGGTTTTGTAACAGGGGTGAATTGTTTCTGTTTTGTTGTTTAAACTTAATATTTAAGTCCCTTTAATACTCTATTCCCTACTTGAATTAAGTAAATTCCTGTATCCCAATTAGAACAATTAATTTTAATATTCTGTTCCAATGGCGTTGGTTTATAACTATAAACGATTTTACCCGCTACATTTGATACCTGTATATTCTTAGTATTCGCAGGAATGGATAAAATAAATTCATCGGAGAATGAAGTCGTATTAATCAAATTCTCTTTTTCTTTTATACTAATCTGGCTTGGATTACCTTTCGATTGTATAAGTTCTACGTTTACTTCGTCCATTCCATCGGTAATAGTCAGAATGGCTTTTCTTTCCGTTTGTTCTTCCGGTAATTTGTCATAAGCGATTCTTATTGTGTCTAAAGTCAATCCGTTAGGTTTGCTTGTAATTCTGCACCAGTCTTGGTCGATTTTAATCGGTGTTTCATAACCACAATAAGAAAAGAATGCTAATTCTGCCACTCCTGCATCTTTGCCCACTTTTAACGGAACCTCAGAAATAGGGGCTAATACAGAATGAACAATGGCAGGAGCTACTAAATATGATGTATGGTTCTGCCCGGCCGGGAAGAAATCACTTGCGGCTTTCCATTCATCTTTATGTTTTAAATAAGCTGTGTTTCCATGATCTCGGAAATTTGCTGTTGCCATACGTACATCCACTCCATCATTCTTTTCAGGTATTCCACTTATTACGATGAAGAATTCCTCATTTATGCTTACAGGTTTGCTGAATTCAAAAGTAGTCGGTGGAATGCTTGTTCCTCCTCCTGTCTCCAATTCGAAAACTCTCCATGAAGATGACTCCAATACTTCTCCGGGTAATCCGTTTTCACTTTTGCATAGTTTTACACTTACATCGGCTATTTGGTCGAGTAGTTCTGTTGCTGTTGCCTTAGTGAAATAAGCATTTACTCCATACACCATAATAGGGCGTGAAGGTTTTGAAAACTTTTCAGCATATTCGGTTATCTTCATCTTATTTGTTCCCGGAAAACTGCCATAGCCGTCTCCCAAATCAAAAGTGAATGGAGTATCATTCGGTTGAAAATTGGAAATAAGTCCGCTATATTCAACAGAAACATCTAATGAAGTACTAGAACTTCCATGCTGATTGGATACATCCAAGCTCACATTTTGATCATGTAAAAAAGTATAGTTTACATTCGGATTTTCTTCTGAACTGGTAATTGTTTGTGTTCCATCCTCACCGATTCCTGTAAATTCCCACATTCGTTTTGTAGGATAGTGAAGTGAATTGTCTTTATATTGTACGGTAACAAGAGGAGCAATCATCGGATGGCGAGTTGAGAAGTATCTGAATGTAGCCGGCGGTAAAATATCGGCAACAGGCTTTTCTCCTGTTACTTCTACAAATCCTGTTTTTGTTATGATATCGCTTCCATTCGAATTACTGACAGTCAGAGATATATCATAAGTACCATCTTTTGTGTAATAAACGGTTGGATTTTGTTGTGTTGACGAAGAAGGAGTACCTCCGGGAAAATTCCATAGCCAACTATCGGGTTCACCAACCGAAAGGTCTGTCAAATAGATTGTTTCACCTGTTTTTACTTCTACTTTCTCAATCACTTTCGGGGTGGAAATGGTAATGCCGTCTATGGCAAACTCTCCCATGTATCCATTATACACCCATTGTAAATAAACCGTTTTTCCGGCATAAGCCGATAAATCCTTCTTAATATATCTCCATACCCAGTTTTTAGGTTCTTTTTCGTCATCACTATTCCATAATGGCAACCATTGGTCGTTATCCATAGATATGTTTAAAGTGAGCGTACAATAACCTTGATTTAAACTGAGTGAATATCCTGCATAGAAAGATATATCAGCATTGGCAGGAACAGTTATAGCATTACTTGTGGCTGTAGCCTGCCCTCTATCTCCATAACGATAAGAACCTTCTATAAATAATGAGGTTATATTAGTGTTATCTATTGTAGAGAAGCTTTTAGACTCCTCCATAACTTTGTTTTCCCATACTATAGAAGGACTTTCGGATGCTAATTTCCAATAATCAGTACCCTTATCAAAGTTTTCTTCCCAGAATATTTCTGCACTTGCTTCTGATTTTACACTAAAATCGGCCTTTAGTGACGCATCCGTAGCCTTAGAAAGAACAAAGGACGGTGAAAGCGTTTTCTCCTTAAATGATAAAGCCGGAGATTGCTTCAGTGCTTTTTGTATGTCAGCCTTGCTTTTAACAGGTTCTAATGTTTGTCCGAATGCAAATGTTCCATATGTGCATGATAATGCTAATAAATAAATTAAATATCGTTTCATAGTTATCTGTT
Organism: Bacteroides sp. OM05-12; assembly: GCF_003438995.1. GTDB lineage: Bacteria > Bacteroidota > Bacteroidia > Bacteroidales > Bacteroidaceae > Bacteroides. The sequence continues at coordinate 162,180 of NZ_QSUN01000001.1, forward strand.
TTAGAGTTTAGATATTTTTATTTGTTGAATTGTTTTCCCATCATAAGCTTGAATTATATATATACCTGTCGGTAGCTTTGATAGACTTACATTGTCTGTTACATCTTCAACACCCATAATTAAAGTTCCCGCAACATTAAAGATCAAGATTCTTTTGATTGATCCGTCAGTAGGAACTATCAGACTTTCTTTTTGCGTATCGTAATATAATTGAGATTGTCTGTTATCCGGTGAGATACGATCCGGATTGACGCCTGCCTCAATCGGGTCGGAGACTGTTTCAGCACTCGTTTTCCCATCTGCTATTGCCGTTATGGTATATCTGTATGTTCCAAATGGCTTTTGTTCATTGTCAATAAGAGTGGTTTCTTTTAGGTTGTCCGTTAAAATAACCTCATCAGGACTTCTCACAATTTTGTAGTGAAGATCATCCGGATTTATCCAACCGTTATTAATACCATTAGTTGGAGCTTTAAAACTAAGAATAACGGTAGATGGGTCATCAGAAATAGTGCATGTTAATTCTGTAACAGGATTAGGAGTATCCGGACCTACCCATTCGGTTTCGATAAAGGTTTCAGGGCTGATGTACTGGTCAATATAAGTGATAACTTTATACTGATACTTGCCCGGTTCCTCTATACTATCGTCAATATAAGTTTCCTTAACTCCGGGAATCGGATCATTGAAAGTCTGTAAGAGTTGTGTACCTTTATACAATTCTGCTTTAGTTAAACGGTTTATTGGAAGTCCTGTATCGGAAACTGTTGTATTCATCCAAGAAACAGTCACAGCTAAAGCTCCATTTTCGTCAGGAGTAGCATTTAGTTCAGTAACACCGGCGGGCATATTTATTTCTTCTACAGCTATATCATCAATATAAATAGAAGAACTGGAGCTAGTTTCTTGATAACAATTTATCCCTATATTCCAATATCCGTCTTTGTCGACTTGGAAAATAACTTCTTGAGTTCTATAGAGGGCATAGTCTACTTTAATATCTGACATTAGAATATGGTTTTGCTCATCCGCGGTATTTCCCTCCCCTATAGTAACCTTTAAAGTTCTTGTATAATCCGGGCTGGTTGCAAAATCCAATTTCGTTAAGAAAGAAAGTTTATATTTCTGATTAGCCTTTAGTTTTAAGTTTGGCGTTATCAACCACTCATCAGCGGAATCTCCTCCATAATATTCCATTTTAGGGGATACTGATTTTGGCCAATCTGTCCAATGCCACTTATAATTATCCTCATTACCATCTATAATAGTGAAGAATTCTGTATTTTCTTTCTGTTCAAAGTCTTCGTTGAAAGGAATATTTTTTCCTCCTCCGGCAACTATACGCTCAGAAGTGGTTGGTGAACCAGTTCCGGCAGAAGAACATGGAGTAATGGTATAAGTATATCCGTTCAGCTCTTCTATATTATCTATATAAGGTAAAGCTCCCTTATAAGCTTCTTCTAGAATCACTTCACCCGGATTACGTACTATTAAATAATTCAGAGAGGTTAAATCTATCCATCCGTCATTTTCTCCTGTTACAGGAGGGGTGAAGTTGATGGTGACGTTTTCTCCTTCTACCGTAATATTGAGATCTGTTATGGCTCCGGGTACATCTGCACCTATCCATGGGGAACTAACGGTTGCTTCTTCGCCTGCTTTATCTCCAATATAACTAATTACTTTATAAGTATATTTACCCGCTTCAGGAAGCTCTGTGTCTATATAGCTCTCTTCTGCACCAAGTTCAGGATTATCAAAAGTATTTAATAGTTCTGTTCCTCTGTATAATTCTACCTTCGATAGGAAGTTTATAGGTGAACCCGCTGCTGATAAAGCACTGTTCTTCCATGATATGGTAGCAGCTAAAACTCCATTTTCTTCCGGTAATACGGTCAAATCGCTGACTTTTTCCGGTGTGAGTTCTTCTTCTTCAACTGAAATGTCATCAATATATATGGTTTCGTAATTAGTGTCTCCAAAACAATTGAATCCTATATTCCAGAAACCATCTTCTTTTACAAAGAAACGTATTTCTTGTTTTTCATATATTGCATAATCAACAATAATTTCATCTTTCAATATTTGGTTTTGACTTTCTATAGTCGCTCCTTGCCCCAATGTTATTTTCAAAGTTTTCGTATTCTCGGCGTATCTTGCATTTGCTATTCGGGTATAGAATGTAAGTTTGTAGTTTTTATTAGTCTGAAGGTTAAGTCGTGGAGTAATTAACCACATATCAATAGGTGATGTTCCTCCCCAGTATTGTGCGGCTTTCTCTGTAGAAGCGTAACTCCAATTACGATCACCTTTCCCATCAATAGAAGTGAATAAGTCAAAACTCTCACTTGTATCAAAACTCTCAGAATAAGGAATATCTTTGGCCGTACCCGCAACTACTTTATTGGAAATAGTTGAGTTACCTTGTCCTACTTGATTATATGGTATGACAGTATATGTATAGCTGGCTAACTCGTTTACTGTATCCATATAAGGTATATTCCCTTTGTATGCTTCCTCCAGAGTTACATTTCCGGGGTTACGAAGTATTTTGTAAGAAAGTTCTTGTGTGTTAACCCATCCATCATTTTTCCCTTTTGTCGGTGGAGTAAAATCTACAGAAACTGTTTGCATGTCTGCCGTAGCAATTAAATCTGTAACAGCATTAGGAGTATCTTCTCCAATCCACGGTGACGTAACATTCTTAGGCGTACCAAGAGCATCACCGTCTTCGTTAAACGGAACGACCTTATATACATATTTCCCCGGCTGTTCTATTTGATTATTATCTGTCCATTCTACCGGATTGCCAATCGATGTATTTAAGAGAGTTTCAATAAGAGCTCCGTCGCGATATATCTTAGTACCCGATAATGAAGATAATTCTCCTCCCATATTGTTGGTAGAAGGATTTGTCCATGATAAATTGGCTGTTAATGCTCCATTTTCTCCGGCTGTAACCTTTAGATCATTGATTGGAGCCGGATATGTCGCTTCTGTGGTTATATCAATCTGCTTAATATAAAGATTGCCTTCCCATGCACCACTATAACAGTAAAATCCAATATACCATATTCCTGATTCAGAAACAGAAAAAGACGCTTCTTTAGTAGCATAATAACTGATTATGCAGTTTTCATCCTTGAATAGTTCTATTGTTTGGACTTCTGGTGTTTTTTCATTTCCAATAGTGACTTTGAGTTTTTCTTTCTCCATCCTATAAGGTCTCTCTGTCTTAATTAGGAAACTCAATTTATATGCTTTCCCTTTTGTTAATTGGAGCCCAGGTGTAAATAACCAATCATCCCCTGGTAAGCTCTTGTCAAATTTGTAAACAACCTCTTGCTGATCATTTAAGCCCCAACTGCTTCCTTCATTTAAATCAAGGATAGTCCAATCACGATTAAATATCTCTTCGTCTGAGAAATCAAAAGAGTAAGGGATTGTTTCTTGTGCATAACTGTTAATCGTTATCGTAGATAAAATAAACGATAAAATGTAAAGTAAAATAGTTCTCTTCATACACGTATAGTTTTAGTTTGTTAATAATTCTAAGTCGTATCGTGTTTAAAATAAAATGAATATAGTTAATTCAGATGAGTGCATATGCAAATATAATAAATTATTTTAATACTAGTCAACTTTATGTAAAATAATTATATATTATACTTAATATATGATGTAATGTAAGAAAATAAGGCTAATGCAGAATGATTTATTATTTTGGAATAAATCTTCGTTTAAAGCATACACGGTATGAAATGTAAGAATAGAGTATTAAAGTGAAAAAAGGAAGAAGCAATAGATTCGCTTTCTTTCTATTTGTTTTCTGTAGAGGTAATGTCTTCTATGTCAATAATAGTAGATACTTCCGTGATTTTAGATTCAGCTTTATTCTGAATGCCTGCCATAAACTCAGTATCACTTTTTATCTTTTTGAGTGCCATTTGAGCCGCATTCTGTTGAGACTCTTTTTTGGAATAACCTATTCCTGTTCCTCCTGATATACCTTCTATGAGTACTTCTGTTTGGAATACGGGATTACTACTATGATCTTGAAATTGTTCTATCAATTCAAAAGAAACGGTGAATTTGTTCTTTTGACTCCATTCTATGAGCTTTGATTTAAAGTTGACTTCTTTACGTGCTATTTTATCAAGGTTAAGATAACGGTCGATAATTCGTTCCTCCATGAAATGCTTGCACACTTCATAACCTTTATCTAAATATATGGCACCAATTAAAGCCTCAAAAGCATTTCCGCACATATAACTATTATGTGAAGAGCTACGGGTGGAAGATTTTATTAACTTGTCAAGTCCGATTTCTACAGCCAGTTTGTTAAGTGTTTCACGTTGTACAATTTTTGAGCGAGTATTAGTTAAAAATCCTTCTCTCTTTCCTTCGAATTTATTGTAAACAATATCTGCTACAACAGCATCTAAAATAGCATCACCTAGGAATTCCAGACGTTCATTATTAACTAAACGACCCTTGTCAGACTTTACAGAAGATGATTTATGAAGTAAAGCCTGTTCGTAGATACGAATATCTCCGGGATAGAAACCAAGTATCTTATGAAAACAAAGATAAGACTCTTTATCCTTTCGGAAAAAGGGTCTTATCCAATTTGTTATAGTATGCAACACGATTTATTCTGCGTATTTCTTAAAAATTACACAAGCGTTGTGTCCGCCGAAACCGAATGTGTTTGATAAGGCAACATTTACTTCACGCTTTTGAGCTTTGTTGAAAGTAAAGTTAAGATCGTAATCAATGTTTTCGTCATTATCTCCTTCTTCATGGTTGATAGTCGGAGGAACAATTCCGTTTCGAATAGCAAGAATACTTGCTATTGCTTCTACTGCTCCGGCAGCACCTAAAAGGTGTCCTGTCATAGATTTAGTAGAACTGATGTTTAGTTTGTAAGCATGGTCGCCAAATACTTCTTTGATTGCTTTTACTTCTGAAACATCTCCTACAGGGGTAGAAGTCCCGTGAACATTGATATAGTCTATTTCTTCCGGTTTCATTTCGGCATCTTCCAATGCATTTTCCATAACTAATCTTGCTCCTAATCCTTCCGGATGTGAAGCTGTCAGATGGTATGCATCAGCAGACATTCCGGTTCCTACGATTTCTGCGTAGATTTTTGCACCGCGTGCTTTGGCATGTTCCAATTCTTCAAGAATGATGCAACCACCACCTTCACCCATTACAAAGCCGTCACGGCTTGCACTGAATGGACGAGATGCTTTCTGAGGTTCATCATTACGGGTTGATAACGCATGCATTGCATTGAAACCTCCTACGCCTGCCGCTGCAATTGCTGCTTCTGAGCCTCCGGTGACAATAGCATTCGCTTTGCCCAAACGAATATAATTGAATGCATCGGAAATAGCGTTAGTGGAAGTTGCGCAAGCCGAACAAGTTGCAAAGTTAGGACCGTGAAATCCATACATAATGGATATTTGTCCGGCAGCAATATCGGAAATCATTTTAGGTATGAAGAATGGATTGAATTTAGGACCGTTTTCTTTATTCAAGGCGTAATTCCCCACTTCTTCTTCAAAAGTACGGATACCACCGATTCCGGCTCCAAATATAACTCCTATTCTGTTTAAATCCTCATTTTCGACATCAAGGCCTGAATCTTCAACTGCTTCTTTGGCAACAGCCACAGCATATTGAGTATACAAATCCATCTTTCTCGCTTCTTTACGATCCATGTATTTGTTTACATCAAAACCTTTTACTTCACATGCAAATTGAGTTTTAAAGAGTGAAGCATCGAAATGAGTAATAGGTCCTGCTCCGCTTACACCATTAATAAGATTGTTCCAAAATTCCGGAACAGTATTACCAAGGGGAGTAATGGCACCAAGACCTGTTACTACAACTCTTTTTAATTCCATATTCTGAAATTCAGATTACTTAGCGTTAGCTTCGATGTAAGATACAGCATCACCTACAGTAGTGATTTTTTCTGCTTGATCATCAGGAATAGAGATACCGAATTCTTTTTCGAATTCCATAATCAATTCAACAGTGTCAAGAGAGTCTGCTCCTAGATCATTAGTGAAGCTTGCTTCGTTTTTAACCTCTGATTCTTCAACACCTAATTTATCAACGATAATAGCTTTTACTCTTGATGCAATTTCAGACATAACTTTAAGTTTTTAATTAATAAATTGAATTATTTGTTTAAATTTGCAGCTGCAAAGGAATGAATATTTCTTGTTTCGAGCAAATATTTAAGCAATTAAATTCGTTTTTTTGCACATTTTTTTGAGTTGTGTGCACAAAAAGCCTTGTTTATGCGTATAAAAATAGGAATTTTTGCATCTGGTTCAGGTACAAATGCCGAAAATATTATTCGTTATTTCAGTGAAAAGCCTTCTTTTCAAGTAACTTTAATCGTATCCAATAAGGAGGATGCCTATGTATTGGAACGCGCCCGTAAATTTGATATACCGGCTATTGTTTGTTCTAAGATGGACTTTCTAAGTACAAATAAAGTGGTGGATATATTGCGTGGGTATAAGATCGATTTTATTATCTTAGCAGGCTTCTTACTTCGTATTCCTGAAAATATTATTCATATTTATCCAAATCGCATTGTAAATATTCATCCGGCTTTATTGCCGAAATACGGAGGGAAAGGAATGTATGGTGATCATGTACATGAGGCTGTTGTTAAAGCAGGCGAGCATGAATCTGGTATTACTATACATTATATAAATGAACGTTATGATGAAGGAAATATAATCTTTCAGGTTTCTTGCAGAGTTTTACCGTCAGATACTCCGCATGATGTGGCAGAGAAGGTTCATGCATTAGAGTATAAATACTATCCAAGGGTAATTGAGGATGTCTTGCAAACAGTCTTTACGTGAGAACTAATAATTCATCTTTTATTTGGTATGAGGTGTATGGAAAACCTTCTTGTTTCTTCAGATACCTACATGTTATTAGAAAGAGTATAGAGGAATGAAAACACTTATCTTTGAAAGCATTTAGAGCACAGTTCAGGGGAGTAAGGGATAAAGCATTCTTCTTGTACAGATTAACTAAGTTATATGCATAATAGGAAAAGCCCTCAGGTTTTTACGTTGGTCCCAGAATTTCAATATGATCCACAATCGATCGTATACTAAACAAAAAAAGGTCCGCAACCTTGCGAACCTCTCTGCTCTCCCTCTTGGACTTGAACCAAGGACCCTCTGATTAACAGTCAGATGCTCTAACCGACTGAGCTAAGGAAGAATGTTTGCACTCGAGATTTCTTTGCTCTCCCTCTTGGACTTGAACCAAGGACCCTCTGATTAACAGTCAGATGCTCTAACCGACTGAGCTAAGGAAGAATGTTTTTCTCAAATGCGATGCAAAAGTAATAGGAAATATTGAAATATGCAATATCTTTGCAAAAAAAATCTCATAATGGACAAAATAATTGGTATGGGCAACGCCCTTGTAGACGTACTTGCTACTTTGGACAACGATGAAACACTTTCTCAAATGGAGTTACCCAAAGGCAGTATGCAACTTATCGACGAAGCTAAATTACAGCAGATCAACAAGAAGTTTGCGACTCTTGACACACACATCGCAACAGGAGGTTCTGCCGGAAATACAATTATAGCCCTTGCTTGCTTGGGAGCGGAAACCGGATTTATCGGCAAAATCGGAAATGATGAATATGGTCGGTTTTTTAAAGAAAACTATCAAAAAAACGGCGTTGAAGGTAAGCTGTTGACTTGCGATTTACCTTCGGGCGTAGCTTCTACCTTCATTTCACCGGATGGGGAACGCACTTTCGGGACTCACCTGGGTGCAGCCTCTTCTTTAAAAGCCGAAGAATTAACGTTAGAACTGTTTAAAGGTTATACCTATCTTTATATAGAGGGATATCTGGTGCAAGATCATACTATGATCCTCCGCGCCATCGAGCTGGCAAAAGAAGCCGGTTTACAAGTTTGTCTTGATATGGCGAGCTATAATATTGTGGAAAACGACCTTGATTTTTTCACAATGTTAATAAATAAATACGTGGATATTGTTTTTGCCAATGAAGAGGAAGCAAAAGCATTCACCGGGAAAGAGGCTAAAGAGGCACTTAGCGAGATTGCCCAAATGTGCAGTATTGCTATTGTAAAATTAGGTGCTAAAGGATCGTATATCAAGAAAGGAACTGAGGAAATCCGCATACAAGCAGTTCCGGTAGAAAAGGCGATAGATACGACCGGAGCAGGTGATTATTTTGCCGCAGGATTCTTATATGGACTTATCTGCGGCTATTCTTTAGAGAAATGCGCATCTATCGGTTCCATTCTATCGGCAAATATCATACAAGTAATAGGAGCCAATATGCCCAAAGAACGTTGGGATGAAATAAAGTTAAATATTAACGCTGTTCTTTCCGAATAAGCGGCTAATCGTTTACTTTTACGCTTTATTTAAATTTATCAGCATGAAGAAGTTACGAAATAATAAGCTTTTTGTTTTACTGGGCGTCATCTTGTTAGGACTGAGTTTTTATAGTTTTAAAGGTGACAACAGGAATTTTCAGATAGCAAAGAACTTGGATATATTCAATGCCATCTATAAAGAACTAGACCTATTTTATGTCGATACGATCAATCCGGATAAAACAATAAAAGAGGGTATAGACGCTATGTTAATGCAACTAGACCCTTATACCAATTACTTTCCGGAAGAGGATATGGGCGACCTGAAACAGATGATTACCGGAAAGTACGGAGGTATCGGTTCGCTCATCACTTTCTATAAAGCCAAAAACAGAGTAGCCATTGCCGAACCGTTTGAAAACACACCGGCAGCCAAAGCGGGATTAAAAGCAGGAGATATTCTGCTCGAAATAGACGGGAAAGATTTATTGGGTAAGAGACAGGACTCGGTAAGCAATATGCTACGCGGAGAAATAGGAACTAGCTTCATGTTAAAAGTGGAACGTCCGGGAGAAAAGAAACCCCTAGAGTTCAAAATCACTCGTGAATCCATACAGATCAACCCGGTTCCGTATTACGGCATAGTAGGTAAGAGTACCGGATACATCTGCCTGACCAGTTTCACGGATAAATCGGCAAAAGAAGTAAGAAAGGCGCTTATCAACTTAAAACAGCAGGGAATCACGTCTCTTATTCTTGATTTACGCAATAACGGAGGAGGTTCTTTGAACGAAGCAGTAGATATTGTCAATCTGTTTGTTCCCAAAGGAAAGGAAGTAGTTTCTACCCGTGGCAAAGTGAAGCAATGGGATCGTACTTACAAGACGACTCGTGAGCCGCTGGATGCAGAGATTCCTTTAGCCGTACTGGTTAACAGTGCTTCCGCTTCCGCCTCTGAGATTGTAGCCGGTGCTCTCCAAGATTTAGACCGTGCTGCTATCATCGGTGACAGAACATTTGGAAAAGGTCTGGTACAAACCACACGTGACCTTCCTTATAACGGTAGCCTAAAAGTAACTACTGCCAAATATTACATTCCCAGCGGACGTTGTATTCAAGCTATTGACTATTCCCACCGAAATGAAGACGGAAGCGTCGGACGCATACCGGATAGTCTGACAACCGTATTCCACACGGCAGCAGGACGTGAAGTGCGCGACGGCGGAGGTATCAGCCCCGACAAGGAAGTGAAATCCGAAAAGTTCCCGAACATCCTTTTCTATCTGGTAAATGACAACTTAATCTTTGATTATGCAACGGATTATTGTCTGAAACACCCGTCCATCGTTTCTGTTGAAGAATTTAAAGTAACGGATGAAGATTACAATGAATTTAAGGAGAAGGTTAAAAAAGCCGACTTCAAGTATGACCGTCAAAGCGAAAAGGTGTTGAAGAATTTAAAGGAAGTTGCTGAATTCGAAGGATATATGGATGATGCTTCAGAAGAGTTCAAAGCATTGGAGAACAAGCTGAAACACAATCTCGACCGTGATTTGGACCACTTTGCCAAAGACATCAAACTCTTGATTGCACAAGAGATTATAAAACGTTACTACTATCAGGCAGGTGCAATTAAGGAACAACTAAAAAGCGACGATGATGTAGAAGAAGCTCTCAAAATATTAAACGACCGGCCGGAGTATCAGAAACTATTGGCAGGGAAATAACTTATAAAAAATAAAGGAATAGGCAGCAAGGATAAACTTTGCTGCCTGTTTCTTTTTTAATACTTGGATCTGTATATTCAGTGCATAATTGGCTCACCCGATATTTGTAGGGAATGAACACAGATATCCCTTTTTTGTATACTCTCAGTACAATAATTACCTATAAGCTTCATCCTTCAGTTTGCCAATTTTGCCTTGATACTGAATGAGTTATCCTGAAAGATGGAATCATTCAGCAGATATACTCATCATTCATTATCAGCTGAATCTTTTTCCTAAATAAAGTTCAGGATAACGCACTGATAATCAAACCTAAATTCGCAAACTGAAAGATTGAAGGTTATTTGAGAGTAATTCGTTTTTTATACTGTTTTTTACCTGTAAACGCCTTGATGTTTTTTAAAAACATCAGGTTGATTGAAAAAAACATCAGGACGTTTGTAGACAAACATACGGTCGATTGTCTACAAACGATAGGAGTTTGTAATCAATCGACCGTATACTGAAAACTATTTCTTCTTTAACTCTTCCGGTGACACCAATTTATATAGTTTGTCGCTCGGGCGAACCTTTTCGGGAACTTTAAAAGAAACGTGCTGACCTTTCTTTACCACATCCACAGGTTTCAAATCCACACGGGCTTCATCCAAGGTGAAGAACACAGCTCCCGTAGTAGGTCCTGTAATCAACAGTTTATCTCCCACTTTCATCTCCGCAGCCTCTACAAGAAACTCCGCCACACCGATATTTGAAAAGAACTTAATGCCCTTTCCCACATAAACCTTACGTTCCGTAGCTTCCGAGCCATAATTCTTACTCCATTCTCCAAGGCGTTGCCCCAAATAATAGCCATTCCAAAAACCACGGTTAAATACTGTTTTCAAGCGTTCATCCCATTCCTTCACTTTCTCATCGGTAAATGTGTCATCCAGATAAGAGCGGATAGCCTGTTTGTAGCACTCCACAACCGTACGCACATACTCAGGACCACGGGCACGTCCCTCTATCTTGAATACACGTACACCGGCTTCTATCATTTCATCCATGAAATGAATGGTCTTCAAGTCTTTCGGCGACATGATATACTGGTTGTCAATTTCCAATTCAATATCACTTTCCTTATCCTTCACCGTATAAGCACGGCGGCACACCTGCATACAAGCCCCCCTATTGGCAGAAGCATTCATCTCATTCAGACTAAGGTAACACTTGCCGGACACTGCCATGCACAAAGCTCCATGACAGAACATCTCGATACGAATCAGTTCTCCGCTCGGCCCGCATATATGCTCCTCTTTTATCTGACGATAGATTTCTGCGACCTGCTGCAAATTAAGTTCACGGGCAAGTACCACCACATCGGCAAACTGTGCGTAAAACTTCAAAGCCTCAGCATTGGAGATATTCAGCTGCGTGGAAAGATGCACTTCCTGCCCTACTTTGCAACAATAGGTCATCACCGCAACATCGGCAGCAATCACCGCAGAGATATCGGCTTCTTTGGCTGCGTCCACAATGGTGCGCATCAACACAATATCATTATCATAGATAATCGTATTGATGGTGAGATAACTTTTCAACCCGTTCTCATTGCATATCTGCGCTATTTCTTTCAGATCGTTGATTGTAAACGTGCTTGCCGAACGGGCACGCATATTCAGACTCTCGATACCGAAATAAATAGAATCCGCACCCGCCTGTATGGCTGCCGCCAATGATTCTCGGGAACCGACAGGAGCCATTATCTCAAAGTCTTTTATATCGTACATACCTTTATATAATTTCATAATTGATTATGCAAAGGTACGGTTTTTTACGTACTTTTGCAGCCAAAGAACTGTTAGAATATGAAAATAGGCAACATAGACTTAGGGGAACGCCCTGTTTTTCTGGCTCCGATGGAAGATGTAACCGATCCGGCTTTCCGCCTGATGTGCAAAAAGTTCGGAGCAGACATGGTATATACCGAATTTGTATCCAGTGACGCACTGATTCGTTCGGTCAATAAGACCACCCAAAAGCTGACTATCTATGAAGAAGAACGTCCCGTTGCCATACAAATATACGGTAAGGATACGGAAGCGATGGTGGGAGCTGCCAAAATCGTAGAAGAAGCCAAACCCGATATACTCGACATCAACTTCGGTTGTCCGGTCAAAAAGGTAGCAGGGAAAGGCGCAGGCGCGGGAATGCTCCAGAATATCCCTAAGATGCTGGAGATAACCAAAGCCGTAGTCGAGGCAGTTAAAATACCTGTTACCGTAAAAACCCGTCTCGGATGGGATACCGACCATAAAATCATCGTAGACCTTGCCGAACGTTTACAGGACTGTGGCATTGCCGCACTTACGATTCATGGGCGTACGCGCGCCCAAATGTATACAGGCGAAGCAGACTGGACGTTAATCGGTGAAGTCAAGAAGAATCCCCGTATGCATATTCCTATCATCGGAAACGGTGACGTCACTACGCCGCAACGCGCCAAAGAATGTTTTGACCGATATGGCGTGGACGCCATTATGATAGGGCGAGGCAGTATCGGCCGTCCTTGGATATTCAAAGAGGTAAAGCATTATCTCGAAACCGGAGAGGAACTTCCACCGCTTCCGTTCGAATGGAAAATGAATGTGTTGCGCGAAGAAGTGATGAATAGCGTTGCCCGTTTGGACGAACGTAGAGGAATCATACACATACGCCGGCATCTTGCCGCTACACCTTTATTTAAAGGTATTCCTAACTTCAGAGATACACGTATCGCTATGCTAAGAACAGAATCAGTAGAAGAACTGTTCCGCATCTTCGACCGCATTATTGAAATGAACCGTCAGTCAGAACTATAAATCATCATCATGAACAAGAATTTCCTTACACCAGACAAAGACCCGATGGGCGCAGCCATTGCCGATTATTTCTCAAACAGAAAAGCAGGGAAACTGCGCGTTCTATCTTCCATGTTCGATGAAGACGAAATCCCGGTAAAGCAACTGTTCAGAGGTTTAAAGGAGATGCCCGTAGCAGAACAAAAAGCATTGCACCTTGCCGAGGGAAGAATACTGGATGTGGGAGGTGGAAGCGGTTGCCATTCGCTTGCTTTACAAGAAATGGGTAAGGCTGTTTGCGCCATTGATATATCCCCACTCTCCGTAGAGGTAATGCAGAAACGGGGTGTGAAGAACGCACAACTACAAAACTTCTTCCATGAACAGTTTGCAGGGGAATTTGATACGATACTGATGTTGATGAACGGCTCCGGCATTATCGGTAAGGTAGAATATCTGCCCGATTTCTTCCGCAAGCTGAAACTTCTATTAGCACCGAACGGTTGTGTGCTGATGGACTCAAGCGACCTTCGTTATCTATTTGAGAATGAAGACGGGAGCTTCGACATTGACCTTAATGCCGACTATTACGGAGAGGTAGACTTTCAGATGCAGTATGGCAGTATCAAAGGCGACAGTTTCGACTGGCTGTACACCGATTTCCAAACACTGAGTTACTATGCCGCACAAGCCGGATTCAAAGTGGAAATGATTCATGAAGGCAGACACTATGACTACCTTGCACGAATCAGCAAGAACTAAAAAAGACATCCAATACAATCACTTTCATATTCTCATTCTCTATTAAGCAATTCACATTTACCTATAGAAATATCTAAAATACACTAATATTCTTAAACGAGTCTTCTTGACAAGAAAATATCATAAAAGAGTTTTATATGTATTACGAGAAACACAACAAACAATAAAAATAATCCTAATTTAGAGAGGAAAGAAGAAAAAGTTATTGTATCTTTAGCAATAGATATATAAATTTGTAGCTTCTATTAATCTGGCTTAAAATGACAAAACACTTATTACTAGCCCTATACGTTTTATTCGCTTCGTTTGGAAATATTTATTCCCACGAGATGCTGAACTATGAAGAACTTGCCAAACTACCAGTCTCCGAGTTGTACCAATATGGAGACAAACACATGAAGCTCAATCATGTAGACACTGCAATGGGGTATTATATCATCCTTGCGGGTAAATATGACAACGGTATGGATAAAGCAGACAAGTATCTATGCGCAATGGCATGCAATGCAGCCGGACTAATCTACACTCAAAAAGAAAATTATTCGAAAGCTTTCGATTTATACCTCAAAGGAATAACCATCGCCGAGAAAAATGATTTCGGAGAATTAATGGCCGAACTCTATAAAAACATGGGAAATATATACAGCGTATTTGGGGACTTCCAACAGACGATTGAATACCATAAAAAAGGACTTGATTATGCAAGAAAATATGGTAACACCTCGATTGAAATAAAAATATTGATGAACCTTGCAGGTATTTGCTGCTATGAAAACCGAACGGTAGAAGCAAAAGTATATTATGATGAAATGATGAAGTTTGCAGGTAAAGATACACTCATTAAGTACTTCGGTTATCTGGATAAAGCACTTATATTAACCAATGAAAAAAAATATGATGACGCTGTCCGTTATTTTGAAAAATCGGCAGAATACGCCCGTAACCTATCAGATCCTCGATATATGGGTTCGGTATATGGAGAACTTGCCAAACTTTATGAACAAATGGGGCAAAAGGATTCCGCATTATACTATTTTCATGTCAATACTACTTATACACAAAAACATAACCTGATGTATATGCTCATTGAGAGTCTGAAGGCTCTCGCACGCTTATATGAACAAAAAGGTGATGAAAACAAATCTTTATATTACAAAAGCTGTTACTTGGCTGTCTCCGATTCATTATTCAGTATGGACAAACTGAACAAGATAAAAAACGCCCAGTTTTTTTACGAAATGGACAAAAACTATCGAAAGATAACTTCACTTACAACAGAAAAAGAACATAAAGAAATGCAAATAAAAAACCAAAGACGATTTCTTATCGTCATATCGGCCGGATTACTTATCTTTATTATTCTACTTATAATCGTCTACATCCATAAAAAAAAGCTCCACCATGCTTACAAAGACTTGTTTAACCGGAATAGCGAAATACTTCAATCCGATTTACAGATAAAAGACCTCAGAATCGAGTATGAGAATAAACTTGCCGAAGAAAAAGAACAGTATAAAAAGTTAGAGCAACAAACAAAAGCATTCTTCACAAGCCAAGAACCGGACAACAATACAATAGAAAACAAAAACGAAGAAGTAAAGATGTATTCTGCCAATAGATTGACCGATGAACAAAAAGAAAACCTCATTAAAGATATAAATAAAGTGATGGAAAATACCAATGAATATTGCGATTGCGATTTTAGTCTGGAACGCCTTGCAGCACTTATCGGTTCTAACTCACGATATGTTTCTCAAATCATCAATGATACATATAACAAAAACTTCCGTGCTTTTGTCAATGAATATCGTATCAAAGAAGCACGTCGCCGCCTAATGAATACCGAACAATATGGGAATTATACAATTAAGGCGATAGCAGAAAGCGTTGGTTATAAATCTCACACAAGTTTTATCGATATCTTTAAGAAAACAACAGGAATTAACCCTTCTATCTATCAGAAACTAGCAAAAGAGAGCTGATAAGTATTGAATTAACACCAAATTCTAGAATTTGAAATTACACGATTTGTCTTTCTACAATCTGTCATATACTTTTGTTTGTGTGTTAACCAAATAAAATAATACAATATGAAGAAAGGTTTACTTTTAGCACTGTGTGTCCTACTAGGAACATTCAATGCACAAGCAGAAAAGAAATTCACCATGATCAGTACCAATTGCAATAGTATAGGTACAGGTATGTCATCTAATGGCAAATATGTAGTAGGTGTGGATCCGACTCCTGTCGAGTACGGTGTAGAAATCATGAGCGGTTTTAAAAGTTATTTATGGGATGCGGATGCAAAGACTCTTACTTGGATAACCGAAGCAGACCAGGTTAATCCTGGAAAAACCGGTTATTTTACGGATGTGACGGATGATAAAATCATTTCGGGTTATTTCAAAGATCCTGATTACCCGATAACCGTTACAGAATGGGAAGGCGATGTTACATTACCGGTGAATGTGGCTGCCATATGGAAAGACGGTAATGTGACAAGTCTCGGTATTGGTGATTTCGATCTTAGCATTTTCAATAATTTCAATGATGGAAGTTATGCTACGGCTATTTCTAACGACGGTAAAACGGTGGTAGGTTTTGTTGCGGTCGGAAACTTTGCCTATTCGTATCCTTGTATGTGGAAATATGATGATGCTAACCGGAAATGGAATTTTACGCGTTGCAAGTATCCTTCCGATGCCAAGGGGGGACAAGTTTTGGCTGTATCGGATGATGGCGGTGTAGCAGTCGGTGCCATCTATTATCAAAACCGGGATGTTGCTGCCTTTTGGAAGAATGGTGAATATACAATCATCGAAGGAATTAAGAACATGATTGATGATGATACTAAATACAATGAAGATTATAATAAGAATTGTGCTTATGGAGTAAGTCCCAACGGTCAATATATCTCTTTCAACTTTAATGATAATCTTCCTTGTATGTATTTCACGAATGAAAATCGTTATGTAAAGCTAGGTGCTTATAAAGATGTTACCGGTCTTGATGTACCGGCAATATCCAATAATGGAGATATATTCGGTTGTTATAAATACGGTAACTATTGGACAGAACAATATACACGTCCGTTCTGGTATTCCCTCAATACATTAAGAGAAGTAGGTCTTGATTATTTTATCTACCTTTATACCCCTGAAATTGAAATCCCTCTGTCTTTCACATTCGAACACAAAGTCACTTCCAATCCGCATGCGGTTTCGGCAGATGGAAAGATCATCATGGGTAATAACATGACGGAGTATAATAAATATGAAACATGGGTGTTGCAAACAGAGGCTGAATATACAATAATACCTGAAGATGTACAAAATATCAAAGCTAAGGTTACAGACCTTGAGCAAATAACGGTGACTTGGGATAAAGTCCCTTACGCTCCTTTCCAATATGTTCTTAAATCTTATAACGTATATTGTGACGGAAATTTAGTTGGTAATGTAGAAGCTAAATCCGATGGTGATGGAAGCGGTGATGGAGACGGTGGCATAGAACCTTTAAAATATTCGGCAAGCAATACAACTACCGAAAGCTTTGTACATAACAATGTGAACGCGGGTTATCACAAATATTCGGTGACAAGTGTATTCCAAAAAGAGGAAGGAACCGAAATGCGTGAAGCTCCAAAATCGAACCCCATAGAAGTATGTTTAGCAAAGACATTTGAAATGCCGTTTTTCGATAATTTCGACACTGGTGCCATCGAAAGCAATTATTGGACAATAGAAGACTTAATGGAAAACCCTACTCAATTCTACTGGGGAGCTGGTATGTATTTAGGTATTAATAGCTCATTTGCTTTAAATGTAGCTGTAACAACAGACGGCAAGCCTTATTCGAATGCTTTAGTTTCCAGACCTTTAGATGCAAGAAAACTGGACAATGTGTATATTTCTTATACAAAACGATATTTATTTGCGAACAGTGAAGATTGGGATTTAACCGGTGACACATTAAGTGTGGAAGTATCAAATGACGGAGATACATGGATTCCGGTAAAAGCATATGCTCTCGATACAGAAGAGGCAGGGGTATGGAACTTTGAATCAATCAATGTAACCAAACAAGTTGCACATACACTTTTCCAAGTAAGATTACACGTACATGGCAAAGGATTAGCGCAATTACTTTGGTACTTTGATCTTTTTAAGGTAGGAAACAAAGCTGAGAATGAAGCTCCCGAAGATCTTACCGGAAAAGTAGAATCCGATAAAGTAAGCTTAATTTGGAAAAATACGATCAATGCTTACGAACTGAATTATCTGGATAACCCGTATGGTTGGGAAGTCTTTAATTTAGCAATAGGGGATGAAGGTAAGACATTTATAGCCGCAAATTCTTTCGAACCGGATGATTTAGCCTTATTTAATGAAAAATATTTGACTTCTATCAAAGCATTCATTAATCACGATACAAGTATAGAAGATTCTAAAGACACACATGCATCTGTTGTTGTTTATGAAAACGGGACATTAATAAGAGAACAAGAGATTGATGCGATAAAGTATAATCAAGAGAATCTTGTTATATTGAAGGAACCTGTGAAGATAGATGTAACGAAAGAACTAAAAATTGGTTTAAAGATTTTTAATTATGACGAACGTCAAATACCGATTACCTATCATAATACACGCAATTTCATTGCAGGAAAGAGTGACTTGTACTCACAAGACGAAGGTAGGACTTGGAAGAGACTTTCTGATTTTTATTCTACCGTTGAAGGACACGAGTTGGATGGATATTGTTGTTGGGAGATCACCGGAAACGTTACAGACGAATCGACAGTCAGTCCGGACATCGCAATGGACAACAATCTGATGGCTTATAATGTTTTCCGTAATGGAGAAAAGATTAATAGCCGGTTGGTTTATTACCTGCAACCTAGATATATAGATACAACTCCTATAGATAATGGTTGTTATGAAGTAGTAGCTTATTATCTTGATGGCTCAATATCTGACTATTCCGTTCAATATTGTATTGGGGAATTACCTCCTTCATCGATAGATGATCATACAAATAATAGCAATTGGGCAATTTATCCTAATCCTGCTACTGATTGCATTAACATTCCGGGAGATTTCAACCAAGCAATGTTATTGAATATCAACGGACAGGTAGTATTATCAACAACAGAAGCAATAATCTCTGTTTCATCACTTCCTGCAGGGGTTTACTTCCTGAAAATAGAAAACGGCGATGCTATTCACACAGAAAAGGTTATGATTAAGAGATAGAAAGACTGATTATGCAAAATGAAATTGTCTCAAAATTGAGACAATCCTTTCCAAATCCCTCCTGATACAGACTGTATCAGGGGGGATATTTATAAAACCTAAACAAACTCTATTGCTTTACGAACTTCGTTATGATTTCCGAACTCCCGGTCCTTATTCTCACCAAATAAACTCCTTTAGCCAATTCCTGTACAGAAACCGCATTACTGTCCCGAACTTCTTTCAGCAACACACCATGAAGAGAGTAAACGGAAATACGCGAGACATCTTCACCGGAAACATTTAGAATATCCGAAACAGGATTAGGATAAACCGAAACCGAACTTTCAGGAAACTCACTCAACGAAGTAGAGATTATCATCTCTTTATCAGTATATAACCGATATTCTCCCGGAGCTAATGTTATAGTGTTACTCGCGGAGGTTATCTGCTCTGTTGTCTTAGAGAAATAGTTATACCATGTTCCGGTAGCAGGAAAAGTTACAGCTACATTACCTTGCGTTACACCATAATTCGCCACAATCACGGCATTCATATCCGAAGACTTCAGAACCAGGTACTTGCAGGCATCGGACAGTTTATAGGTAATATCACTCGTAGAGAATACCGGATATTGGGTTTTCATAGCAAACAGCTGAGCCCATGTGTTATAGACAGACTTACGATCGGCATCTTCGAGATAATTCCAACAAACAGGTTTCTCGCCTACCCGGTCGTTGTAATCGATAGAATAATCATACCCCAATTCACCGAACTGCCAAATCATCTTCGGACCGGGAATAAGGAAGAACAGACATCCGGACATTTTCAGGCGATTCATGCTTGTAGTATGGTCTTTCGTATCATATCCGCCTGCGGCATTACCATACGTTTTCAGCTTATAAGCCATACGTTCTTCATCATGACTCTCCATGTAACCCACCAAATTGGGAGCAGACCATGTACGTTTCTTGTAAACCGCACCGGAGATATCCGACTTAGAGTTCTCAGTAAATCCCATCGCCCCCTCGCAAGCATTGTTGTTCATATTCCCCCAAAGCATCAGCCCTGCAGACGACAGTTCTTTCTCTTCCGTGTTATCCGCAAGATGTTCGCAAATGACATAGGCATCAGGATTACGTTTCCACACTTCGCTTGCCATCCGTTTCAGGTTGGCAATACGGGAAGCATCATACGCAGACGCATAATCATTGGCATTGGAATAGATGGTATTAGAAAACCCTTTCGTAAAATCATACCGGAAACCATCCACCCGATACTCATTCATCCAATAAGCTGCCACACTATCCACTAATGCACGGGTGTAGGGACTGTCATGGTTAAAATCATAACCCCAACTCAAAGACGGATTAGCAATATTGGACTGCCGGTTATACCACGGATTATCGGCAGACGGTGTACCGTCGGCATCACGATACAACAAGTAGAACGGTGATTGTCCATAGCTGTGATTCAGCACCAAATCCATGATAACGGCAATACCGTTTCGGTGACATTCATCCACGAAAGCTTTCATATCATCCTTCGTACCGTAATATTTATCGGGAGCAAAATAAAAAGACGGATTATACCCCCAACTGGAGTTACCTTCAAACTCATTGACAGGCATCAGTTCAACGGCATTTACACCCAAACCTTTTAAATAGGAAATCTTCTCCCGTGCCGAACTGAAGGTATGCTCTTCTGTAAAGTCGCGCAACAGAAGTTCGTAGATAATCAGCTTCTCCTTTGCCGGTTTATCAAATCCAACGCTTTTCCATGTATAAGGGGTTTGATCTGTTTGTAGCACAGACACGATACCTTCGGTCTTCCCTGTGGGATAAGCCATCAGTCCGGGATAGGTGGTTGCCGTAATATCACCGTCGTTCCATGGGTCGAGTACTTTATCGGTATACGGGTCGGCAATCCTTATCGCCCCATCCACCAAATATTGAAAGGCATACTCCTGCTTCGGTGTAAGCCCTTGCAAAGTTATCCAGAAATACTCTCCATCCTTTTTCAGTTGATAATCGGGCAACGGATTCCACGCATTGAAATCACCGATGGCATAGACACTTGTCTTACCGGGAGCTTGCAGCACCAGTGTGACTTCCGTAGGACTGACATAGTTGATACCGGGACGTACTCCATCCGGCAAGGGAGCCGAAACAGAAGGTTCAAGGATACTGACCAGACGAGTTGCACTACCGATGGCACCATCCAACGTAGCCGTAGCCTTCACGGTATAAGTACCCGGTGAAGAAAAGACATAGGACGCGGATATATCTGTAGCACGATTCTTCGTGGCAACTACCGTTTCATTAACAGACAGTTGCAAATCGGCTGCCACCGATGATGAAGCCGTCAACGTGAGGGAAGTGCCTTTCTCCACCACCATATCTTTGGCAGGACTATCCAACTTTACATTTAAACCGGATTCATAAACAGACAAATAAATGTCTTTATCTCCGGTTTCCTTTCCCGTAAGATAGTCATTGCCGGATTTAGCTCCGCTTCTGAATACGAAAACCAACTTCTTTATCGGTGTGCCCGCAGGTACTCCGTAATACGTACGGATATCCGGTGACAGGGTGAGTTCCCATTTATTATTCCCTAAAGAAGCCATCTTATATTTATCGGAGTTGACTCCCCATGTAGATGCATATTCCCAGCGGGAATCATTGCTACCGGTAATCACTCCCGTATGAGCATAGACATCACCGTTATAGTTCATTAACCCTTTGCTCCCTTGGGATGCATCGAATACGACCTTTATGCTCCCACTCTCGGTCACAAAATCAGGCTCGGTAGTCAATATCTGCGCATGAGAAGACAAGCAAAACAAAAAGGACAGGATATAGATGAAACCTTTTTTCATAAGACTCTTTTGTTTATTAATTACTGAGGAATCAGGAGCAAGTAACGGACGAATACGCCTGTTCTTCCTGATGCACAAATCTTATCGCAACCACAATAAAGTTTCCTCACTATTGTGACAAAGTTGTTTCACCCGGATGGAACTATTGTTTCACCCTAATGGAAAAGTTGTTTCATCCGGATGAAAAAATAGTTTCACCCGGATGAAAAGACTTGTTCTTCAAGAAGAAATAGGTTATCCTTCTCAATCTTCCTACCTATCTTACCTCTCGGTTTACTTCTTCACTATGGAATAAGTATAATTTCCGGGAGTAAGATCCAACTCTATATCATAGTTTCCGGCTTCGGTAATGGTTATATTTCCACCATCCGATACAGCCTCGCCACTCAATCCTGTTCCGCCAAAGTTATAATCCCAATTCGAGGCATCGGTCTTAAACTTAAGACCTCCGGCCAGCACCGGTGTATTTTTCAACACCCATTTATAAGAACCTTTGTCCATTGGTTCCAACGTCATCGGAGTAATGTTATCCCAACCGTTTGCAGTGGCATCACCAATAATACCCCATACCTGCTTGGTCAATGTATAAGAATACGCATTGAAATCCACATCGATGGAATAGAATCCGTCACCCTCCGGCATATCGATATTTGTCTGGCTATCAAAAAGCAAACTGTTTTCCGTAGCTCCTTTTCCCCAGTTATCAGGACCCCAGTCTGTGGTCTGCCCTAAGAACTTGATACCGCCTCCGGCTGCAACCAAATAGGAGTAATTACGGAATAGACCTTCTGCTCTCTTTTCAAACAAAATGCCATTTGCAGGAGTCCAATCCGCAATGCACGAACCTCCTACCAGATAAAGCTGTTCCGGAATTTTATTCGGTTTGATGGAGAAAGTCGAAGCATCCAAATCCACTTCAATCTTATACATTCCTTCCGTCGCTACCGGAGGAATATTCTTCGAGTCTGTACCCTCATACAAAGCACCTTGATATTCCGATGGTAACGGCTCGGTAATCTCTTCCTCCAATCCCCATACGCCATGATCCCAATCTCGCTCTGCAATGAATTTGAATCCGTATCCGTCTGTCTTCAAACGGGCGAGAATCTCAAACTTGCCTTCACCTACTTTGGTAAAAGGAATTGCAGCCGTTTCTGTCCATCCGGCTTCGGTAGCCCCGCCAACCAAATACAATGTCTCCGGCAATACATTTACCTTAAATACAAAAGGAGCATCCGAGTTAGTGGTGACATTGCCGACCAAATCGGTCAATGCCATTTGAATGGCAATCGTTTTGTTCCGGTAACTTGCAGGCAAAGTAACTGTTTTTGTATAGTCATAGTTTTGCAATCCTTCCAACTCGATAGAGTCGAGTACAGATGCTTCCTCATCCGACCATATCTTCAAAGACTTCAATCCTACATTATCCGTCAATTTCAAAACAATATCGAAAGAAGCCTTGTATTGCAGCTCCGTGTCAGAAGACAAAACAAAGGTAGGGGCTACTTCATCTTTCATACCGACCAATACGTTTATCTCTTTTGTCAGGGTAAGTTGGTTTTTACTGTTCAGAGTCACCTTTACCACATACAGACCGGTAACTGCCGATACCGGAACCGTTACTTCCCGATTCAATTCATAAGAAGAAGCGTTCACTTCTATCCTCTCGTCTAACCCCCAAGCATCACATACCAATTCTACGGTTTCAATCCCGGCAGGGTTAGACAATGCAGCTTTCAGCGTCACGGTCTCTCCATTATTACCCTGCAACAACAGCGCATCCTCCGGTATCTCTATCTTCGGGGTAATCGTGGTAATATCATCCAGCATATATTCATTCTCATCGCATGCACCCAGCAAGCCTAAAGAACATATCGTCAATACAATAAATAGTATCTTTTTCATATTTCTCTTTTTTAAGGTTCGTAATTACTTGATAAAACTCCCTTTTAAGACCGTTTCCGATTCCATATTGCCACTTGAGAAACGAACTTCAATATCCGTAGCATCTGCCGCAGCAGCAAACTGCCTTACCGGCAAGAGGACAAGCGTATAAGTGTAATCCGCCGTTTTCTTTGCTACGAACTTCTTGGTTTCAAGGCTCTCATCTCCGTTCTTTAACGTAATGATATATTCAATCGTACTTCCATTGTATCCCAATAAAGGATCGGCAGGAGTCGTTTCCTCACCCGTTTCGGAATCTATAACAGCCTGAGCAAAGACAGTAGTATTCACAACTATGGGCAATACATCGTTTGCTGTAAACTTCGCCAAGAAGAATTTTGCTGCAGTCGGACCCTCTTCCGCCACTTTCGGGATAAAGCAGAAGTCACCGTCACCGGCATCTATCTTCTGATCCCACGTTCCATTATTGAATACCGCCATGATATTGGTTATCTTAGCCGTCTCCTCAATACCGTAATACTCTGTCGGAATTAAGTTAATCCGCCAAATGCCTTCATGACCTTCCACTTTGGACAAAGCGGTTTTGTTCTTATCCGAATCGAAAGCTACATTGACGCCCAACCAATTATCCAGACCGGAATGCATATATACGGCAGGAGTATTCAAGTCTATCGTTCCCCCGTTATTTAGATTCACCATAATAGAAAGCGAAGTAGTGGCAGTAAACAGTTCGGGATAAATAGCTCCGTTTACACTATTTAGCTTACCGAAATCATAAGGAAAGATCTCAGCCGAATCATCAGTCTTTACAGTACCGTCTTGCAAAACAACCAACCCCTGAAACTTAGTAGATCCGGCAGGATAATCCTTACCCATATTCACCTTAACCGAATAAAGGTTATCCTTGACTTTTGTAAGAGCATTGGTAAAAGAAGTTCCCCAAGCACCGTTATGGATATTATCTCCGGCATCCGACCAAGACCACAGGAACATATTGCCTTCCACACCATCCAAACCGGTTCCGGTAACATCCAGATAAAGTGTAATATCTTCGTTTACATCAAAAGCTGCCGGAATGGTATATATTTTAGGAGCTTGTGCAAACAGACTGCCTGTTATCAGTAATAAAGCTCCGATTATAAATAAACTATACTTTTTCATATCTTCTTAATTTATTAGATCATAAGGAATCAGTTTTGAGAAAGCTCATAGATATAAGTGGCTATAGCCTCATCTCCTACCATTCTCACATACTTTATTTTCAAATTAGTTCCTTTACGAGGAGGAGCAACCAGACCAAATTGTGATTTAGCATCACCGTTCTTCAACAAGACTGTCATCGGGGCTTCAGCATCGTCCAGACTCCACGTACCGGTAGCCATTCCGATAAAATCGGGCGCATTGCCTGTCACCTCAAACGTGTTATCATCCTTAAAATTGATTTTGAAAGTAGCAAAATCAAAATAGGAAGTTATGTCCATTTGCTCTCCGGCCTCATTCATTAGTAATACAGACTTTACTGACCAATCGCCCATCACCCCTTCCACTTTATTGAAGGGAGTACCTACTTCATAATCATCATCCTGACAAGAGGATAAGCCCAGAATTGCAATAAGCAATAATGATATATATTTTATAGTCTTCATAATATATTAGTTTTTGTTTTTAATAATATCAGGATTACCATTAGACTCTGCACTCGGAATTTCGAACAGTAGTTGGCGTGCATTCCATTCAAAACGATTCACATTTTTATGCTGACGTTTTAAATCATGGATACGCTCTCCCTGAAATGCCAATTCGAATCGTCTTTCCATTTGGGCATTTGCCATAATGGTTTCGGCAGAAGCAGCATCCGATGTCCTCGGTGCACCGTAAGCACGTCTTTCTATCTTATTAAGAGCGGCAACAGCACCGGCTTTATCCGTTTTAGCGGCAGCTTCGGCATAAATCAACAATAATTCGTTTTCCGCAATAACAATGCAATCCATATTATCATAATCAAACTTTGTGGTATAATAAGTACCATTTTCCTCTTTAAAGAAAGCATCGAAACGTTTATCACCATTATTTGCTTTGATCGTATTAAACAAATCGGAAGAAGGCATACAACGGGTTGAAGCAGCAGGGTCATCCGTACGATACCTGGCACGGATAGCTCCCCAAGAGTCATTACTCTTTCCGGTACTCGGAATCATAAAAATAACTTCTTTCGTTGTGGCTCCTTCTTGTGAAGCACGGGCAAACTTTGCTTTCAAATCATCATCCAAGTCATACTTGTTTATTACTTTACCGGCATAAGTCGCCGCATTATCCATATCTCCCTTATAAAAATATACTTTAGCCAAAACTGCATTTGCCGCGTCCCTTGTAGCAAATCCGCAATCCCAAGTACGATCTTCCGGAAGATTGTCGGCAGCAAACTTCAAGTCTGTAATAATCTGAGTATAGGTAGCCTCAAGCGTAGAACGTTGAACTGGTATAAAGGCATCGTCCATAGAAACTGTACCTCTCAATCTCACCGGTATTCCCATACCTTCTACATCCTTCGTCGTATCATCATAAGGCAATCCCCAGATACGAACTAAATGGAAATGTCCTAACCCACGAATAAAACAAGCATCAGCTTCCAATCGGTTTTTCGTTGCTTCATTCGCACCGGCCAGAATTTCATCGGCTTTCGAACTGAAAGCAGCAAAGTTAGCTTTATTAATAGATGCATACGTATCCGACCATGCCGTATTACCCACGGCATTAAATAAATCAGTCGTATAAGAAGAAATCTGAGTCCATTCGTATTGGTTCTCCAACGTAATGGCATCTCCTCCCATCACATCTTGGGCAACAAGCATCTCACCACCCATAAATCCGGCACCGCGAATACTTTGATAAGCATCCACCATAAACTTTTGCAAATGCTCGGGAGTCTTTACGGAATCCTCCGTCAATACCAAATCATCCGGCTTTATCTGCAAAAAGCTCATATCGTCACATGATGTCATGGATAAAACCATGCAGCACATCAATATTAATAATTTTATATATTTCATAGTCATTTGATTTTAGAATGTAACATTCAAGTTAAAAGTAAAATTACGGGATTGAGGCAAAGACAGATAAGTGACATTCGCACTCAAGTTCTTCTGTTGAGCATTCTCCATATCCCTGAAGATTTCAGGATCAAGACCATCATATCCTGTAATACAGAATAAGTTTGTTCCGGTTAACCCCAAACGAACACTACTCAATCTCATTTTCTTTACCCATGCTTCCGGTAAAGTATAACCTATTGATAACGATTTCAATCTTAGGAAAGAAGCATCATACAAATCCTCGGTTGTATTGGCTGTCGTCGCAATACCGCTGTTACCCAGTGTTGCACGATTTACATCCGTAATATCTCCCGGCTGTCTCCAACGGTCAAGCACTTTCTTCGTCAAATTCCATCCACCCAAGTTTCCTCTTTGGAATTTACCGGAATCATCATAGATATTACCACCTATCTGGAAAGTAAACAGGATTCCTAAATCCCAGTTCTTAAATGTAAAGTCGTTATTAAATCCTCCGACAAAATCCGGATAAGGATGTCCTACCACCTGACGGTCTCTATCCGGGTTATACTCTTTAGTTACCCCTACCACCTTCTTGTTCTCATCTAACTTTTCATAAATAGGCATACCATCGGCAGGATCTACTCCCAGTTTCTTTACCAAGTAGTTTACCCCAATCGGTTCACCTTTAATAACACGGGTATCTCCTGCTCCACCCAAAGCATCAGCTCCGGCATTCCCTACATCCAAAACTTTATTTATATTTTTTGCAATGTTAAAGTCCGTAGTCCAAGTAAAATCACGAGTAACGATATTACGGGATTTTATAGAGAACTCGAAACCTTTGTTTTCTATCTCACCGATATTTTTCAGAATAGTTCCCCAACCGGATGATTTGGGAGTTGTCACTTCAAGGAATAAATCCTTTGAACGCTTGTTATAATAACCGATCTCACCACTGATACGATTATTTATAAATCCGTATTCCAAACCGACATCAAACGTACGGGTAGTTTCCCACTTCAAATCAGGATTAGCCAAGCCATCTATTTTCCAGTAATGAAGGTTCTGCGGATTCTGATTGTTACTATCTTTGATATAATAAATTTGGTTGGAAGTCATATTGGTAGTTCCCCATTGCGCATAATTAGGAATCTCCGCATTACCGGTCAATCCATATCCTGCTTTCAATTTCAATAGGCTTACTACCTTTTGATGTTTCAGAAACTCTTCTTCCGTAAGCACCCAACCGATAGAGGCAGCAGGGAAATCACCAAACTTATTGTTCGCACCGAAACGAGACGATCCATCACGACGGTAGGTCAAAGTCAATAAGTAGCGATTCATCAAAGCATAGTTGATACGTCCGAAGAAAGAGACGAAAGAATATACCTGAGAAGGGTTCTTTCCTGAGTTATTACTTGCACCTACTTCCGGAAGTTCCGGATTATTGAACAGCCAGTCTTCCTTGCCCGGTTCAAAAGTAACATTATGGAAAGTATAATCCGTTGTAGATTTCATAAACTCCGTACCTATCATAAACTTAAAGCTATGTATATCCGCTATCTTTAAATCATAATTAACTAATGCCTTGGCATTCCAATTGAAGTTTTTACTTCTATTTTTATTAGCTGAAGGACTAGTTTCCACAATGCGGGTAGCCAAGAAATACCGATTGGAATTCAAATAATCCACATTACCTTCCGCCCGAACGGAAAGTCCTTTCAATATTTCGTAATTCAAATACATACTACCCATTACTCTCGAATTACGCGTCTTCCACTGACGGTTATGAATACCCACTGCCGGATTCAGATTCGATGGAAACTTAAAATAATCATCGGAATAAGTTCCGTCGTCATTAATAGCATGAACGGGGAAGTAAGGTAATGCCATTGACCAAGCATCTCCGATACCGCCTTTTTCCCATCCCATCGGTACATTCGTTTGATTAGTATAAGTATAAGATGCATTCAGACCCATTGTGAAGTTTTTAGTCACATTATAATCCAAATTCAAACGGGAACTGATACGTTTGAAATCATCTTCTTTCAAAAAAGATTTCTCATCACTTGCAGAAAGTCCGAAATACGTTTTAATCTTGTCATTACCTTGTTGCATAGAAAAGTCTCCATAGTTAGACCAACCTACCTGAAGGACTTCATCTTGCCAATCCGTGTTTATATTCTTGGCCTGATCCCATGAAAGACCACCGGCTAACTTCGGATGCGGTCCATCATAGGTACCTGTACCATAAATAATATCATTCTCATACCCTTCCTGCAAAAGAGTAAGATATTCGTCGGTATTTAGCATATCCATTCTTTTCACAATAGTAGAAAGGCTGGAACGATAATTGAAGTTAAATACCGGTTTCCCTTTCTTTCCCCTTTTTGTGGTAATCAAAACAACGCCGTTTGCTCCGCGAGAACCATAAATGGCAGTAGCCGAGGCATCTTTTAGTATTTCGATACTCTCAATATCATTGGGGTTAATAGAGGACATCGGATTAACATTCATACCGGCAGGTCGGTCTGTACCTCCTCCTTGAAGTGGCATTCCATCTACAACGTACAATGGATCACCCCCCGCTGTAATAGAAGCTACACCACGGACACGGATGGCAGCTCCCGCACCTGCCATACCTGAAGTTTGGGTTACCTGTACTCCCGCAGCACGTCCTTGAAGTGTTGCATCAAAAGAAGAGTTAGGTGCTCCCATCAAATCCTTACCCGCAACCTTGGCTATGGAACCGGTTACTTCACGTTTATTTTGAACACCATAGCCAACCACAACTACTTCATCGAGTTGCTCGGATTCTTCCTGCAAAGTTACCGTCACTTCAGAAAGTCCTTTTACGTTTTTCTCCTGAGGAACATACCCTATGAAAGACACCACAATCACATTCTGACCATCTGCCAACAGCAAATTGAAATTACCGTCAGCATCGGTAATAGTTCCATTAGTCGTACCCTTTGCTAAAATATTAGCACCAATAACCGGTTCACCTTGTACATCTTTTACATGACCTCTCAATGCGGTCTGTTGTGCAAAAGCACCCAATGTAAAGAATATCCCCAAGAAAAGGGACAGAACCATTCTACAGATTCTAAGATTAGTTCTCTTCATGCATTATAATATTAAAGTTAACAAATTATATTATTTCATCTTACTCAAGCCTTTCAACTCACTTTTATCTTTGGCTTCTTTGATGCTGATTGCAAATCCTCCTCCACTCATTGCACGCAATGTCAGTTTCGATTTATTTGTAACAATACCTTTCTTAATCGTATATGCCTGCGGATTATCTTTCCAATCAGCATCTTTCGCATCAGCATATACAGTCGCAATATATTGCTTATCCGGATCTAAAAAATCAAATGTCAATTTAGCTACATGACCATTTTCATCTGCCGTACAACCGACATACCAATCGTTCGTCCCTTTTGCTTTACGGGCTATTGTTATGTAATCACCCGGCTCGGCCTCCAAATATCTTGTTTCGTCCCAATCAATAGCCACGTCCTTAATAAATTGGAAAGCATCCATAAATTGCTCATAGTGTTCAGGGATATCGGCTGCCATTTGCAACGGGCTGTACATCGTTACATAAAGTGCCAACTGACGTGCCAATGTTGTTCGTACCTGTGAATTATTGGAAGGATTCATCTTATTACAATGTGGCTCAAAAATACCCGGAGTATAATCCATCGGACCACCAAGTAAACGGGTAAAAGGTAGAATCGTCGTATGGTCTACATTGTTTCCGCCAAAAGATTCATATTCTGTACCACGGGCAGACTCATTACCAATTAAATTAGGATAAGTACGACACAACCCCGTAGGACGGGTGGCCTCATGTGCATTAACCATAATTTTATAATCAGCGGCTTTTGTCACAGCATACAAATAATGATTATTCATCCATTGCCCGTAATGATGTTCCCCACGAGGGATAATATTACCTACATAACCGCTCTTTACAGAGTTATAACCATTATCCACCATAAACTGATAAGCTTTATCCATGTGACGTTCATAATTACGTACCGAAGCAGAAGTTTCATGGTGCATCATCATTTTAATTCCTTTAGATGCTGCATAACGATGTATTTCCTTCACATCAAAATCAGGATATGGTGTGACAAAATCAAAAACATAATCTTTGCTTTTTCCAAACCAGTCTTCCCAACCTTCATTCCATCCTTCTACCAAAACTGCATCAAATCCATGTTCCGCAGCAAAGTCAATATAACGCTTCACATTAGCTGTATTGGCAGAGTGTCTTCCGTTCGGTTTCGTCTTTGCATAATCCGTCTCACCAAGTTTTACACTTGTCAGTTCATCTGTATAAGCCCACGTACCTTTATTGGTAATCATATCCCACCAAACACCGACATATTTCACCGGTTTAATCCAAGAAGTATCTGTCAATTTACAAGGTTCATTCAAATTCAAGGTAATTCTTGATGCAAGAATATCACGCGCATCGTCACTGACAATCACTGTACGCCACGGAGAAACACAAGGCGTCTGCATATACCCTTTATCTCCCTTTGCATCCGGAGTAAGCCATGACTCAAAAACCAGATTCTTATCGTCTAAATTCAGGTTCAGACACGAATAATCCACCAATGCAGCTTCATGTAGGTTGATATATAAACCATCGTCCGTCTTCATCATCAAAGCCGTCTGAACTCCTGTTGGTGAAAATGGAGTTTGTGAAGAGTTCGGAGTAATAGCTTCTTTCATCAGCCCTCTGATTTCGGACAGACGTGAAGTCATTGTGCTATATTCCTGTGTATCATAATCTCCCGGTAACCAAAATGCTTTATGATCACCTGCCATTGCAAATTGTGATTTCTCTTCCTTTATTACAAAATAGTTAAGTTCCGTCTGTTGAGGAAACTCGTAACGAAAACCTAAACCATCATCAAACAAACGAAAACGTACGATGATATACCTATTATTCATCGGTTGATTCAAGGTTACAGTCAACTCATTATAATGATTACGTATCTCCTTTTCTTCTCCCCATACGGGTTTCCAAGTTTCATCGAACGTTGAAGTTTTTATATCCTTTACTTCAAAACCACTATATAAATTTGTTTTATTATCCAGACTATTTATGTCCTTACGCATCTTGAACTCAAAATCTACAGCGGCATCAGCATCTTCCTTTTTCAACTCCAAACCCAAGCTACTGGGTTTGATTACCGTCTTACCTTTATAAGTCAAATCGTAAGTAGGAGTACCCTGAGCATCCAACTTAAAATTCATTTCCAAATTACCATTAGGTGAAAGTAGCTTTTGAGCATTTGCAATAAATGAAATGCAAAGAAATACTGAAATTAAAAAGTGCTTTTTCATATTATTATAATATTAATTAATAGGCCAACAAACATCCGATTATCATTTCGTATCAGACATCGCAAATGTAAGCGTGATAAATAGTAATTAATTAAACAAGAATGAAAATATAAATCATTTTACTTATTCAAAACAATTATATATTTGATAATCAACTATTTATCGTTAAACATTCAACAAATAAATATAAACCATTGTGAACTATATCAGAATGTTAGAATCAATGTTTCACGTTCCTTTAATGTCAAACTCTTATCTAAATGAACTTCTTTTCCTGCAAAATCTATGGCAGTTATTGATGGTAACACTTCTTTATAAGAAGATAAATCCAAAGTCTGCTGTTTATCTGTACCATTCAAAAATACAACCACCGATTTATTCTCATATTTCCGTTCATAAACATATACTCCATTCTTGGGAACAAAATGTTTTAATGTGCCTTTCGCTATAATATTATTCCCTTTTCTCCACTGAAGCAATTTCCGGAGATAAGTGTAAGCTTCATTTTCCCGAGCTGTTCTTTCAGTCATAGAGAAAGCATTATGTTTATCTCCTTTCCATCCACCCGGAAAATCCGCACGAAGTAAACCATCACTTCCATTAGCCTTATCAGCTGCCATTAATATTTCTGTTCCATAATAAATTTGGGGAATACCACGTGTAGTCAACAAGAATACAAGTGCTTGTTTATAACGGTTCAAATTACTCGTGCTTTCCCGGGTTCTATAAAAACGGGAAGTATCATGATTATCCAGAAAAGTCAATAAGTTACTCGGATTAGCATATACAATATCTTGTGTCAGATAGTCATATATACGATAAAGACCTCCTCCCCAATCTTGAGTTTCTTCATCAAAAGCCTGATTCATAATTTCCATCAACGGGAAATCCATTACCGTAGGAAGGTTTGAATTCTTGGGAGCCGCCAAACGGCTGTCTTTCTGCCAATAAGAAACCAATATATTGTTATTCAGCCAAGTTTCACCGACAATATTAAAATCGGGATACTCATCCATAACTGCTTTGCACCAACGTGACATTCCATCAAAATCAGCATACGGATATGTATCTTGACGGATGCCATTAATACCGCTATACTCAATCCACCAAATACTATTTTGAATCAAATAAGTAGCTACATCTTCATTTCGTTGATTAAAGTCCGGCATTACTTCGGCAAACCATCCATTCAACGCCAAATTCTTTTCGAAATCCGAAGCATATTTATCCGATTGAGTCGCCGTACGAAAATTAGTTTGCGTATAATTATCCGGATAATTAAACCAATCTTTGGAGGGCTTATCTTTAAACAGATAATTTTCGCTTCCGCAATGATTAAAAATCATATCCATTACCACTTTTAATCCTTTGGCATGGGCACTGTCAACTAATTTACAAAAATCTTCATTTGTTCCAAACCGACGGTCTACCTGATAATAGTCGGTAATAGCATAACCATGATAAGAACCACCCGGCATATCATTTTCTTGAATCGGATTGAGCCAAATGGCTGTTACTCCCAAATCCGAAATATAATCAAGGTGATTGTTTATACCTTTTATATCTCCACCATGGCGTGCGGAGGGATCTTCTCGGTCTACCTTTGCTTCATACATACCCTTTATTACATCATTCGATGTATCGCCATTAGCAAAACGGTCAGGCATAATAAGATATAACACATCCCCAGAACTAAACCCTTTCCTATTCGCAGATCCAGTATCTCTCTTTTTCAACTCATACGGAACAACCATACGGTCCCTACCTTGTTGTAACACAATATCAAATGTTTGAGGTACAGACTTCGATAAATCCACATACAATAATAAATAATCAGTATTCCCCGGTTTTACAATCCTCTTTAGATGCACATCTTCAGCAGAGAGCGATACCTCTGAAGAAGCAATATTTTCCCCATATAACAAGATTTGCAATTCCGGATTTCTCATTCCCGCCCACCAGAAAGCGGGTTCCACTTTCTGCAACGAAGTTGCTTGCAGCGTTTGCATATAAATAAAGATAAATACCAAGAGTGTCGCTAAATGTTTCATATTACTAGATTTGGATTGATTAAACAACTGTCACAAATATAAAAGGTTCTATGATGTCTCTGAAAGAAATAGAAAGAAATTATAAATCGCTTAGAATTATAACATACTGATAATCTTTATAATAATCAAATAAAAGACTGACAAAAATATAAACGGATAGGAATAGCTTTCAAACATAAAACAAGCATATTTTAGTCTTTTCTATTTCTTTTCGTAAAGAATCATTATATTTGCTGAAAACCTAGTCAAATGAAAAAAATAATCTCTATATTAGTTTTGTTCATCTGTTGCAATCCCGTAAACAGATCGTTTGCTATTCCTAAAAACATTTCCAATGAAAACATACTTAAGCAATTAGACAAAGCTATTGAACAAAAAAGCCAATATCATACGCAAAGAGAAAGAAAAATCGACAGTTTAACCACTTCATTAAAATATACAACCTCCGCACGGAACAAGTTAGAAACTTATAATGCACTATATGATATCTACCTGCACTATCAGGCAGATTCAGCTCTTCATTATGTCAAAAAGAAACAAGAACTTATTCCTTTATTGAACAATCCATCTCTAAAAGACGAAGTGTTAATTAATCAAATCGAGGTAATGGGAGTTATGGGTATGTATAATGAAGCATTGGAAATGCTTAAACATATTGATGCGAAGACTCTACCCGATAACCTACTCTTATATTATTATCATGCTTGTCGTGCTTGTTACGGATGGGCCGCCGATTATACCAATACCAACAATAAAAACAAATACCAGAAATTGACAGATTTCTATCGGGATTCTATATTGAATATCACTGAAGATGGCATTGATCGCGATATTGTTCTTGCCGACAAACTAATAATAAATGAAGATTGTGATAAAGCTATTGCCATTTTAAACAAAGCACTTCCCAATAGTCACGACAAACGCCAAAAAGGATATATAACTTATAACCTGGCAGATGCTTATGGTTGTCAAGGAAATATTGAAAAGCGAATCTATTATTTGGCAGAAACAGCAATTATCGACATTGAATCTGCCATCAGGGAATACGAATCACTGCAAAAACTGGCACTGTTGATGTTTGAAGAAGGGAATATAGACCGAGCTTATAAGTATTTGAACTGCTCCATGGAAGATGCTGTTGCTTCCAATGCAAGATTGCGCTCCATTGAAGTTACGAATTTCTTCCCCATCATTGATAAAGCCTATAAATTAAAGGAAAAAAGGGAGAAGAAGATAACCGACATCCTTTTATTTAGTGCCGGGATTCTTTCTTTACTTTTACTGATTACCATTTTCTATTTATACAAACAGATGAAGAAACTGTCGGTAGCACGGAAAGAATTGAGTGTAGCTAACCAACAAATGAAAGCGGTAAACCGAGAGTTGATACAAACCGGAAAAATTAAAGAAGAGTACATAGCACGTTATTTGGATAGATGTGCTATATATTTAGAAAAATTGGATAACTACCGCCGTTCTTTAATAAAACTAGCAATGGCTTCTCGCGTAGAAGAATTATTCAAGGCTATAAAATCCGAACAGTTCATTAATGATGAACGGGATGAATTTTATCGTGAATTCGATAAATCCTTCTTAAACCTCTTCCCGAATTTCATTCAGTCATTTAATAATTTATTAATCAAAGAAGAACAAATACACCCAAAAGCCGGAGAACTCTTATCTACCGAATTACGCATCTTTGCCTTAATACGTCTAGGAGTTACAGACAGTAACCGTATTGCCCACTTCCTTGACTATTCGTTGACCACCATTTATAATTATCGAAGTAAAGTCAGAAACAAAGCTATAAACAAAAATACTTTCGAACAGGATATTACCAATCTATAAGAACATAACATACTCCCGAAAGAGGCTGAACCATTTATTCAATCATATCCCATATTATTATGAAAACACTATTACTACTATTAAGCTTGTTTTTTATAGATATTTTCTCATTCGCTTCTCCTATCACAAACTTACTGGAGCGCATTGACAAGGGAGCATCTAAGAAATTTATCATCGAACAAACAAAACTCTCCGACAAAGATTTCTTTGAATTAGATCAGAAAGATGGCAAGATCATTATTCGAGGCAATAACTATGTAAGTATTGCTACAGGACTAAACTGGTATCTGAAATATTATGCAGGTATTCATCTTTCATGGAATGGCATGACTGCTAAATTACCTGTCACACTGCCGGTTGTTACTAAAAAAGAAAGACATGAAAGTATGTTGCCTTACCGTTATGATCTCAATTACTGCACTTTCTCATATTCGATGGCATTCTGGGACTGGCCGCGTTGGGAAAAAGAGATAGACTGGATGGCATTGCACGGTATTAATCTTGCTTTAGCACTCACCGGGACAGAAAGCGTATGGTATAACGTTCTTAATAAGTTAGGTTATGACAAACAAAATATCAATGAATTCATTTCTGGTCCAGGTTTTCTTGCGTGGTGGCTTATGAATAATTTGGAAGGATGGGGTGGCCCTAATCCGGATAGTTGGTATACACAACAAGAAACACTTCAAAAAAAAATTGTAAAACGGATGCGTGAATATGGTATTGAGCCTATATTGCCGGGATATGCCGGAATGGTACCCAATAATGCCAAAGAAAAATTAGGATTAAACGTATCAGATCCCGGACGATGGTGCAGCTATCGTCGCCCTGCTTTCTTGCAACCGGGAGATAAACGTTTCGAAGAAATATCCA
The DNA here is from genome assembly GCF_003438995.1 of Bacteroides sp. OM05-12. Lineage (GTDB taxonomy): Bacteria > Bacteroidota > Bacteroidia > Bacteroidales > Bacteroidaceae > Bacteroides. The sequence continues at coordinate 199,105 of NZ_QSUN01000001.1, forward strand.
CTTTATATTACAAGGAACTGACAAAGCTGTATGGCAAGGCGAACTTTTATGCTATCGATCCTTTCCACGAAGGAGGGAGCACACAAGGAGTAAATTTGGATATTGCCGGAAAAGCAATTATGAATGCTATGAAAAAGATCAATCCGAAAGCCGTATGGGTAGCTCAGGCATGGCAAGATAATCCACGTACCAAGATGATCGAAAATCTGAAAACAGGAGATTTACTAATACTCGATTTACACAGTGAATGCCGACCTCAATGGGGAGATACTTCTTCCGAATGGTATAGAAAAAATGGTTACGGGCAACACAACTGGATATACTGCATGCTACTTAACTTTGGCGGAAATGTCGGATTACATGGGAAAATGGATGCCGTAATAAACGGATTTTACGATGCAAAAAATGACACACATGCCGGACAAACTTTGCGGGGAGTCGGTATAACTCCGGAAGGTATTGAGAACAATCCGGTAATGTACGAACTGACAATGGAACTGCCTTGGAGAGCAGAACGTTTCACGAAAGAAAACTGGCTGAACAGCTATGTAAAAGCTCGTTATGGTGTGGAAGATGAAATAATAAACAAAGTATGGCTATTATTGGGAAAAGGTATTTATAACAGTCCGAAGAATCTTGTCCAACAAGGTACACACGAATCTGTATTCTGCGCCCGCCCTGCCGAAGATGTTTATCAAGTATCAAGTTGGTCGGAGATGAAAGATTATTATAATCCTCAAGAAGTAATAGAAGCAGCCCGCTTGATGATTTCCATCGCTGATAAATACAAAGGAAATAATAACTTTGAATTTGATTTAACCGATATCCTACGCCAAGCTATTGCAGAAAAAGGACGTTTAATGCAAAAATCTGTTACCGCAGCTTACCATGGCATCCCGACATTTCCTACAACTAATTCTTTTGCAGGATGAATTATTGGCAACACGCCCCGAATTTAAAGTAGGCAAATGGATAAGTAATGCACGCGCATTAGGCAATACACCAACAGAAAAAGCATTATATGAATGGAACGCCCGAGTGCAAATCACAACATGGGGCAATCGCATAGCCGCCAATGAAGGCGGACTCCGAGATTATGCACACAAAGAATGGAACGGTATCCTGAAAGATCTCTATTATGTACGCTGGAAACAGTACTTCGACTACTTATTCCAAAAAATGGATGGTAAGCAACCACAAGAAATCGATTTTTATACTTTAGAGGAATCATGGGCCAAAGCATCCAACTATTATTCTGCTGATCCGGAAGGTGATTGTATCGCAACAGCTAAACGTATCTTCAAGGAAGTATTTCAAAATTAAATCGGAAATAAAAAAGAGGAAGAACTTTATGTTTCCTCCTCTTTCTTATCTCACTTTATATAGATAGATTTATCTTCCGGCACGTTTACGTTCTGTTTCATCCAGAATAATCTTACGCATACGCATACTTTTCGGAGTAACTTCTACATATTCATCTTCTTTGATATACTCCAATGCCTCTTCCAACGAGAATACTACCGGAGGAATAATCTTCGCTTTATCATCCGAACCGGATGCACGCATATTTGTCAGTTTCTTAGACTTAGTTACGTTCACTACTAAATCATTTTCCTTTGCATGTTCGCCTACAACCTGTCCGGCATATACTTCGTCTTGCGGGAAAATGAAAAAACGCCCGCGATCCTGTAACTTATCAATCGCATAAGCAAAGGCTGTACCTCCTTCCATTGCAATGATAGAACCATTGGTACGACGTTCAATATCCCCTTTATAAGGTTGGTATTCCTTGAAGCGGTGGGCCATAATTGCCTCTCCTGCCGAAGCAGTCAACACATTCGTACGCAAACCGATTATACCACGTGAAGGCATATCAAATTCCAAATTAACACGGTCACCTTGCGTTTCCATAGAAACCATTTCGCCTTTACGGCGAGTTACCATATCAATCATTTTACTGGCATACTCTTCCGGCACGCTGATAGTAAGTTCTTCTACCGGTTCACATTTCACACCGTCAATTTCTTTATAGATTACCTGCGGTTGGCCGATTTGCAATTCATATCCCTCGCGACGCATAGTCTCAATCAACACGGACAAGTGAAGCACACCACGTCCGAAGACCGTCCATTTGTCCGAATCAGCACTTTTTACAACACGCAAAGCTAAGTTCTTATCAAGCTCTTTCTCCAAACGGTCGTTAATATGACGGGAAGTTACGAACTTACCTTCTTTACCAAAGAACGGAGAATCGTTAATAGCAAACACCATACTCATAGTAGGTTCGTCAATTGCGATTGGTGGCAATGGTTCCGGATTCTCAAAATCACAGATTGTATCACCGATCTCAAAACCTTCAATACCGATAACGGCACAAATATCTCCCGAAGAAACTCTATCGGTCTTCTTGCGTCCCATCCCCTCAAAAGTATGAAGCTCTTTAATTTTCGCTTTCACCTGAGAACCGTCTCTACGCGAAAGGGTTACATTCATACCTTCGGTCAATGTACCTCGATGAACACGTCCGACTGCGATACGTCCCGTATATGAAGAATAATCAAGTGAAGTAATCAACATCTGCGGAGTACCTTCCAAAGCTTTTGGAGCAGGAATATATTCCACAATGGCATCCAATAACGGAGTAATGTCTTCTGTCTGTTTTTTCCAATCATCACTCATCCAATTATTCTTTGCAGAACCGTATAGAACCGGAAAGTCCAATTGATCTTCTGTCGCATTCAGACTGAACATCAGATCAAACACCATTTCATAGACTTCTTCCGGACGACAATTCGGCTTATCTACCTTATTTACCACAACAATCGGCTTCAATCCGATTTGAAGTGCTTTTTGAAGTACGAAACGAGTTTGAGGCATCGGACCTTCAAATGCATCCACCAAAAGAATGCATCCATCTGCCATATTAAGCACACGCTCTACTTCTCCACCGAAGTCCGCGTGTCCCGGAGTATCAATGATATTTATCTTTGTACCTTTGTAATTGATTGAAACATTCTTTGAAAGAATCGTTATTCCCCGTTCACGTTCCAAATCATTGTTATCCAGCATCAATTCACCTGTTGACTGATCATTACGAAATAAATGTCCCGCCAACATCATTTTATCGACTAGCGTCGTTTTCCCATGGTCGACATGGGCGATAATTGCAATGTTTCTAATATTTTGCATACAATACCTATAATTTGGGTGCAAAGTTACGATAAAATCTGGAATTGTATATTCTTTATTATTTATTTCTCTCAAAACCTTGTGATTTAAAAGATAATATGTATCTTTGCACGCTCAAAAGAATTATATATTTAATAACAAAGTCAAAAACATTATGTATTTAGACGCAGCTAAAAAACAAGAAATCTTTGGCAAATACGGAAAGTCTAACTCTGATACTGGCTCAGCTGAGGCCCAGATAGCATTGTTTTCATACCGTATTGCTCATCTGACTGAGCACATGAAGCTCAACAGAAAAGATTATAGCACAGAAAGAGCTTTAACCATGTTGGTAGGTAAACGTCGTAGTTTACTTAACTACCTGAAAGATAGAGATATCGAAAGATATCGTGCTATCGTTAAAGAGCTTGGACTTAGAAAGTAAGAAATTACTAGCGAAAGTATTAAAAGCCGTTCCTTTAAAAGGAACGGCTTTTTTATTTCTTTTCCGGCACTCTCCTTTTCCGAAAAAAAATATATCTTTGTAGCATTGCATAATATATTAATGTAAGATGGAAGAATTAAATCTACAAGAAATAAATCAACAGGAAGTAACTTATACCGAAGAGAACATCCGTCACCTCTCCGATATGGAACACGTGCGTGTACGTCCGGGTATGTATATCGGACGTTTGGGCGATGGTTCTCAAGCTGAAGATGGTATTTATGTCTTGCTCAAAGAAGTGGTTGACAACAGTATCGATGAATTTAAAATGGGTTCGGGCAAACGAATCGAGATTGTCATAGAAGATAATCTGCGTGTATCTGTCCGTGACTACGGACGCGGTATTCCGCTGGGAAGTTTGGTCGATGCCGTATCCATGCTGAATACCGGAGGAAAATACGATACTAAGGCTTTTAAGAAGAGCGTAGGTTTGAATGGTGTCGGCGCCAAAGCCGTCAATGCTCTCAGCTCCCGTTTCATTGCACGAAGCATCCGTGACGGACAGATGCGTGAAGCTATATTTGAACGCGGAGAATTAATCAGTGATACTACTACCGATACAAATGAAGAAAATGGAACTTACATCTTCTTTGAACCAGATAACACTCTTTTTCTGAACTATCATTTCAATTCAGAATTTATAGAAACGATGTTGCGTAACTATACCTATCTGAATACCGGATTGGCAATTTTCTATAACGGGCACCGCATCATTAGCCGTAACGGTCTGGAAGACCTCTTGAACGACAATATGACTGCGCCCGGGTTATACCCGATTGTCCATTTGATTGGTGAAGATATAGAAATAGCATTTACACATACTTCTCAATACGGAGAAGAATATTATTCTTTCGTCAATGGTCAGCATACCACACAGGGCGGTACACATCAAAGTGCTTTTAAAGAGCACATAGCACGTACCATCAAAGAGTTTTTCGGGAAAAACATGGAATTGCAGGATATTCGTAACGGATTAGTCGCTGCCATTGCCATCAATGTCATAGAACCGACATTTGAGAGTCAAACCAAAATCAAACTAGGTTCGCTTTCCATGGCTCCGGAAAAAGATTCTGAAGGACGTCCTTATTCATTGTCCGGTGTAAGTGTCAACAAGTTTGTCGGTGACTTCGTTAAAGGTCATGTGGATAATTTCCTTCACAAGAATCCCGATATTGCGGAAGTCATGCAACAAAAGATTCAGGAGTCGGAAAAAGAACGCAAAGCCATAGCCGGAGTTACGAAAATGGCTCGTGAACGTGCTAAAAAAGCAAACCTTCACAACCGTAAGCTACGTGACTGCCGTTTCCACCTGAACGACAACAAAGGAGACAAGCAAGAAGAATCTTGTATTTTTATCACGGAGGGTGATTCTGCAAGCGGTTCTATCACTAAAAGCCGCGATGTGAACACCCAAGCGGTGTTCAGTTTACGTGGTAAGCCCCTAAATTCATACGGCCTGACCAAAAAAGTAGTTTATGAGAACGAAGAATTCAACCTTCTTCAAGCTGCCTTAAACATTGAAGAAGGTATGGAAGGATTGAGATACAACAAAGTAATTGTGGCTACGGATGCCGACGTAGACGGTATGCATATTCGCTTGCTTCTCATTACTTTCTTCCTCCAGTTCTTCCCCGACTTAATCAAGAAAGGACACGTGTACATTTTACAGACCCCTCTGTTTCGTGTGAGAAATAAAAAAGAAACAATCTATTGTTATTCGGACGAGGAACGTCAAAATGCGATAAAGAAACTGAATCCGAATCCGGAGATTACTCGATTCAAAGGATTGGGAGAGATTTCACCGGACGAGTTTAAACATTTCATCGGCAAAGATATGCGTCTTGAGCAGGTTTCTTTGCGTAAAAACGACTTAGTTAAAGAACTTTTGGAATTCTATATGGGTAAGAATACGATGGAAAGACAGAGTTTTATTATAGATAATCTGATTATAGAAGAAGACGTAGCATAAAAGAATGAGAAGAGCAATATTTCCCGGAACGTTCGACCCGTTTACGATCGGACATTACTCCATTGTAAAACGAGCGTTAACGTTTATGGATGAAATTATTATCGGCATCGGTATCAACGAGAATAAGAAAACTTATTTTCCAACCGAAGAACGGGTAGAAATGATACGCAGGCTCTACAAAGACGATCTTCGTGTAAAAGTTCAAGCTTATGACTGCCTGACAATTGACTTTGCCCAGCAGGTGGAAGCCGCATTCATCATTCGTGGCATCCGTACCGTCAGTGATTTTGAATACGAAGAAACAATAGCCGACATCAACCGTAAACTTGCCGGAATAGAAACTATTCTACTCTTTACAGAACCGGAACTGACTTGTATCAGTTCTACTATTGTAAGGGAACTACTCACTTACGGGAAAGATATCAGTCGTTTCGTACCCGAAGGTATGGGCATATAAAAAGAATACAAAGAACAAATGAGAAAAATAATCGTATCTCTCTTTTGCCTGTTCGCATTAAGCTTGCAGGCGCAAAATTATGGTTCATCGGCTGCAAGGAAATTACAATTAGCAGAATTTGCTATCGCAAACCTTTATGTAGACGAAGTTGATGAAGACAAAATTGTGGAAGAAGCTATCATTAAAATGCTGGCACAACTTGATCCGCATTCGCTCTATTCCAATCCCGAAGAAGTAAAGAAATTAAATGAACCATTGCAAGGTAACTTCGATGGTATCGGCGTACAATTCAATATGGTACAAGATACGCTTTTTGTTGTACAAACAATATCCGGAGGACCTTCTGAAAAGGTCGGTATCTTAGCCGGAGACCGTATCGTAATTGTCAACGACTCCACCATTGCCGGAATAAAAATGAGTACAGAAGAAATCATGAGAAGACTACGGGGACCAAGAGGTTCTAAAGTAGACCTCAAAGTACTTCGTAGAGGGGTCAATGAGCTACTTCCTTTCACCATCAAACGCGACCGTATTCCTATTTATAGTATCGATGCAGCTTATATGCTTAAAGATAAAATCGGCTACATCCGTATCGACCGTTTTGGGGCAACTACCTCAAAAGAGTTTTCCGATGCACTGACAAAACTAAAGAAACAAGGCATGAAAGACCTGATTCTTGATTTGCAAGGAAACGGTGGCGGTTATTTGAATGCAGCCATTGATTTGGCTAATGAGTTTCTAAATACAAAAGATTTAATTGTTTACACAGAAGGAAAACGCAATCCACGTAGTGAATTCTATGCAAAGGGTAATGGCCAGTTCCAAGACGGGAAACTTGCCATATTGATAGATGAGTTTTCCGCCTCTGCCAGTGAGATTGTCACCGGGGCTATTCAAGATTGGGATAGAGGAATTGTAGTAGGACGTCGTTCTTTCGGGAAAGGATTGGTACAAAGACCTGTCGACCTGCCGGATGGCTCAATGATTCGTCTGACGGTTGCCCGTTACTACACTCCATCCGGAAGATGTATCCAAAAGCCCTATACCAACATTGAAAAATACAACGAAGATTTAATAGACCGATATAATAAAGGTGAAATGTCTAATGCCGATAGCATCCATTTCCCGGATTCTCTACAGTATACAACAAAAAGATTAGGACGAACGGTTTATGGCGGTGGCGGTATTATGCCGGACTATTTTGTCCCTATTGATACGACACGTTTTACCAAATATCATCGTCAGTTAAGAGATAAAGGTATTATTCTACAAGCAAATCTGAAATTTATCGAGAAGAATCGCAAAGCATGGCAAAGCAAATACAACAAATTCGAAGATTTCGATAAAAAGTTTGAAATAACCCAATCGATGCTGGATGAATTGATTACAATGGCAACAGACGCTAAAATAGAATTTAATGAAGAAGAATATCAGAAATCTCTTCCATTGCTCAAACTACAGCTCAAGGCATTGATAGCAAGAGATCTTTGGGATATGGAAGCCTACTTCCGCGTAATAAATAAAGCCAATGAAAGCGTGACAAAAGCTGTGGAATTATTGGAATCTAAAAATTTTATGCTGGAAAAGAAGAAATAAGATTTCAAGATATAACAAAAAGGGATATTCAGAATCTTCCCTTTTCCAATGATTTGAGAAGCAGAGATAAGACTAGATTTATCTCTGCCTTTCATTTTTTATTCAAGTCCAACATTATCATGTTAAGATATATAGTATACAAAAATATTAAATAGCAATCAGTCTTCACCTGATATTTATAGGATAACAAACATGGAAATCTCTTTCTGTGCATATTTTCACAATTGCATTCAGGTTGCCTTCACCCTTCACGGTTGGACATAAATATCTACTGAATAGCAAGTTACGGTGAAAGTACTTTTTTTTAGTTAAGAATGGAGAGTTGAGAATTGAAAGTTCTTTTTGCTCTCCCATTTTTACTATCACAAACGGCAGTAAAAAATATGTATTCACCGCAATTTATTATGTATCAACGTTGTACGTTCAAACCGTGAAGGAATGAAGGTAGTTTCAACCTTTTTTAATTACGTCAAATAAACCCTAAAACCATCACCGGAGTCTGTAAAATCCACCTTGATGTTTTTCACAAACATCAGGTTGATTGAAAAAAACATCAGGACGTTTGCAGACAAACATACGGTCGATTGATTACAAACTCCTATTGTTTGCAAATGATCGACCATATGCTGAATAATAGGTATCAAGCAATAAAATATCGGGTAGACCCTTTTATGAATCACATAAGGGGGCGTTACCTTCCACTTAAGGGAGCGTTAGCCTACATCTACTGGAGCGTAAGACATCACTCCCTTAGGCATTTTAGCTTGCTCATCCAATCGATTATGTGCATTAATAAGTAATATAATTGTAATGTACTGATATATAAATCAGTAATATATGACTAAATTATACAACTTTTGGACTGAATTATACAACACAAAACTTGTTTTAAGTTTTATTTCTTTAATAAGTTTTACTTTTGTAAAATAGTGTAAACTGTCAAGTAAGAAATGTGCTTAATTATTAATATTCGTTACATGGGAAATGCTTCTTTAATAACCATCCCGATACTTCCACTTGCAATCATTGCATTGTTTAGTAAAAAATGTTTTTACTACAAAGGATGTAAGAATGTACCGGAATTATTGCTACCTGAAATAAAAACAAAAAATGGTTTCCCATAACTTTTTTATCCGATAGAAAAAAGCATTATTGTCTTCCTACCTCTATATAATTCAAATATTCAAAAAAGAAAATCAAAGAATAAATTTTAATATATCTGTTTATGAAAACAAAAAAATTACTCGTAACTTTAATCTTATTGTTCGTAGGAGGCATCAGCGCTTTCTCACTGACAAACAATTCGCCGGGAGATGATAATCCTGTCGATAAAAGCAAACTAACGGATGCGCTGGCATTAGCAAAGCAAAAAACAGAAGATACCGATAAAAAAGAGTATTATCCGAAACTCGATAGTTGGGAAGCATATAAGGATGCGGCTACGATAAACGAGAAAACTGATGCAACCGAAGTAGAGGTTGAGAATGCAACATTAACGTTGAATAGAGCAATCAAGAAAGCTCCATTTGACTACGTACTTGCAAACATTGATACCTGGTATGAAACATATTATGGAGAAAAGCCCGTTGAAGCATCAGATCCGACAGGTTATGCTGCTTATATGAAAGTGTGGAATGAATCGGACTTTAAAATTTTAAAAGAAACAGCAGATAATATTTTAACCAACTATCAAGGACAGGAAGAAAATATTAATGATGAGGAAATTGATGGTGGAGAAGACATAATAGATGAAGATAAACTAGATGATAACGGTAAGCCAACAATAACTCCCGGAAAGCCGGGAATAATACAACAGAGTAAAGACTGCAGAGACATAACAGCATTATTTACGAATAAAAAAGCAACCTTAGAAAGCCGAATTGACACTATTGATGGTAACAAAAAATACAATGAAATTAGAAATAAAGAAAATTATACAATCCCTAAAGGGTGGTATACTAGTAAACCAGACTTTTCTTACACCGATCATAACCTGACAAGTGTCATTTTGTATATTAATTATATAAATGACGAAATCAGCTTTGTTGATTTAAAATCAATTTATCTATCATCCATAACTTCAGCAGAAAAAGAAACTAACAGCTATTTTACAGAAGAAGAACAAACAGAATCAAACGAAGCATGGAAAGGTGCTATTCAAGCTGTTAATAACTTCGAAACAAAAATAAACGGAGCGGAAATAAACCCGGCTTCCGGTCAATATACATTTAACGACACTATCTATTCTTCATTAATAGATATGCAGAAAAAAATGAATGAAGCTCAAGCTGAAATTCTCAACATAGCAACTCAATTGGAAAATAAACTGTCCGATTTTAAAACAGAGTTGCAGAAAGCTATCAATACAGCCAAAAGACTATATATGCAATTAAAAAGTTCGGAGGATGGTGAAAGTTCATATCAAAAACTAAATAAAGCCATTACTGAAGCCGAAAAAGAAGCAACGACCTCTACGAAAATCCTCTCAACTTATCAAAATGCCATCCAAGCTATCCAAAAAGTCTACCAAGAATCAAAAAACTATTATGACGGTTTGGTAGAACAACTCCAAACAGTAACAGATGCAGCCAAGACTAATAATCAAATATGGTCGGATGCTGCACTTGGTACAGAAATAGCAACGGCAGAAGGAATTTTGGAGAAAGCAAAATCAATAGAAACAGCGGAGATAGAAATAGTCAACTCTACTACCCGACTGCAGGACGCAACCTCATTGGCCGACAGCAAATTCAAAATGAATAAAGGAGTTAATACGTTGAAAACCTACCAAAGTATATATGGTGACGAGGATAACGCAATGGCAACTCTAATTACAGAAGCAAATAATGCTGCTACTATTGTTGATATTGAGAATTTAATTTTAAGAATAAATACAAAGATTACTGATACGGAAAAGGCATGGACAACGGCAAAGACAAATCTTGAAGACAAAATAGAAGCCTCGAAAGCATACTACACCAATAGCGGAGCCATTAAAGATTTGGAAGAGCTAAAGGAGGCTTATGAACAAGCTCAAAACATATTAACTGACAATAGCCAGGAAAATCAAAGAAATATCAAAGCTCTAAGTGATGCATTTACTGCATTGAATGAAGTATTTATACGTTTAGGAGGAGAATCAGACCCCTTTGAAGCGCGTCAGAATCTTATCAGAAAAATCGATGAAGCTAAAGAATGTTATGCTAAATATAACTACGAAAGTTTGGGAATAGTCATCCGGACAGCGGAAAGTTATAAAAACAGTGATACAAAATATATTTTGCAAGAACAATTCACACTTTTAGAAAAAGAAATCAAGACAACCAAAGAACAATACACAATAATTATAGGGCGTCTGGATACACAGTATAAAGTAACGAATGCAAAAATAAAAGAACGGTATGCTGATGAAGATATACCTCAAGAATATAAAGACAAGCTGGAAGCAGTAGCTGCAGACTTAGCGGCAAAAGAAGAAAGTGGCGATGAAGATGAAAGAGTTTGCACGGATATCCCGACGCTGCAAGGTTATTACAGCTATCTTCAAAATATAGTGTCGGATACCGATGCTCAATGGAACAAAGCCATAAGCAATTTCTGGGATGCAATTCTTGAAGCAGACCTTAAATTCAGTTCAAATTATCCGGATAACGAAATCCTGAAAAAGGCGATTGAAGATGCTCGGGCAGAATATGATAAAATTCATGACGACTACAAAACGATTGCTTCAGTACAGCAATTACAAAAAAACTTGGATCTGGCATTGGCTACGGTAGAAAGTGCCGACCGTAGAAATATTGCAGACCAATTTATCAAAGAATATAACGAAATTGATGCAAACTTTCAGACATACGGATCGGACGAAAAATCTCCGAATACCTCTAATGCTAAGGTTTATTTAAATGAAAATCACGATCTGTTTGAAGAACTGAAAGGACAAACCATTATCTATTCATTAAATGAACTTACTGAATTTGTAAATGAAGCTAAGCAGGTGAAAGAAGCCTATCTGCTATTTTGTAAAGTAGCTGCAACGTTGGATACTACTATTCTGAATGCGACAGAATACAAAACCAAATATTACGGTGATGAATCGGAAACCGGATTAGATAAAGCCATTGAGCGTGCAACATGGGCAAGACAAGAAAGTTTCTGTCTGGATTCTATCGAAACCAGCAATTTTGCCCTGAAAGATACCATGGCTGTGACAGAACGGCTATATAGAAATACTCTTTCCACCATGAAAGTTGCCCGCAATACGGCTAAAGCAAAACATAATACATATTATGGAAGTAATGTCACTGAGTCAGAAATTATGACTGCATATAATGAAGCCGAACAACTGCTCACTGTAACTCTTATCAGACAGTTAGAGGCTATGACCACGACACTCAACGAATGTTATAGAGAAGCTGAAAGAATATGTACGGAAAAAGAGTTGGAAATCCAACGATTGATAAATCAGGCCGATACACTGAATGTACTGATGGCTGACGAAATATTTGATGAAACGATAGCGGAAGCTGTCAATGCCCGATACAGTAATGACGGACGTATTTCGGCAATAGGCATACACTTGGAATCGTTACAAACAGCATTCGATTTGCAATGCCAAAAATATGATGATGCAATCACTGCTTTGCAGGCGACATTAACAACCGCAAAAGAGTTATTGGGCAAACAAGCGAATGAAGCATTGGGGGTAGGTATAGCAGAAGCCGAAGCCATTGCAAACAAAGCGGATAAGACAAGTACGAAGGCTTCCACTTACAAAGAGTTGACCGATGCTAACGAATCGCTCAAAGCAATCGTGGAGAGTATCAATCAAGAAATAGGAAAGAAGCTGGAGGAAGCGCATAACAATTTAGTTCAGGCACGCGAACAAGCTCTGGCTAAACACAATCTTTATTATGGAATAAAAGAAACCGAATCGGAAATAATGGAAGTGTATAAAGAGTCGGAAGCCTATCTGGAGTCCGATAATCTGAATGATATACTTGCTATGATTGATTCTGTAAACAACAGTTATACAGCGGCTTCCGTGAGTTGTGCACAGAAAGAAGCAGAACTGGATAATCTGATCCGCAAGTCAAGCCCATTGGCTACACTGATGGAAGATGCGGAATTTGCGGAAATAATCAAAGTCGCATCTGACTGCCGCTACCGTCTGGATGGAAGAATCCTTGCCATAGATTCTATTTGTCCTTCGTTGAAAGAAACTTATACTGACAATAGCACTCGATATGATGATGCAGTTTATGAACTGGGAGATTCCATTGCAGAAGCCCGTTTATTATTGACAAAAATGAAAGATGAAATACTGCAAAATGCAATAACTACAGCCGAGCAAGCATTTGCCGCTGCGGGAAAGACATCTGCTGCCTCAACCAAATATTCGGAACTGACCATACAGATTACAGCTTTGGCAAAAGAAATGGAGAGGGTGCGCAAATTGATCGAAATCGCTACTTCCATCGATGCTATAAATATAGAAGATAAGGAAGTCGAAATCTATACAACGCAAGGATTCCTTGTGAAACGGGTGAAACTATCGGATAACGATCCGTTCCGGAACATACCTGACGGTGTATACATCGTAGATGGTAAGAAAGTATATATTCATGCAAAATAATAAAACAATAAGTATATGAAACACAAGTATTTTAAATGGTTATGTTTGCTACTGATGCTTTTAGGTATATCAAAAGTACAGGCAAACGATATCTACACAAGTGATATCCAAATTAGTTCATTCTATACATCGGATGGTATATTAGAAATAAGAATTCCGATTTATGATGATGATGGGGCAGATGAAGGTTTGGATTACAAAGCTAATTCATACATTAATGTTACTATTGATGGTGTTAACAATGGGAACCCAATAGAACTTTGTCGGATGTATTCTTTCAAGGGCGATGGAGATCCTCAGGGATCTGCCAGTTGGTATTGGGTGAAAATTAAAAAAACTCAAGGATATGATAAAGCTATCACCAAGATGACAGCTAAAGGTGATGGCAATGATGAAGTAGTTATTGGAGATGGTTATACACAAGTTAATTCTGATAAAAATGGTAGCACCAAATCATTTGCATATTTAAAATTTTATATGAACGCTAATGTACTGGAAAAAAGCGCAACTTTTAAGGTACATTTGAGAATTGATAAGAATAATAGCAATGGTGACTATGATCTGGATGCCAGCTCCACGTCGATAAAAATGAATGGTATTCCTACGTTAGATGTAGGTGCATTAACTAATACAGGAACATCCGGAGAGAAAAAGGTCACAGCAAGAGCAACAGGAGGAAGCGGAAACAGCTATGACGCAAATAGGGTGTATATAGGAGAAAGCGGTAGCCTAGCCCAGCGCACTAGTTTTGAAGAAACTTATACAGTTACAGAAGATGTACAAAACAAGTCGATTTACCTTGAATATCGTATGAGTGAAAATAGAACAATAAGGCGGACAGAATCTTTTGCAATACCACAGTATCGTCATATTAACTCTTTTAAAGCCACGAACGGTCCTAATGGTAGTACAAAGCTGGAATGGGGATTGGCAGGAAAAAACGATATAACACCTAGAGAAGACACCGGTGAATTCATTCTGATGAAAAAAGTAGGAACGGGTAGTTATCAACAATTTAAAACACTTAATAATTCTACGTTTACAGATACTGATAATGAGACAATAAATACACCGGAAAAGATTTCTTATAAAATTTATTGGTCTAAACCATGGACTGACTATCTGGCTAAAGAAGTTGAGATAGATAAGACCGGTCAAAAGCATGCCAAAGTTACAGAGTTTACCAGTGGTAAATTGTTAACTCAAAGAAATGTAGAATTAAGATGGAAATGGAATTACGATGAAAAAAGTACTAATACGGTATTGACTCCTAAATCTAAATTCATCCTGATTCGCGAAATCTCTCTTGATGGGAAAAACTTTAATGTCGATGAAACGATAGAATTAGAATGTGACAAATTTAAGAACTCTGAAATATGTATCGATACGGTTTCCATTCCTCAAAGTTGTGTGCTTTATCAATGGAAAATCCAACTTAAACCGGGAGAGACTTACAGTTCAGAACCGGAATTAAAGGTCTTAAAATATTATATTACTAAAAAAGATCCGCTGACAGGTAAACCAATAGAAGGTCAGTTTAATGAAACCACAGAAGGTATTAATGATAAAGAAGTGGCCAGTCTGGAATATTTCAATTCTTCACATGGCTACTATGGCGACCGTGTGGAACTTGACTGGAAATTGGATCAAAATTCCGGTTCTTTGGATGTATTCTCCGTTCAACGTCGCGAATACGGGGAAACAGATACCGCATTGAATCCGTTTATTCAGATCGGTACGGTAGATACCTCCAACGGTATCATCTATTATTCATATACAGACACCAAGGCCGTACCGGGTGTAATGTATGAATATCTGATAGAAGGAACAAAAGAATGTGCCAATGAAGAGGTAAAGACTCAAAATTACAGTTACGGATTCTGTACACCTACGGGTAATATCTACGGACGTATAACTTTCGACAGTGAGAACGGACAAGCTGTACAAGATGCGGAAGTACGTTTGGAAACGACAACAAATATCATTGGTAAAAGTTATCATTTCAAAGGAGACTATTTCCTCGAAGTGAATGACTCGAAATTCCTTGATACGGAAACAGACAGCCTGTCATTCCAGTTATTCGTGAAATTTGAAACTCAACCGAGCTCAAAGATGTCATTGCTGGAAAAGGCAGGAATGTATGAACTATATGCCCAAAACAATAAATTGCATTTCAATGTAGGTAACCAAACCTTAGATGCGACCAAGGACATAACAGCTCTTACAGCTAATAGCAGTTTTATACAAATAACCGCTATTTGTGCCGGTGATTCCCTGTTCCTTTACGCAAATGGAGAAAACATTGGGAAAGTACAACGTACAACAGGAAAATTAGCAGCATCTTCTAATGTATTTACGATGGGAAAGAGCTTGAAAGGCTACTTAGATGAAGTACGTGTATGGAACAAGCCATTAAGTAAGGAAGAGATTAAAAAGACCTTCGACCGTTATCTCGCAGGTGACGAAGAGGGACTAATTGCTTATTGGACGTTCAATTATGCAACTAGTAAGGAATTCTATGACTTTGCACATGAAGGAACCAAATTCTATATGAATGATGGTAAAATTCGCAGTGGTGCTATATTTATTGAAAATGCCGAATTGTCCAATAAAGCAGAAAACAACCCGTCACTCAATCAATTAGGCTACAAAGATTATACGAACAATGACGGTTCCTATTATATTACAGGAATCCCCTATGTGGGAAATGGAACACTTTATTCTATTATCCCAAGATTGGGAGTGCATGAATTCTCACCGACAAAGTCACAAGTGACCCTAAGTGCAGGGAATGTGAACCATAGCGCAAATTTTGTGGACAAATCCTCGTTTCCGGTAAGTGGTACAATTACTTATAAAGGAGGTACAATTCCGGTAGAAGGCGTACAATTCTATGTTGACGGTGTAGTATGTTCAGACAGCAAAGGAAACATTGTCACAAGTGATGCAAAAGGAAAGTTTGCAATTTCCGTTCCGGTAGGTACACACGAGGTGAAAGCTCATTTAGCAAACCACGTATTTGCAAATGAAGGTAGACTAGTGGACGATTATGGAAATGATATCAATTATCAGGATGATCGTTATTCCACTGTGAAAATTACAGATAACACTACCGTACGATATATTGGTCGCGTGGCCGGAGGTGCAGTACAAGAAGCACTGAAGGTGGGACATTCATTGTCGAAAAATAATTTGGCAGATAATATCACCATCCAATTAACGTATGAAAATGCAGCTTACAAACTAAACAGCAATCCATCTGATAGCCTTGAGGTGAAAACTCATTTCCTTCCGGGAAATTGGAAGGATGAACACAAACAGGCGAATACAAATACTGTATCCTATCGTGGCTCAGGCAATGTTGTTACAATTACTCCGAATGCTGAAACCGGTGAATTCGTAGCAGATTTGCTTCCGATCAGTTATGCCGTAAAAGTAAACGTTCCGGGGTATAGTAATATTTCCGGCAACAACTCCAAACTCAATTTGGCAGATGCTTTTGTAAGCCAGTCTGAAATAAACAGTTATGTTGATTCTATATTAGAAAAGAACAAATATAAAGTAACTAATTACAACGATACGGTTACCTATAATAAGAAACAACAGTTCATCGCTCGTGTGAAACCTACAATTAATGTAGAACAAGTTGATGGAGTTACTCCACTTGAATACTTCGGCGATGAGCAAACCTCTTTCTTAGGATCAGATGGTTCCGGTAGCGTCAAACTTTATGAGAATGGTAAATATCTACTAGGATTGCCATTATTCACACAAGGCAATACTTATAAGTTAAAGGCTTCGGTATACGAAGAATATCCATATTACAAAAGTAATGGCGATATAGATGAAGATAAACAAACTGACAAGGTTCCGAGTCAGGATGCTGTACTCAACTTTCAGGCTACTATGCGCAGTTCCAATGATTTCGAAGAAATAGAAGCAGACTCCACAGGTGTTGCTTATTGGACATTTGTAGCAAGTAAAGTCGATCTGACAAGTGCCAGTGCCAACATTAATGTAAAGGCAACGGTAGGAAATAGTGATAATGCTACATCTATTGCATGGACCAGTCCGTTTAACGAGAATAACCTTGTCATTGCAAAAGGATCGGTAAGTAAAGGAAACAACTTCATTACTGGAGGACCGGATAAAGTCTTGGCTGTGTTGCGTGACCCACCGGGAAGTAACTCGTTCTCCTTCTTAGAAAAAGGAACAACTTTCACCGAAAGTTCTCAATACACAGGAGGAATCACACAGGAAGGTAATGAAAACCTTAAAACAAACATTGGTTACGAACTGACCACTTTCACAGGGGTCGGAGTAGGTACTATTCAAACAGTAGAACAAACTAATTCCGGTGAAGTTAAAATCGAACATTCGGAAGAATGGACCAATGCACATACCAAATCATCAACAACCACTACTTCAACCACTATTTCTACGAGCGCTGAAGAAGATTATGTGGGTGCTATGGCAGATGTATTCGTAGGATATTCAACCAATATATCTTATGGATCTGCAGATGCAATTACATTAGTGTCAAGAGAAAAATACAATGCAGATCCGAGCTTCTATCCAATTGTATATAAAGAAGTCGGTGATTATGTATTAGTACAGACCAGTGCATTTGAGGCAGGAACCAACTTCGGAACAATGTTTGCATATCCTCAGATGTATATAAAGGATTATTTGCTCCCGAATATGGAAACATTACGTAACAGCTTCCTGCATCCACAGGGCGAAATGTCCGAAGCTCGCTTCCAAGCTGAAGCCAATGCTACAGGAAAGCCGATTTATGTATCCAAGCTACCTGCAGATGATGAAAATTACGGCAAAAGTAATCTTGACGAAATATTTAAAAATGAAGATAACTATTATACCAAGCCGGAGCAAAGCGTATTTGATGGGCCTAGTTACAAGATCTATTATCCAGCTAACGCAGAACAAAGAAGCGATACGATTAACTTCCTGAACCAATCCATGGATAAATGGATAGAACGTTTGAAAGATAATGAGAAAGCGAAAGTAGAGGCTATAACTAATGGAGAAGTTTTACAAAATTATTCCTTGCAAGCCGGAGCCTCCATCGAATATTCCAAAGGTTACTCGAATGTAGATAACAGAACCAATACATTTAATATTGTAATCGGAGGCGGATTTGCCAACGATACGGAATTTAATGCATTTGGTACGGGCTTTGTATTTGAGTTTGAAGAAAAAATTTCTACTACACAAGGTGGTGAATTTGAAAAAGAAGAAGAAGCGACAACAACTGTGGGCTTCACGCTTGCCGATAGTGGAAATGATTATTTTACTGTCGATGTATATCGGGAACCGGGAGGTGATAATGAAGAGGCCGGCTTTGAGGATATTAACTCAAAGGACCTGAACTTATCTACCTTTATCTTCCGCACACGTGCCGGAGCAACCAGCTGTCCGTACGAAGATGAAGAAGTGACTGAATTCTATAAACCGGGAACGGTTATCAGCGAGAAGACACTTCAAATAGAAGTTCCGGAAATTGCAGTGGAAAATGAATTTATTGATAATGTTCCTTCCGGTGAACCGGCTTATGTAACATTGTATTTACGGAACAACTCCGCTATCAATGAAGACGGATGGTTTGATCTGATTATCGACGACCAAGCCAACCAATTAGGAGCCGGATTGAAAATGGATGGTGCCGCTATCGGAAACGGACGTACAATTCTTGTTCCTGCCGGTGAAACATTGACCAAAATACTTGAAGTAACAAAAGGTCCGGGGTTGAATTACGATAACCTGCAGTTGGTGCTTGCCTCACAATGTCAAGGTGACCCGACAGGCAATTTCCCGGCTATCGCAGATACCGTTAGTTTCAGCGTACACTTCACGCCGAGTTGTTCGAATGTTACCTTAAAAACTCCGGCTAATAACTGGACATATAATACAAATATGCCAACTGAGACAAACAGTGCCGGTATTGAAGAACATTATATGAATGTACAAATCACAGATTTCAATGTGAACTATGATAACTTCAAGTCAATCAAACTGATGTATAAGCCGAGCAGTAATTCTGATGAAAATTGGATTACGTTAATGAATTACTTCAATAATGAAGAATATTACAACGAAGCTGTCAAGAATGGTTTGAATGCCGAGATGATTAAATCGGAAGACAAGGGAACCATTACTTACAAGTGGCATTTGGATGATATGCCGGATCAGAATTATGATTTGTGTGCCGTTACCGTATGTAATATTAATAATGTGGATGTAGAAAACTTCTCTCCTACTTACTCTGGAGTGAAAGATATGTACCGTCCGCGTTTGTTTGGTACACCTCAGCCGTCTAATGGAATCCTGACAATCAACGATGATGCGAAGATTACTTTCAACGAATCTATTGCTGCCGGTTATCTGACGGAAAATAATTTCGAAGTAACCGGAATTAAGAATGGAACAACAACGGATCACTCTGTTGCTGTAGAGGTAGATGGAAATGATACTTTCGTAAGTGAATTGAACCGAAGCTTCCGTGCAAAAGACATCACATTCGAAGCATGGGTAAAACTACCTGTCGATCAAAATGCAACATTCTTCAAGCATGGCAAGGACGATGACCAATCATTGAGTTTCGGTATCACAGCACAACGTCAACTGACAGCAACCGTCAATGGCAAAGTTTATACAAGTGAAATAATTACGACCAATGATTATTTGGACAATTGGATACATGTAGCCATGGTATTGGATCAGCAAGAAGACGGAGTTTCAACAGGAAAACTTACACTTTACTGCAATTTCGTATCTTATCTGGAAGTAACCGGAGTACCGGCTTACACGCAGACTTCCACATACAGCATAGCTAACAGGTTGAACGGACAGATACACAATATCCGTATTTGGACGGAAGCGCGTTCTTCGGGACAAATTCAAGTACAAAGCAATCAGTTGTTGAGTGGAAATGAAGAGAACTTACTCTCTTACTATCCGATGGACGAAGCGATGGGCACTGTACTGAAAGATAAAGCACGAGGCTTGAATCTGGCAATGACCGGAGGTACGTGGATATTACCGGAAGGAAGAAGTGCCGTACTTAACGGAACGAATTCATATTTGAAGATTAACTCTGGAGGTTCTATCGTTATTGATTCGGATAACGATTATACAATTGAGCTTTGGTTCAAGGGAGACAATACAAACAGTGATGCAACACTTCTTGCCAACGGAAAAGCCGATGGTACGGATTGGGGCGGTTCTGAGAATTTGTTCTTCCTGGGATTTGAGAACGGAGTACTTACTTATAGGAGTAACACTCAGAATCTGACAGGAAAAGGTAATTATCTGGATGATAATTGGCATCATGTAGCTGTAGCTGTTAACAGAATGACCAGTCGTGCACAACTTTATGTAGACGGAACCTTGACCGCTTATGCCGATGCTACAGCATACGGTAAGATCGGTTCTGCATACATTTATGCCGGTGTCACCCCTCTTGCCATTAACGGAATGAATAATACTTATGTAAACTACTTCAACGGTAGCATAGATGATGTACGCTTCTGGAATCTGTATAAGAACGAAACTTCCGTAAAAGAAGGAATGACAACAAAACTTGATGGATCAGAAATGGGTCTGTTGGCTTATTACCCGTTCGAGAAACATACAGTTACTTCACAGAACATTCCTGTAGTACGCTTCTCATTGGAAGATGCAAAAGTTCCTGCTGCAACAGCGACTAAGACACCTGATGCTACCGCAGTAATCGGAGAAACAGAATTTGCTTCTATTACCGAAAGTAACCGACTTACAGTGGAAGATGCATTTATGACATCGGCCATTGCTCCGGTGAAAGATAAGGGTGGCGTAGTAGATTTGTTGTTCGACTTTGTTGTTAACAATGATGCTTTAATTGTTACACTCAAGGAAGATGCTGCCAAGATTGAAAAGACCACCGTTACGATTACCGTATCGGATGTACGTGACCTGAACGGTAACAGCATCTCCTCACCGATTACTTGGACGGCATATATTGACCGTAACCAATTGAAATGGGGTGAAGATGAAATCAGCCTTGTCAAGAATGTAGACGAGCCTCTTACTTTCACAGTCGATGCAGTTAATAAGGGAGGTTACACGGAAGATTATACAATTTCCAACAATCCGTCATGGATGGATGTAGAACCTACTAATGGAACCCTCACCGCTACAAAATCGCAAGCTATTAAGTTTACTGTTGATGAAAGTGTTAATATCGGAACCTATAACGAAGTCATTTACCTGACTAACAGCGAAGGTGTTTCCGAACCACTTAACCTGACACTGAAAGTAAACGGTATCAAACCTGATTGGAGCGTTAATCCTGCCGATTACAAGTTCAATATGAACGTATACGGTAAAATGAAGATTAATGATAAATTCTCGAATGATACGGAAGATATACTTGCTGCTTTTGTCAATGACACTTGTGTAGGTATTGCCAACAACCAATATATTAAGGTAAATGACACCTATTATGCTCTGCTTACTATCTACAGCAATGTGGCATCAAGAGACAGTCTCGATTTCAAGATGTGGGATGCTTCTACCGGAACTACTTATGTAGCAATGCCGGAAAAGAAGATTTCCTTCAAAGCAAATTCAATTATCGGTACTCCGGTTGATCCGATTGTATTCTCGAACCTTGATTTAGTTCAATTAGATATTGCATTGAACAATGGTTGGACATGGACTTCGTTTAATGTGACGAACAAGAATATGGAACAGATTTCAAATGTACTCAAAAACAACAAATGGCTTGCCGGTGACGAAGTGAAGCGCGAAGACGGTGGAGTTGCCACTTATGGAACAGAAACCGGTTGGGTAACCGACTCACTCCGATCATTCGACAATAAGGGTATGTTTATGATTCGTTCGTCTTATGCACAGACATTAAGCGTAATCGGTACACCGGTAGATGTAACAGAGGAAGAGAATATACTTACAATCAACAGCGTCAATAAAGACAAAATAGCTGTATGGAATTATATCCCATATCTGGCACAGAATAATCTGACATTAAACGAAGCACTTGCCGGTTACGAAGCCAATGAAGGCGACGTTATCAAGAGTCAAAGCGGATTTGCAATGTACAACAATAATCTTGGCTGGATAGGTAGTCTCACTTATATGCAACCGGGACGTGGATATATGTTACAACGTGTCGGCACAACAGATGCTACATTACAGTATCCTTCTGCCAAGACACAGACAAACCGTGCTGCAACAAGAGCTATCGAAAGTAAAGATGAGGCTATGGAAGATCTTGGATACGAAAATAGTAATTATTCACGTACCATGTCAATGGTTGCCACTGTTGCTGGAGTAGAGGTTAATGAAGGTGATGTACTGAAGGCTTATGTGAACGGAGAACTTCGCGGTGAGTCACCGATCATTTGTAGTGATGAAAATGAAAAGCCGTTATTCTATCTTTCTATTGCGGGTAATATTCCTGAAAATATTGACGTAACGATTGAAAGAAATGGTAAAGTTATCGCAGCAGCAAGCGGTACAGCTACATTCGATGCTGATAAAGTGGAAGGTTCGTTTGAAACACCGGTAGTAATTACATTCGTCGATAATAACAACATGACGGTATATCCTTCTCCATTTGTTTCAGAACTCTTCATCAGGAAGCAAGTTGCCGAAGATGATAACGTCACTGTAACAATCAGCGATGTGAAGGGTTCTGTCATTGCAATCTTCGAAAATTGTAATAAAGACGGACAGGTAAATATCCATTGGACAAATGCAGCTAACTGCACTCCGGGTGTGTACATCGTTAATATCAATGTAAACGGCGAAAACAATATCTATAAAGTAACTAAAATCAAAATTTGATGAATATGAAGTTTAGAAATTTAAAATATGCTATGTACGGTCTGGCTTCGCTTCTTTTTGTCAATTGTACGGAAGAAGACAACAAAGTTAAAGTACCGGAATATACAAAATTTGAAAATCCGGAATGGATTGTGGCAGCGGGACCGGTTCCCGCTACCGCACCTACCGATTGGACTGTTGAGTTCACCGGAGGGGTGAATATGCCTGAATGGCAAAAATTGGCAGCTACTCCTGCGGAAAGACCAACATGGACTGTACCTGATATGCACATTTATCCGGCAAGTATGACTGCCATCATCCGGATGTCCGATTATATTCAACCTTCTATAAGTAGCGCAGATCTATTAGGTGCATTTATCGGGGAGGAATGCCGGGGAATAGCTTCTTATCGGAATGGTATCTATCTGATACAAATTAAAGGAGAGCCAAGCGAAATGAGAAATGTGGAATTCAGATATTATTGTAATGCCACTAAAGAATTATTTATCGCTGCCGACAAAATTACCTTCGAATCGGATATTACCTTAGGTACTGTGGACAATCCCAAGACCTTGACATGGGATTCACAAAGCGATCTCCCCTACTACATGGATTTAAATGTAGATGTCGATTTGAGCTCTTTCGATCAAGGTGCCGTTACTGCCGACGATATTATCGCGGCATTCGTCGGAGATGAATGCAGAGGTGTGGGAAATGCACTGGAAAAGAATGGGAAATATACTTTCAGTTTCAGAACATGGGCTAAAGATAAAAATGAAAAACTGACTTTGAAATATTATACTTCAGCCCTTAAAGACACTTACGTATATGGAGAAAAAATAGAGTTCCGACATACGGAAGAAAAGAATATCACCATGTCTTTAAATGAGCAAGGCTATATGGATATGTATGTCAGTTTGCCTGAAGTCTTATTACCTTATGTTTCAGACAACGATAATCTGGCAGCTTTTGTGAACGACTATCCATGCAGTATCATACAGGATAAGCTTAACGGACAATATCTGATAAAGATGAAAGGAAGCAATGGAGATAAAGTTTCTTTCCGTTATTATTGCGATAAACTGAAATATATCTTCACAACAGAAAACTGTACCTCTTATACTGATGCCTCTTCATGGGGAAGTGCTACCGACTATCAAGTGCTTCCGCTAAAAACCGATTATAAATTGGTGAATATGCAAGCTGTATTTATGGTGGAAAGTTATAAGGCAATCAACACAGAATTGACCGAAGGAGACTTAATAGCGGCTTTCATCAATGAAGAATGTCGCGGGGTAGCAACAGGGAAAATGTATGAAGGAAATCTAATCTTTGAAATGGATATATTAGGAACATTAGGAGTAAATGAACAATTTACTTTAAAATATTATCATCTTGAAAATCAATATATGTTTACCTGCGCAAGAGCTTTCGATTTCGAAGTCGGCAGTAAATTAGGGAATAAGGATGTTCCACAAGGAATCACATTGAAAGTAATCGAATAACAACAGGCTAAACATATGAAAATAAAAAAAATAATCATAATTGCTCTGCTCCTGATTACAGGAGCGGGCATTTCAGCCCAAAACGAAAAAGACTATTCCATTTGGAAAGACTTTGATAATAATCTCTATGTAGATGGCGGCATAGGTATACAAACACTTTTTACATCCGATTGGAAAGAACTGTCGTTTGGAAAACAACTGACTCCTTCTTTTCATTTAGGCATAGGTAAATGGATAAATCCTTTTTGGGGAATTCACTTATCCGCTTACGGATACAGTTACAACGGATATAGAGCTACTCCTTTAGGTGAAATGGAGCCTTTCTCTCCATTAAACAATGTCGATTTGGATTATGATGGAACATTCCGTTATTATCTACGCTACATGGGATTAAGAGCTGACTTTCAGTTTAGCCTGCTCAATATGATTGCAAGTAAAGAACGTCCGGATAAATTGTATGATCTGGTACCTTTCATCGGATTCGGTTATATGCATATGTTCCCTTATCGTGGAACTACCAAAGAGAATATGCTGACAGGGCATTTGGGATTACGTAACCGTTTCAGTATAAATCGGTACATAGATATTAATCTTGATCTTGTCGGACAAATTTCCGACAATTATATGCATCCGGTCAAAAGAAAATATGCAACTTCTTTGGCAGTAAATGCAGGAGTAAGTTTCTATTTTGGACACAGGACGTTCCGCAAACCGGTTATGTATGTTCCGGTAGAAGCCGTTCGCTACTTAAACGATACAATATTCGTACGGGAAGTTCCGGGCAAAGAAAAGGTTATCGAAAAAGTACTTGCAAACAGAGCTAATGTCGTAATGGCATCCATTCGTTTCGATCTGAATGATTATATTCCGAGAAAAGGTCAAGAAACTCAGCTTATAGAAGTTGCCCGCTTCCTGAATAATAATCCGGATGCAGTCATCCGAATTGAAGGCTATGCCGATGCTACTTCCGGTTCACGCCATTATAACAAAGAGTTAGGACAGAAACGTGCCAATAGAGTAAAACAAATACTTGTAGACAAACACAGTGTTAATGCAGACCAGATTAAGACAATAAGCATCGGTGACAACGAACAGCTTTATGACGACGATTCTACTTGGAACTGTGTAGCTATCATAAGATTAATCAAATAAAATTATTTCTTATACAAACCAGAAAGACCATGCCGAATATAATTTCGGACATGGTCTTTTTTATTAATAGGATAAGCCTAAATCAGTTTGTTCATAAAATCATGTATTTCTCGGTTCAGTTCTTTTTCCTTGCTAATATGCTATTCAACATACGGTCGATTGTATGCAAACGTACGGTCCTTTGTCTACGAACTCCTATCGTTTGCCAACAATCGACCGTATGTTCATTTACAAACGACCTTAGAGTTTTTTACAAACATCAAGGTGTTTTCAGAAAACATTAAGGTAGATTCCTGTAGACTTTACTGATATTTTTATCAATTTGCAAGTGAAAACAGTATAGAAAAACATATTGTTCTCATCCATCCTTCAATCCTTCAGTATGTAAATTCTTGTTTGATTATCAGTACATTATCCTGAACCTTTCCCATGAAAAAGATTCAGCAATATTCAGTCGAAGACAATACCGTATTCTTCAGCTGAAAGATAGCATCATTCAGCCTAACTTGTTATGAATCAAGTATAAATTTGTAAGCTGAAGGATGAAAGATGCTTAGTCCCAATAAATATCGGGTAATAAAACACCAAGACGTTTTTATAAATATAAAGATGATTATTTCAAACATAAGGATGTTTATTGCGTATCACAAGTAAATCTCTTATTTTTGCATAATAATATCATTTTAATGAAAAAAACAATCCTAATTTCACTGCTTCCGGTAGCTATCGTCATAGCCGCCTTTCTATACATACATCACAGCAACCGCCAAATACATGACAATCTGTTACTGGCTGATAAACTCATGGAAGAGCATCCTGACAGTGCACTACATATTCTGCAAAGGATAGAAAATCCACAAAATTTTCAGAAAGAAAACCTCGCTTTGTACGCCCTGTTACTTACACAAGCAAAATATAAAAACGAAATTCCGGTAGAAAATGATTCGCTCATACGCTTCGCGGAACAATATTACCAAACGAGCAAAGACTCTACCCGAAAAGCATGGACCTATCTTTATATAGCACAAGTATTTCGGGATATGAATGAAAAGAAAAAAGCATTGGCTTATTTTCAGAAAGCAGCCATCGCCGCAAAGGATGATGAAAACAGCAGATTGTCATTCTTAATCTATCATCATTGGGGAAGATTATTTCAAGACCAAGCACCCTACGAAGAAGGAATACAAAAATTTAAAAAAGCGTTGGGAAATGCGGAATCTCGAAAAGATACCTCAGATATTATTTATACATTGAGTGATCTAGGCTGGAGCTATGTATGGAAAGGGGATTACAAAGAATCTAGAATTTATTTCGAGAAAGGAATAAAATTGGCGCAAACCGTACAAAATAATTCTATGCTATCCTTACTATATCACCATTTAGGGATGTCTTTCAGAATGGATAACCAGCTGTCAAAAGCTTTATTATATACCGATAAATCACTTGCGTATGAAACTGATTCCATCAATATGTTACCTACTTTATCCATCAAAGGAGATTTATTCATTAAATTAAATCAACTTGATTCTGCTAAATATTATCTGGAAATAAGTAAAAACGACCGTGACTTTTATGCCATAGCCAACTATCACAATGATATGTCCAACTTAGAAGAGAAACTGGGAAATTACCGGAAAGCATTAGAACATCGGAATGCCTATTGCACTTATATTGATTCCATTGAACATTCGGAAAGAGATCAAAATCTGATGGACTTGCAGAAAAAATATAATTATTCACAGGTAGAAAATGACAATCATCAATTAAAAATAAAAAATCAGACACACAAAATCATTACCCTGATAATCGTTATCGCATTAATCATTTTCATTTCTATTTTCTTCTTTCTATATAATAAGGTAAAAAACAGAAAAGAAAATATCATCCGGGCAAAAGATGCTTTATTACAACAAAATGTCAGGCAGTTGCAGCAAAGAACAAACGAATTACTGCTAAGCAGGCAGGAACTGCAAGAAAAAGAAAATAATTTGAGGGCATATATCTTAAAAGAAAAAGAATTGCAGGAAGATATTTCCGGTAAAGAGGATGAACTGCAACACTATATGCAACAGCAACAAGAATTGAGAGATAAGATATTTAAGACCAATGAAGTCATACAAAAAATAGAAACCATTAGGAGGATGGATATTTGCAAAAAAATAAACTCAAAAGATGAATTAGTCTTATCTAAACAGGAATTTGACAACATGATTTCTGCCATTAATATCAATTTCAAGAATTTTGCTAAACGACTTTCCAAAGAATATCCACTACTCACTAAGGTAGATCTCTATATTTGTTGTCTCCTTAAACTGAAAGTACCCACACAAGACATTCTATTTTTAGTAGGAATCAATGAAAGTACATTGAAAAAACGGAAATATCGTATTAAGTGTGAAAAAATGAATCTGGACAAGGATGGTCTTTCTTTAGAAGAATATTTATATAATTATTAAGCAAGAAATAGCGATTTTATACCTGTATTTTAACCATAAAAATGAAATGTCCCCCAAATTTATTTTCATAAATCATTTATAATATTGTAAATCAACAGTTTATCATCTTTGACAAGAATCAAAATGTCCCCCTCATTTTTATCCTTTTTTTTGGTTTCCCAAAAGATACGTACTACATTTGCATCAAACGATTATGTAAAACAGTACTAATTAAAAGGAAATAAAAATGAAAAAAATCCTAATTATCATAGTTGTAATATTAGTTTCTTTTTCCAATACTTGGGCCGACGAGAGAAATGTTATACTGCATAAGACTCCCAATAATAAAGGTACACAATTTGAAATTCCTGTTCATGCAGGTATTAATGATTCTTTATTGGGCATTCATTTTGAGAAAGCCAGTGATGCAACAGTATCAGTAACCGGACCGGAAGGAGTGGTCTATCAACAAAAAGTAACTTCTACAACAGCAAAATCTGTTTATGTAAACTTGGCGCCACATCAAGAAGGAGAATATACTATATATATTCAGGATGCTAAAGGAAATGAAGCTACCGGAGATTTTACGAATGAAAAAGAATAAACGTTGAAATTCCAATATAAAAAGCTATGTACATTATGTAGAAATGAAATCAGGTCAGGTTCAATATTATATGTAATGCTACATAGCTTTTATCTCTAAATCATAAATCTCTATTTAAAAAACTGAACCAGACTTAACAAACTATTTTTTAGTTACTCATTAATAATCTTTTAATACAAAATATTATGAAACATCCACAAAATATCCCTTCACTTTCACCATAACATAAGATACTAACTCTCTTATATCACAACCAAACTAAAATCTCAAATCTATGAAACAATTAACACGACTAATAGGGGTTATTTTATTAATCATAAATATTTATAGCTGTGATATTCATTGGTATGACCCAGATAAACCAAAGCCCGGATGCCTTAATCAGATGCCGGAAGAAACAAGTATTGGCGCAAATACATTTGGATGCTATATTAATGAAGAGTTAGCTGCTCTTCAAGGCTTTTTTCAACAAGAAGGTATAGCAACTAATTTCTGGGGAGCATATACAAGATATGTCAACGGATTTTGGGGTGAATATTCTAAATCATTAGATGGAAATAATATTTATACTTGCATGAATTTACAGGCTAATGGCGAATTATACTATATGTATATAAAAATTTATGATACTATATATCTAGGGGATAATGATTGTTCTATTATTTTAGAACTTCGTGGCCCCAAAACATTATATGGCTATATTGACAATACTATTAACATTATAAATTTCGACACAATTGAGCATGTTATATCCGGACGATTTGATGACATAACAGTTCCAATTCAATTTACGGATTCTATAGTATATATTTCAAAAGGACAATTTGATATAAAATACGGAACAAACTTTTAGTAACCCCCAAAAAACAATAGATTATGAAACACTCCAGACACTTAGTTGAAATTATGTTATTCGTTCTCTTATGTTTATTTACTATTACTAGTTGTGAATTTTTCCCCGAAGATCCCAATAAGCCACCTAAAGCTGCTTATTTGGATTATATGCCGGAAGAAACGAATATCGGTGCCAATACCTTTGGATGTTATGTAAATGGAAAATTAGAAGCCGTACGAGGTCGATTTCAAAAAGAAGGAATAGCACCACATCTTGGATCTTATGTCAACGGCTTTTGGGAGAAGTATAAAAACGACACTACTTTAAAACTACATATTATCTCAAAACAAGCTACCTTTTATATACATCTGCATAAATGCCCACATCTAGGAGATAATAATTGTTCCTTCTATTTAAGTCTTCAATCAGTCTCACAAGGATCTGGAAGTATTGATACGACGAGTATAGATATACTCAAATTTGATACTATCTCTCATATTATATCTGGCCGTTTTAATGACATCACAATTCCAATGCAATTTCCAGAATCTATAGTTCATCTCACAGATGGTCAATTCGATATAAAATACGGTCAGAACTTCTAATCATTAACCTTTTAAATAATACTATCATGAAACGCTTCAGACAATTTGCAGGGATTATATTGTTTTTATCTCTCAGTTTTAATTTCTTGCAGGCACAGGACGTAGATATTATTTCAAAAGAAAAGATGGAGAAAGTCAAGTTTATGGACCATTTATCCGTAAGCATAGAGGCAGGAACAACAGGATTCGGATTTGAAGTAGCCACAACACTACATCCTAATTTTATGCTTCGGGCAGGATTTGTTATCTTTCCTTTTTTAGAAAAATCAGGAGATGCCTATATCAATTTTTATGGAGGAGGAAATAATCTTTTTAATGATATTGTTAGACAAATTCCGCAAATAAAAACTGCACTAGAAGATAGGAAACTTCCAACTTCATCTCAGGAAATAGCCGAAAAGATACCAATGACGGATAAGTTTAAACTATATAATGGAAAAATTCTAATTGATTATTATCCTTTTTTAAAAGATCGTTTTCACATTACGACAGGAATATATTTTGGAAGTAGAAATATAATCACTTCTAAAGGACAATTACCTTCAGAGTATGTTGCAGCTATTCATGTGATAAATCAATATCTTCCTGGGAATACTCAATTCATGCCGGCTGTTTGGAGAGGAGATTTTTTAATAAATGACTGTTTAGTAGAAGCTTCCCAGTCAGGAAAAGTCAAGTACTCACGCCAAATCACTCCCATACGGCCTTATATCGGTATTGGCTTTGGCCGAGCTGTTCCTCATAAACGAATTGGTTGTCAATTTGATTTGGGCGCTTTATTTTTAGGAAAACAAAAAATAGCTAGTAAATATTATATTGAAGACCCACGAATAACAAATTTCTTAGATTGGTCTATTTTACCTGTTATATCTCTCCGACTAGTGGGAAAGATCTTTTAATTTTATTCTCACACATAAATAAACAACCAATATAAATACAATAAAACTCTCTACAACCTTAAAAAATAGATTATGAAACAATCAACAAAACTAATAGGAATTATTTTATTAATTCTAAATATCTATAGCTGTGATATTCATTGGTATGATCCAGATAAACCAAAACCTGGATATCTTAATCAGATGCCGAAAGAAACAAGTATTGGTGCAAATACATTTGGATATTATATTAATGGAAAACTAATAGCCGCACAGGGATATTATCAAGAAGAAGAATCTTTTTTCGTAAATGGAGATTGGCATAAATTTTCAGAATATACTAGGATGTCGTTGCAAGCTAGCAGTGGCAAACATTATTACATGATGATGCAAATATACGATACTATACGTTTAGGCATCAATGATTGCTTTTTTCATATAGAATATAATACTTCGGGATTGCCTGGAGGATCAGGCAACATTAAAGCTTTGGTTGATATAACAAAATTTGATACTATAGAACATATCATATCTGGACGCTTTAATGATATTACAATTCCAATAGAATTTATAGATTCTATTTCTATAGCTTATATTACGAATGGACAATTTGATGTTAAATATGAGAAAGACTTTTAATAACCTTAAAAACAATAGATCATGAAACAATTAACACGACTGATAGGGATTATATTATTATTATCCCTTAATTTAAATCTGTTACAATCCCAAGAAGTACAAGATGAAGAGATGGACTTGGATATTATTGTAAAAGAAAAAATGGATATGATTTTTGAACATATTGATAAAAGTAAAATTGAAACCGGGCTACTTTCAGATTATGGATGTTTGTTAGTGAATCCCTATAGCTACAACGGTATTCTTTCTGACACGAATTATGTATCTATGGAAATTTGGAAAATATTATATCTTTGTATGTATACGACTAAAATTAATGAAAAAGCGGCTTTAATAGAACCCCAACAGGTACTTGACAAACTAAATCAGAATTCTCCTGCCCTACTTTTTCTACAATATAATCAACTAAATGAAAAGGCTTTGGATAACGGACAGCTAATATTGGAAAATGGACAGTTACGAGAAACAGAACACTCTAGCTCACTGTATTTAAAAAAAGATTTATTCGCTGTAGGATTACCAAATGTACAATATAACTCACAAGTTTCTTTTACATTTCAGAAAAAGAACTATATAAGTAATCTACAAGATATTCCTACACAGCTATTTATTCGGTTTACTCCTGAATCCGATTATCAAAATATTACTTGGGAGCAGCCCATTAGTCATACTTTTACTACTTATGGTGAAAAAGTAATCTGTATCCGAGCGAAATATAATAATGGAAAAATATTAGAAAGTCATGCATTAATTCAAGTTACACCAGAACTACCTAAATATACAGATGGAGAGAATCAAATAGACGAAACAATTCCAATATATTCAACCAATGAACATAAAGGGGGAAGAATACAAATAAAATATGCGGCATTTAATAGCGAGAAGAAAAAACTATTCAGACCATTAATTATCGCTGACGAATCGGATATTTTAAAATTCTTTTTTGATAAAAAAATGGATTTGGAATTTTTATTAAAAGATGCATCTACTCACAATATAATGGAATCGATAAATAAACTCTACGATATTGTTTACATTGATAATAATGATAGTTTTGATGACATATTCCATAATGCTCAACTTTTTGAAGAAGCCATGGAACGAATAAATGGGATGAGAAATAGTATCCATGATAAAAACTATGTTATTGGAATAGGTATGGGTGGACTAGTCGCCCGTTATGCACTCAAGAATATGGAACAACAAGGAAAAGTTCATGATGTATGCAAATACATTTCAATTAATACTCCTCATAAGGGAGCTAATATACCTATTGGATTACAAGCATTAGTACGATACATTCAGAATCTCAAAATTGCCAAAACTTTTATAAAAGACATCGTTAAAAAAGTTAATGTTATAAGTGATCTATTAGGAGAAAAAGCAATTAAACAGATGTTAGTATATAGTATCAATAAAAATTATAATTATTTAAATGATCATGCTGTATTCATGCAAAAATATGAAGCAATGGGAATACCTATACAGTGCGAAAATATAGCTATATCTAATGGAAATTATATGGGAATTAATCTGGTAACAGCAGGAAGTCTTTTGTTTAAACTGAGTAACTATCCATCTCGTATTTTTGGATTTAAAAGTGAAATCTATTTTATTAAACAAAAGGAAAAGATCCAATTTTATTCTGCAGCAATAAAAGCATTAGGTATTAATTGGAGAAAAAAAGAATTGAATAGTACTAATGAGATGCTTGCTTTAGATAGTGCACCAGGAAGTATAGTCTCCTTAAATAATGTTATATCCGATATGGGAAAAGATCTAGAAAAAGCTTTTAAATTATCTAATTTCTGTTTTATTCCAACTGTCAGCGCTTTGGCTATTAATAACTGGGAAGACAAATTATTATCTGGCTTATATCTAAATTCAAAAGATTCTGGTTTTGACAGACTTTATGCTACTTCAAATAATAACGATTACACGATGTTAGAAACATGTTCTGATTTTTTAAGCCTAGAACTTGCACCTCAAATAAAGGGTGAAAATACCAATATCATTGGAGAAACAACTTTTACTATCTATAATGTTCCTGATATTACTCCAATTCCCGGATATATAGGAGTTGAATGGGAACTCTCTAATGAAAATTTCAAAATCACTTCAAAAAATGGAACAAATGTAACGATCTATCCTACACGACTCAATGAGTCCGCACAATTAACAGCCCATTTTCTATTAAATGGGAAAAGTATACCATTAACGAGCATATCTATTACTTCCGGAACACTCAAAATCATTGGAGACGGATTTATATCCGGTGAAGGAAATACTTATGAGGTAAATTTATTGCCTTTAGGCTCAACTGTAACATGGAATTATGCTCCGGGAATAAGTGTTAAATCACAAAATGGAAAATCCATAAAAATAACCGGATGTCAAATTTCAAACCCATGGCTAGAAGCAACAATTAATGCCGGTGGAATAAAAACAACTAAGCGGATAGATCTTAAAAATGAACAGTTACCAGAATCTATTCAGATAGAAGTGGATAAAATGGTATGGCATAGAACAGAATTAGGAGAGGATTGGTATCTATTACGCATAAAACATAATCCATGCAAAGAATCCGATGAAACTTATAAATGGAAAACCACAAGTTTATCATCAACAGGCAAGGCTGCCAAAATATATCGGTCTATGAATGATTTACATATATACAGAGATAGTGTTTTTATAAATCGACGTGATAGTATGCTAGATATTGATAATCTTCCACATTTTGGTTTTCGTTCAATAGACACTCCGATTATTCCTCCGGGAGAATGGGAATATGCTGCATGGTATTTACATGATTATAAACTAAAACATAATGAAATATTCATTGTCTTTGATAAAGAAAGTGCTAAAACAGACATATCCTGCGAATTACAATTATCATGCAAAACGCTGAAAGCAAACATTACATTACCGGTTTCAGAGGAGGTAAATTGCCTAAAGAAACTAGATTTAAAACAGGATTTTTATATTTATAAAACAGCATTTGAAATTAGTTATTTAATTCATGCAGACCATGATCCCTGCCAGGGAGAAGAAAACGAAACGTTTCAATGGAGCACAGCAAGTCTACTTCCGAGCGGAGCTGTTACCTTTTCCCATAAAGTACCGGGTTCCACCACTCCCAAAGCAAATAACAGTCCTGCTACAGATCCGAATTATCCAATTGTAAAACCCTGGTATTATGGCTCTACAATAGGACATAATGATGTAGTTGTCACTTTTAAAAGCATATTTAAAGGATATGGAGATGCAAAAATAAAATGCACATTGAAAACTGATTGCGGTGCTCTTTCTTCTGACATTGTCATACCATCTCCTTTTCCTCCGAAAGACTTCCAAATAGCCCCGAATCCCGCTGACGGATTTATCACTATTAAACCGAATAGAGAACTAGGAGTAAGTATGTATAGTAGAGCGGCCATTTTGCCTATTTCTGTAGTTCTTTACAATAATTATGGTATTGTATGCAAATTTGATGATGTTATTCCGAATCCTGAAATACAAATTAATACAACAGATATCCCAGATGGGAATTACTATTTAAATATACTTCAAGGAGAAGAAATTATTGAACAACAAATTATTTTCATCAAACATAATTAATTTCCTATTAAGTAAAAGGTAGAGTAAAATCTACCTTTTATTATAATGTGCAAATGAGTTTAAACTCAAAATATGCCTGGATATTTATGGTATTCTATCCCGCTTTTAAAAGAAATAACTAACTTTGCCAACAGTAAATCATCTCTTTTACAATAATGAATAAGATAACATCCGTATGCGTATACAGTGCTTCAAGCACTAAAATCGATTCTTGCTATTTTAAAGCTGCCGAGGGATTAGGAAAATTACTTGCTGACAGACATATCCGTCTTATAAACGGCGCAGGAAGTTTGGGATTGATGTGTACCATTATTGATGCCGTATTACAGAACGGAGGAGAGGCGACAGGAGTTATTCCGCATTTTATGATAGAACAAGACTGGCACCATAAAGGAATGACGAAGCTCGTTGAAGTAGAGTCTATGCATGAACGAAAACAACTAATGGCTCAATTATCGGATGGTATTATCGCACTCCCTGGGGGCTGCGGTACATTGGAAGAGTTATTGGAAATTATCACTTGGAAACAATTAGGGCTTTACTTGAAACCTATCGTTATCTTAAACATAAATAACTTCTTTAATCCATTATTGGAGATGTTGTCTAAAGCCGTTGAAGAAAACTTTATGCGATCGCAACATACCGACATCTGGAAAGTAGCCAACACTCCGGAAGAGGCCATAGATTTGCTCTATACCACCCCTCTATGGGACAAAGAAGTTCGTAAGTTCGCTGCTATATGACAAATAATGGTTTAACAACGGACACTCTAAATATACTACTCGATACCCAACAGGTAATCAAGCAAGTAGATACTCTAAAACTGTATTATACTGAACACTATGCAGCTTCTGATTCCACAAATCTGACCACAGGAAAAGGAGAGATACATCCCGGACTACAAGGAACTCAGATTCCTTATAGACTAAATGCAGATAATGGAGGCACTGCTTTATTGTTTCTCTGCTTTTTTCTTTCCGCATACGTATTGACTAACGGAAAAAGATTCCTCCTTCAGCAATTAAAAGATTTTCAGAATGTAAAAGAACGTGGTAATCTTTTTAATAATTCTACCGCTACGGATTTCAAATATAGAGTAATTCTCTTATTTCAGACGTCTGTACTCCTGGGTATCTGCTTTTTTGATTATTTTCATGATAGTATCCCCGAGTTATTAATAAGGGTTCCGTCTTATATTGTACTTGGCACCAATATATTGATTTGCGTTCTATATTATTTACTAAAATGGTTGATTTATTCTTTTTCCGGGTGGATATTCTTTGACAAAGCACGCACTACTATATGGTTAGAGGCTTATTCTACCATATTATACTACTTCGGCTTCACCCTTTTCCCGCTAGTTTTACTAATGGTCTATTTCGACTTATCAGCCTCAATTCTGCTTCCTTTAGAGCTTTTCTTTATAATTTTTGCTAAAATAATGATGTTTTATAAGTGGATAAAGCTTTTTTTCAACAATTTATATGGTCTTTTCTGTTTAATTGTGTACTTTTGTGCCCTCGAAATAATGCCTTGTTTCATATTGTTTCAAGCATTAA
Organism: Bacteroides sp. OM05-12; assembly: GCF_003438995.1. Classification (GTDB taxonomy): domain Bacteria; phylum Bacteroidota; class Bacteroidia; order Bacteroidales; family Bacteroidaceae; genus Bacteroides. The sequence goes on from NZ_QSUN01000001.1 coordinate 236,105, forward strand.
TTCAAGTCAACAATTTATTGCTAATAAAACTTTAGGACATTGAAAATTAAGAAAGTACTTGTGTCGCAGCCAAAGCCTGCTTCAGAGAAGTCGCCTTATTACGACATAGCAGAGAAATATGGAGTAAAAATAGATTTTCGTCCCTTTATTAAGGTAGAAAGCTTGACTCCAAAAGAGTTCAGACAGCAGAAAGTATCTATTCTGGATCATAGTGCCGTAATCTTCACGTCACGTCATGCAATAGACCACTTCTTCCATCTGTGTAGCGAACTGCGCGTTACGATTCCTGAAACAATGAAGTATTTCTGCATTACGGAAACTGTCGCACTATACATCCAAAAATACGTGCAATACCGTAAACGCAAAATCTTTTTCGGAAATACCGGTAAATTTGATGACCTTATTCCGGCTATCGTAAAGCATAATACGGAAAAATATTTTGTTCCGATGTCTGATGTGCACAATGACGAAATAAAGAACCTGTTGAGTAAACATAAAATAAACCATACGGAAGCTGTCATGTACCGCACGGTAAGTAATGACTTCACTCCGGATGAAGAATTTGATTATGATATGCTGGTATTCTTCAGCCCTTCAGGAATTTCTTCTCTAATCAAGAATTTCCCAGATTTTAAGCAAAAGGATATCGCAATAGGTTGTTTCGGACCAACAACGGCAAAAGCAGTTCGCGATGCAGGTCTTCGTCTGGATTTGGAAGCTCCAACTGTAGATGCACCTTCCATGACAGCTGCCTTGGACATGTTTATTAAAGAAAGGAACAAGAAATAACAGATACTTATTTGTCTCTATAAAGATTGAAAGGACGAAGAATCTGCTTTTCACAACAGATCTTCGTCCTTTTCTTTTCAAAGACAAAAGAAACGAAACCATGATTACAGAAAAGAATACATTATGCAAGGAAGAACGGTTGAACAGTAAGAAATCTATTGAAATGCTGTTCTCGGGCAATGCAAAATCATTCTCAGCATTTCCCTTGCGTGTTGTATTTATGCCTGTAAATGCAGCCCAAAATATCCCGGCAGCTATTTTGATAAGCGTACCTAAAAAACGATTTAAACGTGCAGTAAAACGCAATCGCATAAAGAGGCAGATTCGTGAGGCCTACCGAAAAAACAAACACTGCTTGCTCCAACTGTTACAAGGACAACAAAATGGTCTGCTCATGGCATTTATCTTCATGGACAGCGAACTACATCCTTCTTCAGAGATTGAGAATAAACTCAAAGAATTATTAGACAGAATCAGGGAACGGATAAAGAGAACGGAATGAAAAAAATATTATCATATATATTACTGCTTCCGATTTATTTCTATAGGACCTGCATATCTCCTATTACTCCAGCTTCTTGCCGCTTCACTCCCACTTGTTCGCAATACGCCATTGAAGCCATTAAAAAACACGGTCCTTTAAAAGGATTATATCTTGCTATTCGACGAATACTCCGTTGTCATCCATGGGGAGGTTCCGGATATGACCCTGTACCTTAAGCTATGAATATACTTGATATACATACGCACCACAATAAGGCGGAAGCGATTATAAATTGCACTCCCAACACATTTCATCCAACTAACGGGTATTTCTATTCTGTCGGAATTCATCCATGGGATGTATCAAAAGATTATCAAAAAGAATGGAACTTATTACAAGAAATAACTGTAAACCCACAAGTAATTGCCATTGGAGAAGCCGGATTAGATAAACTAATTAATACGGATATCAAACTACAGCAGAAATTGTTCGAATTACAAATAAACTTATCAGAACAACTGAATAAACCCCTTATCATCCATGCCGTACGAACATCGAATGAACTTATCTTATTGAAAAAACGATTCAAGCCAGCTATGCCATGGATTATTCATGGCTTCAGAGGGAATAAGAATATTGCTACACAATTATTAGAATATGACTTTTATCTCTCTTTCGGAGAAAAATATCAAGCAGAAGCACTAACTGAAACTCCACTTAACCGCATGTTTATCGAAACAGATGAAAGCGGAATAGATATCCATACCCTTTACAATCAAGTAGCATATAACTTGTCCTTGCCTGAAAATCAGTTTATGAAGCAAATACAGCAAAACACAAAAGAAGTCTTTTTTAACCGATAAGAGTTTGCTCGTTCAAAGAAAGAGTCGTACTTTTGTATTTATAAACTTAAAATAATTAAATCATTCGATGAATTTTGTAGAAGAACTAAGATGGCGTGGAATGGTGCATGACATGATGCCCGGCACAGAAGAATTATTGGCAAAGGAACAGGTTACCGCTTATTTAGGCATTGACCCAACCGCCGATTCGTTGCACATTGGACACTTATGTGGTGTAATGATGTTACGACATTTTCAACGTTGCGGTCATAAGCCATTGGCTTTGGTAGGTGGTGCTACCGGTATGATTGGCGATCCTTCCGGCAAATCGGCTGAAAGAAACCTTTTGAATGAAGAGACGTTACGCCATAATCAGGAATGTATTAAGAAACAATTATCTAAGTTTCTGGATTTTGATTCTGACGCTTCTAATGCTGCCGAATTGGTGAATAACTATGACTGGATGAAAAACTTTAGTTTCCTTGATTTTGTCCGCGATATAGGTAAACATATCACTGTAAACTACATGATGGCAAAAGAATCCGTTAAGAAAAGACTAAACGGAGAAGCTCGTGACGGTTTATCATTCACGGAATTTACTTACCAGTTACTTCAAGGATATGACTTTCTGCACTTATACGAAACCAAAGGATGCAAATTACAAATGGGAGGTTCTGACCAGTGGGGTAATATTACTACGGGAACAGAATTGATTCGCCGTACAAATGGCGGAGAAGCATTTGCCCTGACATGCCCATTGATTACAAAAGCAGACGGTGGCAAGTTTGGGAAAACAGAATCCGGTAACGTTTGGTTAGATCCAAGATATACTTCTCCTTACAAATTCTATCAATTCTGGTTAAATGTAAGTGATGACGATGCCGCACGCTATATTAAGATATTCACTTCCTTGGCAAAGGACGAAATAGATGCTTTGACAAAAGAACACACGGAGGCACCACATTTACGTGTGCTCCAGAAACGCCTTGCAAAAGAAGTAACCATTATGGTACATTCCGAAGAAGACTATAATGCAGCAGTCGATGCATCCAACATCTTATTTGGAAATGCAACTTCTGATGCACTGAAGAAGCTGGACGAGGATACATTACTTGCCGTATTTGAAGGCGTTCCACAATTTGAAATAGACAGAGATGCCTTATCAGCAGGAATAAAAGCTGTAGACCTGTTTGTCGATAATGCCGCAATTTTTGCTTCAAAAGGTGAGATGCGTAAACTGGTTCAAGGTGGCGGCGTATCTTTAAATAAAGAAAAACTCGAAAGCTTTGATCAAGTAATTACAAACAACGACCTGTTGGATAATAAGTATTTATTAGTACAGAGAGGAAAGAAAAATTATTATCTGGTAATCGCTAAATAAAAAATATCATTAAATATTTGGAGATTTGGACGAAGACCACTATCTTTGCATCGCTTTTTAACAGAAAGCACAAAATAGTTTGTCCTATGGTGTAATGGTAGCACAACAGTTTTTGGTTCTGTTTGTCTAAGTTCGAATCTTGGTAGGACAACGATCATTCAGTCATTAAAAGATAAAAACCCTCTAAAACGGCTAATTTTAGAGGGTTTTTTCGTTCTTTGAAAATGGTAGCTGAAAAAAGTTTACTTAATTTCGGTGCCAAATTCGGTGACATTTCAATCCATTTTTAGATCTTTTTCATAGGCTCATAAACAAGTTCAAAATTATGAGTCAAAAAAAGAAAATGAACGTTCTGTTCTGGTTACGAAAGAGCAGAGCACAAAACGGAGCAAACGCACCGCTTTATTGTCGTATCACCATCAACGGACAAAGATACGATTTTCCACTCAATGTATCAATACGCTCTACGTCGTGGAATGCGAGTATACAAAAATCAATCGGGAAAACAGAACAAGACCGTGAAGCCAATCGTGCTATCGACAACGCACGAATTGCTATTGAAGAAGTTACCGCAAAAATTACAGAGAAGAATTACGAACTGAATACCGCCAACTTCCGTCTGATACACACTGCGCCAACTTGCCAATACAATACCATCAAGTTACTGTTCGAATACCACAACAATATAGAAGGAGACACTCTCCGAGAGAGTACATACAAAGGTTACAGAGTGACACTACGACACCTGCTCAACTTCATCCGGATTAAATACCACGTAGCAGATTACAATATTACATCCATCGACAAAACTTTCACAATGGAATTCTACGCCTATCTGAAAGGATATCGCAAAGAGGGAAAAATCAAGTGCCGAACCAATGCTGCACTAAAGCATATTCAAAGGTTTCACAAAGTCATGAACCTTGCCGAACGCAACGAATGGATAAACCGCAACCCTGTAATCCTCGAAGGAATCCATCAAACCAAAGTAAACAAAGGATTCCTCTCCGAAGAAGAACTGCAAGTTATCACACATACAATGCTACCAAGCCATTTAGCCGTTACGCGCGACATCTTCCTGTTTGCCGTCTATACCGGAATGTGCTATTGCGACATTCAAGAACTGACTAACGACAACATTACAAGAGGAATCGATGGAAATCAATGGCTGCAATACTACCGAAAAAAGACCAATCAACGAGTATCGCTACCATTACTCCAGCCAGCTGCACGCATCCTGATGCAATACGCTACGCATAAAGATACACATCAGCATCTACCAATTTTCCAAGTACCATGTAATCAAGTAATCAATCGTTCGTTAAAACAGATTGCTACTATTGCCAAAGTCAATAAAAAGATAACCTTCCACATGGCAAGGCATACCTTCGCTACTACCATCACGCTATGTAATCGAATACCGATCGAAACAGTAAGCAAGATGCTAGGACATGCCAAACTATCGACCACGCAAATATATGCCGAAGTGATTGATACCAAAATTATGGACGACATGGCAGCACTCAAAGAGCTATTCTCCAATAAATATTCCGATAATATCGACAAAAAAGCAAGTAATCAATAAACCAAAAAAACAAAGAATATGAGAAAGTTATCAATCGAAACTAATATCGCTAAAGCACAGGAATTAATACAAATCCACGAAAATGACGAATTTCTACGCTCCGAAGATGTGTGTCGGCTTTTCAAAATCAGCAACAGCACACTCAAGAACTATCGTACCGAAGGAATCATTCCATGCTACAAACTTGGCAAAACATACCTATACAAGCGTTTGGAAATAGAAGCCGTAATGCAAAAACTATAAGATCATGGCAAAAACAGGACTATCATATTATTCAAGTGAAACCGACCGTTTTCAGGATATTCGCTTGAAGCGTCTCAAGAAACAATACGGCTGTGAAGGTTACGCCGTATTCCAATACGTACAGAATGAAATCTTCCGTGTAGAAGGTTGTTATATCCGCTTCACCGATGACCAGGCATTCGATGTTGCCGAATATTGGGGTATCGATGAAGAGCGTGTACTCGAAATTATTAACTACTGTACAGAAATCGAATTATTCGATCGGATCATTTGGAAAACTAAACAGGTACTTACATCCGAATCGATTCAACAGAAGTATGCCGAAATATGCCGACGTGCAAAGAAGCGAACGTTAATACCCGAAGATATCAGCTTAATCAGCGAACAGGAAGCCCATGCGGTAGCAGCTTCGCCGCTCCCGCTTTTCGATAATACGGAAGAAGTAACTACGAAAACAGGAAAAGCCGTTTACAGTACGCCAAAGCTGGAACAAACGGGAAATCCCGCAGAAACCCGCAGAGTTCCGCAGAATTTCGCAGAAAATCGACACAAAGAAAAAGAAAAAAAAGAAAATCCCCCCTCTATCCCCCCAATGGGGACATTGGAGGAGGAAGTTTCACTTCGTTTAAAAAATATAGGGAAACAAGCTTTATCAGCTACATCTAACCCTGCTAATGTGCCGAAACGAAACACAGACGGCTTGATGTATCGTTTCCAACGGTTGAATATATCCGGCAGAGAAGCGGAGGAACTGCTAACAATCTCGAGAGGAGGCGAGATAGGGCATCCCATTTGGGAGTTATTGCAACAGGTAGACAACAGCAAAGGCAAAATTACAATGCCGGGACGTTTTCTACTTGCCAAACTAAAAGCCTGCTAACCAACAAGCTCAAAACCATGCAGGAAAACAAGCAAATTACCTACTATCCGCGAAAAATGCGGATAGGATGGTGCATAGCCCACACTATCAACGTGATGGGAATCAATGTGGAAGTATTCGGAACGAAGCATACAAGCTATCAGAAAGCATTTGCCGAAGCCGAAAAAATGAACCGACAACAGGATGTAAATCAGAAAAACAAATAAACCATGAGTACAGAAAAAGCCAGCACATTAACCCTACGCCTCACTGCAGAGGAAGCGGAAGCCCTTGAGCAGTTGAAGCGGATCACCGGAAAGCGAACCGGGAGCGAAGCAATAAAATACATCGTGAAGGAATATCCCCGATTCGTAAGCAATTACAAGCAGCAAGCCGATAAACACAGGGATGTCGAACAAAAATACGATCGGCTATGTCACAAAGTGGACCGCTATTTCTCCGCATTGGATGATCTGCAGGCGGAAAGCCTGAAACAATGACGGGAAGTTTAAAGATGATAGCGAGTTCTTCCGGAAGATGCGGCTGCCGGCAAGAGAAATGATAGCGGAATGTTGAACCAGGCACGATCGATCAGGTAATGGATGATAGCAAATCTTTTACCTTGGTTTGAAGCTCCGGAAGAAACGAGATAGCAAACCATTGTTCCCGGCTGAATTGGCCAAGTGAAAGATGATAGCAAAATGTTCCATCAGGAAGCCGATGAGGTGAAGATCCGGAGCTGCTTATGATAGCAACCAAACAAAAGGAATGCCCGCTCGCTTTGCTCGCTACGACAGTGGTGTTTATTCCGTGTCGGCAGTCGGAAGCCGCGCCCCTATGGGGCAAATGTGCGGCAACCGCCAGCCCACACTGCATTAGCGGGGTATCATATCAGCAGTTATACCGTTAGTGGGGTTTCTTCATTCATTGTGCGGTTACGCACCATGCAGGCGGGAAGCCGCGCCCTGATAGGGCAAATATGCGGCAACCCGTCAGCATTCCGGCAGAAGCAAAGAGGCATCCGTTCATCCCGAAGTGTGGAAAGTATCGCTTACCATCAAGCATTCTGCATGGTATTGCGTTAGTAAGGAGCAAAGGCATTCGTTCACCTCTCCTCATTATGCTACGGTTACCCATCACGGTTAGCAAGGTGCTCGTCTTACGGTGCTCGTGCAGCGTCCTTAGTAAGGCGGTCAATCTTTAGCAGGGTTTGGCTCATACAGTTGTGGGCTTTGTTACTTTTAGCTCCCCTAGCCCTGTGCTCCGCGCTCGCTTCCGGTAGCGGGCGCACATTGTTTTTTGCGCGGGGCAGCGGTTGCGCCCGCTCCCTCCCTTTATTGCTTTTCCGCCCGTGGGCGGGGGTGCGCCCCGCGCATTTCTCCCCCCGCCTCCCCGCGGGCGGTCTTGCAGGGGTCAAGCCCCTGCGCTTTTCTGAGGGCTGTGCCTTTCCCTGCCGGATGAATCCCCACTGAATACGACAATAGTTTCGCCCCATGCTTTCCCTAACGGTGTGTATTCCTTGTGCTATCCCTTTTACGTTCGCTTCGCTCTCTTTACCGGATGGGCTGCGCCCACCGTCCCGCCTACGGGGCTTCGCCCCTGCGCCGGACATACTTCGGTCGCTCCGCTCCCTCGTTTTCTCCTCCGCTTCGCGAACAAACACACATAACTATACCAACATCCGTAAATATGCCTGTATCTCCCTGATTAGACGTACATTTGTATAACAATAACCAATACCAAGCCCCTAATATGGCAAATCGTATGCCACAGCATCTCAATACGGAAGATATCGCCGAAAGAATCGCTCACCGCACTGCCTTTTCACCTGCCGATGTAATCGGAGTACTCTACGCCCTGACTGACGCCATCGCCACAGAAGCACAAGAAGGTAATATTATCAATCTGCAACCTCTCGGACGCTTTGCCACAAGTAAACGAAAAGAAATTGTCCTGACCTACACACCAGGACAACGCATTAAAACAAAACTTATCTAAACCATATCTATTATTATGCATCAAACCCTTACACCTCGCAGTTATGGAGTTAAAGAACTAGCTTCTATTTATTTCCCGAACATCGCTCCGGCTTCCGCCTCTATCCGGCTGAAAAGATGGATTCGTACCACTCCCGCCCTGCTCACGGCATTGGCTGAAACCAATTACCGACTAAGTTCCCGCATTCTGACGCCTAGACAGGTGGAAATCATTTGCACGGAATTCGGACAACCTTAACCCAAAAACAGAGAATCATGCTCACACGAAAAATCAATCTCATCGTGATACATTGCACCGCTTCGCGCTGCACTTCCACGCTTACGCCTCAACAACTTGAAAGAATGCATCTCGCTAATGGATGGAGCGGTTGTGGCTATCATTACTACATTACCCGTGACGGACGCATACATCCCATGCGCCCCATCTCGGCAGTAGGCGCACACGCCAAAGGCTACAATACCAATTCCATTGGCGTCGCCTACGAAGGTGGCCTGGATGCCAACGGCAAACCCGCCGACACCCGTACCCCGATGCAAATACTTTCACTCCGGATGCTGCTGCAAGCATTGGTGCGGACCTTTCCCGGTACCCGCATTTGCGGACATCGAGACCTCAGTCCGGATTTGAACGGGAACGGCATCATAGAACCGTCCGAGTATATAAAAATGTGTCCCTGCTTCAATGCTGCAGAGGAATACAAATTGCTTATCCGTGAACAATAATACATAACCCGCCACACCTGTACCGTTTCCCGTTTATCGCTCACAGCTCGGCAGGAAAGCAATATCTTCGCCCACGAATCAATAAAAGCATATCACCATGAAAACGCTGAAAGTAATCTGGAAAATCTTTAAAATCGTGTGGAAAGTTGTAGCGTTCATCCTGAACAACAAAAACCTGAAAGAACTAGGCGAGGACATTGCCCATCTATGGAAAGGTACTACCACAGGAAAATAACGATTCAGAGCCTCCCACCTAGCAGTGAGGAGGCTTTTTTCATGCAAATAAACTACCATAACCGCACATAATAACGCACATCCGTATCAATCCCGACCAATCCCGAACCGCTCTCGCACGTATGCGTACATTTGTTACTATAATTAAGATCAATATATAACCCTAACACCTCAAACAATGGCAGTACCTTTTTCAGTATCAGCTAGAAAAAATCCGTTGAAACCGGATGAATCTCCACGTTATTACGCAACCGCACAAGCTAGCGGAGAAATCACTTTCAAAGAAATATGTGCACGTATCGCAGATCGTTGTACCGTAACAGCATCCGATGCAAAGGCAACTCTCGATGCTCTTGTAACAATCATGAAGGAAGCCCTTGGCAATGGTCAGATTGTCCGCTTCAACGACCTGGGAAGTTTCCGCATGACCTTGAAAACAGGTCGCCCGACTGACAAAGCGGAAGATTTCCTTTCAAATGTGAATATCGACGGTGCGAAAATCATTTTCAGACCGGAAATGGATTTGAAACGCCACACAAAGACGTTCACTTATCAGAAAGTTTCCTCACTTCCAAAGAAAGAAAAAAAGGAAGAAGTAAAAGGATAAGTCCTAAAACCTCCTTAGAAACACCTAAAAGGCGTCCGTATAGATTTAAAATCTGTGCGGACGTCTTTTTTTTGTGTCTATAAAAGTCGGAAACCGTGACCGCACATCTTTTTGGCAGATGAAAAAACAGGGTGAACTATACCTAAATGCACCTAATTACGGATAAATTGAAGCCATATCAGTAAGATACACACCGGAGAGAAATTATAAAAAGCGTATCCAACCATACATATGTATCGATTGAAAATTTAATATCACATTCGCCTGAAGGTTTTTCCTCTTTTCTTCTACAAAGATATGTCAGCCCCGTTCATCAGAAAAGGACTGCTACGCTATTTATTAAAAAAATCATCCTGTGCTCGCTTCGCTCGTGCGGTATTTTTCTAATAAATTCCTTTTCAGCTGCCCGTGTCCGCCATAAGTGGAGTATAAGAAAAAAGGAAAAAAAATATTATGTTGCTATCAGAAATCGTTGCCGGCAAGATCTTCCTGGAAAGGAAATGCTATCAGAAAAAGTAGATATCACGAACTCGAGCTACGGATCCAATGGGAAGAAAGATAGCAAATTCAATACATTATTCATTTTCATTAAGGTCGCCATCCACATTTGTTCCATTATCCCAACCATCAGGATATACAAAGTCGAAGCCATCATTTGATGTATTTGTTGTGTCGTTTACGACAGGAAGTTCTGTTTTCTCATCAGGAGTAGGAATTTCATTTGTGCATGCTATGGCAATGAAAGGGAGTAGAAAAAGTAACTTTTGCATTTGTTCGTTTTTAAAAGGTTTATGGATTCTTCACAAACCCTCAAAAAAGAATTTGCATACAAAAGTACAATATTTATCCGTATTTGTCTGTATTATTAAAAATAAAGTCTACCTTTGACCGCGAAAACAAAGCGTATCTATGGAATTATCTTTAGAGAAGAAATTTCTATAAAGGTGGAAATAGAGGTGGATTGAGCAATTGACATTTAGCGTAAACTCTGTGTTTATCGTCTATTAGATAGAAAAATAGTTGTTCTTGGTAGGACAACAACCAATTTAGAAAAGCCCTAAGAAACAATATCTTAGGGTTTTCTTGTTTTCAGAGAATCCAGTTTAATGCTTCTCTACAATCCCTTGTTATACTATTATAATATTCTTATTAAACTCATTTATTCCATGATTATATATGGCATTGTGGCACTTACAATGCGCAGAGCTTTGCTAAGATTGGTCTTGCAACACTCTACCAGTACCATCGAATGCCGCACAGTACCAAAAGTGAATAACATTACTCCATGATATAATTCAGACTCGGAACACTAATTACACAGATTTTCTAGTTTAATCCGCGTAATTAATATTCCGAGTCCAATTAAAAAACAGAAGGCTTTTTCAAACAACCTGTTTCCAATCATTAGAATTATAAACCGAATTCTTTTTTAATCAGGTCAACGTAATCTAACTTTTCCCAAGTAAAAAGCTCTACTTCCACAGTTTTTGATTCCTGATAACGGGAAGTATAAGTTTTGGTCACTGTCTGCGGAATACGTCCCATGTGTCCGTAGGCTGCTGTTTCAAGATATATCGGATTACGTAGCTTCAGACGTTCTTCAATAGCTTTTGGACGAAGGTCAAATAGCTTCTCTATTACTTTGGCTATTTCACCGTCACTCATATTTACATGACTACGTCCGTAAGTATTAACATAGATATTAATAGGACGTGCAACACCAATAGCATAAGAAACCTGTACCAGCATCTCATCAGCTACACCCGCTGCTACCATATTTTTAGCAATATGACGCGCTGCATAAGCTGCACTACGGTCTACCTTACTAGGATCTTTTCCAGAAAAAGCGCCACCACCATGCGCACCCTTACCGCCGTAGGTGTCTACGATGATTTTGCGCCCTGTCAATCCGGTATCTCCGTGAGGACCACCAATAACGAATTTTCCGGTTGGGTTCACATGATAGATAATTTTATCATTGAATAATGCCAATACATCCTGGTTATGAATTTCTGCAATAACACGCGGCATTAATATCTCAATCACATCTTTTCGTATCTGTGCCAACATTTCTTCATCAGCCTTCCGTTGTGCTGCTTCGGAATTATTTGAGGGTTGGATAAACTCGTCATGCTGTGTGGAAACAACGATAGTATCGATACGTACCGGTTTGTTATTGTCGTCATATTCAATCGTTACCTGACTTTTTGCATCCGGGCGGAGATAAGTCATGACTCTACCCTCACGACGGATTTCAGCAAGTACTAATAGTATTTTATGTGCCAGATCGAGTGATAGCGGCATATAATTTTCAGTTTCGTTAGTAGCGTAGCCAAACATCATACCTTGATCTCCTGCACCCTGATCCATCGGGTTTTCACGTTCTACGCCACGATTGATGTCCGCACTCTGCTCATGGATAGCAGAGAATACACCGCACGAGTTACCTTCGAACATATAATCGCTCTTGTTGTAACCTATTTTATTGATTACCTCGCGTGCGATAAGTTGAAGATCAACATACGCTTTTGTTTTTACTTCACCCGCAAGTACTACTTGTCCGGTAGTAACTAAGGTTTCGCAAGCTACTTTAGAACTGGGGTCGAATGCCAACAGTTTGTCAAGCACAGCGTCCGATATTTGATCGGCCACTTTGTCGGGGTGTCCTTCTGACACCGATTCGGATGTGAATAAGTATCCCATTTTAATTGAGAATTAAAAAATTAATAAATTAAAACCAAATGGGGAAACATAGGTGTAAGCTGAAATGCACAATAAGAAGTTGTCATTTTAGCATTTTTTATTGTGGTTGCAAGCTACCCAAATCTTTCCACACTTTTTCGTATTGCAAAGGTAGCTATTATTCGGAAATGATGGTTGCGTTTATCGGACTTTAACATATAGAAGCAGTTATGGATGTTCGTTGGCCACGAGCTCATCAAACAGTTCTTTCATCGTTCTCCCTAGCGTGGGATGTTTGAGTTGCGGTGCTATTTCCGCTAAAGGTTCCATAACAAAGCGTCTTTCTGTCATTAAAGGATGAGGCAGTGTTAATCTTTCGGATTCGATTTTCAAATTATCATATAGAAGTAAGTCAATATCGATTAAACGATCGGCATAGACTCCATTGACCGATTTTTGATTGCGGCCGATTTTTTTTTCGATCAGTTGGGTTTCTTCCAATATTTGAAACGGGAACAGATTCGTTTCTATACAACATACTGCATTGAAAAATGAATTTACGGAATCAAACCCCCATGGCTCTGTAATATAAAAAGCGGAAAGGGAAATGATTTCCCCTATCCGCTCTTCCAATTTTTCTGCGGTTAGGCGCAAGTTTTCTTCTTTGTTGCCAAGATTCGTTCCCAAACCCAAGTAAACTTTTGCCATAACAGTTATTTTTATTAATCTAAAATCAACATGGCATCTCCGTAGGTTCCGAAGCGATAATCTTCCTTCAATGCTACGTGATATGCTTCCATAACTTGTTCATAGCCACCGAAAGCAGCAACAAGCATTAATAAAGTAGACAAAGGCAGATGGAAATTTGTAACCATACTGTTTGCCACAGTAAAATCATAAGGAGGAAAAATGAATTTGTTAGTCCATCCTTCAAACTCTTTCAGGTGTCCGTCAGTGCTTACCGCCGTTTCAATGGCACGCATAACAGTTGTACCTACAGCACATACACTCTTATTTAAATCCTTGGCACGGTTCACCGTATTGACTGCCTGTGTATTGACAAACATTTGTTCCGAGTCCATTTTATGTTTCGTCAAGTCTTCAACATCTATTTCGCGGAAGTTACCAAGTCCGGCATGCATCGTAATAAATGCAAAATCAATACCTTTGATTTCCATTCTTTTCATCAATTCGCGACTGAAGTGTAATCCGGCAGTCGGTGCAGTGACAGCACCTTCATTCTTTGCAAAAATGGTTTGAAACCGCTCTGTATCATCAGGCTCAACTGCACGATTGATAAAACTAGGTAGAGGAGCTTCTCCTAATGCATAAAGAGCTTTTTTGAATTCATCATGGGGACCGTCATAAAGAAAACGAAGCGTACGACCGCGTGAGGTGGTATTATCAATAACTTCTGCTACCATAGAATCATCTTCACCAAAATAGAGTTTATTCCCTATTCTTATTTTACGGGCAGGATCGACAAGTACATCCCATAAACGAAGATCTTCGTTTAGCTCACGTAGAAGAAATACCTCAATGCGTGCACCGGTTTTTTCCTTGTTTCCATAAAGACGTGCAGGAAATACTTTCGTATCATTGAAAATAAACACATCTTTATCATCGAAATAATTCAAAATATCCTTAAATACTTTATGCTCTATTTGTCCGGTCTTTCTGTGAAGCACCATCATGCGCGATTCATCTCTGTACTTTGTCGGGTGCAAAGCAATCTTCTCTTCCGGTAATTTAAATTTAAATTGCGATAGCTTCATAATCTCTATATCTTTTATTCGTTAATTTTCTATTTCAATCTCTTGTTGTTCCAGCCATGCCTCAAAGTTCTCCACATCCATGCATTTGTCCAGTGTTACATTTCCGACCCTAGTCCGAACCAATCCTATTAAATGTGCCCCACTATTCAAAGCTTCACCGATATCGCGCGCTAAAGCCCGTATATAGGTTCCTTTGCTACATACTACTCGTATCTTTATTATAGGCAGCTCGCATGACAACAGTTCAATCTCATCTATAACCAAAGTTTTCGGTTTCAGTTCAACATCCTGTCCTGCCCGCGCCAAATCATATGCCCTTTTCCCATCTATCTTACAAGCCGAAAAAACAGGTGGTATCTGTTCGATACTTCCGATAAAATCTTGCAATGTTTTTTCTACCATTTCACGGGTAATATGCTCCGTGGGATAAGTTGCATCTATTTCTTTTTCCAAATCATAAGAAGGTGTTGTAGCTCCCAAACGTATCGTCGCAATATACTCCTTTGTATGATATTGAAATTCTTCAATCCTTTTAGTTGCTTTACCGGTGCAAATAATCATAACTCCGGTAGCCAGCGGATCAAGCGTCCCGGCATGTCCGACTTTTATTTTCTTTACTTTGATCTTCCTTGAAATATGATAACGTACTTTCGCTACCAATGCAAAGGAAGTCCATTTCAAGGGTTTATTAAAATATAATACTTCGCCTTCTTTAAAGTTCATATTATATTAGTTCATTAGTGTACATACAATCGTAACAGCTCCTACTATCGCGCAATAAATAGCGAAATAGATCAACTTTCCTTTCTTCACGATATTTATCATCCATTTGCAAGCAAGACAGCCGGATATGAAAGCCGCGAGAAAACCTACTATCAGTGAAAGAGTAGGGATGTCTCCTGCCACATCTTCTCCTTTTATCATTTTCATCCCATCCAATAAAGCCTCACCCAATATCGGAGGTATAACCATAAGGAAAGAGAATTGAGCCAGTTTTGCCTTATTATCTCCTAACAATAACCCGGTTGCAATAGTGCTCCCTGAACGCGAAAGTCCCGGTAATACGGCACAAGCTTGTGCCAAACCGATAATGAAAGCGTCTTTCATGGATATATTCTCTTTTTGACGCGGTTTGACATAATAGGAGAATGTCAGTAATAAAGCTGTCAGCAACAACATACAGCCCACAATTAATAACCCGGAACCAAATATTTCTTCTACTTTATCTTTAAAAAATACACCGACAATACCGATTGGGATCATAGAAATCAAGATATTGATCACATAACGAGTTTCACTGTTCATCTTAAACTTGAATAACCCTTTGAATATCCAGTCTATTTCTTTCCATAAGATTACCAATGTACTGAATACGGTTGCAACATGAACAACTATCGTGAAAGCAAGATTCTCTTCTCCCTCTATGCCGAATAAAGCCGAACCGATAGCTAAATGACCACTACTACTGACGGGCAGGTATTCGGTCAGTCCCTGTATCAATCCGAGTATTAATGCTTCAAACCAACTCATCCTTCTCTTCTCCTTTCAATTTAGGTTTCCTTAAAATTGCATAAATCATGAAGATAAAACCGAAGAAACAAACAACCGGAGCAACTTTAATCCTACGAACACTAAAAATATCAGGTTCGAAAGTGGTTTCCGTACTGCCCGGCCCGGTCATTAATATGAAACCCAAAATGACGATACACATTCCTACTGCAAGCAGAATGAAGTTAGTCTTGTCGAAAGCAAATTTCTTTTTATCCATATCTGATTATTAAATTATTAGCGTATTTATATATAATATAATGTGCTGGCTTTCATTCTCAAATATTTGTTGATGGAAGCATAAGCACAAAGGAACGTTATTATTATACCGAATAAAAGCACAGATGCTGAAACAATGAGCATTACTTCCGGGGTAATTATACGTATCAGTTCCGGTTCGTAAGTCACAAGCGTATAGGCTGTTCCCATTAATATTCCGTCAGCCATAAGTCCGGCAATGATACCACTCCAAATGTTTCTTCTTAAGAATGGACGGCGAATAAAACCCCAGTTTGCTCCTACAAGTTTCATCGTATGGATGAGGAAGCGTTTGGAGTAAATGGCCAATCTTATCGTATTGTTTATCAACGCAAAAGAAATAAGCGTAAGTAATCCCGCAAGGGAGAGCAATACGATACTTATCTTCTTTATATTGTCATTTACAGCATCCATTAACTCTTGAGGGTATTTTACTTCAAGTATATTGGAATTCTTTTTCAGCTTCTTTTCTATCTTGGCAATGCTGTCTGAATTAGCGTAGTCTGAATTAAGTTTTATCTCAATTGATGCAGTGAACGGGTTATAGCCTAGGAATTCTTTCGGATCTGTGCCCATTGCTTCCGTTTGTTCTTTCAATGCCTGTTTTTTAGATATATAAGTAGTTGCTTTCACAAAAGGCTCGTCATTGAGCTTCTTTTGATATTGAAGAATGGCTGATTCATGCATATCATCGCTTATAAGAAGTGAAAAGCTGATGTTCTCCTTTACGTAAATAGACAGATTGTTGGCAGAAAGAACAAAAAACACCACTAATCCCAGAAGTAACAAGACAAGCATAGTGCTGATTGTTGAAGTAACAAACTGCATATCAATAAATGAACTTGAATGTTTCTTTTCTTTCCCCATTATTTTTTCTTTCTAAATACATAAATCATAGAACTGCTTCTTTCTTTTTTTGCCAAAGCATGAAACCAAGCAATTGTACCCACATACATACCTTTGATAAAAGGCAGTGCACTCTTTTTATATTTTTCGCTTAACATTGAAACATAGAAAGCATCAAAAGGCATCGGATGTTGAGCTGCTAAAATAAAGTTATGCTTTGCTCCGAATGTCTGTATAGTGCTGGGTGTAAAATGCCAAAGATGCCTTGGAACATCGTAGGCTGCCCAATATTCCTGATACTTTTCAGCATCATAAGAAGTGCAGTTAGGAACAGCAACGACCAATATCCCGTTATCATCCAACAATTTATACAATAATTCCCATGTTTCATTCAAGTGCTCCAAATGCTCCATGACATGCCATAATGTTATTGTATCGAATGATTTATCAGGCAAATCCTTTAGTTTGGATTCGTCATAGACATTCAAATTGAAATGTTCTTTTGCGAAAGTCCTGGCTTGTGGGCTTTTTTCAATAGCAGTGACGTCCCAACCTTTTTCTTTCATGGTATGGGAGAAATAACCTGTTCCCGTACCAATGTCTAGTAAACTTCCGGTCTTTTTCCCTAGCAAATGTAAGATTAACCGGGCTTTACGATTCAACATTCGTTTGCGAACCAAATGGTATAGGCTGTTTATCACTCCTTTTTTTGTATCACTATGAGATATATAATCGGGAGTTTCATAGTAACGGCCGATTTCTGTTTCTAAAGGAAAGTCTTGGGTAAATTGAAATCCACAATCTTCGCAACGGAGCAAATCGAAATGTTCGCCGGAAGCATAATGATCTACACATGTCATTGTGTATTTCAAATGGTTGCCTCCACAGAGTGGACAGGCATGTATGTTGAGTTTGCTCATTATTCAGTCACAATCTTTTAATTCCCCGATACCAATAAGATAGACTACACCCTAATTTGGTGCAAATTAACAAATAAAATGTGACGTAAATCTATTTCTTTAAGGTCTTTTAATATAATAAGGTGGAAGAGAATTGGCTTAAACCAATTCTCCTTTTAATGTCGCTGAGCTGGCATCTGTTATTTTAACCTGTACAAAATCTCCTATTCTATGATTCCCACGGTCGAATACGACGACTTTGTTTTGTTCGGTACGACCGAACAATTGTTCTCGAGAACGTTTTGATACACCTTCTACAAGTACCTCAAACTCTTTACCGATACAACGCTGGTTACTTTCAGCAGAAAGTTGATTTTGAAGTTCTATAATTTCGTTTAAACGTTGGATTTTTATTTCTTCTGAAATATTATCTTCCAGATGTTTGGAGGCATAAGTGCCGGGACGTTCGGAATATTTAAACATAAAAGCGGAATCATAAGCACACTCTCGCATCAATGATAATGAGAGCTGATGATCCTCTTCTGTCTCAGAATGGAAACCTGAAAAAATATCTGTGCTCAATCCGCAATCAGGAATAATTTTACGGATGGCAGCAACTCTATCCAAGTACCATTCACGGGTATACTTGCGATTCATTAGTTTTAATATCCGCGAGCTTCCGCTTTGAACGGGAAGGTGAATATGTTTACAAACATTAGGCATCTCGGCAATAACTTGCAGTGTTTCGTCACTCATATCTTTCGGGTGGGAAGTTGTGAACCGGATTCTTACACCCGGAGCTGCTTTTGCCACAATTCGGAGCAACATAGGGAAAGTAATGATCTCCCCTTCTTTTTCAAACCGGTAAGAATTGACATTCTGCCCCAATAAGGTGATTTCTTTGTAACCTTTGGCTATTAAGTCCCCTACTTCATTCAAGATACTATCGACATCACGGCTTCTTTCTCTTCCACGAGTATAAGGAACAATACAATAGGTACAAAAATTATTGCATCCACGCATGATTGAGACAAAACCGGATATATGATTTCCACAGATGCGTGAGGGTATCACATCTTTATAGGTTTCTGTCGTAGAGAGTTCAACATTGATTGCTTTTTCGCCTGTCTCTACGGTTGCAATCAAGTCAGGTAGGGTTAAATAAGAGTCAGGTCCTACTACAAGATCCACATGATGGTTCTCTATTAAATCATTCTTTACTCGTTCTGCCATACAGCCCAACACGCCTACAATCAGATGCTTTCTTTTCTTCTTCAGGGAATAGAAGAATTCCAACCGATTTAAGATTTTTTGTTCTGCATTGTCGCGTATGGAACATGTATTCATGAACACGGCATCCGCCTCTTCAATTGTGTCGCATACAGAATATCCTGCCATCTGCATGATGGAGGCGATTACTTCACTGTCGGCTACGTTCATTTGGCAACCATACGTTTCAATAAACAATTTTCTGTTATCTGCAGTTGCGGATTTAAAGTCCGCTTCCGTTAAATTTGTCATTTTGTTATTTCTTTAAATATTGCGACGCAAAGATAACTCTAATCCGCTAAATACTTGTAAAATGATAGGAAAAAAGCAATTAATGTTACAGATTAAAAGTTTTAATATATAATTAATGTTAAAGGAACGAACATTTATTGCTAATATATTTGCATGGTTTAGATTAATTTTACAAATTTGCCACATGAAAGAAACATTAGATTTTTTCATAGTTAAGGTTTAGGTTAAAAAAACAAAGGGGAGCTGTGAAGCTGCCCTTTTTTCGTGTCGTTTTTTTTGGTATCTTTCAGATTAAGTAATACCTTTGGCAAACATTTATGAATGAAAACATGGAAAACTTACAAGCGTATATATTTATTGCCATAATTGTTATTATCACAATTTTCAATGTGATAAAAGAAGCCAGGAAAAAGCTTGAAAAGGATAAAAAGCCTGTAATATTACCTCAAAAAGAAAAACAATTGGCAGAAATGGGAGATTCCAATGAATGGGAAAAGTGGTTCGAACAAGACGATGTCATGGAAGAGTCTGAAACCGAAAACATTCCTGTTACGCCTATACTCAAGAAAGATCCTTATGTAAGAATTCCTCAGGAAAATCAATCCGACAAACAAATAAACAAAGAATCTTGTAGACATTTGAGTGACCCTAAAGTGAAACTCCATTCAAAAGAAGAGGTTCGTCGGGCTATTATCTATTCGGAAATTATAAAAAGAAAATATTAAAATAACTAACTTTGAAATACTATTGAAATTATGTCCTTAAAGTTTATTACAGCAGAAGAAGCCGCCGGCTTAGTTAATCATGGCGACAATATCGGTATCAGCGGATTTACTCCCGCAGGAACAGCAAAAGCCGTAACGGCTGCATTAGCCAAAAAAGCAGAGGAAGAGCACCTGAAAGGTAACCCTTTCCAAATTGGAATTTTCACCGGTGCTTCTACCGGAGAATCTTGTGACGGAGTTTTATCAAGGGCAAAAGCGATTCGTTATCGTGCACCTTACACGACTAACGCTGACTTCCGTAAGGCAGTTAATAATGGTGAAATCGCTTATAATGATATCCATTTGTCACAGATGGCACAAGAAGTGCGTTACGGTTTCATGGGAAAAGTAAAGCTGGCTATTATCGAGGCGTGTGAGGTGACTCCGGATGGAAAAATTTATTTAACAGCAGCAGGGGGTATCGCTCCTACAGTTGCTCGTTTGGCTGATAAGGTTGTAGTGGAACTGAATGCTGCCCACAGCAAGAATATGATGGGTATGCATGATGTATACGAACCGCTTGATCCTCCTTACAGACGTGAAATTCCTATTTTTAAAGCAAATGATCGTATCGGACAACCTTATATACAGATTGATCCGGCAAAGATTGTCGGTGTAATAGAAACAAATATGCCGGATGAAGCCCGTTCATTTACAGCTCCGGATCCTGTTACCGACCTGATCGGTCAGAATGTAGCTGATTTCCTTGCTGCTGATATGAAACGCGGGATTATCCCTTCTACTTTTTTACCCTTACAATCCGGGGTTGGAAACATTGCCAATGCTGTACTTGGCGCATTGGGGCGTGATAAAACGATTCCTGCCTTTGAAATGTACACAGAAGTTATTCAGGACGCAGTTATCGGCTTAATGCGTCAGGGACGTGTAAAATTCGGTAGCACTTGTTCACTGACAGTTACCAATGATTGTTTAAAGAGCATTTATGATGATATGGATTTCTTCCGTGATAAATTTATCATCCGTCCGTCCGAGATATCTAATAGCCCGGAAATTGTTCGTCGTTTAGGAGTAATCTCCATGAACACGGCTATTGAAGCTGATATTTATGGTAATATCAACTCTACCCATATCAGTGGAACGAAGATGATGAATGGTATCGGTGGTTCCGGTGATTTTACACGTAACGCCTACATTTCAATCTTTACTTGCCCATCTGTAGCTAAAGAAGGCAAGATCAGTGCAATTGTTCCGATGGTTTCTCATATGGATCATAGTGAACATTCCGTTAATATTCTTATAACTGAACAAGGTATTGCAGATCTTCGCGGAAAGAGCCCGGTAGAACGTGCTAAAGCCATCATAGAAAACTGTGCTCATCCTGATTATAAGAATATTCTTTGGGATTATGTGCACATGTCATCAAAAGGACATACTCCACATTGTATGTCTGCTGCACTTGCGATGCATGATACACTGAATAAAAAAGGAGATATGAGACTTGTAAACTGGTCTGACTACAAATAAGAACTTTTTTATCTCAATTTTACAACGATACGGTTGAGCGGTCACGAACATTCGTTACCACTCAACCGTATCTTTTATTTATAGTCATCCACGTAGCCTATAATAATCTCTTCTTATTGGTAGGTGACACCTGTTATTCAGCATACGGTCGATTGTCCGCAAACGATAGGAGTTTGTAAACAAAGGACCGTACCTTTGTTTTCAATCGACCGTATGTTTGCTTTCAAACGTCCCGATGTTTTTTTCAATCAACCCGATGTTTTTTAAAAACATCAAGGTGTTTATAGGTAAAAAACAGTATAAAAAAACAAATTACCCTCAAATAACCTTCAATCCTTCAGTTTACTAATTTGCGATTGATTATCAGTTTGTTGTCCTGAACCTTTCTTCGGGAAAAGATTCAGCCGATAAACTGCACCTGAAATCTCACTGAACGATTCCATCTTTCAGGATAACTCATTAATTATCAATATAAAATCGGCAAGCTGAAGGATGAAACTTATAGAAGATAATAGCTCTGAGAGTGCACAAAGAAAGATATATGTATGCTTATCACTAACAATTATCAGGTAAGCCAATAAAGGTTACGGTTATTTGCCGGTTCAGCTTCAAACATAAAAATAGCGGGTCCACATTTAAAGGTTAATTATGTGAACCCGCTTCTTAGCTTAGTTTAGAATAGTTGTTATTTCCTTATCAATACCTTTCTAGTTTCAATCTTATCACCGCTTTCTATCCTTAAGAAGTAAACTCCTGAAGGAATTCCGGCAAGAGTCAGAGTGCTCTGGCTTGTGCTGAAGATTGCTTGTCCGCTTACATTCAATAAAGTTACCTTGTCAAAATCTCCGGTTATATTGATATAATCAACTGCCGGGTTCGGATAAACTTGCAAGCCATTGTTGGCATCTGTATCCTGAATTGAAGTAAGTGTCCCAAGCGTATAACGATCTGAAATATCCGAAACAGAACCATCGTAGTAATAAGCAACCACTTCATAATAGCAATTATCTGATGCTTCCGTATCGGTAAATCTAGCTTGACGGCTGTCTATCAGTCTACTATTAATCTTTTCACCATTTCTGAATATATTATAAGCCATCAGGTTGTCATCGTAAATGACATCAGCCGGATTTACAGTTGCTTCATCCGTAACATTTGCTGTGATGTTCCAATTGCAATACCCGTCTGTTTCTTGTCCGCTAACACCTGCGTAATAGTCAGACAGCTTCTTCCAAGTCTTTCCTCCGTCTTGTGAATACAAGTCGCTCTTTCCTGGAACGAAATTAAGTGTGTTCTGGTAACTTATCGGAATCTGGCGTTCATCGTAATCGAATATCTTTAGACCTACTTTTATTTCTTTTGTTCCGTCTAACAATACCGGCTCATCCAAAACAACGGTGTTGAACTCATTGTAGACGATATTTTTCATTTCTTGCTCACGAATCAGTGTTCCATCTTCAAATATAACGACAGAAGCATGAGTGTCTTCAGAATCTTCAATATCCGAGTGATTGATGTTGGCACTAACTGATGTTATATATTTACCTTTATACATACTGAGATCTTTTGCGTCAAAAGAATTTGCAGCAATAAATTCATTTCCATCATCACCTACTGCCAATCCCGGTAAATAGAATTCACCAATATAATTCAGTTGGTAAGCATTAAATGGATTCTTCCACATAAGATTAACTTGTTTCGCACCCGTAACTTTCCCTGTCAATCCTTTCGGCGCAGCTTCTTCCGGAGTAGCTCCAACCTTGAACAAGTCGATATTATAGTAGTATTGTGCTACACCTTGTCCGTGCTTACGTAATCTTACTTGGAATATTTTTCTTGCCACCCACTGTGATAAATCTACTGTCTGCATACTCCAATACGAAGAAATATCTTTAAAAGACATTCCTTTTACCTCTGTCCAAGTAGCTTCCTTATCCACTGATACATCAATACTTAATGAGTCTTTATCTAATTGTTGCCCGCTGACATTCAGTAATCCATAGTTGATAACAAAAGACAGCGAAACATAGTTTTCCTGTGTAGCGTCCATTGGACGTGAAATAAGTCCGCTGGAATAAGGTGTATTGTCCGATATAGATGAATACAAGGAACAGTCATAGATTCCAAAATAAGGAAGAGTTCCCCACGTCGTGTCAAACTGATATCCATAATACGATTGTTTCGTCCAATAATTCGTTTCTAATGATTGAGAATCGAAATTATCGAATAAAGGTAACGCGTACGTATCGGGCACTGCTATTGCCACCGGATTTGATTTAGGAGATTCTACTGTCAAGCCATCTGTAGTTTTGAATATACCTGCAACTGAATATACAGGATATCCGGGTTGGGCGTTTTTATGTACGTAACTAACTTCTTTAGCATCAGTTACTGAAATATTATCAACCTTTTCTCCGTTGCAATAAATGTTATAAGAGTCTAATGTCAATTCGTTATAAACTTTTTCGTCTTTTTCCCACATCAAGGTGACTTCTCTTAAATTCAATGATTTAGCCCGCACTTCATCAGGAGTGTCCGGAAGTATAATAGAACCATTATCAGTCTGTAATATCCAGCATTCGGCAATTCCTCCCATCATCGGAGATTTCGTATCGTTGGTTCCCATGATAAATACTCCATCTGCTGAGATAGCGCAAGGTACTACTTGCGTTTCTTCTTCGTATGCGAAAGTGAAGGGGGGCTCTATATTCGGAGCGGAAAGACTTATAAAATGATCAAAACTGATGATGTGATTTTCTTCATAGGAATACCAGAATGGACGTTTACGCATTCCTCCCATTATAGGATTACCGTATGCAAAAGAACCAACGGCATTCCCGTTGTTATCGACAGCGAGGTTATCAAGTGAGCGACCAGATTCGAACGGAGTAATTCTCTGATAAGTTTTCTGGTCTACATCGTAAACTCCAGGTTCCTGATTGCTGAAGATAAATGCTACATATTTCCCGTTAGGACTAACGGAAGAAGCTCTGCTATAGGTGTACTCTCCGTTGTATTGAGTGTCTCCACCTGTTCCTTCTATCAAATGGCATTCTCCATTTTTCCAATAAGCGGCAACTTCACGATTTGAATACCAGATAACTCCGGAAATTATGTTCCCATCTGCTGATACATCAGTTGCTTTTCCTCCTGTAGCGTCTTGAGGGAGAAGTAACTTGCTATATGTCCATTCGCCCGTATCCCCCTGTTTCCAGCTATAAGGAAATGCATAAGTGGAATATCCGAGCCCTACATATCCTACTACTGTTTTTCCATCACCCGAGATTGCATTGGCAAAACTACCGTCTTCAGGTTGTTGAAAATCAGATAAACTGAACTCACCTAGTCCCAAACTTGTCACTTGTCCATCTTTCCAGACAGCGGCCATACAAAGGGGAGCTATTTCTCCATATGAATTAACCAGATAATCAAGGTCTTTAGCCGTTCCGGCTATTATTCCGTCATCTGATACATCATAGAACTGACCGCTTTTGCCATAGTCATCTTCGTCGAATTCTGTTAGCCATTTTAAGTCTCCAGTTTCAATATTATAAAAATAACTCACCGCATAAATGCCATATACATAGTACATCGGATTATATCCTACCACATATTTCCCGTTAGGTGACATACCTGTACCTAAAGTATAATTTCCGGTTACGGTAATTTTTTGTTCGGCTTGTACATTTACCATACAGCCTAAAATACCAATTGCTAAATAAAGTAAGGTTTTTCTCATACAATCTACTATTTTAGTTTTTTACTCGTGAGCAAAATTATTTGATATGTATGAGAAATGCAAACCGAATAATTGCTGATTCTCGAATTAGATATTAATCGTACACTCGTTTACCCTCTTTTGCTATCTTTTGGTAAATAGACGGGGTGATTCCTGTTATCTTTTTAAAGATATCTATAAAGTTCGTATGCGACTTGTAACCCACACTTTCCGCAATTGCTTTAATTGTATAGTTCCCATATTCGGCAGTATTCATTAGTCGGATACGAGCTTCTTTAATACGGTATTCATTGACAAAGGTACGGAAGTTCTTATTGTATGTTTCGTTAATAATCTGAGAGACATAGCGTGAATTCGAACCGATTAAAGAGGCTAAACGTTCTAAACTGAATTCATAATCACAGAATTCTTCCGTCTCCTCCATTATTCTTGTTATGTCACGAAGAAGATTCTCTTTTTGCTCGTTCGTTAATTTATTGGCAGAATATAATTTTGTCTCTTCTGCTTCCTCTGCCTCTTCTTTCTTTAGGTCTTCCGTTCCCTTGGTACTTGGTTCCAAAATATTTTGTTCTAATTGAAGACGCCTTGCCCGCTCTTCTGCCAGTCTCGTTTCATACTTTATCCGCAGTCTTTTGTTTTGTTGTTCAGATTGGAGTATTTCACTGTTTCGACTAAATAAATCTTTGTAAGCATGGTGCAGTTTTCCTTTCTGAATATAAACAACAATCAATAAAATGATAAAAATGAACAGGCTGACAGATACTATTATAAGAATTCTTTTTTGAGTCTTTATCTGGATCTCTTTATGCTGTTGATCAGCTGTAAGAGATGCTATTTTCTGATAGTTCTTATCCATTTCATAAACGAACTGGGTGTTCTTCATTTTATTAAACTCATTCATGTTTAATAAGGAATCGGAAACTATAAGATAACGATTCTTATAATGCAAAGATTTCTTATAGTCCCCTTTTTCCTCATAAAGTCGGGACAATGCTTTCAGATTCACTATCAGCATATACATTAAGTTATTCTTTTCGGTAAACTCCGCATTGGCATGAAAATAATATAAAGCAGAATCATTCTGGCCTATCTGTTCATACAAATTAGCAAGTTCTCCGTATGAAGAAGCGATGTATTGAGGATTCAAATGTACACGGTTTGCATACTCTGCGGATTTCTCGAAACAAATAATAGCAGAATCGTTTTTTTCTTCATTGGTTAATATGAGTGCTTTATTCAGATAACCAAAATATTCGATAAGCGAGTCTTTACCGACAAACTTCATCATTTCATCATAATACATTTTGGCATCTTCGGTCAGATTTCCATAACAGCATATACCGGCAAGATTCATCAATAGTTTTATCTCCATTGTGGTATTACCATAGCTTTTGGCATATTCAAGGGCCTTTTTATAAGTATCGATAGCCTGCTGATAATCTTCGAAAACACTGTATATGTTACCTATGTCTTTATAAAGTTGAGCCAAGAGTTCTCCAAAATCATTCTCCTCACAAATCCGTATCCCTTTAAAATATAATTCAAAAGCTTTTGAGTAGTTTTCTTTCTCGTAATAAATTTCTCCGGCAGAGATACATGCCATCGCACACAAGTATTTATCGGATTTATTCATATCCGTATTGTATTTTCCGGCAAGGATAATATAATATCCCATAGCAGTGTCTGTATGATTCAGTTTCAAATATTCGTCTCCGTTGCGAATCAGCTCGGATGCAGGCAGTTTAACAAGCTCGTCATAATCCAACATATCGCGGGCATACAAATAATAGGTAATAGAAGATAGCAGAAATATGAATAGTATAAGTCTCTTTTTCATAGGAAACAAGTTGATAATTTTACAAATATAATCAAATCAAACCAAATTTGCAACAAAGAGCGTTTCTTCTGTGTTTCTTTAATACTCGTAAAAGTCCTAAAACAATTGCCTGAATTAAATAATAGTGTACATTTGCAAAAAAGTAATCAGCATGAATACATTAAAGTTTCCTCCGTATTTGAAAAAGGGAGATAAAGTCTTGATTTTATCTCCTTCCGGAAAGATTGACAGCAACTTTCTGGCAGGAGCACGCCAACGTTTGGAATCATGGGGGCTTAAAGTAGTCATAGGAAAACATGCAGACGGTGAGCATGGTCGTTTTGCGGGAACAATAAAGCAGCGTATTACTGATTTTCAGAGGGCCATGGATGACGAGAGCATCCGGGCTATCATTTGTAGTAGAGGAGGTTATGGAGCAATTCATCTAATCGATAAATTAGATTTTACTCATTTTAAGGAGCATCCTAAGTGGTTGTTCGGTTATAGTGACATCACCTTGCTGCACGAATTATTTCAATATAATGGTTTTGCTTCAGTGCACTCACCTATGGCACGCCATTTATCTGTAGAGCCGGATGAAGATGTCTGTACACAAGCATTTAAAAATATTCTTTTCGGAGTTCTGCCCGATTATAAATGTGAAGGACATAAGCTAAATAGAAAGGGAACAGCAAAGGGAATCCTTCGTGGAGGGAATCTTTCCGTTCTTTATGGACTTAGAGGGACGAAGTATGATTTTCCTGCAGAAGAGACAATTCTCTTTATAGAAGATATAGGTGAACGTCCTTATCACGTGGACCGTATGATGAACAACCTAAAACTGGGTGGGGTTTTGGAAAAGCTGTCGGGACTTATTGTAGGTCAGTTTACAGAATACGAGGAAGATATATCATTGGGAAGAGAAGTCTATCAACTGATTTTCGATGCAGTGAAAGAATATGAATATCCGGTGTGTTTCAATTTCCCGGTAGGGCATGTTTCCTTAAACTATCCGCTTATCTGCGGTAGCCCGGTAGAACTTAATGTGACAAAGAAAGTTACAGAATTAAAAACATTACCGCCAATTGAATTATAATTGTTGAAAGATTTGTATTTTTGACGGATGAAACAATAAAGAATATCAATGAAGAATTATTGGATGGCAGTTTCCGCTGCAGCTATGTTTGTATGTTTTTCATGTAATACCGGTAACGGCAAAGGTGCAACTACCGGACAAACGGAAGAGAAGACGGTGATAAAAGCTCCTGATTTTAACGCAGACAGTGCTTATCAATATGTAAAAGCACAAGTAGACTTCGGGCCTAGGGTTCCCAATACGGCGGAACATGTGGCATGCGGAAATTATTTAGCGAAGAAGTTGGAAGAATATGGTGCAAAAGTGACAAATCAATATGCAGATCTTACAGCCTATGATGGTAAAATATTAAAAGCACGTAATATTATCGGTGCATATAAACCTGACTTAAAGAAGCGTGTGGCACTGTTTGCACATTGGGATACACGCCCATGGGCTGATAAAGATAAGGATGAAGCTAACCATCATACACCGATACTGGGTGCGAACGACGGCGCCAGCGGAGTTGGAGTCCTCCTTGAAATCGCTCGTCAAATTAACCTCCAGGAACCGACTATCGGTATAGACATAATCTTTTTTGATGCGGAAGATGGCGGTACGCCCGATTTTTATGAAGGTAGACATGAAGAAACTTCTTGGTGTCTCGGTTCTCAATACTGGTCACGGATACCACATGTGCAGGGTTACAATGCACGTTTTGGCATTTTATTGGATATGGTAGGTGGTAAAGGTGCGACTTTTTATCGTGAAGCGGCTTCCATGAAATATGCCAAGTCCATAGTTAATAAGGTGTGGAAGAAAGCTAAAGAGATAGGTTATGAAACTTATTTTATTAATGAAAACGGTGGCGGAGTGACAGACGATCATGTTTTCGTCAATCAAATAGCCCGTATCCCGACAATAGACATAGTTCCAATGGACGAAGATTATAGTTTTTTCCCTCACTGGCATACAACGGGTGATACGATGGATGTAATTGATAAGTCCACGTTAAAGGCTGTCGGACAGACAGTAATGGAAGTAATTTACAATGAAAAATAGAAAAGAATAAAGATATGACGATAAACGAAGCACAAGATCAAGTGATTGAAGAATTCAGTGATTTTGATGATTGGATGGATAAATACCAGTTGTTAATAGATTTAGGCAATGAACAGCAGCCACTTGACGAGAAATACAAAACGGAACAAAATCTGATTGAAGGTTGCCAGAGTAGAGTATGGTTACAAGCCGATGAAATAGACGGCAAAGTCGTCTTTCAAGCAGAGAGTGATGCATTGATCGTAAAAGGCATCATAGCTTTATTAATTAAAGTGGTCTCCGGACATACTCCCGATGAGATTCTGAATAGTGACCTTTATTTTATTGAGAAGATCGGATTAAAAGAGCACCTCTCTCCCACTCGTAGCAATGGTTTGTTGGCAATGGTAAAGCAAATGCGTATGTATGCTTTGGCATTTAAGGCAAAAACTGCTTAAAGGAGATTTTCAGTCTAATCTTTTTGTTATTCGACATTGTTGTTTTAGCATACGGTCGATTGTTTGCAAACGATAGGAGTTCGTGAACAATCGACCGTATCTTTGTCTACAAACGACCTGATGTTTTTAAAAAACATCAAGGTGTTTGAAATAAACATCGAGGTTATTAAAATCGCTTAAGGGAGCGTTACCTAACACACAAGGGGGTGTTTCCCGACGCTCAAGGGAGCGATAGCTTACATCTACTGGGGCGTAAGGCATCGCTCCCTTAGGCGTTTTTAACTCATTTATTCTGCTAATTCAGCAGTTTCAACTTTTACTTGGACTTGCCTTCACCTTATCACGATTCACTCCTTAATCATTGAATAGTAGCCTGTTGCGGTGAAGGCACTTTTTTCTTGGTTGAGAGTAGAGAAAGTCAATGGTTCACGGATAACGCTGATTAGGCTGATTATAACAGATTAATAATCTTAAAATCCGTATTCATCCGCTTAATCAGCGTTATCCGTGAACCATCGGCTTTCTACTCTCAATTTTCAACTTTAATTGAACTGCCTTCACTTTTACTACCTGTTTCACAATGGTTTATACAAAAAAGTGAAGGATCATAACGCATGTTTTTTTTCTTCAAAAAGCGTTTATTATTCTATTATGAACTTCTTGGAGACGAAACGATTCTCTTTCTGTATCAATACACAATAAATGCCTTTTACCAATTTCGAAACATTCGTATCTTTTTCATTGGTTACAATTATCTGTTGACCATCCATCGTATAGATTCTTGCTTTGTCAAATTCCCCTTCGATATGGAGCATACCGTTATTGCAGTGTACTGCAAATTCGGATTCTATACCTTTTGGATTTTTAATGCCATCCGGAGGTGTTGCTGTTTTGACAGGACAAGTGACTGCGTTTTGAATATATAGATTGCCATCCATCACATAGAAGATTAGCTTCAGGTTATCTATCTTCCATGATGGATCCGGAATAATATATTTGGTTTCTAAAGTAAAGCCATCGCTTGGGAACGGAACTTCATCTCCTACAAAAGCAAAATCAGGATCTCCATCATTAATGAAAGCTCTGGGCACTCCGTTATGGATATAATCTCCTTCAACTCCTGCTTGTTTGCCCACTATACTATCTTCTACAATGAGTAAGGCAATTCCTGGTTTTACCATAGATGGGAATAAACCTTCAAGAGCGGGTTTCGCACTCATTTTTATTTTTAATATATCGTCATCAACAACTTCACATTCCAACCCTAACGAGAAGTAAAGATCATCCCGATCCAGACAAGTATTCAGATGTGTACCGAAGTCATTATTTATAATGAACATTTCTGTCTCTGCAGGAACTTTTTCACTATCCTCGTCTAGCATTAGTGTTCCCGGAATACTTGCTTTGTGGTCGATATTTACGACAGGAGTGAAAATCGGACCGGCAAAAAGCTTGCTGTAATTTTTATATCCCCTGATCGCATATTCGTCATCTGCCAATGCATGGTTTTGTATCCAAATAACATTTTCTTTTCGATCACAATTATCAATAGCGTCCTTAATGATTTGGGTAGCAGCCGGTGCTCCTTCATCGTCGGTACCTATTAATTCATCGACTAATACATTCTTCTGAAGACCTTTAGCCAAGCAACCGAATGTGCTGAACGTAATTGAAGCACTTTCCGGAAAATCATCAAGTTTTCCATTAGGGTTTGAAACTGTTAGCGTAATGCTTCCCTTGCCTTCTTGATTGATGGGCAGCTCATAGTTGAAGCTATAAGTTTCCATTGGTTGCATTTCATCAACGGTAATGTGTTCGGTTACAGCTTCATTGTCATTTAGCTGATAAGTGAGGTCAAATGAATTAACAGGAAGAATACCTTCATTGGTGATGACACCGGACAGGTTAATGTTTTCTCCGGTTTTGTAATATAGCTTATCTACTGAATACGAAGATGGGCGTAAATGAGTTTGCGGTAAATTTTCTCCTTCAATCGTTACTTTTAGTGATACATTGTGGGGTAGGTTTTGATATTTCCAATCCGTCTGCCCGGGTCTGCGGTAACAAACTTTGTTTCCACCATCTACAGGATTTTCCCAATCTGTACCTATTATACCCCAATCTATTTGAATTCCGTATAATCCTATATATAAGTCATCGTCCGAATCAATAGTATAAGGAGTGGATAATGGAACATTTTTCCAGCCAATCAGGCCGTCGGAAACAGGAATGGTATCGCATTGAAAATCCTGTTTTACGATAGGTTCTGCTTCCAAGTCTTTGCTAATAAATACATAACTGTCCTTTCCGGCTTCATAGCCTAAACCTATTTCTACATTAGTAATTTTGCACCCTTTCCATTGTTTGGCCGGTATGCGGATGTAAGCTTTTACCTCGACGTCTATATCTACTCTAGCACAGCCTTTAACTTCGTTTCCGCAAAGGGCATACACTATTTTGTTATCACCGGCGCGAGTTGTCGGAGTAGATGTCCCGGTGGGAGCTGCCGATTTCTTTACTGTAAACTGTCCATAAACTTGGCAGGACAATATGAGCATCAAACACAAAGAGAGTAATAATCTGGTTTTCATAAGCATTGTAAGTTAATGAGATTAATAATTCCAAAATGTCTAATGGCAAAATTAACTTACTTTATAGCATACAAAGTGGACATTGGAATAAAAAATATAACGCTTAAACTACTTATAATTAGACCATTATATTCTAAAGGTAAAAAAACAGGTGGACATTTTGGAATTATGTATCAATTCTTTCAGAAAGTATTGAGATAATCTTTCAATCCGGAGGCACTTCCTTTTCCTATAAGGGTTTCTGCCATTCTCTGGCATTGTTTGTAATAAGCTTCCTTACTCAGATTGCACAATACCATAATATACCTTGGCTTCACCTGTAACCGAATGAGGCAGCACAAGCAGGTTTTTTCGGTAGATTCCTGCAACAGGATGTACAGTCGCGAAGCGAAGTTGCAGGCTATCTCGTCCATAACGTTCATTAGTTGTTCTTGTGAGCGGGGACTCAGAATGTCTGTAACCACCCGGTCTACTCCGAAAGCCGGGATCTTTCTGGATATGGCAGTTGCTAAAAATAACCGCTTGAATTCGACAAAACAAAGTTCCTCATATTTACTTTTCTGGATGGATATTTCATTTTCTTGTTTCCGGTAAAGTGTCAGTTCTTCATCCTTTTCATGCGATATAAGCTCTTTCTCCTTCGATACAATACGTAAGTCAGCTTCAATTTGCTTTTTCTCCTGTTCTAATTGATGAATTTTCTTCTGATTGAGCTTTACTTGTTGGTTCCACTGTTGTATTTTCTGATTTAGAAGTAGCAGTTCGTTTTTCTGCTGTAACATTCTCTGTTGTAGTTTTTTCTTTTTAAAATAACTGTAGATATAAATATATGTACCCAAGAATAGCAAAACCACGATAATAAAAGAGGTTTGCAGTGTACGTGATTTCTGTTTTTCATAGTTTACTTGTAAGATAGCTTTCTCGGAGCGAAGCTTTTCTTCGTTATATTTCTTCTGAATATCGATCACCTTGTCAGGGATGGTATGCGCTATCACGCTATCATTCAAGGCAAGCAGCGTATCCACATATTCTAGGGCTTTGTGTGCATTTTGTTTGATTCGTTCTATGCGATAAAGTTTATCATAAACAGAAAGTTTCGTATACAACCTCGGATCATTTATACATTTGTGTAAATAGAGATAAGAAGAATCCAGTTCTCCCATTGTCATAAATAAGTTTGCTTTCTTGCTGTAGTAAAGCGTTAAATCTGATGAGTCTTTACCGACTTCCATATATTTCAGGGCCTTTGGAAAGTCATTTCTAAAAGTATATACTGTACTTAGTTCACGATAAACGGAGGATAGTAACTCATTCGCAGTACCATCGGCTAATAACCCGATAGCTTTATTGTAATAAATAATTGCCGTATCCACCTGCTGTTTACTATTTTCTTTGAAGAGTATGCTTTTCAAATGATAAGCTCTTGCCATATTTCTCAGTAGAAGTGGTTTATAATATGAACCACGTGGGATGCTGTCTGTGTGATTATAGGCGGTTTGGAAAACTCTAAGAGCGTTTTGAGGTAGATTCTGAAACAGATAAATCGTTCCTAAATGGTTGTAAGTCTCTGTGATAAGTGGCAAGTCATGAACCATATTGGCTTTATCAATGGCTTTTAAGGTATATAAAATGGCGATAGAATCCGAACCGGATGAAAGGTTTATCTTCGCCTTATAGAAATAGGCATAAGCCAGCTGAGAAGTGTTCCCTGTCTTCTCATAATAGTTAATTGCAGAATTGATAACCGAGTCGGAAGCAATGTCTTTCTTTAATGTAATATTGATTTTAGTTTGCAGCAAATTGTAGAAAGCTTCTTCTTCATGCGTAAAATTGCTTTGAACAGGAGATATTTGTAGGAGTACATTTGCTGCACTATCTGCATTTATATTTGCCAATGAATCAATGGAGATAAGTGTTGCACATATCTGTTTGTTCTTTTGACAAGCAAATAACAAGAAGATACACATTATGAATAATGTCGTGTAATAAAGTTGTGATGATACTTTCATTCCGCTGTTTTCGTAATTATAAGCATTCTTCGTTTACAAAACTATTCCTTTTTTTCGGATGAACAAGCATTATTTAGAGAAAAAGGTTTGAATACTATCTTTTTCGTATTATTTGCGGAACGATTTATGGATTAGAAGAAAAACAGCCTTAATATAAATTGTACCTCTCAAAATAAAAGAACCTTCACCGTGACTCTTTTCATGAATGTTTTAAGAGTACGGTGAAGGGTGAAATGCATATAAATATCAATCGTCTTTAGAATCTTCTACTAAAAGATTATCTTTTTATCATTAACTTCAGATTTGATATTCCTGTCGATGTCATAATGCGGACAATATAACTCCCTTCCGGTAAACCAAGGCGCATCTGATGGACTGGGGCATTGATTCCGTTATATTGTTCCAGTATAGAACCTTGCATATTGCAAATCCAAATTGTTTGGATGTCAGTACCTGCTGTGGAAATAGAAATTTCTCCTGCCGATGGATTCGGATAAAGTGCCACACTATTCGTTGTGATGGAATTGATGCTACTCGGATTAATATTTTCTATTTCTTTCGTGAAAGTGTCATTGCTATTATCTACGTCTTCTTCTAATTCCGTAGAGGCTGTTATCGCGTATTTTTTATAGGCGATGAACTCATACTTTGCCGGGAAAGTGTAATCCGTTGTTTCACCGGGTTGGATTGTTTCGGTAATTGTGCCCAATTGAGGCATCGTGCCTATTTTATATCTTACCGGAATTTGGCTGATAGCTGCTTCTCCAAAGTTTTTTACTTTGATCGTCACTTCTTGCGAGCCGAGTTCTTCACCACTCTCCGGAGATATGATGGCAATTACTCCTACATCCTGTTTTTGACATTTTACAGTTACCGTGCAAGCGTCATTATCCGGATTAACATCATTATTTACACTGGTATAGGCTTTGATGCGATATTCACCGACTTTCTTCATGTTTGCTGTTTGGGTAAAAGTATATTCTGCCGATTCTCCGGATTTAATTTCCGGTACAATACCCGTTAATATCTGAGGTGTTGTAGCAGCATCACTTGGATAAGTGATTTCTGCCGTAACCAGAACATCGAATAGATCGACTTCGCTGTAGTTCTTTGCTGTTATCCTTACTGTCTCTGTTAATGTAAGGATAGCATTTACGGGGTTTAAAACTGCCGTGACACCTGCATCGAAATCTTTATGCGTAGAGTTGACAGAAGTTTCCAAACGACTGTTTTCTTCGTTTATATCGCCTTCCATGTTTGCTGTAACTACAAAGTGATATGTCATTTCTTCGTAAAGATTGATTTTTTCATCAAATGTATATTGAATAGATTCTCCGTCAGCGATAGGTCCTGCTATGGTTCCTGTAAGAGTCTTTGAGTAAGAGCTTCCGGCTGTAACGACACACTGTACAGGAATATTCGTCAATATACCTTTCCCTGCATTTCCAATAGTTATGGTTACGGATTCTTCATTACTCAATAAGCCCGACTTAGGTGAATCAAGACTGACTATGGCAGCATCGACTATCGGCAAGCTCTTAATTTTGACGGAGAGTGTATTGTCGGTAGGAGTGGCATCTTCCAAAACGTCGGCGGTTACTTGAATGTCATATTCGCCCGGAGTATATAAATCGATTTCAGGGAATTCCATTGTATATGTATCATCATCCACAGATATATAATCAGAACAGAATGAATGATATTCTTTATTACCGATTTTACAAGTGAATGGTATACAGGACAATGGTAGTTTGCCTTTATTCAAGAATGTAACAATCAGTTTCTCTTTTGCAGAGAATATAGCGTCTTTTACCGGAGTTGTAATTGCCGACAGTTGAATATCAGGTTTGTCCGTTACTTTGTCAATTCTGGCGTTTGCCGAGATAAACAACGAAGGTACATTACCTGAAGGTTTAAAGCAAATGTTGTAGTTACCATCTGCCGGAACACTGAAATAGCCGATATATTCCGAGCCTTTTGTAACTTGTTCCAAATGTGTGATCGCTACTTGTTTTTGAGAAGCCACATCGTAGGCATATACTTCAAATGCAGTGGTATCGCCTTTTGTTACCCCGAAATTAAAATCGATTTTATATATGGCATCTTTTTCTAGAGTGAGACAAGGGGTTACTACCAAATCATTTGGCGTGACATTTTGATCACCGGTATATTGAAAACCGATGGTACTTCCGTTCTTTACCGGAATAAAACGACAGGCATCCTTATTTTCGTTGATTACAGTCCAATTGTCAATAGCCACAAGAGGTTTTGCGATATAAGGAATGGTTTCCGGATCAATATAAGTCAATTTTATACTTTGTATGTTATTCGCCTCGTCACCATCTCCTTTTGCAGTAACAGATAAAGTGAAGGTTTCTTCATCTGTGCCGTTGAAAGTCATATCTCGGTCAAAGTATACTAGGTATATATCATTGGGCGCTAAGGAGATATCAGAAAACTCTCTGATGATTTCTCCTGTTGAAAGCGAATTGGCTTTTAATGAGAAAGCGTTAATCACGTTTTTACCTTCGTTCTTAATGATTGCTCCAATGGGGACGGAGTTGTAGCAGGAAATAGATGTAGGTATTACTATTTCTTCCAATGAAAGATCTATATCATAAGTTTGTGTGATGCGGAACATTCCTAAAAAGATTTTAAAATCTATCGGTTGCGCATCTACGACACTGAATTCAAACTCATAAATTCCGGTTTTGTCTATTTCTATTTTCAGTACCGTTTCCTGATAGTCCGGTGAATTTATTTCACTGTTCCATATATTTTTTACCAGCGTTTTCACACCGTCTTCTACCTTATATATATTAACAGCAAGAGGCATACTCGCATCGGTTTTACCAACTTTGGAAAGGAATGATAGTTTGTATTGTATTCCTGTTTCCAGACGAATTGGGCGTGAACAAATCTGCTCGTCGGATGTCGGGATGGTAACAAGACTCTGACCGATAATTCCTCCTCCGTAACTGAATACATTTGTATTCAGACTATTATCCGAACCGGCACTGAATGTGTAATAATCGCCGTTCTTATTGACTATAGTCCAAAAAGACAGTTCTTCACTTTTTTGTGATGTAGTACCGAAATCCGGAATATACGGGATTCCTGTCACTGTACTGATATAGTCTGTAATAATACCATCATTGCCGGCATTTTGGTCGCCGGGTAATGAAGTCCATACAGATAAAAGATGTTTGGTATTTACATCCGAAAAATCTACTGCCTTTGGGAAAGTATAAACAAGCTGTGCATTGGGTTCCAATGTTTCTGCTATTGTTTCGGAAATAGTTTCACCATTGTTTATACGCATATTAATTTTCATTTGTCCGGCAGGGATGGTAGACATTCCCAAATTCTGAATTAATACTTTTACACTCTCGGAAGCTCCGAATAAATATTGGTTATTGACAGGAGAGAGTATGCCTATGATTCCTGCGTCAGTGCCCGATACTTCACGAATTGCGATATTGTCCACACGCATTTCTCCAGCTTCTGGAGAGCTGATACAATTGAATACAAAGTAATATATTCCTGTTGAAGGGACAGTATAACGTGCAAATTGATTTAGTGTATTATCGTTACCGATTGCTTCATTTCTCCATATCTCGTTTAATGGAGTTTCGAGATTCTTGTCATTCGTTGCATAAACGACCATTTTGTTAGGATTACTTCCATCATTTGCACTGTAAGCATTAAACTTTATACTGTATGTTTTCCCTTCTTCCAACCATACGGGACGGGATAACAGATATGCATCACAATTGTTATCCGCATACTCAGGCTCTATATACCAATAAAAAGGATTATCATAATTGTTGTCCCAATAAGCATTATCGCTTTTCTCAATCGTAGTCCATTGGTCATCACCTATTTCTACACGTCCTTCTTCTGTATTTACGAAACTTGGAATATAAGGAATTTGTGCGGTTACATTTTTTAAATAGCCCGTTAATTCATTATTATCCATATTCTCATCTCCTTCCATCCTGATTCCGGCTTTAATACTGAAAGAAGTAGATGCTGTTATAAAATCGGCTTTTCGGGTAAAAGTGTATTTTGATGTTTCTCCTGATAATATAGCCGGTTGAGGAACGTAGGTCTCTGCAACTTCCGGTTGACCCTCTATTTGATAGTATAATTGAATCGTAGTAATAGGCTGACTTCCGTTATTAACAAAACTAATAATAATCGGTTCTTCATCTCCGTAAGCATTGGTGGTTGGTCTTTTGCTATCGGTTGAATAATTAATCTGAGTTATCTGAGGTTCTATAGCCGGAAGTTCAGATATAAAAATTCCGTCTATATATCCCTCTAATCCTCTGGGATTCGTTTTCATTGTTGAGGCGTCTACATAAAATTGTAAATGTATCTTAGCTCCATTGAATTGACTAGGCAGAATATATTTGTATAAATTCCATTCTTTAATAAGCTCTGTATTATAAGAGTCTCCTTCTTGCGATGAAAATAGATTTTCCCATGTTTTTCCATCATCTTTTGTTACCCGAAAACGAAAATCTACTCCTCCACTAAAACAATAAGACAATTCATAACCATAAAAACCTACCTGAAGGTTGCTTTTTCCTGATAAATCTATTTCAGGGGAAGTTAATGTCAGTTGAGTTTCTTTTGAATGAAGCTCTAATTTTGCCGATTGTGTACTTGTTTCGTCGATTTCTGAAAATGAATCGAAATCATTCTCTTCGATTTCCCATAGCTCTGATGTTGTTTGGTTCTTTTGTTGCCATGTGGTCGGAAATGTTTCACTGTCGAATCCTTCTTTAAAAATTGTTGCTCCGAAGTATTGTGCATACGATGTTGTCCAAGCAACTAATGCTACAATAATAAATAATAGTTTTTTCATAAACATATTTTTTAGGATAGTGAATTATTTAATAATTAGTTTGCTATAAAAACGTTCATTTTTCGTCTGTACAGTAACTAAGTAGATTCCCGCAGGAAGTCTATTTATAGAAAAAGGATACTCATTATTGCCTTTTACTATGTCGATAGTTTCCGGATTGGCAACACTCTTTCCCTGAAGATCAGTCATGTGTATGGAAGCTTGAGTGGTTTGATTTGCATGTAAGTTTATCCATAATATTTTTTGCGTATGGTCGGTATAAACAAGGAGTGATTCTTGTTTATCTACATAATTGTTCTCAATGAAAGAACCTATTTTTTCCTTAATATTTTGTACATAAATATTCCCATCTTTCGCTTCAGAAGCACTTGTCCATGCTATTATAAATTGATCGGGAAAGGATACTAATCCTCCACGTCCTTTGTTGCCGGGAGCGTTGCTGATTGTTACATTATGATTTATTGTATTTCCATTTGAATCAACTTTACTATATTCTAAGGTCGCTTCATCAAATCGGGATGCATTTCTATATATAATAATAACTCCATCATCCATAGGGATTAGTCCATATATAGCGAATTCGGAGGCGTATTCGGAAGATATTTCATCATTCTGCCAAACAAAACTCCCTTTTTCGTCATATTTGCAAAGAGAAATGTATTTTCCCTCCAGATTTCCCAATGAATATGCAGTATACAATGACTTTTTACCTTGATCAGTACAAATGACGGGAAGGTCTTCCAATAAAACACCTTCTTCATCAAATACTTTGTTACCATCTACATCAATTCGTTGTGCTTTGCCGGCAACAGAAAAACTGGAAGCAGCATATCTCCATCCAGTTATAATCCCGTCCGCTCCATCACTTATGACTGATGGCTCTGATGTTGTTTTTACTGATCCCGTATCGTCTATCAAAACCTTTTCCGTCCATGCTTCTTCCCCATTAGCTGTATATTTCATAGCGAGATAATTCCCGCTATTTGCCTCATAATAGCAAACAATCATTCCGTCATTGCCGGAAGGGATCATGTCAAATATACCATTTGCACCGGATAATGGGATTGAGCCTCCCCATGCAGTGCCACCGTTTTCTAATAACTTGATAATTTTCACGTCAATTTGAGCACCTATCACATTTTGAAAGCCGATAAGTATATTGTTTGCTTTTGTAACGCAAACATGAGGGTTAAGTCCATCCCCCTCATTTTCTTTGATCAAAGGTATTCCTGTTTCTCCCCATAGTTGCTCTCCGCTTTGGGAAATTTTATAAGCGTATGGTTGCCATCGGCCGTTTCTTATTTCGCTATTAACAATGACGGCACAACCATCTTGTGTGACAGCAAAACCATATCCGCTGGTCCATGTCGGAGTTGGCTGTTTGGATACATATATGCCTCCTTTATCTAATAATTCTTTCCCGTCTTTATCCAATAATTGCAATTTGATACAGGCGTTCTGATTCTCCCAGGAAATCCACGCGATAAAAATCTTTTCATCCGACGTTTTACCTATTTGAACCATTTCCTGATTGCTATTACCGCTTTCAGAGATTAATAAATTCTCACTCAGATTTTCATTCCACTGTGCTTTTACATTTGAAGTGAAAATAACTGCCAATATAAAAGGCACTACTAAATGGTACAGTTTTCTCATAATGATAATTATTAAAGATTATGATACAAATATTGGAAATAAGGAGCAATTAATCGCCTCATTTTGTAAATTGAAACTAATTTCACTATTAAATATGATGTTGTTTGAAGAGCTATTTACTGTGTAGACTTTTGTATTGTTGAGGCGTCATGTTTTCGTATTTTTTGAAACTTCGGTTAAAGGTAGCTTTTGAGTTAAATCCGGCTTCAAATGAAATCGCTAAGAGAGTCAGTCTATCCATATGAGGATCTTGAATCATTTTTTTGACTTCTTCAACTCTATACTTATTAATATAATCAAAAAATGTATTGTTTAGTTTCTTGTTTAAGATAAGCGATAGATGATAACGGGGAATAGAAATAGCCTGTGAAACATCATTTAAACTGAGGTTCTGGTTCAGATACATTTTATCCACTTCCATTGCATAAATTAATTTTCGGATAACCTCGTTACAATAGCTATCTTCTAATTGGATATCTTTCTTTTCTTCTTCCAATTGTTCTTTCTCCGCTTTAAAAGTGTTTGTAGATATAGTTGAATCTTTGGAAAATCGAGCTGTTACGAATAGCTCTCTTTTAACAAATAAATAGAAAGAAATAACATAAATACTACTACCAACTAAAAAAAAGAGGAAATCGAAGTAATAGTCTTTTATCAGATTAAATGTATATAGATTGGAGCCTAATGTTCCAAAGAACCAAATTGCGAAAATTAATAAAATCAGGTTACGTAACCAATACATTGTGAGATGATCTATATTGGAATAGTTTTCTTTTACTTGTTTATGATAACGATTGATATACTTTAATGAAAGCGTTACGTAAATGACGCCCTGAAGTATGGCTATATTGTCTACAATGAAATGAACAGTTTTCATGTATGCAGTGGGAGGAGAAGTCATTAAATATATCTTTTCTTCACCGGATAAGGTGAAAAAAGGTAGGAAAGCAAGGAATGCCAATAAAGCCGGTATAAAATGTAATATGTCTTTTTTTCTGAATTTAAAGACTTTTAGGCTCATGTATTTCACATATAGAAAAGGGAAGACAAAGAACATTAAAAAGATGACATTATTAAACTTAAGCAAAAAATGATGGTGGAGGATATAATCAGCATTTTGGAATACTGTATATCGATAATAACACATTGAACCCCATACTAAGACTTGTAAGCTAAGTAGTCTGTTTGCCAGTCTGTTCTCTGATAGGCTGAATAATGAAATGGCCAATAATATACTTTGTACGAAACAGAGCAATAAAAAGAATTCTATAAAACTCATTATGTTTATTTTGCTTTGTGATATTTAGAGTATTGTACAAATGTATAAATAATAGTAGAATAAATGAGAGATGCCGAGAATTTATATACAAATTTTCTTAGAACTTCGGTTTCCAAGGCTTTAGCAAATTCATTTAGGAAACCGAAGCATGATTAATTATAATATCAGTCGTTCTCTTCCAGACTAAAAATATCATTCACTTGCTTATCAAAGATACGCGCTATTTTTAGTGCTAAAACAGTGGAAGGAACGTATTTGCCGGTTTCAATGGCATTGATTGTTTGCCGGCTCACTCCAACAGCCTCAGCGAGTTGTTGTTGCGTCATCTTTTTGATAGCTCTTTCCACTCGTATTGTATTAGTCATTATTTATCCTCCTAAATTTATATAATGCAATGTTGTATTTGATAATGAACAGGAATAATACCGTAAAAATATTAATATCGATAAAATACAGATAAGCAATGTCATAGATTAAAAAGGTAGCTACAATAAGTAATGCATAGTTCACGATGATAGCCCATACCAAAGAGTGCATTCTGATTTCGGCAATGCATTCATCTTCATCCCGTTCACGTGAAAATGCAATAAAAATCAGAGATACGGTTAATCCCAATACTATGAGTTCATCTCCCCAATCATCATTATTCATAATTCCAAAAGGAATTAATGAAAATACTTTAGAGCTCGGAAAGGTTAGATCGCAATTACATAAATAGGCTATACCCAGAACAAAGAAAGGAATAAACATGATCCAGCCAATCTTTCTGAAGATAACCGGAAAAAGATAGTTTGTTTTCATAATAATGTGTTTTTGTTACGCCATAAAAGTAATGTATACTTTACATATATGCAAATAAAATAGATAAAAAGTAATGTATACTTTACATTTATTTTTAGATTGAGGATATAAATCAAGACCGTGCTCCATTTTCTTGTACCATGTTATAAAGTGTTGAAAATGCACGTAGTTCGCTAATCTTTACTATCTTTGCCCCGTTATAACAAGATATATATCATTTTAACATGAAACAATACAAGACAGTAAACAACCTGGTAGGTTGGTTTGTGTTCATTATCGCTGCGACAGTCTATTGCATGACGGTAGAACCAACAGCAAGTTTTTGGGATTGCCCGGAATTTATCACCACCGGCTATAAGCTGGAAGTAGGACATCCCCCCGGCGCACCGTTCTTTATGCTTACAGCTAATTTGTTTTCTCAATTTACTTCCGACCCTACGATGGTAGCACGGATGGTAAATTATATGAGTGCTTTACTTAGTGGTGCTTGTATCTTGTTTTTGTTCTGGACAATCACCTACCTTGTAAAAAAGCTGGTAGCTCCAAACACAAATGAAATGACTAAGGGACAATTGGTTACTATTATGGGTAGTGGAATTGTCGGAGCATTGGTTTATACATTCAGTGATACTTTCTGGTTCTCGGCAGTAGAAGGAGAAGTATATGCTTATTCTTCTATGTTCACGGCTGTGGTATTTTGGCTTATTCTGAAATGGGAGAATGTTGCCGATGAGCCGCATAGTGACCGTTGGCTGATTTTGATTGCTTATCTAACGGGACTTAGTATCGGTGTACACTTACTTAACCTGCTTTGTATCCCGGCTATTGTTTTGGTTTACTACTTTAAAAAGAATCCGAATGCCAATGCCAAAGGTTCATTACTGGCTTTGTTAGGCTCTATGGTATTGGTCGCAGCCGTACTTTATGGTATTGTACCGGGTGTTGTAAAAGTTGGCGGATGGTTTGAACTGTTGTTTGTCAATGGCATGAGCATGTCTTTCAATACTGGTCTTATCATTTATATTATTGTATTGGCTGCTTCTATTATCTGGGGTGTTTATGAAAGTT
This sequence comes from Bacteroides sp. OM05-12, assembly GCF_003438995.1. Lineage (GTDB taxonomy): Bacteria > Bacteroidota > Bacteroidia > Bacteroidales > Bacteroidaceae > Bacteroides. The sequence goes on from NZ_QSUN01000001.1 coordinate 280,033, forward strand.
ATGTGCAGAAGAGCGATACCCGGATGAAAGTATCTTTCTTGCTTACCATTGCCCTTCTAGGTATCCCGTTTTATGGACATGGTACCAGCAGTGTTGTTATCGGAATTATTATTCTTGGTCTTTTGGCTCTTTATTTATTTTCCAAAGGAATCAGTCAGAAATACAGGATCAGTGCCCGTACATTGAATACTACTTTACTCTGTATCATGATGATTATGGTAGGATATTCTTCTTATGCGCTTATTGTGATCCGTTCTACCGCCAATACTCCAATGGATCAGAACTCTCCGGAGGATATTTTTACGTTGGGTGAATATTTGGGACGCGAGCAATATGGAACCCGACCTTTATTCTATGGACAAGCTTATACTTCCAAACCGGAATTGAAGGTGGAAAACGGTTATTGTATTCCCGTTAGCGTTGAGGGAGCACCTGTATATCAACGTAAAGAGAAGGCTTCTCCCGACGAGAAAGACAGATATGAGGTAGTTCGCAACAGAGCTGAATATAAATATGCCCAAAATATGTTGTTCCCCCGTATGTATAGCGACCAACATGCAAAATATTATGAAAATTGGATGGAAGTCAAAGGACATGAAGTGCCTTATGATCAATGCGGAGAAATGATTATGGTGAAAATTCCTACTATGTGGGAAAATATTAAATTCTTTTTCTCTTATCAACTGAACTTTATGTATTGGCGCTATTTCATGTGGAACTTTGCCGGTCGCCAGAATGATATTCAAGGAAACGGTGAATTGGAGCATGGGAACTGGATTACCGGAATTAAATTTATCGACGAATGGTTAGTCGGTAATCAGGATTTCGTTCCTGCCGAGCTTGCTAATAATAAAGGACATAATGTGTTCTATTGTTTACCATTATTATTGGGAATAATAGGGCTGCTTTGGCAGATTTGTTCAGGAAATAAGGGAGTTCAAGGTTTTTGGGTCGTATTCTTCTTATTCTTTATGACGGGTATTGCCATTGTTATCTATTTGAATCAAACACCAATGCAACCACGTGAACGAGACTATGCGTATGCCGGGTCTTTCTATGCGTTTGCGATTTGGGTTGGCATGGGAGTTGCAGGTATAGTGGAAATGCTACGAAGAAAGATGAAAGAACTGCCTGCCGCTATCGTAGCATCCATTGCATGTATATTCGTTCCTATTCAAATGGCAGGTCAGACCTGGGACGATCATGATCGCTCAAACCGTTATGTTTGCCGTGATTTCGGACAGAATTATTTGTCTACTTTACCGGAAAAAGGAAATCCGATTATTTACACCAATGGTGATAACGATACTTTCCCTTTATGGTATAATCAGGAAACAGAAGGCTTCCGTACCGATGCCCGCGTATGTAATTTAAGTTACTTACAGACGGATTGGTACATTGACCAGATGAAACGTCCGGCTTATGATTCCCCGGCATTACCTATTACATGGGATCGTTTGGAATATGTGTCGGGAACCAATGAGTATATACCGGTTCGTCCTGAAGCCAAAGCACAGGTTCTTGCACTTTATAAGAGTAATCCTGAAGCGGCAAAGAGAGAATTCGGAGACAATCCTTTCGAATTGAAGAATGTTTTGAAATATTGGATACGCAATAAAAACAAAGATTTGCAGATTATTCCTACGGACAGCATTATTGTTCCTTTGGATAAAGAAGCAATCCGCCGTTCAGGAATGATGATTCCGTCTGCGTTGGGTGATTCCATTCCGGATTATATGACCATTTCCTTAAAGGGAAAACGCGGGTTGTATAAGAGCGAGTTGATGATGCTTGAAATGCTTGCCAACAGTAATTGGGAACGTCCTATCTATATGGCGATTACCGTTGGTAGTGAGAATCATTTGAATTTGGGAGATAATTTCATGCAGGAAGGTTTGGCTTACCGTATTACTCCGTTTAACACAACTCGGCTAGACGCACGTATCGATAGTGAGAAAATGTACGATAATCTAATGAATAAGTATAAGTTCGGTGGCATTGAGAATCCGGATGTGTATTTGGATGAAAATGTTCGTCGTATGTGTTTTACTCATCGCCGTATGTTTGCACAAGTTATCGGTCAATTACTGAAAGAAGGAAAGAAAGATAAAGCAGTAAAAGCTCTTGAATATTGTGAAAAAGTAATTCCTACAACAACGATACCTAGTGATTACCAAAGTGGTTCTAAAGATTTGGCCCAGGCTTGGTTTGCAGTAGGAAATAAGGAGAAAGGCGCTGCTATCCTTGATGACATGGCTAATAATTCGCTTGAATACATTACTTGGTATTTGTCGATGAGTAATAAGCGTTTAGCTTTATCTGTTCATGAATGTCAGTACTATTTTGGTTTATTGTATGATATAACTAAGATTATGGAAATGAATGGTTTGAAACAGGCTAAAGATTATTCGGATAAGTTTGAAGAACTTTATACCATCTTTGCCGGACGTGCAGGTGGTCAGTTTAACGGACAATAATAGATGAATGCACTATTTATCATTTAGAAGAAAGAGATGAAGAATCTATAAGTTTTTACGGGTTCTTCTTCTCTTTATTCATTTAATGATATTATTACTAACGATTTAATCCTTTAAATAAAAGCGTGTTTATAGAACAACCTCCTCAATTAGTCCGGGCACTATATCCGGGAGCTCTTTGGCGCATGAATCCGCATGAGAAGAAAGTCTATTTGACTTTTGATGATGGTCCCATTCCGGAAATAACTCCTTGGGTGCTGGATTTATTGGATAAATACAACATTAAAGCCACTTTCTTTCTGGTAGGAGATAATGTACGGAAACATCCTCAAGAGTTTCAAATGTTGCTGGATAGAGGACATCGGGTAGGCAATCATACATTTAATCATATTCGTGGTTTTGAATATCATACCCGGAATTATTTGGCAAATACAGATAAAGCGGATACCTTAATTAAATCCGATTTATTTCGTCCGCCACACGGGCACATGAGAATGAAACAGTATTATGTGCTGAGGAAAAAGTATCGCATTGTCATGTGGGATCTTGTCACACGTGATTACAGTAATAAGCTGAATGGCAAGCAAGTATTGGCGAAGGTGAAAAAATATGTGCGTAATGGTTCTATCATCACTTTTCATGATTCTTTAAAAGCCGAAGCCAATATGAAGTATGCATTACCTCGTTCCATCGAATGGTTGATAGAGCAAGGATATACTTTTGGAACTTTATAAAATATGAACGATAAACTATCCATATCCCAAGCTATAAAAGCCGAAGCCCTGCGCCTCGGCTTTTATGTATGCGGCATTACGTCTGCACATCCTGTGGGAAAGCGGGAAAGCGGTATGTTGAGACAATGGCTGGATAAAGAGTATCATGCCGGATTGAAATATATGGAAGGGCATATAGAAAAACGTTGTGATCCTTGTTTATTAGTAGAAGATGCGAAGAGTATTATTTGTGTGGCTTTGAATTATTATCCTGCAAAAAAGTTAAGTAAAGACCAATTGCAATTTGCATATTATGCGTATGGTAAGGATTATCATGAAGTAATGAAATGCAAATTGAAGAGCCTCTATGATTATATAAATAATGAGCTATTGCCTATCAATGGTCGGGTCTTTTGTGATACGGCACCTGTTTTAGAACGTTACTGGGCACAGCAGGCTGGGCTCGGTTGGATAGGAAAACATACGCAACTGATTATTCCGGAAGCCGGTTCATATTTCTTTTTAGGGGAATTAGTGGTAGATGCTGAACTTACTTATGATACACCTGTAGTTGCACGTTGCGGTTCTTGTACACAATGTTTGAATGCTTGTCCGGCACAAGCCTTGCGCGATCCTTATGTACTCGACTGTAATCGTTGTCTTTCTTATCTCACAATAGAGAATAAAGGAGAAATAAATGCCGAGAGACGGAAAGCGTTAGGAAATCGTATTTATGGTTGTGATGAATGTCAGAAAGCTTGTCCCTGGAATCGTTTTGCCCAACCTTGTGATAATCCGGAGTTACAGCCTTCTGAGGAATTCATGGATATGCGTCCGGAAGATTGGAAAAATCTGAGTGTAGAGGAGTACCAAAAGCTGTTTAAAGGTTCTGCTGTGAAACGCGCCAAATATGATGGGTTAATAAGGAATATAAAAGCGGTTGATAATAAATAACAAAGCCGGAACTCATTTGCCCGGCTCTGTCTCATTATATTAATTAAGGAAAAGGATTACTTGATAGTTACGGTCAAAGGATTGCGTACCTTTTGAGCATATTCATCAAGATATTGTGTCCATGCCTCCATACTGTCGAAACCGTATTTGCTCCAGCCTGCTCCCCAATAATAAACATATTCTGCTCCCGGTTCATAGTCGCTGATAGCCAATACATGACCGTCTGCACCTCTTTCTTTAGCTTCTTCTTTAGAAAACATAACCGGTTTGGCTTCTTTTACTGTTGCCGGGAATACAGCACCTACGTAAATAGTACCGTTATCATTGTTTACATTATCTGTCGGATCTGCATAGCCGATATAGCCTTTTTCTGCATTAGCCACATTTTTCCCGCCATCAGGTTCATGTAATACGATTCCGGTAGCCAAAGGCAATACTTCATTCGTATTTGTGTAAGTAATGACGGTCTTGTTCAACTGAGAGCCTTCGTCTAAAGAAATAACGCGGGTTTCAATTACATTGGCATCATTCTTGACGGTTAAAGGATTATAAGTCAGTTTTACAGTAAAACGTAGCGGACCATTGTCCAATATTTCTTGGGTATTATAGCAATATGGATAGATAATTTCATTATCCACATAAAATGCAGAAGTACCTCCGCCCAAAGTAGGACCTACTTTATAGCAATCCAAACCATTACCATGATCCACATGATAAGAAACAGACTGATAAAGGGCTTTGGCTTCATCTTCTTTACCGATTTGTTTCAGAGAATCGATTTGGGCTTTTGTAACCGGATTGAGTTCACTTTCATAGCGTGCTTCTACTACCGGTTCATCTACACATTTAACCCATACGTCATAACCGAAGGCACGTTCACCCGTTGCTTGTAGAGCCGGACCATAAGTACGGAAAGCAATACGGTCGTTTTCCCAAGCTACGTCATCTACACGTTCCGGATACATTTTGCCACAAGCCTTTACACTGACTACTTCAGGGACACCCGGTTTGATAGAGTAAGTAGCTTGTCCGTTCGCTTTTACAGATGCGGGGAAAATAAGTTTTCCGTCATAAGTTGTTTGATAAGGTACCTGTTGATTGTTCTCATCTACAACAATTACTTCGGCAGTATCTGTCAGTTGAAGTTTGGCTGAAACTTCCTCCATGGAAACTTCTACGATTTCATTGTTTCTATCAAGAGCTGTACTGTTTGATACCGTAACATTAACCGTTCTCTCGTTTGTACAAGATACAATAGCGAGTGCAGCCAAGAATAAATAAATTGCTTTTTTCATTTGCTTGCGTATTAAATTGAAAAAGGTGCATTCCTCCCGATAAAATAGGAAGAATAAGCACCTTTCGAGTTTTAATTATTTAGGTTGTTTACCAATATAAGCAAGGATACCGCCATCAACATAAAGTACATGACCGTTTACGAAGTTTGAAGCCTCTGATGCTAAGAAAACAGCAGGTCCCATCAAATCTTCCGGAGTACCCCAACGTGCAGCCGGAGTTTTAGCAACGATGAATGCATCAAACGGATGACGAGAACCGTCAGCTTGAGGTTCTCTCAACGGAGCAGTTTGAGGAGTTGCGATGTATCCCGGGCCAATACCATTGCATTGGATGTTGTATTCACCATATTCAGAAGCAATATTACGAGTTAACATTTTCAATCCGCCTTTAGCAGCAGCGTAAGCAGATACTGTTTCGCGGCCAAGTTCGCTCATCATAGAACAGATGTTGATAATCTTACCGTGACCTTTTTTCATCATGCTTGGTATAACGGCTTTAGAAACAATGAACGGACCGTTAAGGTCGATATCGATAACCTGACGGAATTCCGCAGCACTCATTTCATGCATAGGAATACGTTTGATGATACCTGCATTGTTTACCAATATATCGATTACACCAACTTCCTTTTCGATTTGTGCAACCATTGCATTTACTTGTTCCTCGTTTGTTACATCACAAACATAACCATGAGCTTTGATGCCTTTTTCTGCATAAGCAGCAAGACCTTTGTCGACTAATTCCGGTTTGATGTCGTTGAATACGATTGTTGCGCCAGCTTCAGAATAAGCTGTAGCGATAGCCATACCGATACCGTAAGAAGCTCCTGTAATTAGAGCAACCTTACCTTTTAATGAAAAATCTATCATCTTTTTTAATTTATAAAGTTATTAGATTGGTTATTTCAAATCTGTAATTAATGAGAAATCTTGGTCTCCGTAATCAAGATTCTCACCACCCATACCCCAGATGAAAGTATAGTTGTGAGTTGCGGCAGCCGAGTGAATTGACCATTCCGGTGATAATACGGCTTGGTCACCTTTCATCCAGATGTGGCGAGTTTCGTCTACCTCTCCCATAAAATGACATACAGCCTGATCTTCCGGTACTTCAAAGTAGAAGTAAGCTTCCATACGACGGGAATGAACGTGGGCAGGCATTGTGTTCCATACACTTCCCGGTTGTAATTCCGTCATACCCATTTGAAGTTGACAAGTAGGCAATACTTGGCTAACCAGCATCTTATTGATATTACGGTGGTTAGATCCTTCCAATGATCCCATTTCTGCCACAACGGCATCTTTCTTGGTAACTTTCTTATCCGGATAGTTACGATGAGCGGTTGTCGAGTTGAAATAGAATTTAGCAGGATTACTGGCATCTTTACTTTCAAAAGTAATTTCTCTGTCACCTGAACCAAGGTAAAGAGCTTCTTTATAATCTAGTTCGAATACCGCATTTCCGGATTTTACAACACCGGGACCTCCTACATTAAAGATTCCCATTTCACGGCGAGTAAGGAAATAGGGCGCTTTTAACGGATCAATAGCTTCCAATTTCAAAACTTCGCCAACAGGCATTGCGCCACCCACAATCATACGGTCATACATAGAATACACCATATTCACTTCGTTTGCAGCGAAAACCTTTTCAATCAGAAAATCTCTACGGATTCTTTTAGTGTCATAGCTTTTTGCATCTTCCGGATGCGCAGCATAGCGAATTTCATAGTTTGTTTTCATACCTTTTTGTATTTAATTGATTGTTCGTTTACGTACACAATGCAAAAATAGTAAAAGAAAACTAGATTGCATCCTAAAAATGTTCCAATTAGATGATAAATTTGTTCAATTTTGTGTTATTATTGATTTATTACCTTTTAACTACGTTATAAAACAATTTTTTGCTATCTAAAATTCTCTATCTTTGCAGTTTAAATCGCTATTTTAAATCGGATGATGAAATATATTTTAAAAGAAAACGCAGGCTTACCTTCTTCTGTTCTTTGGACGCTTGCCATAATAGCAGGCATATCGGTTGCCAATCTTTATTATAACCAACCATTGCTGAATGTGATAAGCCGTGATTTGCAGGTATCGGAATTTAAAGCGAATCTTATCCCGATGATGACACAAATAGGGTATGCCGCCGGGTTATTATTTATTATACCTCTTGGTGATCTCTATCAACGGAAAAAGATTATTCTAATCAACTTTACCATACTTGTTTTTTCTCTGTTGACAATTGCCGTAGCTTCCGGGATATATATTGTATTGGCTGCTTCGTTGCTGACGGGGATATGTTCTGTAATACCGCAAATTTTTATTCCCATTGCAGCTCAATTCTCTACACCCGACATGAAAGGACGCAATGTCGGGATTGTTGTGTCGGGATTGCTGACCGGAATTCTTGCTTCGCGGGTGGTGAGCGGAGTTGTCGGTGAATATTGGGGATGGCGTTCCATGTACTTCATTGCTGCGGGACTAATGCTGGTTTCCTGTTTGGTGATCATTCGCGTACTACCTGATATCCAGCCTACATTTAAAGGGAAATACAGCCAACTTATGAAATCTTTGTTGCAATTGGTCAGGGATTATCCGATGTTGCGCGTATCCTCAATCAGAGCGGCATTTGCGTTCGGATCGTTTTTGGCTTTATGGTCTTGTCTGGCATTTAAAATGGAACAAGCACCTTTTTATGCCGGAAGCAATGTTGTCGGTATGCTTGGATTGTGCGGTATAGCAGGTGCTATTACCGCTTCTTTCGTTGGGAAGTATGTAAAACGTGTAGGCATACGAAAGTTTAATTTTATAGGGTGTGCACTTATCTTTATGGCATGGTTACTGTTTTATTTAGCAGAAGATTCATATTGGGGCATCGTTGTAGGTATTGTTATTATTGACATAGGGATGCAATGCATTCAGTTGAGCAATCAAACTACTATCTTTGAACTTTGTCCGGCCGCTTCCAATCGCATTAATACTATTTTCATGACTACATATTTCGTCGGAGGTTCATTCGGCACGTTTTTGGCAGGAAGCTTTTGGCACTTGTTTGGTTGGCACGGAGTAGTAGGGGTTGGCATGATCTTGACTGCGTGTTCATTTTTTATAAGCCTGTGTGTGAGAAAGTGAATAAAGAATGGATGATTTTCGGGTGCAGTAATTTGATAAGTTGGACAGAAATTACATATTTGTATGTATTTTAGTTTTATATACTTATGCCTTCACCTTATCACGATTTGTTTTATATATCTGATATATAGCGCAGTATAGTGAAGGTACATTTTTTTAAAGTTGAAAATTGAGAGTTGAGAACTTAATCAAGAGATTTAGAGAACTTGGTTCACGGATAACGCTGATTAGGCTGATTATAACGGATTAATAAAAAAGAAATCCGTCTTCATCGGCTCCATCCGTGTCATTCGTAAACCATCGGCTTTCTCTACTCTCTACTAAAAAAAGTGCCTTCACCGCAACAAGCTACTACTCAACGATTAAGGAGTGAATCGTGATAAGGTGAAGGCAAGTCAAAGTAAAAGTTGAAACAGCCGAATTAGCAGAATAAACGAGCTAAAACGCCTAAGGGAGCGATGCCTTACGCTCCAGTAGATGTAAGCTATCGCTCCCTTGAGCGTAGGGCAACGCCCCCTTGTGTGTTAGGCAATGCTCCCTTAGGCAATTTTGAAATGATCTTGATGTTTTTTAAAATCATCAGGTTGATTGAAAAAAACATCAGGACGTTTAGAGACAAAGATACGGTTCTTTGTTCACAAACTCCTATCGTTTGCCGACAACCGACCGTATGTTAAAACCACCTGTCTCAAACAAATAAATAATAGCAGAGAATATGCAATTAATTACGATTAGCTTCACACAAACATCTTGCACCACAACCGCCAAAGCCGCAAATATAAAGATATTAAAAAGTTGTATGTAACGCCTCCGGCTAGTAATCAATCTCGGAGCAGTTTTACTTTTATAACTGCAAAAGGCAATAAAAAGAGTTAACCCCACTCCGATCCCCCATAGAATACCGCCCCACATATTTTCACCCGACAGGGATCTTACAAAAGCATACAAAGTGATTGCCAAAAAGAAGAATAGGCAGATATAATGCAGGCAGTAGAAAATCTTCTTATTCATAATTGCTTCATTATTAATCAGTTTCTATCGACTAAACATTAAAAAAATGTACTAACTTCTATATTTCAATCACTAAAAGATTAAATATCCTATTTCTTTTCTCCTATTTTATAAGCATATACCCAACAGCATGTTGCACTAAATGTGCCAATAAGAAGAAAAAATGAATTTAAATATTCATAAAGCAAAGCATAAATAACATTGAAAATAAGCAATATTGCAATTCCTATAAAAAAGAATATCGTAGACCTTTTCATATAAATATTAATAATCTTGTCGAGCTACAAAGATAAAGTTTTCTCATACAGATTGATAAATAAAATGGAAAAAGTTATGTTACATTATGCTACCTGGCCATTTTCACATAACTAACATAACTTTTTACCTATTAAAAATAATAATGAAGACCTAACATAAAATCCGCACGAGAAGGATTAAATTTATAATCATCATTTAAATCAATAGATTTCTTAGTCCCCTCAAAGGTACGATGTAACTTATTAAAAACTCCGCATGTTACATCTACATCAACACCTACACTAAAACAAGGTGTTACATAATAGTTCAAATTAAAATCCACATTAAAACCAAGTCCGCTGCTATTTGTAACACATGATTTACCGTCTTTCTCACCATTATTATGATAGTACATATAGCCAACCCCATAACTCATACCGGATAAAAGCCTATTTCCCAGCTTGCGCACCACCACATATTGTGGAGCGATGTAATGCAAAACAATTTTGTCTTCTACCGCGACGGGCAAATTATTCAATGAATAATTTGCAGAAGTATTAACTATGGAATATAAAAGTCCTATACCCATGCCACCTTGTTTACTCTCTCCTACCCATAGATGTGAATAATTAGCATCAAAAGTAGGACCGCCTTTCAATTTACTTTTATAATCTTTTCCCCACGGAGAAAAATTTGTTTTTCCAAATCCGGTAAGGGCATAACCTCCTTTTATACTAAAGAGGTTATGAGGCACGTCAAAGCCCTTCTGGGCTTTGACGGATATAGTAGAAATCATTAATATTCCTACGATAAATAAAGATTGTAACCTCATACTCTTATTATTTATGGTTTATAAGTAGAAGCAACAGTCCATCCCACAGCACTGTTTTTCGCTACAGATTCTGCTGCAAATATCATCTTCTTATCCAATCCTGTTACTTGTGAATAATAAAGCTTATTCTCAAAAGCAGCAGAATACTTTTTTACAGCTTCTACATTAGGAAGTGAAGCAGCCGTATTTATATAATCTTTCAATATAGAAATCTCGTTCTTCTTATCAGGCAATAAAGTTGCATAACTTTCAATTTGAACTTCAAAAGTTGAATCAACACAAGCAGCTCTTGCATCAGAAATCCTATTCAATTCATTTTTTATGCGAGCAGTATTAATAGAAGTAGTATTATATCCCATTGTTTGAGCCGTAGATTTTATTTTTTGTATCAGAATATCCTCATTCAATGAACCATCCGCATTTACATAATAATCCTGATTCTTTAATATCTCAAGAACAATTGTATTATGGCAGTCACCAATTTTATCAAAATCTGTAATATCATTATTCATATTATAAAAAATACTATCCATAACAATTGTGTATGCCGATAAATCATCTTGAGAGAAATCATTTCCTATACCCTGATTATTAATAGCACTGCCGCATCCTGTTGCCCAATACATAAGAAGCGAAGCTCCAGCTCCCACAATAACGCCCCCAGCCGGACCGGCAAAATGATTTCCACAAGCAGCTCCAACCGCATCAGCTGCTATTACTGATAATAAACGTTTCCACCACTTCATTTTAGCCTGTTCTAATTCAGGAGTATCTTTATTAATAGGGATAGTAGCACGAGTTGTAAAATCAATTGTCTTACCATATTCAGCCAATGTCTCTTCATTTAAATTTTGTAATTCTTTAATCAATATTTCTACTTCCGCATTTTGATTAGAGACATCACTAACAAACTTATCTTCATTATTACATGAAATAAACGTAACAGCAGAAACTAATACAGCTACTGCAGATTTAAAAATAATGTGTTTCATAATCATAAAAATTTAAATTGATAATATGGTTAAATTCACTCTTTCTCATTTAAGAAATCTCCTGATACCTCATTCCCTTCCGCATCTTGAAAATAAATAGTATATTCACCTTCCTGATATTGGGCTAGATCTACATAAATAGACTTTTCTGTTTCAGAAGTAACTTCACGTTGATAAACAACACCGTCCGGACCGGAAACCAACACAAATACTTGCTTTGCTTTCTCAAAATAGATACCTAATACAGAATTATAAATATCTGCATGAACGGGAATAGGAAGTTCAAACTGGCTAGGTCGTGATTTTCCATTACTTTTTAATTCAATTTTAACATCAGAAGCCTCAATGCTAACAAGCCCTAATTGAATAGCAATCATTAATAAAAATGCTTTTTTCATATTTATCATCATTTTAATTAATACTGTTTTTCTTGATCGTTTAACACAAAGATAGCAATGACATAAGTTATAAGCAAGGAAATAGGGGTGACACAGGGTAGACATTTTAAGCATTATAGTAGCACATAAATATCTAATTATCAGACATATTTAAAATTAGAGGGTAGACACTTACCGACCAAACGTTTGAACACAATTAAAAAGAGAATCAAAACACAAGAAATCCAAACTTAGTATCATCATATTTTGGCTATTCAAAAAAAACATTTTACTTTTGTTGAAACAAAACAAGCACTAATGAAAAACATCTTCTTCTCTATTCTCATCATAACTGTTATATTCGCAGTAATCTTTTTCATACCGAAACAAAGCAACCAATCAAAAGATTATATTCTTTTACAGAAAGCAGAAGCTATAATGCATGAAAAGCCGGACAGTGCTCTAAGTTTATTAAAGAATATATCATATCCTGAAATACTGGAAGGAGAAACTCAGGCATTATATGCACTCTTATTCACACAAGCCCAATATAAAAACTATATTCCTGTCAAAACAGATTCATTAATTCAGATAGCAGAAAAATATTATAGTACCAACGCAGACTCTATACATAAAGCATGGACTTATTTTTATGCCGCTCAAGTTTATTGGGATATGAATAAACCAGAAAAAGCATTAAGGTACTTTCAAAAAGCTGATAGAGCCTCTCAATATACTGATAATTATATCTTTCTAAAATTACTTTATTCTCATTGGGGATACTTGTTACTTAAACAAGAATTATTCGATGAGAGTTTAATAAAGTTAGATAAATCAATGTACTATGCAAAAACGATACATGATATGAGTTCTATAATACTTATATTGGAAAATATAAGTTGGAACTACGTTAGAAAACAAGATTACAAACAGGCAGAGGTTACGACTTTACAAGCATTGGACTTGGCGAGAAAAATAAAAGATAAAGATTGTGAAGTCAGACTATTGCAACGTTTAAGCGTTATCTTCCAAATGGAGAAACAACCACAGAAAGCATTGCAATATATCAATAAGAGTCTGGAACTAAATAAGAGTAAAGATTTTTTGGATTTTTATCCCAGCTGGATCACTAAAGGCGATATTTTTATGGATCTTCAGCAATACGATTCCGCAAGATATTACTTTGCCAAAGACACACGTTATAATACTTTAAATGAGAAAGCCGGACATCATCAAATATGGGCAGAATATGAAGAAAAAGTGGGTAATTATCAGGAAGCCATGAATCATTGGAAGAAATATAACACTTTTCTAGATTCTATTTATGAAACGAATATAGCCACAGAGATGATGGAACTGCAAAAGAAATATGACTACTCAACCGTAAAGAATGAAAACAGCCGGCTTAAAATAAAGCAACAACATCTTTATATATGGATATTATGCATTTGCATAATAGTTCTAATTGTCGGAGGTATTCTATATTATTATTATAATAAAGACAAAAGAATAAAAGAAGAGATTATCCATTCGAAAGATGACTTCTTAAAACAAATGCGTCTGCAACTGCAAGAAAAAAACATTGCATTACAAGAAACAAGGGAAGAAATAACTCTAAAAGAATTGGAACTGGCAAAGGAACTTTCTCAAAAAGAAGAGGTTTTGAAGCTGTATTCATCTAATGAACAACAAATGCGAAAAGAAATTCTGCGCACAAGTGAAATTATACGAAAAATAGAAGCATTAAATGATATGAACCAAAAAGATAAAATAAGTTCAGCCGTTATTTTATCTGATCAAGACCTTGAAAATCTGATAGAAACCGTAAATATTTGCTATAATAATTTTGCCGACCGGTTACATCAACAGTTTCCTGCTCTTACAGAAGCTGATATAAACCTTTGCTGCTTTATGAAGATGGGTATTCCGATATCCAATATAATCTGTCTACTGGATACCAGCAAGATGGCTCTCAAGAAACGGAGAAACCGAATGAAACATGATAAAATGAATATGGATGAAGATGCTTCACTGGAAGACTTCATACAGAACTTTTAAAATCATTCTTTTATTCGTGATGATGATGTTCGCACAGTACCCGATGCGGTAATTGTCCGTGCCCCAGCAATTCAATCGGACAATTAAAATTCTTTTCCAACCAATCTGCAGAAACTTCCGTATCCGGATGATAATGCAACGTTTCATTGACACAGGCAATGGACTTTACATTTTGAAGTACCGTACCAATATCATGGCTCACCAAGATAATGGCACACTCATGGTTTATCTCTTCCAGCAATTCATAAAGTTTTGCCTCGAAACGTTTATCAATATAAGTGCTCGGCTCATCAAGAATCAAAATATCCGGATTGGAAACAATAGCACGACCAAGTAAAGCCCGCTGTAATTGCCCGCCACTCAAAGCTCCGATAGGACGCTTCTCAAGCCCTTGCAACCCCATACGGTTAATAACCTCCCCCACCTGTGCACGCTGACTACTGCTGAAACGACTGATAAGTGGCTTTTGGCTACTTAATCCGGACAAAATAACTTCTTGTACGGAGATAGGAAATTTTTTATCTATGGAGCTGTATTGAGGAAGATAGCCCATCGTGATATGTTCTACCTGTTTCCCATTCTGAAAAAAAGAAACCTGACCGCCCGACGCTTTCTTCAAACCAAGGATAACTTTTACCAGAGTAGTCTTTCCCCCACCGTTAGGACCGATAATTCCTAAGAAATCATGTTCGTAAATGGTTAAATTCACATCATGAAGAACCGTACGTCCATCATAAGCAGCCGAAAGATTACATATTTCTATTAAAGGTTGTTTTTCCATATCACTTCATTTATACTGCCTCGACTATTCCGGATTATTCAGTGTACGCGCCACAACCAACATTTCCTCTACCCAGTTATAAGACAACGGATTGATCGGTACTATTCTTGTATTTGTTTGCTCTGCTATAATCTCTGCATTGCGGCGGTCAAACTCCGGTTGTACAAAAATAACGTGTACATTTTCAGCTTTACAGGTATCTATCAATTCTTTTAAATGAGCGGGAGAAGGCTCTTTCCCACCTTTCTCAATCGATATTTGATGCAAACCATAATCGCGGGCAAAATAAGATAATGCCGGATGGTAAATCATGAACGAACGGTCGGCATCAGTCAGCAAATCTCTTATCTGCGTATCCGTTTGATTAATCAGATCATGCAAACTATCCCGACGATGAGCATAATAAGAAATATTGACCGTATCAAGTTCACATAGTGCCTTATAAATATTATCGGCAATGATATGTGCATTCTGTGTGGAATTCCAAATGTGAGGTTCAACTCCACCTTCATGACGATGATCTCCATGATCCGGCTCCTCTTCACGAATCAAATCCACACTTTCAGACATATCGAAGATTAGCATATCCGGAGCATTCGCCGCTAATTTATCCATCCATATCTGCTCAAAACCGATATATCCGATACGCAAATAAGCGTCACTCCCACCAAGCGAAACAAGTTGCTGTGGCGTAGGGTCATAAGTTTCCGGACTGGAACCTTTCGGAACCATACTCACCACCTTAAACTTATCTCCGGCTATTACTTCCGTAAAATAGCGTAACGGCTCTACCGTCACACTGATTGTACGCATCGGCATATCCTTTTCCGCTTTATGGGAACAACTGCTTCCTACTAAAAGCATCCCCATCCATATAATTAAATAAACAGCCTGTTTCATTTTCTTTTTATTCCTCTCAAAATTTCTCTTTTACCCCCCGGAGGTCCCGGTAAACGTTCTACCTCAAATCCCGAAGACTGGAGCATTCTTCTTACAACTCCTTTGGCACAATAAGTAGTCAGTATACCTCCTATATTCAAACTCCTATATAATGCATCAAATAAACATTGCGACCACATTTCCGGTTGTTTCTCCGGTGCAAAAGCATCAAAATAGATAATATCAAAAAATTCTTTCGGAAATTCATATTTCGTGAAATCTCCCTTTATCTTATGTAACGTAAAAGCAGGAGTTATGGTTTCATCTTTATCCCATTCAGCCTGATGTAAACGATAATAATCTTCCGAACGTTCTATATTAATGGTATCCGGATAGGCAAGTTCCCGAAGCACATCCATTTCCAACGGATATAATTCAATCCCGGTATAATGAACTTTCTTTACCATTTCTTCTGCAGCCAACAACGTAAGGAATGCATTTAAACCAGTGCCAAAACCTATTTCAAGGATATGCAGTTGCGAAGAAGAATGATGATTTAGCCCCATATCAATAAAGATATGACGAGATTCTGCCAATGCACCTTTTATTGAATGGTAATGTTCATCTAATCCGGGCACATAAAGTGTACGGCTACCGTCTGATGTTATTTCTATTTCCCTTTTCATCTTCTTTTAACTAAAGAAAGAAAAAATACCTTCTGCTGCCATTACTACTAATACATAACGCAACACTTTACCGGCCAACATGTAGAGAGATACATAAATAATATTACTACGAAGAAAGCCCAATGCAACGGCTATAACACTACCAATAATGGGGAGAAAAGCAAAAAAAGCCATCCAACTGCCCCGTCCGCTTAAATAAACACGCATACGGTTTATTTTCTCTGGTTTCATATGAAAATATTTCTCCAACCATTCCATCTTTCCAAGATGTCCCATCCAATAACAGGTAAGGCTTCCCAGTAGATTACCTAAAGACGCAAATACAATACACAATACAGGATTTAACCCAGTGCCGGGCAGAACAAGTGCAGCCAATACCGCCTCCGAACTAAAAGGGACGACACTCCCTGCCAACAGAGCCGAGAAAAACATCCCTAAATAGCCCCAATCTATGAGAAACTGTACTAAAGCGTCCATAAGTTATAACACATTATAATGACCAATAATAGAATAGAGAAAATAAAAAACAGGTTTGAGACCTTTGTATGACTCAATGCAAACAAATGCCCCATCAACAAAGCAACAACAGGCAGTAAAACCTGCAACAAAATCTCTGCATATTGTACCTGTAATACTCCAAATATAATAGTTGAAAAACTAAATATTATCAAGAAATTCAGGTAAGCACGAATCCGTATCTTATCTTCATAGCTGGTAATCCAATAATGGATACTGCTAACCAATAACAAGAAAAACGTAAAACCGGCAGATATATAAAAAGGTATTCCCAAATTCAAGCTAAAAAGAGGTTGAAAACAAACCAACTCTTTAAACGGAATATAAAATAAATCCATTTTACCATGATAGAATGCATGTCCGAACAGAAACCAATAGGGTAATGTCAACCCCATCATTCCTGCAAAAAAAGTACGCATGGTCAATGCTTTGAAATTATATATTCCTATTAAAAACACAGGAACAAGCAATAGAATTTTAGGAAACAGTAAACTTGCAATTCCCATAAACAGCATGGAATGAAAGAAATATCCTACCGGTTGCTGTTTTTGATAGCATCTGAACAAAAGATACAAAGATATAATCGTACACAAAGAAACAAGACAGCCGATATTCAACCTGTGCAAGAACGGGAAAGCCAATATCATCAGCAAATAGACGGAAGTTTGCAGAGAAGTTCTCATTCGAATAATCGAATAAGCATTATTAAATTCTATCAGCAAATAGGCGATAACCCCATAGCACAAGAAACAGAAAATATTACCCGATACATTTCCCGGAACCCATTCCAACAACATCTGCCAGAACGGATAAGAACTATTAAGTGTAGGGATTGGCTTAAAAAAAGAAAAAACAATCCACAAAACAGTGGACAATAAAATAGTAACGGGTAATGTTAACTTACCCGTTGCCACTTCATATTGAAATCTTCTTTTTGCCATTATAAATCGAATCCTATATCACTACGAAAGTATTTTTTATTAAAATCAATCTGTTTAGCTCCCTCAAAACTCTGTGCTAGAGCTTCCTCTTTATTCCTGCCATAAGAACTGACAGCAATAACACGCCCCCCGTTTGTAACAACCTGACCATCTTTCAAAGTAGTTCCCGCATGGAAAACAATACTGTCTTTTACCTTATCTAACCCTTTGATAGGAAAACCTTTTTCATAGGCTTCCGGATATCCACCGGATACTAACATCACACAAACAGCGGAACGAGGATCTGTTTCCAATACCTTTTCGTCCAAATTACCGGAAGCAACTCCTTCAAAAAGTTCTACCAAATCACTTTTGATACGCAGCATGACCGATTCTGTTTCCGGATCGCCCATACGTACATTATACTCAATAACCATCGGCTCACCCTTTACATTAATAAGCCCAAAGAAAATAAAACCTTTATAATCGATTTCCTCTTCGGCAAGGCCTTCCACCGTAGGTCGGATAATACGATCCTCTACTTTTTTCATCCATGCTTTATCTGCAAACGGAACAGGAGATACACTACCCATACCACCCGTATTCAGACCTTTATCTCCTTCGCCAATTCGTTTATAATCTTTTGCCTCCGGAAGAATCTTATAATTTTTACCATCTGTAAGTACGAATACAGAACATTCTATACCGCTCAAGAACTCTTCAATAACCACTGTTGCCGAAGCACTGCCGAACATTCCTCCAAGCATCTCCCGCAATTCTTTTTTTGCCTCATCCAATGTAGCAAGAATTAATACACCTTTACCGGCGCATAACCCATCGGCCTTTAAGACATAAGGCGCTTGCAGAGTTTCCAGAAATGCAATTCCTTCTTCCAGATTATCAGCGGTTATACTTTTATAACCTGCAGTCGGAATACAATGCCGTTGCATAAACCCTTTTGCAAATTCTTTGCTTCCTTCCAAAGTTGCTCCTTTCCGGGAAGGACCTATCACAGGAACATTCCTCAATGTTCCATCTTCCTTGAAATAATCATAAATTCCTTTTACCAACGGATCTTCAGGTCCTACTACAACCATATCTATCCCATTGGCAATGACAAACGCTTTAATTGCAGCAAAATCATCTGCTTTTATAGTAACATTTTCCCCTATATCATTTGTACCGGCATTTCCCGGAGCAATATATAATTTCTCTATTTTAGGACTCTGGGCTATTTTCCAAGCCAAAGCATGTTCTCGTCCGCCGGAACCTAACAACAATAATTTCATGTATATATCTGTTTTTGATTTTACTTTAAATAATCCTCAAAATATCGGGTAATCTTCTCGTGCAAATGAACACGGTCACGTCCTTTCACATTATGATCGTGTCCGGGATAAATAAACAAATCAGGATAAGTGCGCGCCTCAATACAAGCTTTCATAAATGATAAAGTATGCTGCAATACACAAGTATGATCATTGTCATCATGAATAATCAACAAATGTCCCTTCAAATTCTTAGCCAGATTATTCAAGTTACATTCTTCATATCCTTCCGGATTTGCCTGAGGAGTATCCATATAGCGCTCACCATACATTATTTCATAATATTTCCAATCTATGACAGGTCCGCCGGCTACACCCACTTTAAACAACTCCGGATAACGCAACAATAAAGATGTTGTCATGTGTCCGCCAAAACTCCAACCATGTACTCCGATACGGTCTCCGTCCACATACGAAAGAGATTTTAGAAACTCTGCTCCTTTCACTTGATCTTTGCCTTCTTCAACTCCCAAATGACGGAAAGTGACATTTTCAAAATCCAATCCACGGTTTTCACTACCTCTATTATCCAATGTAAACATGATATAGCCTTTCTGCGCCATATAAATGTCCCATCCACGCGCATCCCAATTAAAGTTATTATGAATCATTTGTGCATGAGGCCCTCCATAAACATAAATAATAGCCGGATATTTTTTATTAGAGTCAAAATCCGACGGTTTAATCAGACGATAATAAAGATCCGTCACCCCATCTGCCGCCTTAATAGTGCCTGTTTCAATTATTGGCATAGCATATTCTTCAAAAGGATTTTTCGCAGTCAAAAGATTTTGCATTACTTTCCCTTTATTCGTATCCACAATATCAATAACACGAGGAATGTTTGCCGAAGAATACTTATCAATAGCATACGCTCCGGAAGCACTAACAAGAACATCGTGCATTCCCGCTTGTGAGGTTATCAATGTACGTTTACCTGATTTCAAATTCACCTTATAAAGATGGCTCTCCATAGGGCTCTTTTCCGTAGACATAAAGAATAAATTCTTTCCGTCTTTATCAAAACCAAGAATATTCTGTACCAACCAATTACCAGAAGTCAACTGTTTAACTAACTTTCCATCCGTATCATACAAATACAAATGATTAAAACCATTTCGCTGGCTTTGATAGATAAACTGCTTATCATTACCTTTTACAAAAAGAATCGGATACATTGGTTCTACATATTTAGGATGCGTTTCCTCCAAAAGCACGGTTTCCCGTTCACCGCTTCCCGCATCGTAACGAACCAACTGAGAATGATTCTGATCGCGATTCAACTCTATCACATAAATTTTACTCTCATCCGGGCTCCATGCTATATTTGTAAAATAACGATCGGTAGGATCACCCGCCCGCAAATAAACCGTTTTACCGGTAGCTATATTATATACTCCTATGGTAACCTTATGGCTAATCATTCCTGCCATCGGATATTTGATATTATCCAATAAGGCGACACGTTGGGAAATATCGACCAATGGATAATCGGATACCATGCTTTGGTCCATACGATAGAAAGCTAAATAAGTACCTTTAGGACTCCAAAACGTACCTTTCGTTATCCCAAATTCATTACGGTGAACCGCCTGTCCATAAACAATTCCCTGTTCGTCAGCACTATCGTCAGTTAATACAGGATTTATAATCTCATCATCATCTCCTTTATTATTTATGAACAGGTTATTTCCCACAGTATAAGCTGCATAACCATTCTCCGGGCAGAAATCCAGATTCATAGCTTTAGAATCAAGATAGAAAAGATTAATTATCTTTTTCTGTCCGAAATCATAATAAATGATGTAATTACTCTGACGAAATACCATTATTTGCTTATCCATCCATGGAAATGTAACATTCATAAAATGTTGCAATGGCTTCAACGGATGTGATAGTCTGTAAGGTTTTTCTCCATCTGTGATTGCCTTATTTACTTCTTCTAAAGTCGCAATTACATTTTCCTTTCCGGTACGGGGATCAATTGTTTTTATATCTTCCATATCAGGTTTGACACAGATATCTCCCCACCATTGTAAACCATAAATATTCTCAGGCCTGAATTGGTGATAAGTCTCCCCGCCGGGAATCACATCTTCCAAAGTAAGCATTTTCTTTTCCTGTGCCATAACTGTCACTGAAATCAACCCTACTAATAGCAAAGCAGATATTTTTCTTAGTTTCTCCATCTTTTTTTATTCTCTACTTCTTCTTTCCTAAACTCTTTGTATTTACCATCAAATATCTGATATTTACGAAACTCACACTCCAAAGCACCATTAAACAAAGGAATCTTTTGAGAAGGTTTCAAACCAATCTGATCAAAACACTCTTCACGATAACTTAAAATCCAAGCATCATTTCCTTGAAACGCATGTTTTAACCGTTCACCTATCATTTGATATAATCCCAACAGATCATTTGTAGAAATACGTTCTCCATAAGGAGGATTGGTTATAAGTATTGCTTTTTCTTTGGGCTGCTGAAATTGCTGGAACGGTTGTAATGCCAACACTATATCTTTACTTACTCCTGCAGCTTTCATATTATGAAGGGCAATCTCATTAGCTCTCGGATTATTATCATACCCATAAATTTTATGAGTAAACTCCCGCTCTTGCGAATCATCATTATATACATTATCAAATAAGTCCTGGTCGAAATCATTCCATTTCTCAAAAGCAAATTCTTTTCGGAATACACCCGGCGCAATATTACGCGCTATCAAAGCAGCTTCTATCGGAATCGTCCCCGAACCACACATAGGATCAATCAAATCACATTCTCCACGCCAACCCGTCATTAAAATCATTCCGGCAGCAAGTACTTCATTCAAGGGAGCCTCAACTGCTTCTTGCCGATAGCCTCTACGATGTAACGATTCCCCCGAACTATCCAAAGAAAGTGTACATTTATCTTGTGCAATATGAATATTCAGCAGAACATCCGGTTTATTAATACGGACAGAAGGACGTTTTCCTGTTTTCTCACGAAAATAATCTACGATAGCATCTTTTACTTTATAAGCTACAAACTTAGAATGCCGGAATTCATCGGAAAACACAACCGAATCAACCGCAAACGACTTATCTACATTCAAATAATCTTCCCAACAAATTGCTTTAATCGCCTCATAGACTTCATCCGGATCTTTCGCCTTAAACTGTTTAATAGGCTTTAAAATACGAATGGCTGTACGAAGACAAAAATTTGCTTTATACATCATTTCCTTATCACCCGTAAATGAAACCATCCGCCTACCTATCTGTATATTATCAGCACCAAGATTAGTTAACTCTTCTGCCAGAATTGTTTCAAGCCCTTGAAAGGTCTTAGCTATGAGCTCAAATTTTTCGTTCTCCACGTTTATTTCTTATTTGATAATTATTTTTTTGCTTTTGTCTGTACTATACGCACCCCGGGTGCTACATTCTCCGTCACCCAAATGTTACCTCCCACCGTAGCATTCTTACCAATTGTAATTCTACCTAAAATTGTAGCATTAGAATAGATAATAACATTATCCTCCAAAATAGGATGACGGGGTATTCCTTTAATCGGTTTGCCATTTTCATCCAATGGAAAACTCTTAGCACCTAATGTAACACCTTGGTAAAGTTTCACGTTATTTCCAATAATACTCGTCGCCCCGATTACCACACCGGTACCGTGATCTATTGTAAAATGTGTTCCTATCTTTGCTGCCGGATGAATGTCTATACCTGTTTCTGAGTGCGCCATTTCAGTAATGATACGAGGAATAAGAGGTACTCCTAGCTCAAGCAGTTCATGGGCAATACGATAATTACTAATAGCTTTAATAGCAGGATAACAAAAGATAACTTCTCCAAAACTGATGGCAGCAGGATCACCATTATAAGCCGCTTCTACATCTGTAGCAAGTATACGGCGCATCTGCGGTAGTTTACTGATAAACTCGGCAGCCAATATAGCAGCTTTTTCACGCATCGAACTAATGCATTCTTCACACTGATCTCCTTTACCAAAACAAAGTCCGGCTAGAATCTGTTCGGAAAGCAATCCGAACAAAGTCTCAATATTTACTCCGATATGATAGTTGATCGTTCGGCTATTTACTGTAGAATTACCATAATATCCCGGAAATAAAATAGCGCGCGACAGTTCTATTATTTCATACAGAACTTTAGCGGAAGGAAGTGGTTCTCCGTCACGATGTTGGTGAAACAGCCCTTTATAAGATTCGCTCTCCGAAAGCTCATCGACTGCCTGTGTCAGAATATGAGTAAAATTTAGTGGACTCATGTCAATAAATTATACGATGCACTAGAAAATGCAAAGTTAGGAAATAAGTCTGGCATTTCAATATTTAGAGCTCTTTTTTATGGGAAAATAGCTACATTTGCCATCAATAAATCAAAAATACAAAAAGCATTATGAATAATAGAAACGATAAAAATCCTTTTGCCTCAATAAATGGTAAGAAATTAGATAAAAAAAAGCCTACAGGCAAGCGTGTAGGCAAATCTAAACCGTCAAAAGCCAATAACCAATTAAATAGACGAATAAAATAACTTAATATACCACATCTTATTAATGTGGAGCTCCGTATTCCTTTGCAGAGATTTCTTCAATGCAAACTTTCCATATTTTCACGTTCCGAACTGCCGGATCTCCATATTCAAACATTCTTCCTGAGTAATGCAACATAATAATATCCAATATGTTACGTTTCTCGTCCAGCTCTTCTACAAACTCTACTTTCCCTCTACAAATTACACTTTTTGCCTTCATTCGATAACTGCACGCCACTTTAGGATGTTGAAAAACTAATTCATGATCTATACTAAAAGTAATACAAACATGATTGTTACTATCCAGTATATCAATGATATGACCTGTTGGAGCAGAATGCAAATAAAGGGTATTATCTTTATATCCAAAGTTCATAGGTATCACATACGGAAAACCTTCCTTATCAACCATGCCTACATAACAAATATCACAACGGGAAATAATAGCTTCTATGTCCGCTTTATCTTCTAAAGCAATTGTTTTCATAATATTAATTCAAAATTATTGTTCTGTCCATATAATCTTTGCAGAATTAAACCCTTTTTGTATCACACGTTTTGCAATTAAACGTAACAATTCATTTGTAACATTAGGCTCTCGATATAAAATCCAAAGTCTGGTCTTCTTCGGATTAGATACAGCAGCCCATGAATAATCCTCATCTAAATCTATTATCCAATAATCTCCTTGGAATGGCCATTTAAACCTGACTTTTAACTTTGCATTCCCCGAATCCGGCATCACATACGCTTTACCGGTAACATAAGATTCTTTCCCTTTTTTGATACATCGATTGATAACTTCAACATAATTGTCGCGTAACGTATACTCAACTTTAACATGAGAAGCTCCTTTTTCAAACCAACAAGGATATCTCCCAATTTCATACCACACACCCATGTATTTATCTAAATCCACAAAGGGAACAGACTCCACACTCTCATCCTTTTTCATATTAATTAATTTATTTGGATAAATGTCGCATTTATCCGAATAAACAATCTTGTGGATAAAATGTTTAAAAAATGAGGATAGAATATGCAACTTTAGTCTATTCAACCAAAGCAAAGTCCAGTTGCTTTTTCTCTATATTAGCACGTGCTACTTTAATAGTAATTACATCTCCAAGGCTATACGTCCTATTCTTACGACGCCCACGAAGGCAATAATTCTTCTCGTCAAATTCATAATAATCATCATCTAAATCACGAATCGGAATCATGCCTTCACATTTATTTTCGTTCAACTCTACATATAATCCCCATTCGGTAACTCCGGAAATAACACCATCATACGTCTGTCCAAGGCGTTCACTCATGAATTCTACCTGTTTATATTTAATAGATGCACGTTCTGCATTTGCAGCAATTTGTTCCATGCTGGAACTATGCACACATAAATCTTCATATTTCGTTTCGGAAGCAGTCCTGCCACCGCTTAAATAACGAGTTACCAAACGATGTACCATCATATCAGGAAAACGACGGATCGGTGAAGTAAAATGGGTATAATAATCAAACGCCAAACCATAATGTCCAATATTGTGAACTGAATACCTTGCTTTCTGCATCGCACGGATAGAAACGGTTTCTATTAAGTTTTCTTCTTTCTTTCCCTGAATATCATCCAGCAAATGATTAATTGATTTGGATACATCCGTTTTTGTGCCACTTGTACGGAGCTTATAACCAAAACGAGCTATAAACTGCGCCAAATTATCCAATTTTTCCGGATCCGGTAAGTCATGAATACGATATGGAAGCACTTTTGCTTTCTTCCCTTTGCCTACCTTTCCTATTCTCTCGGCAACCGTACGGTTGGCAAGCAACATAAATTCTTCCACTAACTTATTTGCATCTTTCGATACTTTAAAATAAACACTGACCGGCTTTCCTTTTTCATCTATTTCAAACTTTACTTCATAACGGTCAAAGTTAATAGCACCGGCCACAAAGCGCTTGTCACGCAAAGCCTTTGCTATGGTATCAAGCATCAGTACTTCGTCCTTAAAATCACCTTTTTTCGTTTCGATAATCTCTTGGGCTTCCTCATAAGTAAAACGGCGATCGCTCTTAATAACCGTATGCACTACCCGAGAATCTCTAACTTCACCTTTTTCTGTAATATCAAAAATGACGGAAAAAGCCAGTTTCTCTTCATTTGGGCGCAAAGAGCAAATGAAATTACAAAGTCTTTCCGGAAGCATAGGAATAGTGCGGTCCACCAAATATACTGACGTTGCACGCTTCTCCGCTTCCTTATCTATGATACCTCCTTCTTTTACATAATGTGTAACATCGGCAATATGAACTCCTACTTCCCATAAACCCTCTTTCAGCTTACGAATGGAAAGAGCATCATCAAAATCTTTCGCATCTTTCGGATCAATAGTAAAGGTGGTTACTTTACGAAAATCCTCACGTCTGGCTATTTCTTCATCGGATATTTCAGCAGGAACTTTATCTGCCGCCGTTTCTACAGCTTTCGGATACACATAAGGTAAACCAAACTCTGCAAGGATAGCATGCATTTCTGTTGTATTATCTCCAGATTTACCCAAAATATCAATAACCTGTCCGATAGGATTCTTTGCTTTATCAGGCCACTCTATAATTTTCACCACAGCTTTGTCTCCATTCTTACCTCCCTTCAATTTATCTTTAGGGATAAAAATATCATTGGCAAGCGTACGGTTCTCCGTCACAAGAAAAGCATAAGACCTACTTATCTCCAAAGTGCCTACCATTGTATCATTAGCACGTTCAAGAATCTCTATAACTTCTCCTTCTGCATCTCGTTTTTTTCGTTTTGCATAAAAGGCTATTTTTACCTTATCATTATTCATTGCATGAGCCGAATTGCGCTCCGCAACAAAAATAGGTTCACCTCCACCTTCGGGAATAAACGAATTCTTTCCATTACTTTTACGTTGGAATGTTCCTACCAATACTGTTCCGTGATCATTCAATTTATATTTTCCTTTATCAACCTCGGTAAGATAATCATCTTCCAACATGTCCGACAAAATATCCATGCAGAGCATCTTTAAAGGATGTGTTGTTAACTGAAGTTCTGAAAATATATGCTTGGTACTAAGCGTTTCTGTAGATTTCTCACGGAAAAGGTTCATCAATTTATCAGACAATTCACCTTTTTTCATCCGTTTACCGGCTTTTTTCTCTTTTTTCTTTGCCATAAGATCATCATTTTATTGGAATACAAAGTAAACAAAATAAATGGATTTAATATTAATAATCCGTCTAAAAAAGCATATCGCAATGCTATTATGCAGAATAAAAGACACAATACATTAATTTATGTTTTATATTTGCAAAATGAATAGTCCAAAAGGAGCGGACGAAATCGCCAATAAAATCAGGGAAAAAGGCATTTATAAAGTTACGATCATTGGCAGTATGGTCAACTTTATGCTTGTTGTCTTCAAATTCATTGCCGGAATCTGGGGACACAGTGCTGCCATGATAGCAGATGCAGTCCATTCTCTTTCAGACTTCATCACAGATGTTATTGTAATCATTTTTGTCCGTATATCCAACAAACCTGTCGATAAGGGACATGACTACGGACATGGAAAATACGAAACAATGGCAACAGCCATTATCGGTAGTATTTTGCTATTAGCCGGGTTCGGTGTTTTATGGAATGGCGCCTCCGAGATAATTTCTTTCATAAAAGGAGAAACCTTACAAAGTCCTAGAATATTAGCATTGATAGCCGCTATCTTATCCATTATTGCTAAAGAAATTTTATACAGATACACGGTTATAAAAGGAAAACAGTTAAACTCACAGGCTGTAACGGCTAATGCCTGGCATCATCGCAGTGATGCACTTTCTTCTATCGGAACTGCCATAGGTATTGGCGGAGCTATTCTTTTGGGAGATAATTGGCGAGTACTTGACCCCATTGCTGCCGTAATAGTGAGTTTCTTCATTATGAAAGTCTCAATACAACTTTTAATACCCTGTTTAGACGAATTACTTGAGAAATCCCTCCCTGATGATGTCGAAAAAGAAATTGAAAGCATTGTTACTTCTTTTGACGGAGTAAAACAGCCACATAATCTGCGTACCAGAAGAATAGGCAATCATTATGCAATAGAAATTCATATACGAATGGATGGAAATATATCTTTATGTGAAGCACACCATACGGCCACCCAAATTGAAAACAAATTGAAAGATCAGTACGGACAGGATACACATATAGGAATACACGTTGAACCTATAAAATCAATCCCAAAAACGGAAGATATTCCTGCCAGCAATAAGTAATTATGATGAAACAAAAAATATTAATAACCGGTGCAAGTGGTTTTATAGGAAGCTTTATAGTAGAGGAAGCATTAAACCGTGATTTTGAAGTATGGGCAGGTATACGTTCTACAAGTAGCAAAAAATATCTGAAAGATAACAGAATACACTTTCTAGAGCTAAGTTTTAATAATCCGGATAGACTATCGGAACAGCTTAGTGATTGCAAGAAAATGTCCGTTTGCTGGGACTATATTATCCATTGTGCCGGTGTCACCAAATGTAAAGATAAAGATGGCTTCGACAAAGGCAACTATGTAGCGACAAAGAACTTTATTGAAGCATTACAAAGCTTAGATATGATTCCCCGACAATTTATCTATATCAGTTCACTAAGTGTTTATGGACCTATACATGAAAAAACTTATGAACCAATAAAAGATACAGATATCCCGAAACCAAACACCGCTTATGGAATCAGCAAAATAAAAACCGAACAATATATCCGTAACCTACAAGCATTCCCATACGTTATCTTCCGTCCTACCGGAGTTTATGGACCTCGTGAGAAAGATTATTTTCTAATGGCAAAATCCATAAAACGACACATAGATTTTGCAGCCGGATTTGAAAGACAAGACTTAACCTTCATTTATGTAAAAGACCTGGTGAAAGCATTGTTTTTAGCCATCGAACAGAATGTTACTCAAAAGGCCTATTTTGTAAGTGATGGAGAGATCTATCCCAGCCGTGCTTTTTCCGATTATATCCAAAAAGAATTAGGTAATCCTTTTGTTATTCATATTAAATGTCCGTTATTTATTTTAAAAATAGTATCTTTGCTCGCTGGTTTTGTTGCTGCGTTGCTGGGAAAAAGCAGTACACTCAATGCCGATAAATATAAAATAATGAAACAACGCAACTGGCAATGCGATATTTCACCTTTAGTTAACGATTTGGGATTCAAGCCCGAATATCCACTGAAAAGAGGTGTAAAAGAAACTATTGCCTGGTATAAGAAAGAAAAATGGCTCTAGATATATTTAAACGTGTAGATACGCAAAAAGGATTATTTGCCGTAGAAAAAATAAGTCTGATTTACAACTTGCTTACTTCCATTTTAATACTCTTCATGTTTAAAGAAATGGACCATCCACTCCAAATGTTATGGGAGCGGGTGCTAATCGCTGGAATGACTTTCGCATTAATGTATCTGTATCGTCTGGCTCCATGTAAATTCTCTGCTTTCGTGCGTATCGCCGTGCAAATGGGCCTCCTTTCTTACTGGTATCCGGATACTTTTGAATTTAACCGGTTACTGCCCAATTTAGATCATGTATTTGCAAGAGCCGAACAATTTATCTTCGGTTGTCAACCTGCTGTAGAATTTAGCAATAATGTTCCGGCTATGTGGTTGAGCGAACCTTTCAATATGGGATATTTCTCTTACTACCCGATGATATTGATCGTCTGTATATGGTATTTCCTTTTCCGTTTCGAACTATTTGAAAAGGTATCTTTCGTATTAGTTACAGCCTTCTTCATCTATTATTTCTTTTATATCATCGTTCCCGTTGCCGGTCCTCAATTCTATTTCCCTGCAATAGGCATGGAAAATGTTAGTTCGGGCTATTTCCCATCCATCGGAGACTATTTTAATCATCATTTGGAACTGCTGCCCGGACCGGGTTATGAACATGGATTCTTTTATAATCTGGTAGAAGCCTCCCAACAGGTAGGTGAACGGCCTACAGCTGCTTTCCCCAGTTCACATGTTGGGATTTCCACCATACTTATGATTATGGCATACCGTGGCAATAAAATACTCTTTTCCTGCTTAATGCCTTTTTATTGCCTGCTCTGTTGTGCTACTGTCTACATACAGGCACATTATCTGATAGATGCCATTGCAGGATTTATCTCCGCTATCGGACTTTACTACTTAGCCACATGGATGTATAAAAAATGGTTTGTATCACCTATGTTCAAATGAGAAATATATCCTTTATCCGGATTATCATCTACACAGTTCTTCACAAAATCTGTTCTGAAACGCCTTGGCTTCAGACTGTTTCAAAACGTTTTGATTGATAATGACAAAAGCCAATATATGACCATTCGAAGCTTTGGCATATCCAGCCAATGAGCTGACTCCGGTTACAGAACCCGTTTTGGCACGGACATTATTATGAGCTTTACCCTCTTTCATCCTATTGCGTAAAGTTCCGTCCACACCTGCTATCGGCAATGATTTATATAATGGTTCATAAATATTTTCATTGGAATAAGCATACTTTAAAAAAGCAAGTAGCAGCTCCGGAGAAATATAATTATAGAGTGATACACCACTACCATCCACTATACGGTAGTTTTTAGGTTCAAAACCAAGTTGCTTTATTTTCTTTCTTATCGGTTCTACTGCATCATCACTACCAACACGCATCTTTCCGTCACTCACCGCCAAATGATAAAACATAGCCTCAGCAGACAGATTATCACTCTTTTTCATGGCACGCATCAAGACATCAAGCAAAGTATGATAATAGGTATTCAGAAGCATCATACTATCGGTTGGACAATCGGAAAATGCATAATCAGAAACATCTATTCCCTTTTGCATCAACCGCTCACGAAAAGTATGCATAAAGAAATCTTGGGAAGTACACATATTTACCCTGTCTATCTGTGCGGATGCTACATTTCCTCTTACAAGAATATCATTTCCTCCTTCTAACCAATTACGGGTAACTTCAAACTTACCGGCAGACGAATTCTTGCTTTTTGTCTGATTATTGACAGAATAATAAGAAGAAACAGGAGTTATGGTGAGTAATGCGGCAGAATCCTTTTGCGCAGGATGTGCCGTTACTTCCACATATCCTTTATTATACATCAAAGGAGAAAGATAAGGTTGAAAATAGTAGGGGTTATCATCCCAAGACCAACCCATTCCCCAATACAAAGAATCCATCATAGAAATATCACCATACAATCTGCCATTTATCTTTTTAATACCGGATTGCACCACTATATCCACCAACCGATTCATTCCTTCATCGGCAAACTCCGGATCAAAACCTCCTATTACATATAAATCGCCATTAAGTTGGTTATCTTCCAATTGGCCGGTATAACAAAGTGATGTTTTAAAACGATACCCCACTCCCAACTTATCAAGCGCGGTAATTCCTGTTATTAATTTTTCTATAGACGCCGGACGGTACAATTTCTTAGCCTGATAATCATACAATGATTTACCAGAAGTAAGGTCAAATACAGCAATACCGACTTCTGAGGTTTTCAGAAAATCGGCATCCATTAATGCATCCAAGCGGTTCTTTAAGTTTGCCTGTGCAAATATAACTACTTGACAGGCAAACAAAAATGATACTATAAACAGGTTTCTTTTCATTCACCGACAATCATAATGCTTCACGGAATATCTCACCAACTGTAGGATGAGGGAAGACAATTTTCTTCCACTCTTCAGCCTTCATGCCAGTCTCTATCGCCATTGCCGCAATAGTGATTATTTCCGAAGCCGGATTACCCAACACGTGTGCTCCAAGTATTGTACCATCTTCTGCCATGATAACTTTACAAAGTCCGTTCACACCTTCATTTTCAGCAACAAAACGTCCGGAATATGCCATTGGGAGTTTTTCTACCCGATAAGCAATTCCTGCAGACTGTAAAGCCTCTTCCGTCTGACCTACTCCTGCAACTTCCGGGTTTGTATAAACCACTCCCGGAATGGCACGGTAACTCATGCTGTCCTTTTTTCCGACAATATGATTGACTGCGACCTCTGCTTCACGCACTGCCGTATGTGCCAACAGAGATACACCATTCAGGTCTCCACATACATACACTCCTTCTACGGAAGATTGCAAATGCTCATCAACCTTTATGCAACGACGTTCCGTCGTAGCCAAACCAAGATTCTCCAGACCAAAACCTTTCGTTACCGGACGACGACCTACACTCATCAATAGTTTTTCAGAGAGCACACTTCCTGCTCCTTGCTCATTTTCATAGGAAACCGTGATTCCTTCTTCCGATTGGGAAATAGCAACAACTTTTGTACTAAGCAAGAAAGCAATGCCTCGTTTTGCATACTCGGCACAAAGCATGGAAGATATGTCTCCATCCATCGGACCCAATATTTTATCCATCATCTCGATTACCGTTACTTTTACGCCCAAGCTATTAAAGAAAGAGGCAAATTCCATTCCAATAACTCCACCGCCTACAATGGTCAATGAAGCCGGAAGCTCTTTACTATCCAATGCATCACGATGTGTCCAATAGTTCACTTCCCCTATCCCCGTAATAGGAGGAACAAAAGTTTCTGAACCCGTACACACAATCATCTTCTCGCACTCATACACTTCATCACCGCAGCGAACATGGTTTTTATCCATGATTTCAGCTTCACCCGTCACAATATTGACCTGATGAGCCGTGAGTTTGGCTTTAATGCCTAACACCAGTTTACGAACAACTTTAGATTTACGAGCTATAATCTTGCCTAAATCGAAAGATGCTTCAGGCACTGTAACAGCATATTTAGAAGCATGTTTAGCATAATCATACACTTTGGCCGAGTAAAGTAACGTCTTCGTCGGAATACACCCTTCGTTCAGACATACACCGCCCAAATTATTCTTCTCAAATAAAACAACACTCAGTCCTGCTTTTCCGGCAGCTTCAGCAGCTGTATATCCGGCAGGACCACCGCCAATAATCGCAATTTGATAATTCATGATAGTATTTTTTTAAGGTTTTCATCAATAATAATCCGGTCATTCATTTTCAACAACAAAGTGACCATTTCTTTCTTCTTAACAGGAGAAATGCAAACTGTTTCATTCGTCTGTTTTCCACGATAGGCAATTCTGATTTTATCTGCCGAAGATGCAGTAAAATGATATGCAGACTGAATAGACAGGATATCTCCTACGGAAATAATGGAAGAAGGATAAAATCTCCCGAAACTCAACTTCAATTTGCCTTCTGTAGTCACTACATATTGAGTATGTATGATCATTTCGATAAGACATAGTTCAATTAATGCAATCAACGCCGCAGGAATAATCGCTTTAATCCAAAAGAAATAAAGCATGCTCACGGCCAACACTCCCGTAATATTCCAATATGTCCAATTTATCTTAGAATGAAAAACACGATCCATACATTTCCTTTAATTTGCCCGAAAGATAGTGATTTTATCAATTATTTACCCCAAAAGGAACAAGGAAAAAAGTTATTTCGTAGCTTTGCAAACTATAAACATACAGTTATGGTTAGAAAGTTTGACTTTTTAGTTATCGGTTCCGGCATTGCCGGGATGAGCTTTGCCCTGAAAGTGGCAAATAAAGGGAAATCAGTAGCCCTTATCTGTAAAGCTGGTTTACAAGAAGCTAACACATATTTCGCACAAGGCGGCATAGCTTCCGTTACCAATTTGCAATTAGACAATTTCGAAAAACACATTGAAGACACGATGATTGCCGGTGATTGGATAAGTGACCGGGAAGCTGTAGAAAAAGTAGTGAGGGAAGCTCCTGCCCAAATAGAAGAATTAATTCATTGGGGAGTGAATTTTGATAAAACCGAAAAAGGTGATTTCGACTTACATAAAGAAGGGGGACACTCCGAATTCCGCATCCTGCACCATAAAGATAATACCGGAGCTGAAATTCAAGACAGTCTTATCAGAGCCGTACAAGAACATCCGAACATTACAGTCTTTACCAATTTCTTTGCTGTAGAGATTATTACCCAACATCATCTGGGCATCATCGTAACCCGCCATACAGCGGGCATTAAATGTTTCGGAGCTTATGTACTGAATGAAGAAACAGGTGAGGTAGATACCTTCCTATCCCGGATAACCGTCATGGCGACAGGAGGCTGCGAGGCTGTTTACCGTAACACGACTAATCCGTTAGTTGCCACAGGCGACGGTATAGCAATGGTATATCGTGCAAAAGGAGCAGTAAAGGATATGGAATTCATACAATTTCATCCTACCGCCTTGTTTCATCCGGGAGACCGTCCGTGTTTTCTTATCACAGAAGCAATGCGTGGTTATGGAGCCGTACTGCGCAACTCGGCGGGTGAAGAGTTTATGCAGAAATATGATCCGCGCCTTTCTCTTGCTCCACGTGATATTGTGGCACGGGCTATCGACAACGAAATGAAATTGCGCGGAGACGACCATGTGTACCTCGATGTCACGCACAAAAATGCGGAAGAAACAAAGAAACACTTCCCGAATATCTACAAGAAATGTCTCAGTTTAGGTATAGATATTACGAAAGATTATATTCCGGTAGCACCGGCAGCGCATTATTTATGCGGTGGAATTAAAGTGGACTTAGACGGACAATCGAGCATCAAACGATTATACGCTATCGGTGAATGTTCCTGTACCGGACTGCACGGAGGAAACCGCCTTGCTTCCAATTCACTGATAGAAGCAGTGGTATATGCAGACGCGGCAGCTAAACATTCATTAAATGTACTGGACCGTTACGATTTTAACGAGGATATACCGAAATGGAACGATGAAGGTACTATCTCCAACGAAGAAAGAGTCCTGATTACACAGAGTGCAAAAGAGGTAAATCAAATTATGGAGTGTTATGTAGGTATCGTACGCAGTAATCTCCGTCTGACCCGTGCATGGAATCGTTTGGATATTTTATATGAGGAGACCGAAAGCCTTTTCAAACGTTGTAAAGCTTCCCGTGAAATATGTGAATTGCGCAACATGATTAATGTAGGATATCTTATTACCCGTCAGGCTATGGAGCGTAAGGAAAGCCGCGGACTGCATTACACGATTGACTATCCACATAAAAAGGAATAAGAATATACTTTTAAATGCATACGGTCGATTGATTACAAACGATAGGAGTTTATAGACAAACGACCGTATGTTTGTTTGCAATCGACCGTATGTCTTTTTTTAATCATCAAGATGTTTTCAGTTCAGGAAACAAATGCTGCATTTTACTGACAGAAACACCTGTTAAAACAGAATCATTCTCATTCATCTTTCAATCCTTCAGTTCCTGAATATTACATTTGAGTATCAGTGGGTTATCCTGAACCTTTATCATAGAAAAGATTCAGCCGGTAAAACAGCCTCCTCTCCTATTTTCAATTTTCAACGCTCAATTTTCAAGTGTCCATAAAAAAGTTACCTGCACTGCAATCAACTGACAATCAAACATAAAGCAGTAGATAGTGATAAGGTGAAGGCAAATCAAAGTAAATTGAATAACTGCTAAATTGGCAGAATAAGCAAACTAAAAACGCCTAAGGGAGTGATGCCTTACACTCCAGTAGATGTAAGCTATCGCTCAAGGGAGCGTAAGCTGATGCTCCCTTGAGTGAAAGACAACGCTCAAGGGAGCGTTTTCACCACTTAACTGTACATTCATAAATAGACTGTCATCAGAAAAACCAAACGAAAAATACTTAAAACAGAAATGCAGTTGTTATTACAAAAACAGCCCTGCAAAATATTTGCAGGGCTGCCCTATCTCAATGACTACTTATTTAAAAGTAATCGAAATCTTTTTTCCTGATTACCAGTTATTCTTTTTAACTTCGAAATACGCCTGAGGATGCAAACATGCCGGACATACTTTCGGTGCTTCCATAGCTTCCATAATAAATCCGCAGTTACGGCATTGCCATACTACTACATCATCTTTAGCAAATACGTGGTTTTCTTCAATGTTCTTCACAAAAGCACGATATCTTTCTTCGTGTCCTTTTTCTGCAACACAGATATTACGATACATAGCTGCAATAGAAGGGAAACCTTCTTGTTCTGCCACATCTGCAAAGTGAGGATAATCCAATGACCATTCTTCATGTTCTCCGGCAGCAGCTTCTTTCAAATTATCAAGAGTAGTGCTGATAACACCTGCAGGATAACTTGCAGTAATTTCTACCATACCTCCTTCAAGATACTTAAACATACGTTCTGCATGTTCTTTTTCCTGATTAGCAGTTTCTGTGAAAATTTCAGAGATTTGTTCATAACCTTCTTTCTTTGCCACACTAGCAAAATAAGTATAACGCATTCTTGCCTGAGATTCACCGGCAAATGATGTCAACAGATTCTTTTCAGTCTGTGTTCCTTTAATACTTTTAGCCATAATTATCTGTAATTTAAGTTAGTAAATTCGTACGTTTTGCAAGCCATTATTTTAATAACACAAAGATAACTTATTTGGTTCAACATATTAAGAATAATTCCATAAAATTCCTTTATGGACAGATAGACTGCATCTATTACTTAATTTATAAAACAAAACAGATGTTAATATAATCTTATTTTGTAACTTTGCACCCTCAATATTTGAACATATAAAACAGATGAAAGCATTTGAATTCAAACCAAAACTTTATACAGCTTTAAAAGATTATTCCAAAGCTACTTTTATGTCCGACCTGATGGCAGGTATTATCGTTGGTATTGTTGCCCTGCCGCTTGCCATCGCTTTCGGTATCGCATCCGGAGTATCACCGGAAAAAGGGATCATTACCGCCATTATAGCAGGTTTCATCATTTCGTTATTAGGTGGTAGCCGCGTGCAAATAGGCGGTCCTACGGGAGCTTTCATTGTAATTGTCTACGGAATCATTCAGCAATATGGTGAAAAAGGACTTATCGTTGCAACAATCATGGCCGGTATCATCCTAATATTTCTCGGCATATTCAAACTGGGAACGATTATCAAATTCATTCCCTACCCCATTGTCGTAGGGTTTACCAGTGGTATTGCAGTTACTATCTTCACCACACAGGTAAAAGACCTATTCGGATTAACGATGGAAAATAATCCGGCTGATTTTCTTTCCAAATGGATTGCCTATGCGCATGACTTCTCTACAATCAACCTATGGTCTACGCTTGTAGGTATTCTAAGCATTGTGATAATCATTGTCACACCACGTTTTTCAAAAAAAATACCCGGTTCTCTTATTGCCATCATATTGATGACAATAATCGTCTATTTAATGAAAGCATACGGCGGAATTACTTCAATAGAGACAATAGGCGACCGATTTACCATTAACGCTTCATTGCCAAATGCAGAAGTTCCCGATATAAGTTGGGAAGTTATCAAAGGGCTATTGCCCGCCGCACTTACCATCGCCGTTTTGGGAGCAATAGAATCCCTGCTTTCAGCTACTGTTGCCGATGGTGTGACGGGAGACAAACATGACTCTAACCAAGAACTTATCGGACAAGGTATCGCCAATATGGTTACACCGCTTTTTGGAGGAATACCCGCCACAGGAGCAATCGCCCGTACCATGACAAACATCAATAATGGCGGTAAGACACCTGTTGCCGGTATTATCCATGCCATTGTACTGTTATTGATTCTTTTATTCCTTATGCCACTTGCGCAATATATACCGATGGCATGCCTCGCCGGAGTACTCGTTATCGTATCCTATAATATGAGTGAATGGCGTACGTTCCGGATGTTGATGAAAAATCCGAAGTCAGATATTGCAGTGTTGTTAATCACTTTCTTCCTGACTGTTATTTTTGATCTTACCATCGCCATAGAAATCGGCCTTGTCATTGCCTGTTTGCTTTTTATGAAACGCATAATGGAAACAACACATGTCTCTGTGATACGTAACGAAATAGATCCGAACAACGAACTGGATATTGCCGTCAGAGAAGAGAAACTGATTGTGCCGAAAGGAGTGGAAGTTTATGAAATAGACGGTCCTTTCTTCTTTGGTATCGCTAATAAATTTGAAGAAACAATGGCACAGTTGGGAGATCGTCCCAAAGTACGTATCATCCGTATGCGTAAAGTTCCTTTTATCGACTCTACCGGCATACACAATCTTAGTAATTTTTGCCGTTTATCACAAAAGGATAACATACATATCATACTTTCCGGCGTTAACGAACAAGTTCATGAAACACTTGAGAAATCGGGCTTCTATGAACTACTTGGTAAAGAAAACATTTGCAGTAATATTAATCTGGCCATTCAAAAAGCGGAAACAATCAGTAATAAATAGGCAATACAATCAAAAATACACCTTTAGAGCCATTAAAAACGAAGAAGTTTTCATAACTTTGAAGTAAAGAGGTATTAAACTTTAAATAGAATCTATTTTATGAATTGCAAATACGACACACTACTACTATTAATAGCAATGTTCACGCTATCTGCCTCACAGACCTCTGCTCAATCTTTACGTCAAATATTAGAGCGACCTATCAACATTATAGAGTCGAAATGGGAAATAAACACACAAGAAGCCGAAGAGCTGAACTATTATAACGGAGATTATTGTGACTATTATTTGTTTCGTAAAAATGATCGGTCTTATAATCTGCGTCCCGGAAAAAATACCGTATTTAGCATATTAAAAAATTCTCACGTAGATAATCCATTCAAAAACCCATCTACTTATATATTTTATCGCGGTCAATTCCCTGAAAAATTCCAAATCAACACTCCTTATGCCCTCCCGGTAAAAAATGGTGGAAAGACTTCATGGAAAATAGATTTACGTGAATCACGAAAAACACTCAACTTCCAACTAAAAAGCGGCGATACGGTTTATGCAACTCGTAGCGGCATTGCCTGCCAAACTACACGACCGTTACAATTACTGATTTACCATTCCGACCGCACTTTTGCCGCTTATCTTATGATGAACCAAAACTTTATACATCCGGGTGAGGAAGTTTTAGTAGGACAACCCGTAGGATTGGCCGGAGAAATGGGTGTATCTATTTCTTATTTCTTCCTTGATAAAAACAAATTTAACGCAAATCTTCCTTCCGGATATCCCTATTCTCATTTTACACCGGTATTTCGCACAACAGAAGGAGATATAAAGACCAAAGAGAAAAAAGAGTACTATTCCGTTATTGACGACGCACTTATCATGCAGGATATGAGTAAACGTGAACAAAAGAAATATCTCAAAAAGAAAAAATAAAATGCGCTTTCTTACTTTTATAATACTATTCTTCACTTTTCATGGGCTACTCCATACACAAACCGTACAAGTAGACTATGTAGGTGATCCGATTTCCCAAAAAGACCACCAGAAAATAGAACAGATGTTACGCTACGAAGTAAAATTCTATTCTCAATTCGGACTACCCGATACACTCAGTCTACAAATGCATGTATTTAAAAGAAAAATGGACGGAATTGCTTATCTGGCAGGAAAAAACATATTTCTACACAGAAGCATAATTGGTATGTATTCATCCAGTCTGAACAAAGCATTTATTTTAGGATGGGAAGACGGACGAGAAAAAACTCTTGGAGTCATTTATCATGAACTAAGTCATCATTTCACCAGAAAAATAACTAATAATCATCCGCCCATTTGGCTAAACGAAGGCTTGGCTGAATTTTTTGAACATTGCAAAATAAATAAAAAAGGAATCGAACATACTCTTACCGAATATGAACAAGGAAGAATCCGTACCATGTATATGCTTGATGAGATAAATTTATCGACATTTGTAAATAAGAACAACAAACAATTCTTGGAACAAGAATACACAGATGAACAATATTCCTATATCCTATCTCATGCTCTTGTCACCTTTTGGATAGAAAAAGTTCCTAATCAGATTTTCAAAGATTTCATTTCTGCATTACAAGACCCGGATGATCGTTCAACTATTTTTCAATTAATAGACCGCATCTACCCAAAAGGATTCAAACAGTTTGAACAAGACTTTAAAACATTTTGCGAATAGATAGTTACTTATTAATAAGATGCGGTAGCATAAATTCCTTCTCTCGCCAATAATTCAACTATACGATCCAGTTCCTCATGGGATGCTTTAAGAAGATCTTGGTCAGGAGTTTCTCTATCAATTGTATAAATCATTACCTGACGGGGAGCAATGGACTTTACAGTCTCAATCCACGGCAATACATATTCATCAGAGGTATTATCAACACTTTTCCCCTGATAAGTACCTTTCATAAACATCGTCTGAATGATTAAATTCCCGTTAAAGACTTTCAGATGGCTTATTATTTCATTCACATCATAATGACCGGCAGGACGGTCTACCATATCAATATACTCTGCACTGACCGTATCAAGCTTTAGTATGTTATTATCAATCTTATTCAATGCTTCAAAAACCTTAGGACGATGAATAAAAGTGGAATTACTCAATACACTGACTTTGGCATTCGGAAAATATTTATCACGAAGTTCTAACGTATCATTTATTATTTCCGGGAAATGCGGATGTGCAGTAGGTTCTCCGTTTCCTGCAAAAGTAAATACATCCGGTTTAGGACCATTTACCGACATATCTTTCAAACGGTTTTCCAATACTTCATAAACCTCTTCTCTGGTAGGCATCGGTTTCTTAGGACGATGATCGGAATTAAAACCGCATTCACAATAAATACAATCAAATGAACATACTTTTCCGTCCGATGGAAGCAAATTAATTCCTAAAGAAACTCCTAAACGACGACTGTGAATAGGACCAAAAATGGGAGAAGGATAAATAACAGTTGACATAAACTCTATCTTTTAAAAATCCAAAACAAAGATAACAAATCTATTTCTGAAATGACCGACAAATAACTCAGAACTTATATCTTATTTGCATATTCATATCCGATTTCTTATTTCCCGCAATCATTTCCAATCCTGTGCCTATCTCATCTCTATCCATATATTTACTTTGGGAGATTTTAACAAGAGCTGTTAAATACTTGTTGAAATCATACCGAACATGCAAAGAAGTACGAATACCTTTTCCATAAAATGAAGGCAATGACAATGAGTATAACATACCTTTTTCATAGGTAGTTAGCCGTGATTCATAATTATCCGTATCGAAGAATCCATAATTAACAGATAGTTGTAAAGGTAGTTGTTGAAAACTATAAGAAAACATTTGTGAAAGCATAAATCCATGACTGGAAGAAACGTTTTCAGGATGAATAATCACAAAATCAACTGTAGTCCGTAATGAAAAAAACTTCTGTAAAGTATATCCTAATTGATAACGAAGTTTATGCTTCACATAAGGACAAGTTATCTTTTTCTCTCCTATATAATTTTGATCTTTTACTTTATATTGATAACGCAAAAACATAGTCATATTACGTTTCGGGGTATATGTAGCTTGTACTAAACCGTCAAAACCTGAAGAAGGTTTATCAACACCATAACGTAACCATGGAAAATGAAAAAAATCTGCATAAGCAGATAATTTCCAATATTTTATAGGATTAGCTTCTACACCCATATAAAAACCATTTTCATTACGTATATCACTTCCTTCCGAAATAGAACGGGCAAACCAAGCTGCATATCCTTTATCATAATAACGTTGTAACATTACCAGTTGATAACCTGAAAAAGGAGTAAAACGAAGTATATTAAGTATAGCCACTCTCCCACTCTGGCAAATAGCTGCTTCACCCACAAAAGACAATTTATTCCAGCGATATTTATAATCTATTCCCAATGTATAAAAACATTTACCTCTAGGATAGAATATATTATAGGGCTTAATATCCGGAATGAACAGTCGGTTAAAAAAGTTATAAACACCTGTTAAACCTAGGTGAAAAGTATTATTTTTATATGTAATATTCCCTCCTAATACCTGCATAACCGTATTTTCTTTTCTTTCAAAATCATGTATAAGTCGATGAATTCCATCTTTTTTCAACGAAGTTATTAACTTATTTTCCACAGTAGCATCCAATTTTCTATGAGAATAAAAAGCAGTTAAAACAAAACATTTTAATTGATAAGAAGCTGCTATTCCGCGAAAATAATTATATTCATCTGTTGATGAATGTTTGTGTATCCCATTATTCTTATAACTAATTGTTGCAATGGAAGAAGATTTTCCCATACTATAATCTGTATTCATCACTAATCCAAGACCAAAACTTAATCTATAATTACCTAATACTAAAGCTTTTAAATAATTCATATTTTTCAATAGAAAATAGAAAGAATAATAATCATATCCTTTCTTATTCTGTTTTCTAAAAAAAGGTTCTCCAGCATCTTTTTCTGCAGTAAAACCAAAATATAATTGTTCTTTGTAATGAAATCCATAACGTAAAGAATGATAAAGTGGAGAACCTAAATAATGTTTATTCGGATTCTCTTGTAAAACACTATCGGAAATTGATTTATAACCTGATTTTTTATTCAAAGGAATATCTGAGCGAGTTATTAATTCATGCTTTCCATATTTCAACATTTTCTTAAACGAAGGAGTTGAAATATTCTCTTTATACTCTCCCAGATATACAAATGGAAGAAGATATTGAATTGTCTGTCTATCCATTCCTTCTATCATTTGCAATTCATAGATTGTTTGCATCGGACCGGAAATATAAAGATAGAAAAGGATATTTTCAATTTGAATATCAGAAAGAAAAGGAAATTGTTCTAATTGTTCTTTTGTAACAGCATTAATATTAAACGGTTGATTATTTAGTTCTGATAGTTCCTCAATATAATTCTCAACACTTTTCTCTTCTTCCGCCTCATC
The DNA here is from genome assembly GCF_003438995.1 of Bacteroides sp. OM05-12. Taxonomy (GTDB): domain Bacteria; phylum Bacteroidota; class Bacteroidia; order Bacteroidales; family Bacteroidaceae; genus Bacteroides. Next base: position 322,633 of record NZ_QSUN01000001.1, read on the forward strand.
AGACGATATTTGCTCGATAATTTCTTCCCAATCCGTTGTAGAATTATTCTGTGAAAAGAGTTTATTAACAGATAAACTCATTGAAAAACAAATTATTAACAAAGAAATAAACAATCGGTTAATATTATTCTGTATATCCATTGATTCAGAAGTTAAATAGCAAGCCACAACATGAATAAAAACCTAATACAGGATGCCTATTAAATGCTAAATCTATTACAAAAGGAGAAATATTGATACCCAATCCAAATGAAGGAGTAAATGGTTTAGCATACATTCCTGCACGAATACTCAATTGTTTAATAGGAATATATTCCATCCCTAATTTTACTATTGCAGGATATAAAAAATCTTTCTCCAACTCTCCTGTTACTAAAAAATATTTTGCTATTTCATAGGAAACTCCAACTGATAAAATTACCGATATATCAGATTTATTCTCTCCTACTTTAATACCTGTTCTTAAAGGATTTACAGCTAATACTGATAATATAAGATGTTTTATTGGTTTTATATAAACACCTATATCTCCTGTTACTAATGACTTATTCGTTTCTTTATCAGAGTAATGCAAATTTAAATAGTTAATGCGAATACCTAAACCTAAGTAAGAAGACAGTTTTTTATACACATTGACACTAACCATTGTTTCGTGATATGCATTGAATCCGAAACGAGACATATATAATCCTGTATTTAAATACTTATTAGGCAAATTAATTAGACCTGCATACGTTGATAATTCCTTAACCCCATAACGATTAACATATTGCAAAGATGCACTACGAACAGTAGTAAAAGAACAGCTTGCCGGATTAGCAAATCCAGGCAATACAGATAGAGTATTTCCCATAGAATAAGCCTTAGCATCTATATATTGATAGACATCCAAGGCTTTACAAATACTTAAGAAGTATGGAAAAACAGTAAAGTAGAGGATGCTTATTAAAAAGCATTTCATCTAATATTTTTTATATTCGGCGAAGTTAGTTAAAATAGGCTTATAAGACAAAGTTATCAACAAATAATTGTTAGTAACCTAATTAAAATAAAATAGAATGATGTATTTTTGCCCATATGAAAGGAACTGTAAAAATAGTAATCATACTCTGTTTCATAGTCTTATGCGCATTTAAAACAAAGGCTCAACAGCAAATGTCAATCAGTGGCAAGTTAGTTCCTGTATGTGTTTATAATGGAGATACTATTCCTTGTGTTACTTTACGTAATACATATATATTTCCTGAATTAAAATTTAAAAATAAAAAAGAACAACTAGAATATTATCGTTTAGTACGTAATGTAAAAAAAACACTTCCTATTGCACGAATTATTAACCGTACTATTCTTGAAACTTATGAGTACATGGAAACACTTCCAAATAAAAAAGCTAAAGAAAAACATTTGAAACGTGTTGAAAAAGGCTTGAAAGAACAATACACTCCAATGATGAAGAAACTAACTTTTGCACAAGGTAAATTACTCATAAAATTAGTGGATAGAGAATGTAATCAATCTTCTTATGAATTAGTTAAGGCTTTTATGGGACCTTTTAAAGCAGGTTTTTATCAAACTTTTGCTGCATTATTCGGAGCTAGTCTTAAAAAACAATATGATGCAGAAGGAAATGATAAATTAACTGAAAGAGTTATCACACTAGTAGAAAATGGACAGTTATGAACTAGCTGTTTAAAACTCTGTCAAATCCTAATACTCAACTTTTTAAAGAAATCCCAAATGACAATTCCTGTCGTTACAGAAACATTTAATGAATGTTTAGTACCATATTGAGGAATTTCTACACAACCATCACAATGATCCACTACTTCTTGTTTCACTCCTTTTACTTCATTTCCCATTATAATAGCATACTTCTTATATGGATCTAAATCTAATTCATCAAGCATTGTACTTCCTTCCACTTGTTCAATAGCCAATACAATATATCCTCGTTTCTTAAGATTATCTACTGCATCCACAGTAGATTCAAAATATTTCCAATCTACAGTAAATTCAGCACCTAAAGCTGTTTTATGAATTTCTGGATGCGGAGGAACAGCTGTAATACCACAAAGATAAATACATTCTATACGAAAAGCATCTGATGTACGAAATACAGAACCTATATTATGTAGACTCCTTATGTCATCTAATACAACAATCAAAGGTAACTTTTCAGCTACTTTAAATTCTTCTATACTTATTCGATTAAGTTCCGTAATTTTAAGTTTTTTCATGCTATTCATTTTATCTATCGCAAAGATACTAACAATTCACAATACCCAGTTAATAACCATTGAAAAGCTGTCAAAAGAATCAGAAAAGAAATTCATAAATTACACTTGCATAAATCATAAAAAGGTTCATAGAAGAACGTAAATAAACAATCCAAATTAATAATAATAAACTTTATTCTTGTGTTTAAACATCTTTTTACCCCGATTTTAAATCAAATATATTAGAAAGTTTCTAACTTTGCATATTATCAACAATATGTTAATAGAAAACTATATAGTATTAATAATCAACTAATAAATTAAGTTCTTAGCTGTTTATAAAATATTAATAACTGAATATTTTCAAATAATAACTTTAAAAGCAAGAAAAACAATATATTATTACCAACATTATTAACCGACTATTATTACTAACATTGTTTTTTTTAAATTTAAAAAAGAAAAAATATAAATATAATGAGTAAAGAAGAATGGTTAAAAAAAGGTTTTATAGATGAACCTATAGATAAATCGATAGATTTGAAAAAAGCTATAAATGAACTCCGCAAAGAAAAAAATGCTGTAATCCTTGCCCACTATTATCAACAAGGAGATTTACAAGATATAGCAGATTATGTTGGTGATAGTTTGGCATTAGCTCAGTGGGCTGCAAAAACTACCGCAGATATTATTGTTTTGTGTGGTGTTCATTTTATGGGAGAGACAGCTAAAGTTATTTGTCCTGATAAAAAAGTCTTAGTACCTGATTTAAATGCCGGATGTTCTTTGGCTGATAGTTGTCCTGCTGATAGATTTGTACAGTTTGTCAAAGAGCATTCCGAATATACGGTTATTTCTTATGTTAATACAACCGCAGCGGTAAAAGCAGTTACTGATATAGTAGTTACTTCAACAAATGCATGTCAAATTGTAGAAAGCTTTCCCAAAGATGAGAAAATAATCTTTGGTCCGGATAGAAATTTAGGTAATTATATTAACTCTATTACCAACAGAAATATGTTGTTATGGGATGGTGCATGCCATGTACATGAACAATTTTCTGTTGAAAAGATTGTAGAATTGAAAAAACAGTATCCTAATGCAGTAATTCTTGCCCATCCTGAATGTAAGAGCGTAGTTTTAAAGTTGGCTGATGTAGTAGGGTCTACAGCTACTTTATTAAAATATGCCGTTAAATCGGATAAAAATGAGTTTATTGTAGCTACAGAATCGGGTATTATTCATGAGATGAGAAAACAATGCCCTCAGAAAACATTTATTCCTGCTCCTCCTAATGATAGTACATGTGCATGCAATGAATGTAATTTTATGCGATTAAACACTTTAGAAAAACTTTATAATTGTTTGAAATATGAGTTTCCAACTATTGAAGTCGATGAAAAAATAGCAAAAGAGGCTGTTAAGCCTATAAAGAAAATGTTAGAAATTTCTCGAAGATTAGGGTTATAAATAAAAAAGCTATCTCATAATAGAAAATTGAGATAGCTTTTTTATTTATGAACTATTTTATCATTGTAATTTTTGTAACGATTCCTTCTTTTCCTTCCGAATTTGTAGCAAGAACAAGATATACTCCGGAAGCAACTCTTTTTCCTGTTCTATTTTTACCATTCCACGTAAACTGCCCTCCTACTGATGTTCCTGAATAGATTAATTTACCACTTATATCGACTATTTTTACATCACTGTCACGTACTAATCCTGTAATTGCAATTATTCCATCGTAATTTGAGCGAACAGGATTAGGATATGCATATACATTATCATCATTAAAGCTTGTTTCAGCTTCTGTCGCATCACTTTTATAAGAGACTAATCCTTTATCAGTTCCAATAAAAACTTCACCATTATAGGGATTTATTGTTATTGATTGTATATTATCGGACAGCAGTGGACTATTTTCTGAGGTAAAATGATGGATTGTTTCTAAGCCATCTGCACTCAAAAGATAAATTCCATTTTTTTGAGTACCTATCCATTTTCTATTAGCGCCATCTATACAAATAACTTTAATATCTTCATGTTCTAATAAATAATCTCCCAAATTACTTCCATCATTTCTAGGAACTATAATTTGTGTACAAGCATTACTTTCAAAAATTTTAGTTGGATTATTTATTATTAATGGACCTGCATTGGTACCTATCCAAATAGCTCCTTCTTTATCTTCAACTAAACAGTAAATATTTGTTGGACTTACTAATTCTGAATTTTGATTAATAAATGTATCATAAAATACGGTTTTATCATCACTTGTGTTTTCTAATGTATTATTAGTGTTAAAACAAAAAACACCTCTTTCTACTCTGGCTGCATTTATCCAAGCCCATCCTCTATTGTCAAAAATAATATTTCCTAAAGTTTCTTTATTTATAAGATTAGGATGATGAAATTCCATCCAACTATTGTCTTTTTTTATCACTTTTATAGAAGCTCTTTGTGCTTTAGAATTAAGTATCCATAAATTTCCATTATTGTCATATTTTAATCCTGCTATACGTGTATAAATATACCTATTGTTGGATGTTGGATCAACAGCTTCTAAAAGACTATTATCTATATTATAAAGTTTTACGAATTTTTTATCTTTAAATTCGTATAAACCTTCTCCTCCGGATGAAGCAAATATATGTTCTTTATCTTTAGGATCTTCTGCAATACAATTAATATCTTTATATAGTAATCCTGTTTTATCAGGTATAGTATTATCTTCAAAGTAACTCCATTCATTATTATTTAATTCCATTATAGTTCCTGGATCGTTATTTCTATCTTTCCATATACCACCTCCCGCAATTAGTAATCTATCTGTATAAGTTAAATAATAATCTAAATTTCTTTTAGGACTATTAGGTATAATTGATTCAATAGTTTTTTCAAATGTATTGTTGTTCTTATTATATTTATAACCATTTAATCCTTTTTCTCCATTACTACCCCAATATATATTGTTACTGTAAGAAATATGATTAGTATTTTCTGTATTGATTGTAGTCTTAGAACTTAATGTATTGTAAATGGTAACTGTATTTACATTTCCTAAAATAAGTTGTTCGTCATATTGGTTTATATACGAATATGAACCGTTTAAAATAGAATTGAATTTTTGACTTGTTTCATCATATTTGAATAAACCTTCACTGTTTTTTGCTAAGATGGAATTATTGTAATATATGATATTATCATATGTGGAATTATTAAACAATTCCCAGTTTTTATTATCTAAAAGGTTATCTGTTATGTTACCTTTAAAAATACCTTCTTTTGTTGCAGCATATATAGTTTTATCAATTAAGATTGATTGATAAACAATTTTACCTAAATTATATGTGTTAGCAATTTCTTTCTTTTTTAAATTGACAATTACAATACCGAAGTTTGTAGATAAATACGCATATTCATTTTTAATAGATATGTTATTAAGGGTTTTATCTTCAATCATTGATTTATTCATAAAATCCGGAATATTAAATACTTCTTCATTATTAATAAATAAATCTATGTTTGAATTTTCGTAGACTATCAATAGAGTTTTATAGTCTTTACTATATACGATATTTGTAATGTCAACATCACTTAAATAATTTGTCTTATCATATGTTTGAATACTTGTATCTTCAGTATCGTAAGAATATAAAGATCCGTCACTTAATACATATATAAGGTTCCCGGCAGGTGCTGTCATTGTGGCGTTATGATATGCCATATATATAGTCCAATCTCCAATAGCCTGTGAATGTATTAGATTATTAAAACATAGGAATGCTAACAATATAAACAGATATTTTTTCATATTTGTAGATTAAATTGTTTTCAAAAAGTCAGATAGTTTGTTGATTGCCAATGCACGATGACTTATTTTATTCTTAATATTATTACCTAATTCGGCAAATGTTTCATTATATCCTTCCGGCATAAAAATAGGATCATATCCAAATCCTGCACTGCCTTGTTTTGAATTAGTTATTTTTCCATTAATAATACCTTCAAACAAATATTCTTTTCCATTTAAAATCAATGCAATTACAGTTCTAAATCGTGCTTTTCTATTTTCTTTTTCTCTTAGATTATCTAAAACTTTAAGCATATTTGCCTCCGGATTCTTATTTTCTCCTGCATATCTGGCTGAGTATACTCCCGGTTCGTTGTTTAGGGCTTCTATTTCGAGTCCTGTATCATCAGCAAAACAGTTTATACCAAAATTATTATAAATGTATTGTGCTTTTAATAAAGCATTTCCTTCTAATGTATCAGCTGTTTCGGGAATATCTGTATCACAATTGATATCTTTCAGACTAAGTAATTCAATGCTATTGCCTAAAATAGCTGATACTTCTTCCAATTTATGTTGATTATTTGTAGCAAAAACAAGTTTCATCTTATTATCTGTTTTAGATATAACGTTGAATGATAGTCATTAATTGTATAATGATATGAAAAAAGAGATAGATATAGTATTACAATTTATTTAATACTATACTTATCTCTTTATTTTTTATTTCTTATGAGATTATTTCACCTTTATCTTATCAAAACCCTCCCCATAAACTCCGATGACGGAACTTTGAGATATGAAAGCATTAGGATCTATATCTTTTACGAGACGGAATATTTCAACAGATTGACGCTTGTGGGTTAATACTACCAAAACTTTTACGTTGTTTTTGCTGTACCATCCTTTTCCGTCCAACACAGTTACTCCCCGATGGGTTTCTTGAGTAATATGGTCGGCTATTTTTTCATATTCCTTAGAGAATATAAGAAATTGTACGGATTGGCGGGCACTATTTACGATATAGTCTAATACAAAACCGATAATGAATAGTGTAACGAATCCAAATATAACTCTTCGCCAGTCATGGAATACGAGGTAACATGAACTGATAATTATGACATCACAGAGCATAATCATACGTCCTAGTGTGACATCTTTGTACTTATTTACAATAGCTGCTATAATATCCGTACCTCCTGTACTTCCATTACAATTAAATACAATTCCTAAACCCAATCCACACATCGCTGCACCTATGATACAAGCCATGAAATCTTGTCCTTCTCCCAATAATAACGGTTTTCCGGATGGACTATAAGCAATTGCATTAACAATGTAGTTGTTTACTATCACTTGAAAGAACCATAACATAAATGTCAGCATGAAGACTGCATAAGTAGTCTTTATACTGAATTTCGGACCCAAAAGAGGAATGGCAAATGTCATCAGAACGGCATTAATGATGAAATAAGACCATTGAATCGGGAATCCGGTAGCATAATAAATAATGGCACCGATACCTGTCGTACCACCTGTAGTGATTTCATAAGGAATCAAAAAGGCAGCCCAAGCAAAGGAATAACTGATCAATCCCAAAGTGATGAAGATATAATCTCTGGCTTCCCTCATCATTTCTGTTTTTGTGGGTCTATGCATCATGGTTTAAATATATTAAAGTACGATATTCACAATTTTCTTTGGTACAATGATAACTTTCTTAGGCGTTTTACCTTCAATCCATTTCTGAGCTGATTCGTTTGCCATAACAGCAGATTGAATTGTTTCATTATCTGCATCTGCCGGAAATTCCATAGTAAAACGAGCTTTACCGTTGAAAGAAATAGTGTAGTTTACCGTATCTTCCTTTAGATAATTTTCATCATAAGAAGGCCATTGGGCATCACATACACTAGTATCATGTCCTAAGACTTCCCATAGTTCTTCACTGATATGAGGAGCAAAAGGAGCAAGTAGGATAACCAGTTCATTAAGTATTTCTTTCTTACTGCATTTTAAAGAGGTAAGTTCGTTTACACAGATCATAAATGCACTTACTGATGTGTTGTAAGAGAAAGTTTCAATGTCTCCCGTTACTTTTTTAATCAGTTTATGCAAGGATTTCAATTCATCTTTCGTTGCAGGTTCATCTTTTACTACATATTCTCCGTTGCGGTTGTAGAAAAGTGCCCAGAATTTACGAATAAAACGATGTACGCCGTCTATTCCGTTTGTATCCCATGGTTTGGATTGTTCTACCGGTCCGAGGAACATTTCGTACATTCTTAACGTATCTGCACCGTATTTTTCCACAATCATATCCGGATTCACAACGTTATACATTGATTTACTCATCTTTTCTACAGCCCATCCGCAGATATATTTACCGTCTTCCAAGATAAATTCGGCATTATTATATTCAGGACGCCAGTTTTTGAATGCTTCCAAATCAAGAATATCATTGCTAACGATGTTGACATCTACATGAATAGGGGTAGTTTCGTATTTATCTTTTAAATTTAGAGACACGAATTTATTCGTATCTTTAATACGATATACAAAGTTACTTCTTCCTTGAATCATTCCTTGATTTATAAGTTTTTGGAACGGTTCGTCTTTGATTGTAACTCCTAAATCGAATAAGAATTTATTCCAAAAACGGGAATAGATAAGATGTCCGGTGGCATGCTCCGTACCGCCAACATAAAGGTCTACGTTTTGCCAATAATTGTTGGCTTTGCGAGATACTAACGCCTCATTGTCACGAGGGTCCATATAGCGCAAATAATAAGCACTTGAGCCGGCGAATCCCGGCATGGTATTTAATTCGAGAGGAAAAACCGTTTTATTGTCTATTTTACTATTTTCCACAACTTTATTGTTTTCTGTATCCCATGCCCATTTTGTGGCGTTACCCAATGGAGGTTCACCGGTTTCTGTCGGCAGGAACTTATCTACTTCGGGTAATTCAAGCGGCAGTTTACTTTCATCGATTGTATAAGGCATACCGTCTTTGTAGTAAACAGGGAATGGTTCTCCCCAGTAACGTTGACGCGAGAAAATAGCATCGCGTAGACGGAAATTGACTTTTACTTTTCCAAGACCTTTTGCCTTAATGTATTCTTTTGTTTTAGCGATTGCCTCTTTTACTGTTAATCCATTCAGATTTAATCCGTCTGCTGTTTCAAATCCCGGACGGGGAGAGTTTGTCATGATTCCCTCTTTCGCATCGAAACTTTCTTCGCTGACATCACAACCTTCTATCAGCGGACGGATTTCAAGACCGAAGTGTTTAGCAAAAGCATAGTCACGACTGTCATGAGCAGGTACAGCCATGATGGCTCCCGTACCATATCCTGCCAGTACATAATCACTTATCCACACAGGAATATCTTCGCCCGTAAGTGGGTTGATGGCATAGCTTCCGGAGAATACACCGCTAACGCTGCGGTCTGCAATACGTTCACGTTCCGTACGTTTCTTGGTACGTTCAAGATATGCATTAACTTCGTTTTTCTGTTCGGGAGTGGTTAGTTGAGCTACCAGTTCGCTTTCAGGAGCCAACACCATAAAAGTAACTCCGAATACAGTATCGGCACGTGTGGTAAAAATAGTGAATTCCATATCGGAATCTTTTACCTTGAATTGCATTTCAGCACCTTCCGAACGTCCTATCCAGTTACGTTGGGTTTCTTTCAGAGAGTCTGTCCATTCTATTTTGCCAAGTCCGTCAAGTAAGCGTTGTGCATAAGCGGATACACGTAAACACCACTGACGCATTACTTTTTGAATGACCGGGTAACCGCCACGTTCGGAAACACCGTCTACCACTTCATCATTAGCAAGTACCGTTCCAAGTTGCGGACACCAGTTTACCATTGTATTTCCTAAGTAAGCGATACGGTAATTCATCAGGATTTCCTGTTGATCTTTATCGGATTTAGCATTCCATTCATCTGCCGTGAAATTCATTTCTTCACCACAGGCTACATTCAATCCCTTTGTGCCGTTCTTTTCGAATACGGAGATAAGTTCAGTGATAGGGCGTGCCTGTTGTTCATCATTACAGTAGTAACTGTTGAACATTTGAATGAAAGCCCACTGCGTCCATTTATAATATTCCGGGTCGCAAGTACGTATTTCACGGCTCCAATCAAATGAAAAGCCGATTTTATCCAACTGTTCACGATAGCGGTTAATATTATTTACGGTAGTAATTGCAGGGTGTTGCCCGGTTTGAATGGCATATTGTTCTGCAGGTAAACCGTAAGCGTCATAACCCATCGGGTTTAACACGTTGAAACCTTGCAAACGTTTGTAGCGGGCGTAAATATCAGAAGCGATATAACCAAGTGGATGTCCCACGTGAAGACCTGCACCGGAAGGGTAGGGGAACATGTTGAGCACATAGAATTTCTTTTTCGATTCATCTTCTTTCACCTGATAGGTATTCTGGTCCACCCATCTCTGATGCCATTTCTTTTCAATCTCCCTGAAATCATATTCCATAGTGATATTCTTTTATCTTATTTCTGTTAGTTTATTCGTAAAGTGATAATTTAGAGCGCAAAGATAGTGAAAGTTCAGGTTATAAGGTTGAACAACTGCAAAAAACTTAATGGGTTGGTGGATTGGTAGGGGAGAATTAACAGATTTGAAAAAGTAAAATAGTACCTTCACGTCTTCACTGTTTGAAGATAAAACGTTGATTTATAGTCGGTAGGAGTGAAGGTACTTTTTATATGGAGAGTTGAGAGTTAAGAATTGAGAGTCAAAAAAGGGAGGGTGAATAATTCTCAATTTAAAAAGAGTGCCTTCACTTTAATTAGTTGACAATCAACCATAAATAAGTAAATAGTGCTAAGGTGAAGGCAGTTCAAAGTAAAAGTTGAAAACAGCTAAATTAGTAGAATAAACGAGCTAAAAACGCCTAAGGGAGTAATGCTTTACGCTCCCGTAGCTGTAAGCTATCGCTCCCTTGAGCGTTAGCCGTCACTCCTTTAGGCGAGAAGCAACGCTTAAGGGAGTGATTGGGAAGGAGAGAGGGATGATTTTTATTGACTGAATCTTTTTGAGCGTAAAGGTTCAGGATAATGAGCTGATAATCAAATATAAAAACAATGACTGAAGGATTGAAGGATAAGTAGGATTTATCCTTATTTATATGGTTTTCTCCTGAAAAATGTCGGATAAGGTTTATTTAAATTGATCTAGATGTTTTTCAAAAACATCAGGTTGATCGTAATCAATCATCGAGTTGATTTTAAAAAACGTCTAGACGATTGTGAACAAACATACGGTCGATTGATAACAAACTCCTATCGTTCATAAACAATCGACCGTATGTTGTACTGTCTCGTTTTACTACACTTCCTGGGACTCTTTTTTCTCGATTATGTCTCTTGCTAGATCCTCAAAAAAATTATGATGCAGTATTATCGAAATTCGAACAAGAGTGCTGGTATCAATACTACTTTTTTGAAAGATACGATAAACATTTGAACGGTCACAACAAAGTTGTCTTGCAAACCAGGATACGCTTCTTTCTTGGCGTTTAAGTTCTTCCTTTATTAATTCACCAATTGGTTTCATAATTATTAATAGGGAGTATTGTATTTATGTCGTGCTTCCATTTGTTCATTCAGTGATGTATTTACGCAAATTAATTTGAGAAAGTGTTTCAAATAACTTTTTATCAGAATTTTGAAACACTTTCTTTTTGTTTAAATGAATTGCTGTTTATTTAATCACTGATCTTTTTTAAAGTTTCTTTGGTGTAAAAATCTCCTTCACTATCTTTTTCATGAAGTTCAAATACAAATGTATTAGTATTAAGTTCTAAAATTTTCCACACTTCTGTCCAGTCTTCACCTTCATAGTAACCTTTGTAATTCATCGTGAGTTTGTTACCGGAAAGACTCCAAGTTCCCTCTTCACCCTCATGGTTGAAAGTTTTATCATCGTTGAATGTAATTACATATCCATTTTTGTAATCTTCGTCCCACTTATCATTATCTTCCGGATATTTGTTGTCTTTTTCGTATCCTTCAGAATGTATGCATTGCCATGTACCGATCAAATCGTTTTTAGAACCAACATTTTCATCGTCATCACTACAAGATGATAGACTAATGGAAAATACTAAGGTAAGTGCTATGAATAAGTAATTAAAATAATTCTTTGTTGTTTTCATACTGATGTTGTTTTATGAGTTTATTTAATAATCGTGTCAAGAAGATTGTTTTTAAAGAAAAGATAAAAAGAACTTGTGTACATCCATTGTATTTCCGTACCATTGTCCTGAATATCTTGAGGTTTTCCGAATGCTAGTTTACATTCTGTTTCATTCATTCCCTTTATGGCTTTTTGTTTGCCTATTTCTTCCCAATGTGTTATGGTTGGTATTTTGTTTGTAAGAATGAAGTCAAAGAGTTTATTGAGCATAAGGGATTCCGATGCAGTGAAATCTTCCATGGCAATCTTATGATTCTCTTTTTTTTGTGGATTGAAACTTTCAAAAGGGATGAGTTTGCTATTCAAAAGTCCGGATGATTCCAGCGTAATATTTGAAATATGATAAACTAGTTTTTCATTGGCAACGCGGAATATAGCCTTACAGTGATAAGTGTTGTTAACTCCTGATCCTGCTATTGAAGCGATTGTTATTGCAGCTTCAAAGCTTTTTTCTTTCACATTTATATTATTCAGGTTTTCACGCATCTTTGGAGAAATATTGTCGATAGCCCATAACAGAGCGTTTGAGAAAATTGTTTCATCGCCCAATCCATTGAATGCGATAAACCCGCTTACGATGTATTTGTTTTCGTCTGCTATGATAGGGTACTTGTCGCCTTGTTCCTGATACATTTGGGCAGAAACTCTGATTGATATGAAAATGAGAATGAAAAACAATAGTTTCTTCATAATTATGGAAAATATTTAAATCAGGCTCCTTTTAACAAGGAGCTCTGATAATTTGTTATAAGTGATTAAGAACAGTAGGCTTAAAAAGCAACTCCGAGTCGTACCATGAAATTGCTGGCTCCTCCTTCTAAATCAAAATCTGTAGCCAAGAATCCTTTTTGATACATAAGATCCAGATTAAAACGTTTATACCATACACCGACGCCGATATTCATACCCACATCAAGACGGTTATAATCTTCTATATCGCCTAATTTAATATCTTCAGATTCGCTATCTCCTTTGTAACTTACTTTATCGGTCGCTTTTCCTGCATAATCACAACCTAAATAAATACCCACATGCGGATCTATTTTTATATCATCTGTCACTGCAATTTTCCATCCGAAGTTGAATGGAGCCCATTGTATATTATGTGCAGTATATGTTTCTTCCACTTTATAACCGCCGGCAGATTCGGAATATTTGTAACCTCTGCTTCCCAAAGCAAATCCCATACCCCAATATGCACCTTTACTTTTGATTGTTTTATTGAAGTCAAATCCTAAATTATATCCAAATTTAGATCCGACATCTTTATAATCACTTCCGCTGAATGTATTACTACCTACACCAACACGAAACATCCACGTTGTTTTGGATTCTTTGGGTGTAGAAACGGTTGAAACGCTTCTGGAAGTAACAATTTGTGCATTTATTGCTGTACAAAATAGGGTGGTACTCAAAATCAGTAATAGTTTTTTCATTGTTCTAAGAAATTAAATTAATAGTGTTGTTTATTCAATTTATTTTGTTTTGATTATTGCTTGTATTTTGTCTTTCTCATTAGTTGTGATTGTTTTTTCCATGCGAATCCATTCGTAATCTTCCGGTTTTGCAGTAGTCCATCCTTTATAGTTGGCAGGATAACCGATAACTTTTACTTCATATCCGGTTCCGTCACTAAGAGAAGCTATATCAAAGGTAGCAGCTACAATAACGTCTGCATTATGCTTTTGAGTTGAATTGAAAAGTGCACGGGTTCTGAGATTACTTACTTCACCATTGAGTGCATTAACTTCTTTATTGGTAAATTTCCAGCTGTCGACAATTTTCCCTTTACTTTCATTTATTTCCAATTCTACAATTAAAGGTTTTACATAGGCATTTTGTACGGGTTCAAGCAAACGTGCCTGAGATTCTCTGAATTCTACTTTGTTTTGTGCGTATGCTCCGCTAAACCCAACAGTTGTTAAGAACATAATTAATAATAACTTTCTCATAAATAATGTCGTTTTTATTGTTAAGTAATCATTATGCAAATGTCCGTATAAAAAGATTACTGTTAATCAATTTTGTATTGCAGGAATGACACGCTTTTATTGCGAATATTGCGACTTTTCCTTTTGATTTATCTCTTCTGCAAGTTCTTTGAAGAAATTACGATGGAGAATTATTGAGATTCGGGTGAGTATGTTAGTGTCAATACTGTTTTTTTGAAAGATACGATAAACATTGGAGCGATCACAAGAGAGTTTTTGGGCAAACCATGATATGCTCTTTCCTTGATGTTCAAGTTCTTCCTTTATCAATTCGCTGATGGTTTTCATAAATTTGGCAATGAAAGGTTGTGATATATAAGCATGGTTCCATCTGCTTAATTACTTTGTATGTTTATATGGGTGATCGAATCAAAGGGATATAAAAAAGACGTGGAACCGAACTTTATTATTTACTGAGGTTCTGGAATACCCGTCTAACAATAAAATTAAGCCCACGTCATAAACGACACGGGCGTATAACTCTATATTCTTTGTTAGACGTTGAATTTTCCAGATTCCAGTAAATTTAAGAATAAAAGCTAACGCTCTTTTATATATATGTCTTTAAAATATTTTAGTTCGCCATAGGCATTATCTTTAATGTTATTTGGCAAATGTAGAAAAGAAGCATGAAATCTCCTAATACTTGTACCTTAAAACTTATATTTATCTTGGGTGGTATTAAGCCTATCTTCATTAATTTTATCTATTTTCTTTATCTATCTTCATCAAAAAACGAGTATCTTTGTCCTCGTTATTTATTAAAAAGAAAGGATATAAAAGTGGCAAATGATATCGTTTTAACCCCGATGATGAAGCAGTTTTTGGACTTGAAAGCCAAGCATCCGGATGCGGTGATGCTGTTTCGTTGTGGAGACTTCTATGAAACTTATTCCACAGATGCTATTGTAGCTGCAGAAATACTTGGCATAACACTTACAAAACGCGCTAACGGTAAAGAAAAAACCATTGAGATGGCAGGTTTTCCTTATCATGCACTCGATACTTATTTGCCGAAGCTGATCAGGGCAGGGAAGAGGGTTGCTATTTGTGACCAGTTGGAAGATCCGAAAACAACAAAAAAACTGGTTAAACGAGGCATTACGGAGCTTGTCACTCCGGGTGTATCCATTAATGATAACATATTGAATTATAAGGAAAACAATTTTCTTGCCGCTATTCATTTTGGAAAGGCTGCATGTGGCGTTGCTTTCCTTGATATTTCTACGGGAGAATTTCTTACGGCAGAGGGACCTTTCGATTATGTGGATAAACTATTGAATAATTTTGCTCCGAAAGAAGTGTTGTTTGAACGGGGCAAACGTGGCATGTTCGAAGGTAATTTCGGCTCTAAGTTCTTTACTTTTGAGTTGGATGACTGGATATTCACCGAAAGCAGTTCGCGTGAAAAACTATTAAAACATTTTGAAACGAAGAATCTTAAAGGATTCGGAGTAGAGCATTTAAGAAACGGTATTATTGCTTCAGGGGCTATCCTGCAATATTTGGATATGACACAACATACGCAGATTGGTCATATTACATCGCTTTCACGGATTGAAGAAGACCGTTATGTACGTCTTGATAAGTTTACTGTGCGTAGTTTGGAACTTATCAACAGTATGAATGACGGGGGCATTAGTCTGCTCAACGTTATTGATAAAACAATCAGCCCGATGGGAGCCCGTCTATTGAAACGCTGGATGGTATTTCCTTTGAAAGATGAGAAACCTATCAACGAACGTCTCAATGTGGTGGAGTATTTCTTCCGTGAGCCGGAATTTAAGGAAATGATAGAGGAACAACTTCATTTGATTGGCGATTTGGAGCGTATTGTTTCTAAAGTGGCCGTAGGACGTGTATCTCCTCGTGAAGTCGTTCAACTAAAAATTGCTTTACAAGCGATAGAGCCGATAAAAGAGGCTTGTTCCGCTGCCGATAATCCGAGTTTGAACAGGATAGGAGAACAGCTTAATCTCTGTGTTTCTATTCGTGACCGTATTGCCAAAGAGATAAAGAACGACCCTCCTTTGCTGATTAATAAAGGAGGATTTATTCAGGATGGAGTGAATGAGGAACTGGACGAACTTCGTAAGATTGCTTTTTCGGGTAAGGATTATTTGCTTCAAATACAACAGCGTGAGAGTGAGTTGACGGGTATTCCAAGTTTGAAGATCGCTTATAATAACGTATTTGGTTATTATATTGAAGTGAGAAATGCACATAAAGATAAGGTACCTCAGGAGTGGATTCGTAAACAGACGTTAGTCAACGCAGAACGTTATATTACGCAGGAGCTGAAAGAATACGAAGAAAAGATTCTTGGTGCGGAAGATAAGATTCTGGTACTGGAGACAAAGCTTTATAATGATTTGGTGCTTGCCTTGACCGAGTTTATTCCGGCTATACAGATTAATGCCAATCAGATAGCCCGTTTGGATTGTTTACTTGCTTTTTCCAATATAGCTCGTGAGAATAATTATATCCGTCCGATAATAGAGGATAGTGATGTCATTAATATTAAGCAGGGCAGGCATCCAGTGATTGAGAAACAATTGCCGATAGGAGAGAAGTACATTGCAAATGACGTATATCTCGATAGTGAAAAGCAGCAGATTATTATTATTACCGGTCCGAATATGGCAGGTAAGTCGGCTTTATTAAGGCAGACTGCATTAATTACCTTATTGGCTCAAATAGGCTGTTTTGTACCTGCTGAGAGTGCCCGCATAGGATTAGTCGATAAAATATTTACCCGTGTGGGTGCAAGTGATAATATTTCCGTTGGCGAGTCTACTTTCATGGTTGAGATGAATGAGGCGGCTGATATTCTGAATAATATATCTCCCAGAAGTTTGGTGCTTTTCGACGAGTTGGGGCGTGGAACTTCTACGTATGACGGCATCTCTATTGCATGGGCTATTGTAGAATATATCCATGAGCATCCGAAAGGTAAAGCGCGAACGCTTTTTGCTACCCATTACCATGAATTAAATGAAATGGAGAAATCTTTCAACCGTATTAAAAACTACAATGTATCGGTTAAAGAAGTCGATAATAAAGTAATTTTTCTTCGTAAACTTGAACGGGGTGGGAGTGAGCACTCTTTCGGTATCCATGTGGCAAAGATGGCGGGAATGCCTAAGAGCATTGTAAAACGTGCCGATGATATTCTGCATCAACTGGAAACGGATAATCGTCAACAGGGAATTTCTAAACCGTTATCTGAAGTAAGTGAGCATAGAGAAGGTATGCAATTAAACTTCTTCCAGTTGGATGATCCTATCCTTTGTCAGATTCGTGATGAGATTCTTAATCTTGATGTCAATAACCTGACTCCGCTTGAAGCCTTGAATAAGCTGAATGATATTAAGAAAATTGTGAAAGGAAAATAAGCTATGAAGTATTTTTGTTATGCTGTTGTTTGTTTTCTGTGTGTAAGTTTATCATCATTTTCTCAAGAGAAATATTCGGTTAGACCCAAACAAAAGTCTCAGGATAATGATTCTGTATTTATTACTAGTGGGAAGTATTATTCGACTTATGGGGATTATGTAATAGGGAAATATAATGAGATAACAGATTTGGTAGTATCTGCGCGTGAAAATTCTTTGATTGGAGGGGGCGATTTAAAGATTGAAGTAAAAAATAAAGATTTAAAGAAGGTTCTTAAAAAAGCGCGTATTATCGAATACCAGAATATGCTTTTGGTTAATTGTAAAGGATTAAAAAATGGAGCTTTTCGTTTAGGGACAGGATATGCTCCTGCATTTTGCTATAGTTATAAAAAGATAATATTTGCTTCTATGCCGGTTGGTAGTAGAGAAGCTTTTATAACAACAAGTTTTGGGTTAGTAGGTGCTTCTATTGTCTATGATAAGCTTGTTTGTTATTCAATATCTTCTGATTCTAAGAATGTTAATCGGATTTATGAGGAGGATGTGGAGCAAATGTTATTTAAACGTCCTGATTTATTAGAACGTTATAGAAACGAGAATAGAAGAGACAGGACATCTGCTCGTACTGTTATTAAATATTTGCGTGAAGCCGGATTAATCAAACCTTCTGAAGAAATGCAATAATATCTTCATCGGAAGCCAATTCCAGATGTTTTCTCAATCGATGTCGTGTCATACTGATTGTTTTGGTAGAGTTGCCGGTAATGAGAGTTATTTCTTTGGAAGAAAGGTTCATTCTGAGCAAAACAGCCAGATTCTTTTCAGCAGTTGTAATACAAGGAAATCGTTCTTCCAGACGTTTTGAAAAGGCTTTGTTTTGTTCTTCTATCTGGATGGATAACTCGTCCTTCTGTTCTTCTATTTGATATTGCGCGATAAATGTATTTACTTTTTTCAAGTATGTGAGTTGTTCTGCCGATTCCATTTTATAGGTTTCTCTGATCATATTCCTTATCTTTTCAAGCAATTCGTTTCTGCTTCTTAAGAACAATAACATATATCCTAACTTCTCTTTTGCAGCTTGCAGTTCATGATCTATATTTCCTATCTTTTCTTCTTTTTCTTTAATTTCCAATTCCATAATTTTGCGTTGTGACTGCTCTAGCTCGTATTGTTGGGCGATTAGTTCCAGTTCTTTTTTCTTTTTGAACCAGCGGAAACGGGCAAATAATAATAGTATACAAAGTAACATGACAATAAATGTTATTATCCAGTTCTTTTGTAGTATGGCAAGATCATGTTCCTTTTGTTGAAGCTCGTACTCTTGTTTTAGTTTAAGCAATTGCTGACTTGTTATTTTACGTTCTATTTCCCGCAGGTTCTTTTCGGATTGTATCTCTTTATTGACTTCCGTTTGCTTTTGAAGGCAGCTATAAGCCAATGGATAATCTTTTTGAGCCGCATAAATCAGTGAGCGTTGCAGATAGTTTTCACTTAAAAGATCTTTTGCTTTTACCCTCTGTGCATATTCTTTAGCCATGTCCAATGCAACCAGAGCATCCTCATACTTGTGCAAATAATAATATTGTTTTCCAAGATTATTGTAATTTGCGGCTACAGACCAGATAATTCCAAGAGATAAGTTGATTTTTATAGCTTCCTGTATAAGTTTGACCTTTTCTTCACTGTTGCCCGGTGACATACATAAGTTGTTGATGACGGCGGCTATATTTCTTTGGCTATTGGTTTTTCTAAAAATATCAAGTGCCATATTGAAGAAATAGTCAGCTTTATCATATTCCTGTGCATTATAGTAGATAAATCCTTTATGATTGTATGACAACGCAATGCCAATGGAATCGGATAATTCTTGATATATTTCCAAACTCTTGTCTGTATAGTCTATTGCTCTATCTTTATTGTTTAGTTTTGTATAACCCCAACCAATGCCATTGTATATTTCTGCTTGTAAAGAGATGGAATCGTCAGGACAGTAGTTTAATGCATTGAAGCACAAACTTAGTCCGAGGTCGAAATCTCCCTCAAACATAGTTATTCTTGCGTAAATGAAAAGAGCCCGGCTGCAAATGACAGGATCGTTTCTTTCTTTACCTATTTCGTATGCCTGCTGGGCATTTTTTATTGCTTCTTCAGGGTTTGACGTGTCTAATTCATATGCTTTTCTAAGTATGGCTTCGACGTCGTCATTTTGTGCTAAAATTCCTATTCCTGACTCTGATAAAGCCAGGAATAGGAATAGGAATAGTATAAGTGTTTTCATTATATTCTCTTATTTGCACAAAATTAAGAGAATTTTGATTAATGGCAAATATTTGTTTAAGAATAAAGATTCTATTTTATGATAATCTTATGGATAGACTGGCGGTTATCCAATGTTGTTATGTATACCATATAAACACCTTTCGATAATCTGTTCAAATCGATTTCCGGTTGATTTTCTGAACTCATAATCGGCGTTCCGGCCATAGAATATAGATTCATCAGCTTATAATCACCATTTATCACCAGTTTGTTTTCGGGAGTTAGATAAACAATGAGATTTCCATCATTTACATAATCGATATTATCGCCTCCTATTACTGTAAAGTCGATAGATACCGGATTTGATTCTCCTGAATTATAAACTTTAGTTATCGCGGCAGTGTGCTTGCCCGATGATAGTCCGGTCAATAAGTATTTGCTGTCTTGAGTTTCGGTTATCAGCTTGTTGTCCAGATATACTTTATAAGTCTTGAAAGAACCGTTTCCTTCTTCCGGATTTGTTATAAAGTTCTTGTCTGTACCAATAAAGACATCATCAACCAACAATAAGAAACTACTTCTTGAATGACTATTTAATATCACGTATTTGGCTTCTTTCGGTATGGAATAAGAATATTCCGTATATTCTGTAGGAACGTTGATAAACTCCTCTTCCAGATAAGTGAAACTGCTTAATTGGGCATCTGTGGTAGAATATCCGACACGAATTCTTTCCAATCCGTTCTCACTGTCATAGCTTCTGGCAAAGAAGCTGAAAGTGAAGTCTTTGTGGAAATTAAGTTTCGGTGAGATTAAATAGTCATCACTGTCGTGCATAATTATTTGTTCGTTTTCATCTTCTGTTTCTCTTGAAGCGAAGAATCCTAAAGCACGCTGGCCGGAATGAGCTGTGTTAATGCCCAATGGAGGCTCGGTTGTATTAGAATTGAATATGATAGCAGCCATCGGTTCACGCATATTCGGGAATGTTGTAGCACCAAATCCATAAGTTGGGTATCGGTCGTTATCTACGTATTGCCATCCTGTATTACCAACCGGATTAAGTTCGAAATCTTCATAAGAGGAATCTTCGAATCCGTCTTCAATATTGGCAAACAGATTCCATAATAATTGCCATTCTGCCGGCTTGTCTGTTGCCATAATATCAATATTAGATACAGGAGCTTTTTTCTGAATTAGCGTATATGAGAACTCATATTGGTCATTCTCCGTTACATTCAGATTCGTAACCTGTTTCTCAAATCCGGGTTGCATTAAAGTCAAAGTATAATTGCCTTTCCATATTTTCTGGAAGGTTGCTTTTCCATTCGATACCGTTGTTTGGTACTTATTTCCTTTATTATCGTCTATGTTGATAGAGGCCCCTTCTGCATCTTTCGGAACAGAGTTGGTTGTTACGTTCATTGTGATGTTTGTGAATTGTTTATGGTAAATAGGAGCTGATATTGTGGCATCAGAGGTAAGCTTGTCTAGCGGATAGTTTGCCTTAACGGCATATTTGTATGTATCTTTAGGTAGATTGGCAAACGTTTCATCGACTGTTGTCAATTCTGTTGTTCCTGCTTTTATCTTTGTCCATTTTTCAGGAGTAGACTGTTCTTTTTCGGTCATTCTCCATACATCGTAGGTTACATTTAGCGGATGTTCGCTAGCTTCTATCATTTCGCCTTCTGCCCGTAGCATGAGAGCGCCTTCCCAATTTCTTGCGTCGAAATAAGTGTAACCATTGGGGTACCGATAGTCTGTACTGAAACATTGGATTTGTTTTCCTATGACATCAGAATTATTATCGTTGGCTAAATATACGTTTCCATCACTGCTCAGAGCCAGCATGAAACCACGTGGAGCGTTTACTCGTTCCGGTAGTTCAAATGTAGTCCATACGTCGTCATTTGTAGGAACATTCTTTTGTGAGAATAATAATGTGCCTGTAGGCATTCCGTTTTCATCAAGATCAATGATATACACGTGAACATACGGCTTCTTTCCTTCGCTGCTATTGGTGAACCATTTTACGCGATGGATAGTGGTAGGAGTACGGAAAATATTTCCTAATATATGGTATTCGCCACCTTCGTTATATCCCATAGGTTCTTTAGGTGTACCGTTGTCATATAAATATTCTACGGTATCGAAGGGACGTTCCCAATTAATAGTTTGATTTCCTGTGTTTGATTCTTCTGTGGTGACAGAGGACGGCGGGATATTCTTATAGGTTAATTTAATGACTTCATTGCTGACATTACCCTGTACCTGCAATGGCTGATTAGAAATTACTTCAAAGTTATTCTTTCTGACCGTTAACTGATAATTGTCACTCTTATATACTTTATCAAACGTATATTCTCCGTTTTCGTTTGTGGATGTCTTGTAATTATTGTATCCGCTTATGGTTACCCAAGCTCCTCGAACGGGAGTATTTCCGTTGTCGGTAATCTTTCCATTCACGCTGTACTGAGGTAATGTTGTGATTGTAATATTACTTTCCGTTGTTTTTAGCGGTGTTACGGTTATCTTTGTTTCTTTTTCTTCATATCCGAGCAAAGTAGCTTTTAAATTGTATTCTCCGGCAATGATGTCCGTGAAGCTATATTTGCCTTCTGTATCGGATTGTGTAGTAAACGTTTCTTGTCCGCTTAGCGTTAAAGTAACATTTGCCAATGGGTTTGTTCCGTCTGTAACAGTTCCTGCTACTTCTCCTTTATCCTGTTCTTTCAGCAGGACATCGTTGATATGAAGTACCATTCCTTGATTTGAAACGGAAGTATGTTGCAGTCCTAAATAGTATTTACCGCTTTCTTCCAATACAGGTAATGTGACATAGAATACAGTGCCATAATATGACTTTATTTCCAGATCTTGTACGATAATAGTTTGTGCTTCCGGTTCTATTTCTTTGCCTAAAGTAATTCTTAGTCGTTCTGTTTCATAATAAGCAGTATTTGCTTTGAATGATAATTCATATATTTTACCTTTCTCGAGTGCTAAAGGAGGAGATACTAACCAATTATTCGTTGGAGTGAAATTGGTTTTGTCTGCACATGATTCGGCTCCATTTTTAGAACCTACAGACTTTCCAAAATACCAGCAATCTTCTTTTTCATCTCTATTGAATACTGTCCATAAATTAAAATCCTCTTCTGTGTCCAATGGTGATGAGAATGGCATTTGAATACTTTCTCCTAAAGCTACGGAATTTGATATTGCGCTACCTCCTTCACCATCAGCGCTGATAGCAATGATTTGATAACTATAATTGGAGAAACTTGTTACGTTTTCGTCTGTGTAAGATGTCTCTTTTGTGCCGTTTATCAGTGTTGTGTTATCAGGTTTACGTATGACTTTATAAGCTAATGACTCCTTATCAAACCAACTGTTGTTTAATCCGGTGGTCGGCGCTTCCCAACTGATTGAAGCACTTATGGTACTAAGTTTTGTTGCCACTACATTATTCGGGGCGGCAGGTACGTCTCGTCCGGCGAAAATGGAAATCCATGCGGGAATACTTTCGTTGTTATCGGACGTATAAGTTATGACCTTATATTTATTCGTTTGATTCGGAGCGGAGGTGTCTGTCCATTCGGATGAAGAGCCTTTTGTTATGCCTGTCAGTTTATGTACTAATGTATCGTTTCGATAGATTTCTGCATAAGAAAGGTTGTTAAGGTCTTTATTATCGAGTGTTTTGCTTGGGTTAGTCCAACTTAACACCGGAGCTAAGCTTTCATTTACTTTGATTTTTAAGTCATCAATCGTTTTAGGACTTTCAGGAACGGCATCGGTAAAAGCCATGTATAATCCTCCCACCAGATAATTAGCTGGGAAAGAGTTAATCATCCTAACTTCTTTCTTCTCTAAATCAACTTCATTGAAGAACCTTCCGCTCCAGGTTTGATACGTCCAATATAATCGTCCGCTGTTGTGGTCGAAGTCCATTGATTGGAAATTCTCGGTATAATTATCTGTTGGAAAAAGTTCGGTTAACGTTCCGTCATTTTTATCTACGGTGTATAAATCTCCTCTTGAAGACATCGCATAGAGTATTCCTTCCGGGCTTGCTGCTATAGCATAGATAGAGGCATTAGGTATGTCTTTTATAAGAGTGGGATCTCCATTTTCCGTATTTACTTTAATCAGGGTAGTATTTGGCCAATTTTCCCATATTGCGTATAAGGTTGAGGTGGTATAGTCATAAGTCATGTCCAGGAAAAAGGAAGTAGCGTCAGACATATCCCTTAACAGGTTTCTGTCTCCTGTTTTCAGGTTGTATGTATATATACCGAGAGGTTTTTGCTCCTTGTTAAGTATCATTGTGTAATACTTTCCATTGGCATAAGTACCGGCACTTGCTATTTCGTTGTCTTCTAGCGGGAAATACATTTCCGGTTTATTGGGAGTTTTAATATCGAAACAGAAGATTCCGGGGCTATTGGATAATTCCATTGCATATCCCTTTGTAGTTGTTTTTACCACAGGAGTTTCATTTCCCGGTGAGGTTGCAAAAGCAGAAACGATAGCAGTAAAAATAATGACTGCTGTTAAGGAGAAGAATTTTGCTTTCATAATAGATTGGTGTTAGAGTGATACATACGTATTTTTCAAACACAAATTTATCAAACACAAAGAATTATGTGCAAAATCAAAGAGCTTATTTGCTCCTACAAACAGGTGTTTTTATCTGTTTCTGCTACTACAAATAAAAAATTAACGTATTGATAATTAATGGAATAATGTTTATTATACCTTCTACAAATATATTATTTTTTAGGAAATCATTTTGAAAGATGAGAGTATAATATTCTTTCTTATTTCTTTTGCTTCCCTTACGATTTGATAGGGGATAAGGAGGGATTAAATATTCTTCAGGAGGGTTGAATCGTTTCGCCCGGCTCATCCTGTCGTTTGCCCATGGGAAGCCTGTCGTTCAGGCATGGTGAAACGAATGGATTTCCATGCCTGAACGATTGGAATGTCTTGTCGGATGATTAGAGTTTTCCTTTTGGTTTACCCACTTTGTCCAAGCGTTTACCGTAGAGCATACAGGCTACTCCCAGAATGACAAAGGGGATGCTGAGCCATTGTCCCATATTAAGCATCATATCTGCCTCAAATGCTTCCTGAGGAGCTTTTAAGAACTCTATGAAGAAACGGAATGTGAAGATCAGCGTCAGGCACAGTCCGAAGAAGAAACCGCGATGCAGTTTATCTTTGTATTTCTTATATAGATAGATTTCTATAAAGAAGAACAGAAGATAGGCGAGTGCTTCGTAAAGTTGTGCCGGATGGCGTGGTTCCATGCCTTCACGAGGAAAGATAAATGCCCATGGCACATCTGTTACCTTACCTACGATTTCGGAATTCATCAGGTTTCCCAAACGGATAAAGCAAGCCGTGGCAGGGGTTGCGATAGCTATGTTATCCAAGACATCGATGAAATTCAGCTTTGTTTTGCGTACATACAACCACAGGGCAACAATAAGTCCTATTGTTCCGCCATGACTGGCAAGTCCCTGATATCCGGTAAACTGCACTCCGGCATCGGTAAATTTTACGGGCAATATCATTTCTGCTATATGTGAAGAATAATAATCCCAGTCATAGAAGATACAATGTCCTAAACGCGCACCGATGAGAACACCGAAGAAGCAATAGAAAAACAACGGATCAAAGAGCTTTTCCGGGATTCTCTGGTCTTTGTAGAGCCAACGTACGATGTAGTAAGCCAGTCCCAGTCCGATAGCCCACATGATTGAATAATAGCGGATACTGATACCGAACAGGGAAAACATTTCCGGATCGGGATTCCATACGATGAAATTTAGTAAACTGCTCATAGTGTTGTTCTTTTATTTGAGTTTTTGTCTATACATTGAATCGGAAGTGCATGATATCTCCGTCTTGTACTACGTATTCCTTACCTTCGACGCCCATTTTCCCTGCTTCGCGTACCGCAGCTTCGGAACCGTATTTGATAAAGTCTTCGTATTTGATAACCTCTGCACGGATAAAACCTTTCTCGAAGTCTGTATGGATTACTCCTGCGCATTGCGGGGCTTTCCAGCCTTTATGGTAAGTCCATGCTTTTACTTCCATTTCACCGGCGGTGAGGAATGTTTCCAGATTAAGAAGATGATAAGCGGACTTGATAAGTCTCGCTACTCCGGATTCCTCTAATCCAACCTCCTGAAGGAACATCTGGCGGTCTTCATAAGTCTCCAGTTCTGCAATATCCGCTTCCGTTTTAGCTGCTACAACAAGCAGCTCGGCATTTTCCTCTTTAATGGCTTCACGTACAGCTTCAACGTATTTATTTCCGCTTACTGCGCTGCTTTCATCTACATTGCATACATAAAGCACAGGCTTGGAAGTCAGCAAGAAAAGTTCCTTGGCAATTTTCTGCTCGTCTTTGGTTTCGAATTGCACGGTACGGGCGGATTTACCTTGTTCTAAGGCTTCTTTATACTTAACCAGAATATCATAAGTTTGCTTTGCGGTCTTGTCGCCACCGGTTTGAGCCTGTTTCTGTACCTTTTGAATACGGCTTTCAATGGTTTCCAAGTCTTTTAACTGGAGTTCGTAGTCAATGATTTCTTTGTCGCGCACCGGATTGACGCTACCGTCCACATGAGTTACGTTGTCATCGTCAAAGCAACGTAATACGTGAATAATGGCATCCGTTTCCCGAATATTGGCAAGAAACTTATTTCCAAGTCCTTCACCTTTGCTTGCTCCCTTTACAAGTCCGGCGATGTCTACTATTTCCACTGTTGTCGGTACAATACGTCCGGGATGTACAAGCTCTGCAAGTTTATTAAGGCGTTCGTCCGGCACGGTAATAACACCGACATTCGGTTCGATAGTACAAAACGGAAAGTTGGCGGCTTGCGCCTTTGCATTGGATAAGCAGTTGAAAAGAGTCGATTTCCCTACGTTCGGGAGTCCGACAATACCACATTGTAAACTCATTATATCAGTTGTTTTATATATTATCGTTTATTCCAGTTTGCAAAGATAGGCTCTTTTCTCAATATATCCGAATTATTCTATTGCTTTCCGTTCGTATTTCTTGAAGAATATAATCATTAAGACAAAGCCGACAAATGTGAGCGGAGCACCAATCAATGCCGGATACCGGTATCCCAAACCTGCTTCCAACGGTAATCCTCCGATGAAAGCGCCGATAGCATTGCCTAAGTTGAAAGCAACCTGAATGCAAGCTGCACCGAGCAATTCGCCACCTTTTGCGAAGTGGATGATGGATATTTGCAAGGGACTGGAAACGGCAAATAGTCCGGTAGTACAAAGACACATTAACAATGCTGTGAGCCAGTCTATACGGGCTGCAAAGAAGATGGAAAGCAACGCAAAGCAGATAATGATTTGTGTTGTAGCCGCTACACGTCCGGGTGTGTATCTATCCGACAGGCGTCCTCCTATTAAATTACCTACTACCATACCGAATCCTGCCAATACCATTAATAAGGTAATACTTTCGGCAGAGAAACCGGATACTTTTGTCAGCAATGGATTGATGTAGCTGTACCAACAGAATACCCCGCCGTTGCCAAACATGGTGGCACCGAGTATAAGCCACGGAGCGGTGGTTTTCATAAAACGGAACTGCCCTTTGAACCCGGTATCAGGCAGACCTTCTACTTGAGGCACCCATTTCCATATATAATACAGCACGATAATGCACCATATACCTACAAGCAGAAAAGTCAACCGCCATGAAAGCATCGTGCTGAGGGATGTTCCGAGAGGCACACCGAACAGATTTGCCACTGTCATACCGGCTATCATGATGGAAACAGCTTCCGAACCTTTTCCTTTATCTGCCAGCTTTTCGGCAACGATGGAGGCTACTCCGAAATACGCTCCATGGGGTAATCCGGATATGAAACGTGCTCCTATCATTGTCCAAAAGTTGGGAGAGAAGGCGGCACAGGTATTTCCAATCATCATCAGGGCAACCAGTCCCAGTAATATATTCTTCAGCGGAAGTTTACGCGCAAGGGTGAGCATGGGGGCTCCGGCGCATACGCCCAACGCATAGGCAGAAATCAAATGTCCTGCCGTAGGGATACTGACATGTAAATCTTTGGCTACATAGGGGAGTATAGCCATCATGACAAATTCGGCTATTCCCAAGCCGAGTGTTCCGAATGCCAATGCAATAAGACTCTTTTTCATTTCTATAAAACAAAATTGCGTGCAAAAGTATCAAATACATGGATTATGAGGCTTGAGCTATATCAAGAAATAAGTATCTTGCAAAATAATCCGATTTTCTTTGAACGTTTGCCTGATAGGAGTGTATGCTTTATCAGAACGTTCTTTATATTCATAGTTTAAAATCGTATAAAAATGAGAACATTGACCGTTACAATATTTACTTTGTGCTGGCTTTTGGCACAGTTGGGCCTTGCTCAGCAAGCAGAGAAAGTCGTTTCTCCCGTAAAAGAAAGGCACGATTCCGACTGGTATGAGAAACAGGCGGATGCATGGAATAAAGAGATTAAGAAGAATCGTAAGAATGAAGAAGCATGGGAAAACTATTACCGGGCTACCCGCTATAGTTTGGAGATGTCCGGTTCGGACAAAAGCAGTACGGAGATTAATACGAAGCTGGGTGATATTATAGCGCAAATGGAAAGAGCAATTCCGAATACGTTTACTTTCAATCTGATGAAATACGTATATCACGCCGGAGATTTGGCATATGGCGGATATATGGCGAAGGCGATTTCCATGCGTCCTGATGATGTTTCCCGTTATCCCGATTATGTGGCGTACCTGATGATTTCCAGAAATGACTCATTGCTTTCCAAGACGTGCAGGAAGTGGTATGAGAGCGGTGAATACTCCCCGTCATTGATGAACTACAGCTATAATGAACTGTCCGGAATGGAGGATAAAGGGATTATTTTTACGAATGGCGACGCTTCGGTCTTTTCTAAACTTTTATTACAGCATGGAAAAGGACTGTTTAAAGATAAAAAGATTATTTGTCTGAGCTTTTTGCTTTGTGATACCTATGTTGAAGGTTTGGAAAAGGAGTTGGGTATTCCTTTGTTCAGCATAAAAAAAGAAGAATTGAATAAGGATTATAAAGATTGGCATGAGGCTTATCGGGCGGTACTCAATCATTTTATCAAGCATACGGAACGTCCTGTCTACTTCTCAACAACTTTTCGGTCAGCCGATTATGATTTTCTCAAAGACAGCCTTTATGCCGAAGGGCTTGTATTTAGATATTCCAAAGAATTATATGATAATATGGCAGTGACAAAGCGTAATTTCGAAGAGGTTTATCTGATGGATTATGTAAGAGAAACATTTATTCCGGATAGTTATGGCGCTTCCGTCAGTTCTTTTGCTTTGAATTATGTGCCGTGTTTCCATTCACTGCTGGCGTTTTATAAACAGAGTGGAGACCGGAATAATTACACCAAATTATATAATATCCTGCATGGTATTATAGAAAAGACCGATTTTGAAAGCGATAGCGTTAGGCAAAGTTATTTGGATTGCATAGATTTGAAGGATGAAACATACACAAATGGAGATTGATTCGGCGTCTGACGAGGAACTTATGCGGTTGGTGACAAGGGACGATATACGGGCTTTTGAGGAGTTATATACCCGTTATGCTCGTCGCTTGCAAGGGTTCTTCTTCAGGATGCTGGGTTATGATACGGCAAAAGCAGAGGATTTTACTCAGGAACTGTTTCTTAAAGTCTATGAACAGCGACTTCATTTTGAGCACAGTCGTACCTTTTCATCATGGGTGTTTGCGATGGCATACAATCTTTGCAAGAATGAATATCGTCATAAGGAGGTGGTAGAAGCTCATGAAGCCGAATTGAATGCTTCTCCGGCTCCGTCTGTTGAACCTGAATATGAGCTTTATCATGACCGTTTGGTGTTTGATATGAAATTGAAAGAGAATCTTCGAAAACTTACATCGGAACAGATTGTGGTGTTTGCATTACGTTATGAAGAAGAGCTTTCTATTCCCGAAATTGCGCGGATACTATCTTGTCCGGAAGGTACGGTGAAGTCGAGACTTCATTATGTTTTGAAGTTCCTTTCTCAGGCAATGGCAGTTTATAACTTGAAAAATTAGAGAATTATGGAAGATAATGAATTAGAAAAACTGGAAGAATTTCCAAATGTGAAGCGGATATTGGAACGTTCCAAGGTCTTAATGGAGCAAGAAAACCGCGAGATGAGGCCGAAACCTTTTGTAGAGCTGAAATCTGAAATAGACAGGCGTAATGTTGCACCATTGTCTCGTTTTACTTTTTCTTTATGGAAATTGGCTGCAGCTTGTGTGGTTGGCGTTTTTATTGGCTGGTTCATTCCCGAAGGACGGTCGGATAAAGATTCATTGATAGCAAAAGTGGATACGGTCATTGTTACGGAGCGTTGTGTGGATACGGTATATAAAGAAGTCCCGGTAGTGCATGAGGTGATCGTGACGAAGCGTTGTAATCATACCATTCCGGCATCCGGACATTCTACACCGGATACAATGGTTACTGCAGTAGATAGTTCTGTTTTATTGAATAATAGTAAGTTCGATTTGCCGGATAGCGGGGGACGGGGACGGAGTGTATCTAAAGAAAATTTCCCTTTCCATCTGTTGGTTTCCATGTAATGGACAGACGAATAGGGAATTTCCAATTTTTATTGTTAGGTTATGTAGAGAGAGAAAAATGTACTTCTATTTTAGATTGTAACTATCATTATGATGCTAAAATAATCTGGTTATTGTGTACCTTGTTTTGTTTTGCGGTGCAAAGGTAGGGATTATATTTTATTATAGTGTTATTATGATAGCTATTTAAATATTTTTTAGATTTAAGGGACTTGATGTGCTTATAATTTGCCTGAGTAATTAAAGAAAACAATTATTTTACTTGGAAAAGTTAGGCCTTATGAAAGGAAAAGACAGCCGAATCTTCTATACTGTAACCTGTTGTGCCGTGTTATATGGTAAAGTTGATGGACTTTAATTTACGGGGAAGTAAAGGCCTGCTGTCAGGAAAAGCGGATTACTTTTTTCGGATTGTCAGGCAATAGGACTTGTATTTTTCAACGCAGATGTTTCTTTCTAATACCAATCCGTTCTTTTGAAGTAGAACTTCAATCTCTTCTATTTCATACTTCTTGAAGTTATATTTGGCAATGGGCAGTCTATCCAGATATTTTTTGTAGTGACCTACGATAAGGAACAATGCGTCCGGCTTCATCACCCGTCTGATTTCCTGCAATCCTTTGTCTATGTCCGACCAGAAATAGTGTGTATTAACGGTATAAATCCTTTCAAAACTTTCGTCTTCAAAAGGTAAAGAAACAACATCGGCAATGGTCAGATGCATATTCCCGTTTGAGATGGCCTCGTGACTCTTTTGGAGTGCCGTTCTTAGCATATCTTCTGAAATGTCGATGCCATATAGTTGGGTAGATGGATAGTTCCTGTTCAGGTATCTGATGAGGTATCCGTTGCCGAAGCCAATATCCAGTATTTTATTTCCGGGTTCAATGAGCAGTAATCTTTCCACTGCATGATATTGCCTCATATTGAGGCAATTCATGATAAAAGTGGATATCTGTCCGCCGAATCCATGCGGATTACCGAACTGGACAGCGATGTATTTCATTATTCTGCCCGGCATGGAATTAATGTGCTTCAAGCCAGTTTGTGCCCCAACCGCAATCGGCTTTTAAAGGAACATGCATTTTATAAGCATTCTCCATTTCTTCGATAACGATGCGGCCTACCATCTCTTTTTCTTCCGGATAGACACTGAAGTTCAATTCATCATGTACTTGCAGAATCATCTTCGACTTTATATTCTCCCGTTTGAAGCGTTCGTAAATTCGTATCATTGCCACTTTGATTATATCTGCGGCACTTCCTTGAATCGGTGCATTAATCGCGTTGCGTTCGGCATATCCCCGCACAATGGCGTTTCGTGAATTGATGTCGGGAAGGAAGCGTTTGCGGTGGAAGATGGTTTCCACATAGCCGTTTTCACGGGCCACCTCTATGCTTTTATCCATGTATCTTTTTACGTCCGGATAAGTTTCAAAATAACCGTCTATCAGCTCTTTGGCTTCTTTGCGGTCTACACCCATACGTTCTGCCAGACCGAACACCGAAATGCCGTAGATGATACCGAAATTAGCGGTTTTTGCCTTACTGCGTTGCTCTCGGGTCACATCATTGATATCTATTTTATAAACTTTGGCAGCAGTTGCCGCATGGATATCATAACCGGAAAGGAAAGCATCGATCATATTCTTGTCTTCACTCAAGTGCGCCATGATGCGAAGTTCTATCTGTGAGTAATCGGCAGAAAAGAACAAACAACCATCTTCCGGTATGAAAGCCTTACGGATTTCCTTGCCGTTCTCATCCCGGATAGGAATATTTTGAAGGTTCGGATTGCTGGAGCTCAAACGCCCGGTGGCGGTAATCGTTTGATTGAACGAGGTATGAATTTTACCTGTCTTAGGATTAATCAATAAGGGTAGGGCATCTATGTAGGTACTCAGCAGCTTTTTTAATCCTCTGTAATCCAATATCTTTTCTATAACCGGATGCTTTCCCCTCAGGCTTTCCAAGACTTCTTCTGAAGTGGAATACTGACCGGATTTGGTTTTCTTGGCTTTTTCGATGATTTTGAGCTTCTCAAACAGAATTTCGCCTACTTGCTTGGGAGAACTGATGTTGAACTCTACTCCGGCAAGTGCATAGATTTCCTGTTCTATTTCGTTCATCTTCTTGGTGAAGTGTTCGGAAGATTGCTGTAAAGCTCCGGTATCGAGGCGTACGCCATTACGTTCCATGTAGGCGAGAACCGGTACGAGCGGCATTTCTATGTTGTAGAATAAATCTTCTGCACCGTTCTTTCGTAGTTCATCCTCCAGTATGTTTTTTAGTTTCAATGTGACATCCGCATCTTCACAAGCATATTTGTAGACTTGTTCGGGTGCAAGGTCTCGCATATTGCCTTGATTCTTTCCTTTGCTTCCGATAAGTTCTTCTATTTTGATCGTATCATATTTTAAATAGATTTCGGCAAGGTAATCCATTCCATGCCTGAGTTCCGGTTGGAGAACATAGTGGGCTACCATTGTGTCGAATAGTTTTCCTTTTAGCTCGACACCGTAATTTTGTAACATCAACAAATCGTACTTAATATTTTGACCGACCTTTATCGATTTCTCATTTTCGAATACCGGACGAAATGCGTTAACGATTTTTATAGCTTCTTCACGATTTGCCGGAACGGGTACATAGTATGCCTGATTTTCCGCATAGCTAAAGCTCATTCCTACTAATTCTGCGGTAATTGGGTCTGTACCTGTTGTCTCCGTATCTAGACTGAGAATTTCTTTTGTAAGTAACTTTTGTAGTAATTCGCTCCTTTTTTCTTCTGTATCAATGAGTTGATAGTCGTAGTTTAACGTTTCTAAACGTGCGAGATTCGAATATTTTTCTTCAACTGTGCCCTCGTCCGTAAATAAATCAAAGAGATTGCCTTGAGTGGGAGCATTAACGGGTTGTTTTTTCTCTGTTTTGAGTACGCGTTCAATTAAAGTACGAAATTCCATCTCTTCGAAAATTTTTCGG
Organism: Bacteroides sp. OM05-12; assembly: GCF_003438995.1. Taxonomy (GTDB): domain Bacteria; phylum Bacteroidota; class Bacteroidia; order Bacteroidales; family Bacteroidaceae; genus Bacteroides. Next base: position 356,196 of record NZ_QSUN01000001.1, read on the forward strand.
AGTGCTTCTTCATCCGCTTGCTCTCTTACCAGTTCTTCCATTTTCAATTCAATGGGAACATCTATTTTAATGGTTGCAAGAAATTTGGAGAAAGTAATCATCTCTTTATTATTTTCTACTTTAGTACGAAGTGCACCTTTTAAATCTTCAACATGTTCCAGTAAGTTTTCAATGCTGCCGTATTCGGCGATTAATTTTTGTGCGGTTTTTTCTCCCACACCCGGACACCCCGGAATATTGTCGGAAGCATCTCCCATGAGTCCGAGCATATCGATGACTTGAGAGGGTGACTGAATGTCGAACTTAGCTTTCACTTGTTCGACTCCCATTACTTCAAATTCTTTATCTCCGTATTTAGGTCGGTAGATGAAAACATTGTCGGACACCAACTGACCGTAGTCCTTGTCCGGTGTCATCATGTAGGTTTGTATACCTCGTTTTCCGGCTTCGGTGGCAAGCGTGCCGATAACGTCGTCGGCTTCGTAGCCCGGAACTTCGAGAATAGGAATGCGGTAAGCATTGATGATTTCTTTTATAATAGGTACGGAGAGCCGGATTGCTTCCGGAGTTTCTTCCCGTTGCGCTTTATATTGTTCGAAGGCAACATGCCGGAAAGTAGGGCCGGCAGGGTCGAAAGCCACTCCTATATGTGATGGATTCTCCTTTTTCAGCACATCTTCAAGCGTATTTACAAAGCCGAGGATGGCAGAAGTGTTGAATCCTTTTGAGTTGATTCTGGGATTTTTGATGAAAGCATAGTATGCTCTGTATATGAGTGCATAAGCATCCAGTAAGAAAAGTTTCTCCATTATTACTATATTCTTTAGTTTTTTCAACGGTAAAAGTACAAAAAAATGCCGTATTAAACGTTTTATTATTACTTTTGTGCCTAAATTGTATTTATATGGATAAACTGTCTGCGATAGCGTCTCCTGTTGCCGAAGAATTGGAACAATTCAAAGCTCTTTTCGAGCGTTCTTTAGTTAGTTCTGATCCTTTGCTTAATCAGGTATTAACTCATATCAAACAAAGAGGAGGGAAGATGATGCGCCCGATTCTTGTGTTGCTGATTGCCAAACTTTTCGGGAAAGCGAAGAATGCTACTTATCATTCGGCTGTTGCTCTGGAATTGTTGCATACGGCAAGTCTGGTACACGATGATGTGGTTGATGAAAGCGATAAGCGCCGCGGACAAGCCTCTGTTAATGCTATTTATAATAATAAGATATCGGTGTTGGTAGGTGATTATTTGCTTGCTACTTGTTTGATGCATGCCAGTCGTACTTCAAATGAGGAGATTGTAGAGGTTATCGCCTGTTTGGGCCAGGATCTTTCTGAAGGTGAGATTCTGCAATTATCGAATGTAAGCAATGCTACACTCGATGAAAACGTATATTTTGATGTGATCCGTAAGAAAACAGCTGCTCTTTTCGCTGCTTGCACCAAAGCTGCCGCATTATCGGTGGATGCTTCTCCGGAGGAGGTGGAAATGGCCCGTTTGTTCGGTGAATACGTAGGTATTTGCTTTCAGATTAAGGATGATATCTTTGATTATTATGACAGTCTTGAGATTGGGAAACCTACGGGTAATGATATGCGTGAAGGGAAGTTGACGCTTCCTGCCATTTATGCTTTAAACTCTACTCAGGATGCAGATGCGTTTCGTTTGGCAATAAAGGTAAAATCCGGTGAGGTGACAGGCGATGAAATCGCACGTTTAATTGAATATACCAAGCAAAATGGCGGTATAGATTATGCAAAAAGCACTATGATGGCGTACAAAGACCGTGCAAAAGATTTGATTGCCGATATTAAGAATATCGCTGTGAGAGATGCGCTGTTTTGCTATTTGGACTATGTAGTCAATCGGGTGAAATAAACGTTCTTCCTTAATAAACTTCCTTTTGTTTTATGGAGTATCGTTCTTAGAAAGAATCGTTATTCCAAATTCCGTTGTCTTGTGTCAGGGCAATCTGTATGAGGACTAATGTCTTGGCAAAGGACAGGTCGTTTCCTTTTCGCATGGCCTCTCCAAGAACAAAACTTTTGCCTATTTCGTTCCAGTTTCTAAATGTTCTCCGGCAGTGCTTATAGGCGGTATCGATATATTGCAAGGCTTCTTTTTCTTCTATGTATTTTGCATCGAAAGAGATTCTTGCTATGGTTACCAGCAGTGCCATATCCCATGCCAGTGTTCCGCGTTCATAATCTGATTTTTCGGGTGAGAATATGCCGGTATCTTTTAAACAGGGCAGGCAGTCTGACAGATTATCGGAATACCGGATAAAACGGTCTATCGCCATGTATCGCTCTTCCAGTATTTTTTTTCTGTTTTCTTTATCCTCTGCAAGTAAAAAGTAGGGTAAGATTATTTGATAGGTGGCTCTTTCTCCTTCTTGCTCTATGTAATGCAGCAGTTCTTTTGCCAAATCCCTTTCTTTTATGTTCCATTTCTTCAGTAAGTATTCCCGTGCTTCTTCCGTGTCCCATCCTGTGGATAGTTGTTCTGTGTCGAATCCTAATTCTATGGCAAGAGGATAACTGATGGATAATGCAATCTTTCTTCTTTCCGCATTTGTGCTTTGAGAATTTTCCCGCTTTTTGCTCATACTTGCTTGTCATTTATAGATTAATAAAAAGAGCGTGAGGACTGCTACTTCATATCCTCTGCGGGGCTTCGGCAAGCCTTTATGTAGGTATAAGCAACAGTCTCACGCTCAATGCCTATATATAACAAGTATATATATGTAAGTGCGTGAGACTCGTTTGCTTATTATCTTCACATAAATTGAATTTTTGCCGAATTCCGCAGAAAAGATAATAAAAGAAACGTTCTCTAATATAACGATTTAGCATCTGTCTCTTGATGATAAATCGCTGCAAAGATAGATAAAAGATTCAAATCTTTACCTACATTTTATTTATTCTTTCTTAAAGCATTTTATATAGAAGTGTATATCCGATTGTTGTGGCTTTCTCTTTGTCTATGAGGGCGGATTGGTTATGATGGAATGGTTGCTTTTCAGCATACGGTCGATTGTTGGCAAACGATAGGAGTTCGTAGACAAAGGACCGTACGTTTGCTTACGATCGACCGTATGTTTGTCTACAATCATCTCGATGTTTTTTTTAATCAACCTGATGATTTTAAAAAACATCGGGGTGTTTTTAAAAAACATCAAGCTCATTTGAAATCGCCTAAGGGAGCGTTGTCTATCACTCAAGGGAGTGTTGACTGACGCTTAAGGGAGCGATAGCTTACAGCTACGGGAGCGTTAGGCATCACTCCCTTAGGCGTTTTTGATTGGTTTATTCTGCTGATTCAGTTATTAACGAATTTAGTTTAAACTGCCTTCACCTTATCACGCTTTCACCCTTTATGGTTGATTATCAGTTGAATAAAGTGAAGGCACTTTTTGAAAGTCTAAAAGAACTTGGTTTCTTCGCCTAATATGTCGGATAATAGAAGGTTGGCCAAACGGCTTGTGCCTAGACGGAACAGTTCGTTGTTCAGCCATTCCTGACCTAATACTTCCTTTACGATGGTATAGTAAACCAATGCGTCGTGAACGGTATTGAGTCCTCCTGCCGGTTTAAAACCGATTTTTCTCCCTGTCAGCTGATGATATTCTTTGATAGCTTCGCACATTACGTAGGCGGCTTCGGGTGTGGCGGCAGGCTGTTGTTTTCCTGTCGATGTTTTAATGAAATCGGCGCCTGCATACATGGATAGGATAGAAGCCTTTTTGATGTTTGAGGCACTTCCTAAAGCTCCTGTTTCAAGGATTACTTTCATGTGTCTGTCCTTGCATACTTCTTTTAGTTCTTCTATTTCATCGCACATGGTTTCATAGTCTCCGCTAAGGAATTTACCTACGGAAATCACTATATCTATCTCATTCGCCCCTTCGCTGATGGCTAATGCCGTTTCTGCTACCTTTACTTCAATAAACGTTTGTGAAGAAGGAAATCCTGCGGATACGGCGGCTATTTTTACGTCGTCGGCTTCCAGTGTGTCGCTTACAATTCCTGCCATATTGGGATAGACACAGATGGCTGCTACATTGTCCAAATCCGGATATTTATCAACGAACAGGTTTACTTTTTCAGTGAATTGCATCACGTGTTCCTCTGTATCCGTTGTGTTCAAGGTAGTGAGGTCTATACAGTGGAAGAGGAGTTTTTTTACTTCTTCCGTATTGTTTTCAGGCACTTTTTTCTCGATGAGTTCGGCTACTTTGGCTTTTACTTCATCGTCATTCAAGTTTGTATTATATTTGCTTAAAGCAACTTCATACTTACTTTTTTCTTCATGTACATGCTCATGCTTTTCCATTTTCTGTAAGTTTAGGATTGTTTATATGTCTTTCTTTATCTCTCTTTGTTTTCTTTTCGAGGTTTCGTTGGAACGCTTCGGTCAGATCCACTCCGGTTTGGTTGGCAAGGCAAAGAAGCACCCATAGCACGTCGGTCATCTCATCTGCAAGGTTACATTCTTCTCCTTTCTTGAAAGATTGGTCGCCATATTTCCGGGCGATTACACGTGCCAGTTCACCGACTTCTTCTGTCAGCACGGCCATATTTGTAAGTTCGCTGAAATAGCGTACCCCATAGGTCTTAATCCATTTATCTACTTCCTCTTGTGCTTCTTTCAGTGTCATTATTCTTTGTTTTTAGTGTCCATTATAATAGTAACAGGACCGTCATTTAAAAGTTCGACTTTCATGTCGGCACCGAATTCTCCTGTTTTCACTTCTTTGCCGAGTGCTATGCTTAATTCACTGCAAAAGGTGTTATAAAGAGGGACGGAGATTTCCGGTTTGGCAGCCCGTATATAAGAAGGGCGGTTTCCTTTCTTTGTGGATGCGTGCAGAGTAAACTGGCTGATTACCAGTATGTCACCTCCTGCGTCTAAGATGGATTTATTCATGACTCCGTTTTCATCGTCAAAAACACGTAGATTTACTATCTTCTTGCATAGCCAATCTATATCTTCTTGATTATCAGCATATTCAATGCCTACTAGAATCATAAATCCTTGTTGGATTGCCGATTTGCATATTCCGTTGATGGTGACCGATGCCTTGCTTACCCGTTGTATAACTACTCTCATGATTCAATTCGATTTATTATTCCTGTTGCTTCTGATTATCAGCAGAACTTGATAGGAATTAATACTACAAAGTTAAAAATAAACTGTCAATCTTTCAGGTTTTCTTGTATAATTTTGGCTTTTGCTTCACCTACAACGCGGGAGAGTGCTTCAAGTGATGCTTCTTTAATGCGTTTTACGCTTTTGAACTCTTTCAGAAGCATTGTTTTTGTCTTTTCCCCGATGCCTTTTACGTCATCTAAAGCAGATTTTGTTTGGCGTTTGCTTCGTTTGTCTTTATGGAAAGTTATGGCAAAGCGGTGTACTTCGTCCTGTATCTGTGTCAATAAACGGAATAGGGGGCTTGTCTGTCTCAATCCGATTGTTTGAGGAGGAAAACCGAAAAGAAGCTCTGACGTGCGATGCCGGTTGTCTTTTGCCAATCCGGCAATAGGAATATTAAGGTGCAATTCGTCTTCTACAACTTGTCTTACTACCTCCATTTGCCCTTTTCCACCGTCTGTTATAATGAGGTCGGGTAGGGTGGAACCCTCTTCGATAGCGCGTTTATAACGCCTTCTCACCACTTCCTGCATGGAAGCATAATCATCCGGTCCGACAACTGTTTTGATGTTGTATTTCCGGTAGTCCTTTTTAGATGGTTTAGCCTTTTTAAAGACCACACAAGCAGCAACCGCATCGCTTCCCTGTATGTTTGAATTGTCAAAACATTCGATTTGTACGGGTAATTTTGCCAAATGCAATTCTTCTTGAATCTCTTTCATCAAGCGTACGCTTCGTTGTTCCGGATTGAGCTTTTCCTGTTGTTTCAGGCGGTCTACCTTATATTGTTTTACATTAAGCAAAGACAGGTCCAGCAGTGTCTTTTTCTCGCCTCTTTGAGGGATGGTGAATGTTACGTCTTTTAACTCCATATCTACCTCAAAGGGAACGATTATTTCACGTGAAAGGCTCTTGTAGCGTTCTCTCATCTCAATGATGCCGAGTGCGAGAAGCTCTTCTTTTGTCTCTTCCAACCGTTTTTTATACTCGAAAGTGAATGCTTGATTCACGCAACCGTTTGTGATGTGCAGATAGTTAATATAGGCAGAACTACCTTCTACTGCAATTGAAAATACATCGATGTTGTGAAGAATAGAGCTTACAACTTCGGATTTAGCACGATAGTTCTCAATTAAATCGTACTTCTCTTTCACTTTTTGTGCTTCCTCAAACTTTAAATCAACGGCCAAATCCTGCATCCTTTGAAGCAGAGTCTTACTTATATCCTGTGTGTTGCCCTTTAGTATCTCTTTGATTTCGGTAATGTTCTTCATGTATTCTTCATGTGATTGAAGACCTATACATGGGCCGGAACAGTTTTTGATGTGATATTCGAGACATACGTTGAACTTTCCTGCACGGATATTCTCCGGAGTTAGTGCCAAATGGCAGGTCCGCAAAGGGTAGAGGTGCTTTATTAAGTCCAATAATGCATTCAACGAAGGTATGTGGCTGTATGGACCATAATAATTAGAACCGTTTCGAATGATTTTCCTTGTCTTGAATATCCTCGGAAAGTATTCGTTGCTGATGCAAATAGAAGGATATGTCTTGTCGTCCTTTAGCAGTACATTGTATCTTGGCTTGTATTTCTTTATTAAATTGTTTTCAAGCAGGAGAGCATCTTCTTCTGTCTTTACCACAATATAGCGTATATCTGCTATTTTGCTTACCAATACCCGCGTTTTACCGGGCTCATGTTCTCTGTTGAAGTATGAAGAAACTCTACGCTTTAGATTTTTGGCTTTTCCTACATAAATAATGCTTCCTTCTGCATTAAGATATTGGTAAATTCCCGGACCGGAAGGAAGGTTGTTTACTATTCCTTTCAGGTAATCGTTTGTATTTAGTTCCTCATTTCCCATGTAGAAAACAGTTTTATTCTTTTATTTGGAGCGCAGTGAAAGGAATATGGGCTTTCGTCTGCGCTCCGGATAACAATGTGAATAATATGAAGATTGTTCTTATCTTCTATTATTAAATGCTTTCTCTTTGCTGTTTTTAATTATAAAGATAGTACGGCGTCTATTTTTGCATCTTTACTGAATATATCCCGTCCGTTTAAATCCTTCAGCTCTATTAGAAAGTTTATATAAATATCTTTTGGATTAAATTTCTTCACTAGTTTATAAGCAGCTTCCATGGTGCCTCCTGTTGCCAAAAGATCGTCATGTACCAAGATAACATCATTTTCATTTAATGCGTCTTTGTGAATCTGAATGGTGTCTTTCCCATATTCTTTATCGTAGCTTTCTTCTAAGGTTTCACAAGGCAACTTTCCCGGTTTGCGGATTGGAACGAATCCGGCATTCAATCTGGTTGCTAGGATAGGGCCCATTATAAAACCGCGGGATTCTATTCCTACAACTTTTGTAATACCTTTATCTTTATACATATTGTACAAGATGTCTGATAGCTCCTGCAAATCTTTCGGATCTTTAAATAGGGTTGTTACATCCCGGAATAGGATTCCCGGGATGGGAAAGTCTTCCACATTTCTAATGTGCTTTATCAGCGTTTCTTTGCTCATAATTAATTATTTAAGTTGTTAATTTGAATCTTTTGTTTCACGTGGAACTAAGCATGTTTATCGTCCTAAAAGAACCAGAAGAACATTAATGTCGCTAGGGGATATCCCCGGTATACGACTTGCCTGTGCCAGTGTCTCAGGGTCTATTTTAATGAGTTTCTGTCTTGCTTCTGTTGAAAGAGAGTTTAAACTGTTATAGTCAAATTTTCCTTTTATACGGATCGCTTCTAAACGATGTATTTTATCTGCAATCATTCGTTCCCTATCAATGTATCCTTGATATTTGATTAATACCTCAGCGGCTTCAATAATCTCCTCTTTTCTTTCGGTTACTTTATCTAGCTCCTGCTTGAATGCAGTAACATGCTCTGAAATATTTTCGATAGTTATTTGAGGACGATTGATTATGTCTACTAGCTTGCAACCGTGACGTAAAGGAGTTGTTCCCAATACTTCTAATGAAGGATTGATTAATGACGCTTTTATCGAATAATTCTTTGTAAATTCTATAATTCGATTAACTGCTTCACGCTTTTTCTTCAGCAATTCGTAACGGTCTGTCTTTGCTAATCCTAATTGATAAGAGCGCTCTGTTAAACGCATATCTGCATCGTCTTGTCGTAGAAGTATACGGTATTCCGCGCGTGAAGTAAACATACGGTAAGGTTCGTCTACTCCTTTTGTTACTAAATCGTCGATTAAAACGCCTATATATGCTTCATCCCTTTCTAGAACAAAAGGCTCGCCGCCATGACAATTAATGTGTGCATTGATGCCTGCTATGATGCCTTGACCGCCTGCTTCTTCGTATCCGGTAGTACCATTTACTTGTCCGGCAAAGAATAAATTTTTAATTATCTTCGATTCCAACGAATGTTTTAATTGTGTTGGGTCAAAGTAATCATATTCGATAGCATATCCCGGACGGTAAATAACCAAATCCTTGAATGCGGGGATTTTCTTTAAAGCATTAATTTGAATATCCATTGGAAGTGAAGATGAGAAACCGTTCAAATAAAGTTCTTGTGTGGTTTCGCCTTCCGGTTCCAAGAATAATTGATGTTGTTCTTTATCGGGAAAGGTTACTATTTTAGTTTCAATACTCGGACAATAACGTGGGCCGATACTTTGAATTTGTCCGTTGAAAAGGGGAGAATCCGGCAAACCTTCACGCAGGATGCGGTGTACTTCTTCATTTGTGAAACAAGTCCAACATTGTAGCTGTTTGAGATGACGTTTTCCTGTATTCATAAATGAAAACTTATGGAAGTCGTTTTCTCCGTCTTGGGTATCCATATATTCATAGTGAACGCTTCTTCCGTCGATGCGGACAGGTGTTCCGGTTTTCATTCTACCGAAATTTATGCCGTGACGTGCGATGGATTCGGTCAAAAGATAAGATGCGGGTTCTGCCATACGTCCTCCTGCGAGTTTAGTACGCCCAACGTGCATTAGCCCGTTTAGGAATGTTCCGGCAGTCAGGATAACCGTTTTTGCATGAAAAGTCACATCAAGTAATGTGGTGAGACCTGTCACTTCTCCATTTTCTATTATAAGTTCTCGTACAGTATCTTGCCAAATATGCAGATTCGGAATGTTTTCCAGAATTTCTCGCCAAGTCCAAATAAACTTATTTCGATCGCATTGAGCTCGCGGACTCCACATTGCAGGACCTTTTGAACGATTTAGCATACGGAATTGTATTGCGGTACTGTCTGTGACTAATCCCATATATCCGCCTAACGCATCTATTTCGCGAACAATTTGCCCTTTGGCAATGCCTCCGACAGCGGGGTTACAGCTCATTTGCCCGATTTTGTTCATGTCCATTGTTATCAGACACGTTTTAGAACCGAGATTGGCTGCTGCCGCAGCGGCTTCACAGCCTGCATGACCTGCGCCGATAACTATAACGTCGTACTTAAAATCCATTGATTCTTTTTGTTTTAACAGCGCAAATTTACGAAAATACTACGGATTCTTTTTGTTAGACTCTTGTTAATTTAATAATCGTTAGAGAGAATAACTTGCTTAAATAAGAAGCATTATTATGTAATTGCTTGAATATTAGTGGATCAAGAGGGTATTGCTAACTCTTTTAATGGCTGATTATATCTATTGAAAGTTAAAATAGGAGATAAGTTCTACGTTCGAACAGTTGAAGTGAGAAGATAAGTTGGGTATTCTTTTATCATACGGTCGATTGACCGTATTTTCATAATCAATCTACTGTATACCGATATTCATTTAGTTCTCTGCTCCACAAATAATGCCCCCGCCTAACAATACATTATTTCGATAAAAAGCGGCAGCCTGCCCACAAGCAATGGCGGACAATGGTTCAAAAAGAAATACATGTAATAGGCCATCTTCTCTCAACGTAACCTTACAACGATTTTCTTGTTTCCTATACCGTATTTTAACTATTACATCTTCTTGCTCCAGGATACTTGATGGATTTATTAAGTTCCAATCTTTAAGTAGCATTTTCTTTTTATTTAATGATTCAAGGCTTCCCAATACCACCTGATTAGTTTCTGGTAATATGTCTTTTACAAAAACAGCTTTATTCAAATGAATCCCCAAGCCACGACGCTGCCCTATTGTATAGAAAGGATACCCTTCATGTTTGCCTAAAAAAGTACCGTTTTCATCGAGGAAATCACCCTTTTGGATAAATTCTTTCGGGAGTTCCCGTTTCAGAAAACTACGGTAATCCATCGGACAGAAGCATACGCCAATACTATCTTTCTTGGTAGCGGTCTTATAAAATCCTCTTTTTGTAGCGATACTGCGAACCTCTGATTTAGTCAAATCTCCCATTGGTAATAAAATACGAGACAGTATATTTTGTGGTAACCCCCATAAGAAGAAAGATTGGTCTTTCTCCTCATCCTTCCCGCAAGTAATATAATGATAAGGGCCTATCATTTGTTTGCGTACATAATGTCCTGTCGCGATGTTAGGGATTCCTCGTTCATCCGCCAGACGAGCTAGCAAAGGCCATTTTAATCGGTTATTACATAAAGTACAAGGTACAGGCGTGTTACCTGAGAGGTATTCTTTAATAAAATAATCTATGATTTCTTTCTTGAATATATCACGAGCATCAAAGGTTAGGTGTTCTATACCTAAACGGGAGGCCAGCTCTCTTGCATCATCCAAATATTCAGTAGAGTTGTTTAATTCGTAGAAGCGAAAAGTAACCCCTGTTACTTTATAACCGGCATCTTGCAATAGTATGGCCGCCACAGAACTATCCGTGCCACCACTCATACCTAATAAGACCTCCGGTTTATTCATTTTTTTATTTTTATCTGAGGCAAAGATAACAAACACTCATACAGAGGCCAAAAATAAGAGCCTATAATCTTTCGAAATTTGAATTCTATACAACCGACAGGAACAGGATGTGTTCTCCTATTATGAAGAGTATCGTAAATTGAATTCTCATAAAGCATATCTATAATAATTAAAAAAGGAATATAAAAGACTTCCCAATAATTTTTTTGTTGTAACTTTGTGGCTCAAAATTTCAAAAATCATGGAACATAAACTGACAATTTACAATACTTTAGATAGAAAGAAAGAACTGTTTATACCTTTACATGAGCCCCATGTAGGTATGTATGTGTGTGGTCCTACGGTTTATGGTGATGCGCATTTGGGACATGCGCGTCCGGCTATTACATTCGATTTATTGTTCCGTTACCTTACCCATTTAGGTTATAAGGTGCGTTATGTGCGTAATATCACAGATGTAGGGCATTTGGAACATGATGCAGATGAAGGTGAAGATAAAATTGCGAAAAAAGCACGTTTGGAGCAGTTAGAGCCAATGGAAGTAGTGCAATATTATCTAAATCGCTATCACAAAGCAATGGAAGCATTAAATGTTCTTCCACCAAGTATTGAGCCTCATGCATCCGGACATATTATCGAGCAGATAGAATTAGTAAAGGAGATTCTCGATAACGGATATGCTTATGTAAGTGAAGGGTCTGTATATTTCGATGTTGAAAAATATAATAAAGACCATCATTACGGAAAACTCTCTGGACGCAATCTGGATGATGTGCTTAATACAACACGCGAGTTGGACGGACAAAGTGAAAAGCATAACCCTGCTGATTTTGCATTATGGAAATGTGCACAGCCGGAACATATCATGCGTTGGCCTTCTCCATGGAGTAACGGCTTTCCCGGATGGCATTGTGAATGTACGGCTATGGGTAAAAAGTATCTTGGTGAGCATTTTGATATACACGGAGGAGGTATGGATTTGATCTTCCCGCATCATGAATGTGAGATTGCACAATCCGTGGCTTCACAGGGAGATGATATGGTGCATTATTGGATGCACAATAATATGATTACTATAAACGGAACTAAAATGGGAAAATCATTAGGCAACTTCATCACCTTGGATGAGTTCTTTAATGGTACGCATCCATTATTAACACAGGCTTATAGTCCTATGACAATCCGTTTCTTCATACTTCAGGCACATTATCGCAGCACAGTAGACTTTAGTAATGAAGCATTACAGGCATCAGAAAAAGGTTTGCAACGCTTAATGGAAGCTGTTGAGAATCTAAATAGAATAACTCCTTCTTCAAATTCGACAGTCAATATAAAAGACCTGCGTGAGAAGTGTTATGAAGCAATGAATGATGATTTAAATTCTCCTATTGTGATATCGTTATTGTTTGACGGAGCTAAAATCATAAATAATATTATTGCTGGAAATGCAACTATTAGTGAAGAAGATTTAGAGGACTTGAAATCAACATATTATCTATTTACGTATGATATTCTTGGGTTAAAAGAAGAGAAAAGTTCCTCGGATAGTAGAGAAACCGCATATGGTAAAGTTGTGGATATGCTACTTGAACAGCGAATGAAAGCAAAAGCCAATAAGGATTGGGCTACTTCCGATATGATCCGCAATGAATTGACAGCGCTTGGTTTTGAGATTAAGGATACCAAGGATGGTTTTTCGTGGAAACTGAATAAATAAATGGAATTGCTGTCATTTTCAATATTTTATTGGAAATGACAGCTTATTTTTAAGGATATGACAGCTAAAGATTTTTTTGAAAATGACCGCTTTGCCAAAGAAACGGGAGTTGTATTAAAAGAAGTAAGACCCGGTTACGGAAAAACGGAAATGACAGTTGACTTCCGCCATTTGAACGCAGGGAATACAACACAGGGAGGGGCTATTTTTACATTGGCAGATTTGGCATTGGCAGCGGCTGCGAATTCACATGATAAACTTTCATTGTCTTTAAATTCAAGTATTCATTTCTTCCGCATCAGCAAACCCGGAGATGTTTTAACTGCAGAGGCTAAAGAAAAGTATATCCATAAAAGAACGGGATATTATCAAGTTGAAGTTACAAATCAAAACGGAGAATTAATAGCTTGTTTCGATACTACTGTATATCGCAAAGACACAGATTTACCCTTTACTTTGTAACAATAGAAGATTGCGGGTGACGGATACCGTGCGCTGTTTTTAAAAATGCTTTTGCTGAACCGAAATTTAAAAACAGGTCCAAACGTATAGGAAGATGATTTTTATCATCGGTCACATAAAAAGTAATTACTTCTTTCTCCTTTTTCCCTTTCATCTCTACTAAAGAAAAGACAAGACAACGATAAGTTGTATCATTGTTTGCTTCAAAGTTTTCTTTGCCCCTATAAATCAATATTTGTTCTTCTACTTTTCTTCCTGTAGCCATTGGAAAATAAATACGATCTCCTTTTTTATAATTATCCGGATCAAAAGAACGTGCTTGGGCGAGAATACTCAACATATCGTAAACACAATGTTCACTCACATCTTCTGTTAATACTACACTTCCATCCCGATGTGTCCTTTTCTGATTAATAAAGCAATATCCGTCCCGATAGGAAAAACGAGCCTCATCCACCGTATAATGTTTTCCTTCTTCTGCTCCTTTGCGAAAATATAACGGTTCCAATCTTTCCGTATAAATACTATTCAAAGTATCGCGCATTCGAAAGAACTTATCTATGCGTTTACTGCTAATTGCCAATAGATGTGTGCTAAAAGATGGTTTGGACTGGAAATTCACTGCAGATGTTGTCATTCTTGCAGTACCTGCTTTCAGCCAAATGAATTTCCAATTAAAATATAAATCATAAGCTAGGACTTCTCCCGAATTAAATGCTTCATTTTTTGCTTGACATTGAGCATATAAATTGCCACTTGTACCTCCAAACAGATATATAACCAATAGAAAGTACAGAAGATGTTTATTTTTAACGGTTACGATCCCTGTCATGATTTGTTTTTTTTCTTTCATCTGGTTTCTGCTTTTTTATCTCATCCGGTTTTTGTTTATCTGGCGGTGTGAGATTAATATTCCAATCTTGTGTTACTTCAAAATAGGCCTTCAATTCTATCGGAGCAGGATAGTAATAAACCATTTCCGGTTGAAGTTTATCGGCATATAACCCTGTATCCCATACACCATTCTTATTTGAATCAATAAACAAACGGACATAATATTTACCCGGATTTAAATAATAAAAGTCTGCTTTACCGTCTTCTACAGGACTACTTTGTATTACTTTATCCTGTGCATCTAACAGTTCAACAACAGCAGCAAGCGTATCCAACCCTGTGATATTCCAGAATAAGGTGCCATATTCTGATAATGCCCGCACTTTCAATTTCTGTTCAATCTTATCTGTAAATAAACCATACATACCATGAAATGCGGTTGAATCTACGGTAAAATTAAACTCGGTTTCCGGTTCCCAATAAGCGCGAAGCTTATATTTTCTTAGATGAATGCTGTCTTTCTCAAAGGCAAAAGGTACATCCGTCCAAAGCGTATCTATTTTTTGCTTCAAATGTATAGCCGTACTGTCATACCAAATAATAGGTTCTTCAAATTCTAATTCTATATTTTTGTATACATCGAAAGAAGATGGTGCAGAAACATTAACTTTCAAAAAGACAGTAGGTTCCGGTTCGTCATCCTTCTTTTTCTTCTTTTTCTTTTCAGGAGTAAATACTTTTTTCGTCGCTACATAAATTGTATCGGTAGTAGGAACCAATTGTCCCAATGTATCCGTATAAAGATACCGGACTTCCATATCCAATGTGTCTTTTTTATAGATGAGAGAATCTTTTATCCAATAGCTGAGCGTATCGTTTTTCAGACTTTTTTCTATAAGAAACGCATTATCTGAATTAAAGTTCAATCCTTTTATAACAGGTAATGTATCTACGGGAGCTGAAAAATAGAACGTGAATTTTTGAGGTATTAGTCGTTCGTACTTTACCAGATATTGTGCAGTTGCATCTTCCTTAAAAGCCCGTAAAATAATATGGTCCGGCAGAAAATGTGTATATTCTCGTTGGATGATGGTGTCAATGGTTAATGTATCTTTCCATATTGTATCTTCGCGCATTCGAAACTCATAATGTGGAACAATAAGTGAATCGGTAAAAGCCAACATTTCACTTTTTTGATCAAACATGAAATTCTGATTCGCATCCTGTAAAGCATATATTCGATAAGAACCAGGTGCAATACCCCTCACTGTGAAATGTCCGCGGCTATCTGTACGGGCAACACGATCAAACGGTATTTTCACAAATGCAGAATCTTCAATATTATGGTGTAGACCGACAAGAATACCTTTAATCGGTTCTAAATTGGAAGCATCAAGCACCGTGCCCGAAACTTCCATTGTATCAATTACTGCTCCCGTAGAAAAAGTAAAAGTATAATCACCTAACGGGTTGCCTTCATTATTATCTACAATCGCATCTGAGAAATCTATTGTATAAGTCATATCCGGCTTCAAGCTATCCAGTAAATTCACCAGGACTTTTTTTCCACTTGCTTTTATATCCGGCATTTGTATTTGGGGAGGTGAGACCACAACTTTTTCTGAAGCGTTTTCCAGTTTTATAAACTCATCAAATTCTATGGAAATTTTCTTTTTAGAGTTGTTTAAAGCACTGGGGGCGGGAGAACTTTTCACAAATTTAGGAGGAAGTTCATCATAAGGTCCCCCATCCGGACGCCCAATATTAGCGCAGGAAAACACAACAAACAACAAAGCAAAAGCCAAAATGCTGAAAATCGTTTGTTTCATTCTATTAGGTTTGCTATATAACATACTGCAAAAATACGTCTTTCTATAGATATAGCAACAAATTCTTTCTCAAGTTTGTTTTCTTTACGTTTTTTTCTCTTATCGAATACTAAGATATTACTGGCAGAATACTAATTCCCCAAAAGATTCCGGACGATGAAAATCAGGTTTAGGAGCTTCAATTCTATTCCAAGAGATAAAGTGAGGAGTTTGAAGTTCATCCCCACATTTATAGAAATTTGCATTGATTGTTTTACTATCAAACGATTTAAGCTGATGTTTATAGAATACAGAATAAGGTATAATCAAAGATAATTCCCAAGTAGAGTCCTCTATACGTTCGTCAAAGGATTTATTTCCGAGACTAGCCCAACGCTGAATCTTGTCTAAAACATCTTGTGGGGCACGTTCGCGATTATGACGTTCTTTTCCTACTCCCACTAACACTGTACCGATGCAATTAGATTCGATATTATAATAAATTCCGTCATTAGCGGGAATAACAAAAAACTCAGCACAAGAATCTGTCCATACAGCATCATTATCTTTTTCATATTTTGCACGAACACTCTTTTCTTCTATCCGGTAATTTATCAAAATCGCCTCTTGTGTGTAAGCAATTCGAAACAATGCTTTCGGGCAATAAGGATAAGACTCCCAATTTATTTGATCAATAGCATGGAATTGAATCTTTTTCTCATCCATCAAAGCCGGAACCTTTTCAGCATTTATATCTTTCAACGATATTTTTTTTATGGTGATTGTTTTCATAAGTATCAGTATTATAAGCAATCCTTAATATATTCTTCCATTTCCGTTACATGAGCTTCAACACTTTGTAATAATTTAAATTGCGCTTTTGTTCTCACTAAATTATGTTCGGGATATTCAATTTTATAATAAGTATCTCCATTCAAGTAATCGGTAAGAAAGCGTACACATTGCATGTATGGAAATAGCATAGCAGCATAGGGTAAATTCTCTATTTCAATTTGGGTAAGAAATGATTTGGCCGATTCTAAATAGCCTTTTGTGAAAGCTTTGAATATATCCATGTTGAAATTAACTTTACCTAGATCTTTATCGTCTTCATTTCCTGTATTAGCTGCAGTACGAAGAAAATCTCCATAATCTGAAAAGATGAAACTGGGCATTACAGTATCCAAATCAATTACACAAAGTACCTTACCGTCCTCATCAAACATCATATTATTTACTTTCGTATCACAATGACACACGCGCTTAGGTAATTTCCCTTCTCGATAAAAACGTTCTGCCTTACACATTTCATCTGTTCGTTTTTCTATTTCATTTATATAGAACTGTACCTCCGACAAACGTCCTGTCATATTTACTTCAGTAGCTTCATGCAGTTGATGAAGGCGAAATTCCATGTTATGAAAATTAGGAATTGTTTCACCTAACTGAACAGGTATATCTGCTAACATTGATTGAAAACCTCCAAAAGCTACGCCGGCATAATAAGAATACTCCGGATTAACGGTTTCATAGGTTTTCGCATGAGGAATAAAGATCATAATACGCCAATAATTGCTTGAATCAAAGTAATAATGCTTACCGTTTTTTGCCGGAATAAATTTTAAGACTTTACGATCGATATCCTCTTCTTTCCTTTCTTCCAATTTATTCCTTATATGTGAAGTTACAGTTTCTATATTTTCCTGCAACATATCCACATTCTGAAAAATGGTATGATTTATACGTTGTAACACATAATCGGGCTTATCTTTTTCAATTGTTGTTACCTGGTAAGAATCATTAATAAGTCCGGTTCCTAAAGGTTTTATATCAGAAAGAGTTCCGTCGATGGAGAAATGGCTCACAATATTCTGCAAATCATTCATAGTATTTTCTTTTATATTTAATGCTACAAAGATATAAATATATTCGAATAACCTACTTGTTACCAACGAAAACAAACTATTATGATTTATCCATCATTTCTTTATAAAAATATGTTCTCAAACATATCATGTAATTATCTATATTCCAAATATATTCCTTTCCTTTGCATCAGAACAGTTCAGCATAGTAAATTAACTTATAGCAAGCGACAAAAGGAGTATGAAAATTACGTTTGGACAACAAACTACTAAAGTCAAGCAATTAGCCGATACTCTGGGACAGGCAATCTCAATGAACGTCTATAAGACAGGAGATTCTTTACCATCCATCAACCAGTTGAGCGCTAAATATGCTGTTTCACGGGACACTGTATTTAAGGCTTTTCTTGATCTTCGTGAACGTGGACTTATCGATTCTACTCCGGGAAAAGGGTATTATGTAACAAATAAGCTTACCAATGTTTTATTATTGCTGGATGAATATACTCCTTTCAAAGATGCGCTTTATAATAGTTTCATTAAAAGGCTTTCTATTAATTATAAGGTAGATTTATTATTTCATCAGTATAGTGAGCGTCTTTTTAATACGATTATTCGTGAATCCGTAGGAAGATATAATAAGTATATAGTAATGAACTTCCATAATGAAAAGCTTAGCAAAAGTCTTTCACGTATCGATCCATCCAAATTATTACTGCTGGATTTTGGCAAGTTCGATAAAGAGGGTTATTCATATTTGTGCCAGGATTTTGACCAATCATTCTACAATGCACTGACGCAACTGAAAGAACAGTTATTCAAATATAGACGAATAATAATGGTATTCCGAAAAGAATCCAACCATCCTCAAAGTACTAAAGATTATTTCAATAAGTTTTGCAAGGACAATCACTTTCTTTGTGAGATCAGAGAGGACATGAATACTCCTATTGAAAATGGAGATGTATTTATCGTTATCAAGCAGCAAGACGTGGTAGCTGTTATTAAACAGGGTCGTGCACAAGAGTTGAAGTGTGGTAAAGATTTTGGCTTACTGGCATATAATGATATACCTTCTTATGAAGTAATTGATGAAGGTATCACAGCATTAAGTATCAATTGGGAATTGATGGGGAGGCGTGCTGCCGAATTTGTATTATCGGGAAAGACGGTACAAGAATATCTATCGACTGAAATTCGTTTAAGAAATTCATTATAGTATTTTTTATATCCATATATCAGCACAGTTCAGCATGGAGTTCATCAGTCACAAAACAATATTATAGATATAGTATTTTAAAACAAACGTATTATGAAGAAGTATCCTAAAATCGGAATCCGCCCTACCATTGATGGTCGTCAAGGCGGTGTTCGTGAAAGTCTTGAAGACAAAACAATGGCATTGGCAAAGGCAGTTGCCCAATTAATCAGTTCTAATCTAAAGAATGGTGACGGTTCACCAGTTGAATGTGTGATTGCCGACGGAACAATCGGACGCGTAGCGGAAAGTGCTGCTTGTGCCGAAAAGTTTGAGCGTGAAGGTGTAGGTTCTACAATAACTGTAACTTCCTGCTGGTGCTATGGTGCTGAAACAATGGATATGAATCCGTATTATCCGAAAGCTGTTTGGGGATTTAATGGTACAGAACGTCCGGGAGCTGTTTATTTGGCTGCCGTATTGGCTGGCCATGCACAGAAAGGTTTACCTGCTTTTGGCATCTACGGGCATGATGTTCAGGACTTGAATGACAATACCATTCCTGCAGATGTTGCGGAAAAGATTCTTCGTTTTGCACGTGCAGCTCAAGCAGTTGCTACCATGCGCGGTAAATCTTATCTGTCTATGGGCAGTGTGTCTATGGGTATTGCCGGTTCTATCGTCAACCCTGACTTCTTCCAGGAATATCTGGGCATGCGTAATGAGTCTGTCGATCTGACCGAAATCATCCGTCGTATGACAGAAGGTATCTACGACAAAGAAGAATATGCGAAAGCCATGGCGTGGACGGAGAAATATTGTAAGAAGAACGAAGGTAAAGACTTCAACCTGCCTGAAAAGACTAAGACCCGTGCACAGAAAGATGAAGACTGGGAGTTTATTGTAAAGATGACCATCATCATGCGCGACTTGATGCAAGGCAATCCGAAACTGCGTGAAATGGGATTCAAGGAAGAAGCTTTGGGGCATAACGCTATTGCAGCCGGATTCCAAGGTCAACGCCAATGGACGGACTTCTATCCGAACGGTGATTATTCCGAAGCATTGCTGAATACCTCTTTCGACTGGAACGGTATCCGTGAGGCTTACGTAGTAGCTACGGAGAATGATGCCTGCAACGGTGTGGCAATGTTGTTCGGGCACCTGTTAACCAACCGTGCACAGATCTTCTCGGATGTACGTACTTATTGGAGTCCGGAAGCTGTGGAGCGCGTTACCGGAAAGAAACTTACCGGCATGGCTGCTAACGGTATTATCCACCTTATCAACTCCGGTGCTACGACATTGGACGGAACGGGTTGCCAGACTCAAAATGGCGAACCGGTGATGAAGCCTTATTGGGAAATAAGTGAGAAAGAAGTGGAAGATTGCCTCGAAGCTACCACTTGGTATCCTGCCAACCGTGATTATTTCCGTGGAGGGGGTTTTTCATCTAACTTCCTTAGCAAAGGGGGTATGCCTGTCACTATGATGCGCCTTAACTTGATTAAGGGCTTAGGCCCGGTGCTCCAGATAGCAGAAGGATGGACGGTTGAGATTGACCCTGAAATACATAAACTGTTGGATGAACGTACCGACCGTACTTGGCCTACCACTTGGTTTGTGCCCCGCCTCAACGATAAACCGGCATTCAAAGATGTATATTCGGTAATGAACAACTGGGGAGCCAACCATGGAGCAATCAGTTACGGGCATATCGGTCAGGACTTGATCACAATGGCTTCTATCCTGCGCATCCCGGTTTGCATGCACAACGTAGAGGACGACAAGATATTCCGCCCTGCCGCTTGGAATGCATTCGGCATGGACAAGGAAGGTGCCGATTACCGTGCCTGCGCCACTTACGGTCCCATATACAAGTAGGGATGTAGTTAATATTCTAGTTAGAATAATTTTTTGTGCTAGTTAGAATGAAAGATTATTTTAATTAGAATAAATGTTTGTTCTAACTAGAACATAGACTGTGGAAGGAGACGGATAATACACTCCGACCCTAGTAGATCACCTAACATATAAACAACCTAATAACAAAACTCAATCAGTAATGATCACTAACGAACAAATAGAACTATTCATCGCACAAGCACACCGCTATGGCGATGCCAAATTAATGTTATGCAGCAGTGGTAACCTCTCTTGGCGTATCGGAGAAGAAGCCTTAGTATCCGGTACCGGTTCGTGGGTTCCTAATCTCCAAAGGGAGAAAGTATCCATCTGCAATATTGCTACCGGACAGCCACAGAACGGCGTGAAACCATCTATGGAAAGTACCTTCCATTTGGGTATTCTTCGTAGCCGTCCCGATGTGAATGTGGTATTGCACTTCCAATCGGAATATGCCACGGCAATCGCTTGCATGAAAAACAAGCCTGCCAATTTCAACGTGACTGCCGAAATACCTTGCCACGTAGGCAGCGAGATACCCGTTATCCCTTACTATCGTCCCGGTTCTCCGGAATTAGCCAAGGCTGTGGTTGAGGCTATGCAAGAACATAACTCCGTGTTGCTTACCAATCATGGACAAGTCGTTTGCGGTAAGGATTTCGATCAAGTATATGAACGTGCCACTTTCTTTGAAATGGCTTGCCGTATCATCGTGGAAAGCGGAGGAGATTATTCTGTGCTTACTCCTGCCGAGATAGAAGATTTAGAAGTATATGTATTAGGCAAGAAGACGAAATAAGTCTTATATTTGCCTGCAACTATTAGTAACAACCACATGGGAAACACATATTTAGCAGCCGACTTCGGTGGAGGAAGCGGTCGCGTTATGGCGGGAACATTGGAAAGCGGCAGACTGCACCTGGAAGAGGTGCACCGCTTTACCAACCGTCAAGTACGGCTCGGCAATCATGTTTACTGGGACTTCCTCTCGCTCTTTGCAGATATGAAGGACGGTCTGCGCAAGGCTGCCGCCAATAAAGCATACAACATAAAAAGCATAGGAATTGATACCTGGGGAGTGGATTTCGGTCTGATTGATAAGGACGGCAATTTGCTCGGTAATCCTGTCTGCTACCGTGATACACGCACTGACGGTATGCCTGAGAAACTGTTTCGTCAAATCGATCGTAGCAAACACTATGTATCTACCGGTATTCAGGTGATGTCAATCAATACCCTGTTCCAGCTTTACAGTATGAAACTGGCTGACGATGTACGTTTATGTACGGCAAACCGTTTACTCTTTATGCCGGACTTGTTCAGCTTCTACCTTACCGGAGTATTTAATAATGAGTATAGTATTGCCTCTACTTCAGAATTGCTTGATGCCCGCCGCCGTGATTGGGATTGGGAGCTTATCCGTCAGATTGGATTGCCCGAACACTTGTTCGGCAAGCTAGTGATGCCCGGTACGGTACGCGGTAAGTTATTACCCGAAGTGGCACAGGAAACGGGACTTGACGATGAAGTGGAGGTTATCGCCGTAGGCTCGCATGACACGGCAAGCGCAGTGGCTGCCGTACCCTCTTCCGAATCTGCCAAGGCTTTCCTCAGTTCGGGTACATGGTCTTTGTTTGGCATTGAGACCGACGAGCCTATTCTCACCGAAGAAGCCCGTTTAGCCGGATTCACCAATGAAGGCGGAGTGGGCGGAAAGATACGTTTTCTGCAAAACATCACCGGGTTGTGGATACTGCAACGTCTCATGGCAGAGTGGGAAACACGTGGCGAAGGGGTGGCTTTCGACGTAATCCTGCCTCAAGCGGCACAATCCGGCATAGATTCGGTAATTGACGTAGACAGTGCGGACTTTCTCAATCCGGTATGTATGGAAGAAGCTATTGCCCTTTATTGCCATACTCACGGCATGAGTGTACCGCATACGAAAGCTGATTATGTACGCGTCACTTTACAATCACTCGCTGCCCGTTACAAGAAAGCAGTAGAATTAATGAACAGTTGCCTGAACACTCCGGTAAAGCAGTTGCATATCATCGGTGGAGGCTCACGAAACGCTCTGCTCAACCAATTGACTGCCGACGCACTCGGCATTCCCGTCTATGCAGGACCCGTAGAAGCAACCGCTATCGGTAATATCCTGATGCAGGCACTTGCCAAAGGAGATATCCGTGACATGCAGGAGCTGAAGCAGATAGCCATCCGCAGTGCGGAACCCATCATCTATTATCCCAAACATTAATAAGAACAACCAATGAAAGACACTAGTAAATCTATACTTCACAAAAACGGTGTGAGCTACGTGCTGCCCTTTATCCTCATCACTTCTTGTTTCGCCCTGTGGGGTTTTGCTAACGATATTACCAACCCGATGGTGAAAGCATTCTCCAAGATATTCCGTATGAGCGTGACAGACGGTGCATTGGTACAGGTGGCATTCTATGGCGGTTACTTCGCTATGGCGTTTCCCGCAGCGATGTTCATTCGCAAGTATTCCTATAAAGCGGGTATCTTGCTCGGGCTGGGACTCTATGCCCTCGGTGCATTCCTGTTTCTGCCCGCCAAGATGACAGGAGAATACTATCCTTTCCTGTTTGCCTATTTTATTCTGACATGTGGGTTGTCGTTCCTTGAGACGAGTTCCAACCCGTATATCCTCTCGATGGGTACGGAAGAGACAGCAACCCGGCGGCTCAACCTCGCCCAGTCATTCAACCCGATGGGTTCGTTGTTGGGCATGTATGTGGCAATGAACTTTATTCAGGCACGCCTTAGCCCGCTGGATACGGCACAACGTGCCACACTTGATGCGCAACAGTTTGAAGCGGTAAAGGAGAGTGACCTTACGGTACTTATTACCCCCTATATCATTATCGGTATCGTTATCTTTGCGATGTTCCTGTTGATACGATTCACCAAGATGCCGAAGAACTGCGACCAAAGTCATAAAATAGACTTCATACCGACATTGAAACGTATTTTCTGCCGTCATCACTACCGGGAGGGTGTTATTGCACAGTTCTTCTATGTAGGCGCACAGATTATGTGCTGGACATTCATCATTCAGTACGGTACGCGTTATTTCATGTCGACAGGTATGGAAGAAAAGGCAGCCGAAGTGCTTTCGCAGCAATACAATATCGTAGCGATGATTATCTTTTGTATCAGCCGTTTCGTATGTACCTTCCTGTTGAAGTACCTCAATCCGGGCAAACTACTGATGATTCTTGCCATCGCCGCAGGGTTGTTTACCGTCGGCACAATCTGTTTTACTAATATTTTAGGTATGTATTGCCTTGTAGGTATCTCCGCCTGTATGTCGCTTATGTTCCCCACTATATACGGTATTGCACTGGAAGGTTTGGGTGATGATGCCAAGTTCGGAGCAGCGGGGCTTATCATGGCAATATTAGGAGGGTCTATTCTGCCGCCGCTTCAGGCAAGCATTATCGACCTGAAAGAGATTGCCGGTATGCCGGCAGTGAACCTGTCGTTCATCCTGCCACTCATCTGTTTCGTAGTAGTAACTATCTATGGACGACGTTCTTATTTACGGGCAAGACGGAATAAAACAGTTTAGGAGGGAATTGTTATAGTGAAAAATACGGTCGATTGTTCACAAACGATGGGAGTTTGTTGACAATCGACCGTATTTTTATTATCTATTGATGGGTTTGTAAATCGCTCAAGGGAGCGTTGGCTAACGCTCCAGTAGATGTAAGCTATCGCTCCCTTAGGCGTTGGGTGACGCCCCCTTGAGCGTTAGCCAACGCTCCCTTGGGCGTTTTTCGGTATGTATATTGACAGGCTTCGTTGCTAATTAACTTGACTTCCGGTTAAATAGCTTTCATGACGCCCTGTTGCATCTTATTAAAAGCATGGGGGACAGGTTGCGCTGCCGTGCACGAGGCTTTTAAGGGTGCTTCTTGATGAACTGTTCGTTCTTCTGCTGCACTTCGTAAACCGTAGCATCAAAATCATCTACCGGGATGCCGCCGTAGATGCCGTTGAAGCAATCGGTGACGTACCACTTACCGTCTATCAGGTCGAATATGACGCTCAGATCGAGTTCGGATTCTTCCAGTCCGGCTTCAAACTCCACATGGTCTTTGTCCCTGACAGTGAAGTGACGAAAGTAAACGCCATCCTGCGTCTCTTGCCGAAACTCTTTCAGCTCCTTATCTCCCAATAAAGGCCATTCTTCTTGTGTAAAGGGAACTTCCTGTTCATCCCCGTTTGCCGTAATCAGGAAGATAGGCGTGGCAACAGGAAACTTCACACGGGAATACTGGAATTCGGCACTGGAAGTAAACTTCTTCAGGAAAGCATCGAAACTTGCATCAGGCTCATCCTGAGCCATTACTGCCGATAGGTTTACTGCTTGCATAAGCAGAAACAGGGAGAGAGCAAACAGACTCTTTTTCATACGGGTAAGAGTTTAATAATATGGCTTGTAAACTGGGTGCAAATATAGATATTCCGATGAAATAACAAATAAGCGGACGGAGGTATTTTATAAATAATATAGGATACCCGCACCCTTATGCACGTGCACTACCGCCCGCGCCTGTGCGGGCACCACCGCCCGGCTATGTGCGGGCGCATCCGCACGCACAGGCGCGGGCATCACCGCACGGTTATACGGGTGCGTTACCGCACGCGAATGCTAAGCATGACCTTTCTTCAGATATTCATATCCTATCCGGCAATGGAGGCATTTTTTGAGGTCGCAATATTCCTTCTTCAATTGTATCAAGGCTTGCGAATCGGCAGCACTGTCTATCTTCAAGCCTGCTTCACTCCACATACGTATGATATAATTGTTTTCCGCTTTCAATTCCTCAAGGAAATCGGTAGCCCGTTCACACAACCGTTCGTCACCTTTGAAACGTCCGTAGGCGTACAGGAATGTTACGACTGTATTGATGATGATCAGGTTGAGCGAGGAATCACTCAGGGACTTAGCCCGGCAGGGTGAAATGTGGTAAAAGTGATAGTGCGTCTCCCAATACTCCGATACACGGGAACGGAGGATGGCTTTTACCTGTTTCACGCTCTCTGCCTCCATTACTCGTGACAGTAACCCCCGTTCCTGATAATAAAGGAACGCAAGTTGGGCAATCCGTACATGCGGGAAGTTACCCGGGCGAAGACGCAGGAAACGCCATCGGGAGGCATCTGTCACCCGGAGGTCGAATACGTGTTGCAGATAAGTAAACTCCTTTTGCAGCCGATGATAATACGCATCGTCTATCTCCTCTTCCAGCAATCCCGCCTGTCCGAAGAAGAAGGCTTCTATCTGGAACAAGTTATCCCGATATTTGTCTACGGCACGGAGTGACAGCATCTCCGCCCACATCTCGAATGCGTCTCCGTTCAGACCGAAACCGAAGTTGCGGGCAAGCGTCACAAAGAAAGCATCCTCCCAATTACCATCGCACCTTTCTAAGCGTTTCTCCACCTGTTCCGCCTTTTGCCGGAAGCGTTCAGTCTGGAGTGCAGACATCCACGAATGGATGGTCAGCTTTGGCAGGCTCTTGATTATATCCCGGCAAACCGGATACCTGTCTGCCCGTTGAAGCTCATTAAAGTTATTGCAAACGGAATCCGGACAGCTAAGCTGCATTTGCGGTATCGGTTCGCCATCCGCACGGCAAACGTTCGCATCCACTTCCTCGGCAATATGCAGAATGACCGAGTCGTATGCTTTATCACGATCGTGTCCGTGCTTGTACCAGTCTGATGCATGGGTATGTATTTCCACATTGCCCACCCATAGCGTGCCGTTTATCTTTATCTTGGCGTTAAAGAAATCAGGACCGGCATCGGTATTCGCCAGCCCTGTATCTATAATCTCAACCGGAAGTCCGGTCGTTGTCTTTAACTCTTTCAAGGGAAATATCTTGTGCTTCCACACATAATGCAGTAACTGCTCCATCTTTTTGTGTCAAAGGTAAGTAGTTATTCCCATTTTTAACTACATTTGCACAAATATATCTTATTATATATGAAAATGTCATTTCTACACAAATTACTGATAGGCATGTGCGTGTTCACTTTCATACCTGCTACACAGACATACGCCCAGATGGATTCTCTCCTGTTTCATGAAGACTATGCCATAGACCGCAGCGGTAAAGGAGAACTTACCTTTAGTCTCGACAACGTTAACTTCATCCGTGACAACGAATATGATGGAAGACTGACGAAAGGCTATACCCTTCCGGGGCTTTGGATACAGCCGACTTTCGGTTACCAACCCCTCCGTAATCTGAGAGTGGAGGCAGGCGTATACCTGCTTCGTTATTGGGGAGCCAACAAATACCCGAACCTGAACTACAGCGATATTGCCGAATGGAAAGGCGGACAGACACAGACGGGTTTCCATTGCCTGCCTGTATTCCGTGTACAACTGGCTTTATCCAATACATTCGATATCATTTTGGGAACACTCTACGGTAAAAACAATCATAACCTGATAGACCCCCTATATAATAAAGAAATGGGACTGACAGGAGATCCCGAAGCGGGCATACAATTACTTTGGAAGACTCGTCCGATGGATTTCGATATGTGGGTAAACTGGGAGAGCTTCATCTTCCAGGACGACGATCATCAGGAATCGTTTACCTTCGGATTATCCACGCGTTTCAAGGCAAACAATCCTGCTGCCCGTACCCATGTCTACTTCCCCGTACAAATGCTTTTTCAACATCGTGGCGGAGAGATCAACCCGGATGCCGAATCCCGTAGCGTAAAGACATGGTTGAATGCAGCTGCCGGGGTAGGACTGGATATTCATTTGCGTAACCGTGTATTCACAAAGCTCAATCTGGAAACCACTGCCGCCTATTTCGGTCAGCAGAAAGGTGAAATGCTCCCCTTTGACAAAGGATACGGCGTTTATGCGAAAGCAACGGCTGATATATGGCGTTTTCAAGTACACGCCGGTTACTGGCAGTGCAAAGACTTCATTACCGTATTCGGCAACCCGCTTTTCGGAACAGTTTCCACTTTCGAAAAGGGACTCACCTACAACAAGCCTAAGCTGGTGACCGCAAGTGTAGAGTATTCACAATCATTAGCCAAAGGCTTTTCATGGGGTATTCATGCCGACGTCTTGAATAATCTTGCTGTCGATGCTCACTCTGCCACAAACGGATGGTACCGGGAAGGCAATGCGATGAGTTTTGCCGCAGGACTGTATCTCCGTGTTAATCCGAGCTTCTTGATTAAACGTTTCTAAGAAGACGATAGGGGAGCGTATTCCATAAAAAATATAAAACAAACGGACAGGTTACTACATTTTTAGTACCTTTGTTCGTTGATATTGAACACAATAAATAACCTGTTATGAAAATTGCATTGATTGGGTATGGCAAGATGGGAAAAGAAATTGAGCAAATAGCTACTACCCGTGGACATGAAATCGTTAGCATTATAGACTTGAATAATCAGGAGGATTTTAATTCCGACGCATTTCGTTCGGCAGATGTTGCTATCGAGTTCACCTCTCCCGCATCTGCTTATAATAACTATATGAAAGCATTCGCTGCCGGTGTAAAGGTAGTTTCCGGAAGTACCGGATGGATGGGCGAGCATGGTGATGAAATCCGCGAACTCTGCACGAAAGGTGGGAAAACCCTCTTTTGGGCTTCTAACTTCAGTCTTGGCGTAGCCATATTCTCGGCTGTAAACAAGTATTTGGCACACATCATGAACCAATTTCCTGCTTACGATGTATCCATGACCGAGACGCACCATGTGCATAAACTCGATGCTCCAAGCGGTACGGCTATCACCCTTGCCGAAGGTATCCTCGACAATATAGACCGCAAAGACCGTTGGGTGAAAGAGGAAGCACATACAGCAGACGAACTCCCCATTCATTCCATTCGTGAAGGTGAAGTTTTCGGTATTCATTCTATTCGTTATGATTCTGTGGCAGATAGTATCACGATTACGCATGATGCCAAGAACCGGAAAGGCTTTGCGCTCGGCGCTGTACTTGCAGCAGAATATACCCATGACCATGAAGGTATGTTGGGTATGAACGATTTATTCAAATTCTAACTAAATACCATTTACCTATGAGACAAGCGACACGCAAACAATGGATTAGTTTCGGCATTGTTACCATCCTTTATCTTCTCTTCCTGCTTTGGGTGAAGAGTTGGTGGGGACTGATCGTAGTACCCTTTATTTTCGATGCTTATATATCCAAAAAGATACCTTGGTACTTCTGGAAAGAGTCAAAGAACAAGACTGTACGCAGTATTATGAGCTGGGTGGATGCCATTGTCTTTGCTTTGGTAGCCGTCTATTTTGTGAATATCTATTTCTTCCAGAACTATCAGATACCTTCTTCTTCTTTGGAGAAGTCCCTATTGGTGGGCGATTTCCTGTTTGTCAGCAAGATGAGTTACGGACCTCGCGTGCCGAATACCCCGCTATCTATGCCGTTGGCACAACATACATTGCCTATTCTGAATACCAAATCTTACATCGAATGGCCACAATGGGAGTATAAACGTGTAAAAGGATTCGGAGACGTAAAGCTGAATGATATTGTAGTATTCAACTTTCCGGCAGGTGACACGGTTGCCACTGCACCGGATTATCAAGCTGTGGATTTCTACTCGTTGAGCTATGGCATCGGACAGCAAATGTATCCGAACCGGGTAAACATGGACAGTCTTAGCCGTAAACAGCAGGAGGTGGTTTATGACCTTTACTATAATGCCGGACGCAAACAGATACTTGACAACCCGCAAATCTACGGCAAAGTGATGACACGTCCTGTAGACCGTCGGGAAAATTACGTCAAGCGTTGTGTAGGACTTCCCGGAGATACGCTTCAGATCAAAGACTGTGTAGTGTATTTGAATGGCGTAGCACAAAAGCAACCGGAGAACGTACAGTTCAACTATATCATTGAAACAACAGGACGTCCTATTCCGCAGGATTTATTCCGCGAATTGGGTATCAGTGATGATGACACCCGCCAGCATAATCAGGAAGGAACCATGTACCTGATGCCTTTGACAAAAGCTGCACATGACGCGTTACTGGGACGTAAAGACCTGATAGCAAATATCGAAATGCAACCGGAGTATGGTGAAAGCGGACTTTATCCGCAAAACCTGTACACGAAGTGGGACCGCAACAACTATGGCCCGATATGGATTCCGAAAAAGGGTGAGTCTATCACGCTGACAGAAGATAACCTGCCTATCTATGACCGTCCTATCCGTGTGTATGAGGGGAACGATTTAGTTGTAAAGGATGATGGCATTTACATCAATGGGGAGAAAACCAATACCTATACGTTCAAAATGGATTATTACTGGATGATGGGCGACAACCGTCACAACTCGGCTGACTCCCGTTACTGGGGATTCGTACCGGAAGACCACGTAGTAGGAAAGCCTATCGTCGTATGGTTATCACTTGACAAGGATAGAGGATGGTTGGATGGAAAAATCCGTTGGAACCGTATCTTCAAGATGGTAGACAACATTAAATAGGAATATTCCCCTTTCATGAACAAAGGACTCTATTTCTGGATAAAAGCATTAGCCATTGCCATTATTATCGTACTGTTGGTAAAGACTTTTGCTTTTACTTCCTGTACAATACCTTTCTCCGGTATGGAGAACTCATTGTATCAGGGAGACCGGATTATTGTCAACAAATGGAGTTATGGCCTGCGAACACCGTTCATGTCGTTGTTCTCCTATCACCGGTGGGGCAATGGAGAGGTCCGGGAAGGTGATATTGTAGTTTTCAACAACCCTCGTCCTGTGAATCCGCAAACAGCAGTTGATAGGCGGGAAGTATTCATTAGCCGCTGTGTCGGTGTGCCCGGAGATACACTTATGCTCACCGATCAGCTTACCGTAACTTCCCAAGCTGTACTCAGTCCCGATTATAAGTCTTTATACTCTTATCCGAAAGAAAAGGAAGATACGCTGTTGAAGGTAATTAAACGGTTGGGAATTGATAATAATGAGTTGATAGGTTTCAATGAGGACGGTTTCATCCGTAGCTTCAGCCACTATGAAATATACCTTTTAAAACAAGAGCTGGGCAATTCTGTCGTGTTCTGTTCTTTACAAGCGAAAGACAATAATAATATCCATCCGTTTGTCATACCAAAGAAAGGCAGTAGTGTGCGTGTCTATCCATGGAACGTGAAGTTACTGCGCAATGCCATCATGCAACATGAAGGCAGAAACGCTGAAGTACGTGGTGATACATTATTTGTAGATGGGCACAAGGCTTTTTCTTATCTTTTCACCAAAGACTACTACTGGATGGTATCCAATAACTCTATAAACATGAACGATTCGCGTCGGTTCGGGTTTGTGCCGGAAGACCATATTATCGGCAAAGCTTCTTTTATCTGGTTCTCCAAAGACCCGGAAGCGGAAATATTTGACGGATTCCGATGGAATCGTTTCTTTCATACTGTAAAATAATGAATGAATCAGTTTATTTAAGTTCTGCTTATCTTGCACCTGTGCAATATTACACAAAACTTTATGCTTATCCGCAGATATACGTAGAGCAGCATGACAATTATATAAAACAGACCTATCGCAATCGTTGTATTATTGCTTCGGCGGATGGTCCCCTTGCATTGACAATCCCTACAGAGAGGACGGATTCCTTAAAATGCCCGATGAAAGACGTGCGTATCTCCGACCACGGCAAATGGCGACACCTGCATTGGACGGCTATTGAATCAGCCTATAAGACCAGTCCGTACTTCGACTATTACCAAGATGATTTCCGACCGTTTTATGAGAAGAAATATGAATTCTTGTTTGATTTCAACGAGAAGCTCTGCGAAACAGTCTGTAAGCTGATAGATATAACACCTTGCATACAAAGGACGGAAGAATACAGACAGGAGTTTCAGACAAATGAAGTTGATTTTCGTGAAATGATCCATCCCAAGAAAGATGATTCATTGGATGTTGAATTCTCTCCCAAGCCTTATTATCAGGTATTTGAAACCAGACATGGCTTTCTGCCCAATCTAAGCATTATCGATTTACTATTCAACATGGGGCCGGAAAGCTTGTTAGTTTTAAGAGACAGCATTAAAACTAAATGAAAATGTGTAGAAAGCATCTTAGTTCCCCCGCTTGAGCCGGGGTGTAATTAGCCTGACTTTCTTTCATTTTTCTGAGACGTATAACCCATTTTTCTGAGACGTACGTCTCAAAACGATGAGTCGTACGACTCACAACGGTGAAACGTACGACTCAGAAAGGTGAGATGTAACTCTCGGAAAACTTACTCCTATTTAACTGTGACCTTGGCGGCTTTCCGGCTCCCGACCGATACTAAATAGAAGCCTTTTTGCAACGGAATCCTGTTTCCGTTCAGTTGCTTGGAAGAATAAACCGTTTTACCGTCCACTGTGCAAATAGTTACCGCCTCATCATTCGCTCCTTCAACAATAACGAAACCATTATCGCTATAAATGCGGATTTGCCCGCCATCTGTTGCTGATATAGAAGATTCGGCCTTATCTGTGACAGATACATTGTCTATATAGATGTTATTTGTTCTTCCTGCTACTCCGACAAAACCTAAACGAATATTTTCACAGCCTTTATAAGCGTCCAGTGAAAGAGTATGTTCTATCCAGCCATCTTTATCAGACTTGACAAGAATAGAATCCATACGTTCATAAACTCCGTTGTTTGCAGAGACTTTGACAACTAAAGCATCGTCTCCTATCGCTGTTATATTTGTATTAGTAGAATGTGCCATCCAGAAGCTAAGTACAGGTTTTTCTCCCTTGCTGATATCTATTTTAGGCGAAGTAAGTCGTGACATATTACCCGGTAAGAATTGAACGCTGGTAAATACCATCATACCGCCGTCATTATCCTGAGGATTTACATCCGGATTTATTCCGGTACTTGCGAATGCCCATGAACTCGCTCCTTTTATACCGATTGTAGTCCATAGATAATTTTCAAATTCACAATTGGTAAATGATTCATTGAAAGGCATAGGATACGGATTGCCAAGCAAGATAACATCTGTCGATGCAAGCAAACCTTCTCCGGCCTCATTTACGGCAGAAACGGCATATTGTACAGGTACTTGTCTGTCGGCAACTTCCATTCCATCGTCCGTGTAGGTCAATTCGGTAATTCCTGTTGCTATCAATTCATCCTGAACTCCTTCATAGCGATAAATATTGTAAGTAAGACCTTCCTGAGTAAAACTACCACCGGCTGCACCTCCTGTCGGGGCTTCCCAAGTTAATCGGCAAACGCCTAATTCAGGTTCTTCTGCTTTTAGGTTATTTACCCTTCCCGGATAGTCAGTTCCTGTAACAATCGTTATCGTAGCCTCATCGCTATTCCCATATTCATTATAAGTATATATGCTATAAGTGTTTTCTCCTTCTTTAGCATTATTGTCCACCCATGTAACCATTTCGTCCCGAATCTGGAACTTATCAACTTTATAAATAGGTTCTACCATGTCATCACGCATAATCACATATCCATCAACACCGTTAATTCTCAGTCCGCTTAGATTGGAGTTCGGTATGTAGAATTGGAGTGTCACTTGGTTTACACCTCCGGCAGCCGGTGATCCGATCAGATAATCAATAGCCACAGGAACATCGATTAGTTTTTCCGGCTCCATTTTAACATCATCCAGATAAATAGCAGATCCATCTGATGTGTAGGCACAGAAACCGATATAATAGGTGGTTTGTAATGGGACAACCAGCTTAGCGGTATAGGTTTGGTTTTCTGTATTTGTGATATTCGTATCCACCAAAGTAGAAATTGACATGTTAGGTTTCAGTGCGTTGCATGCAACTACTTTCAATTTACCCAAAGCATCGGCTTTTTCACAGCATGCTTTAAAAGTCAGCAGATAGCGGTGTGTTGTCGGTAAATAAAGTGCCGGAGTAAATAAATAATCATTGGCTTCCGTCTGCGTACATTTTACATCCTGAGAAGCACTTTCCCATTGCCAAGTTACCACTTCCGTAGTATTAGCTTTCCATACGGTATAATCATTTTTTATAGCAGCGTCAGTATCAAATGATTCGCTATACGGTACATCTTTCACATTAACAGGTATCTCACTGTAATAGTATTCGTAAGTATAATGCGTGTCTAAATTCCATTTATCGGATTCCATACGATAAGTCATATCCGATATAATATTTCCTTTATCGTCATATATGTATTCATGTTTCAACTTGTAACCGCTACTTTCTATCCATCCTCCGTCAGACGTAGGCATATATTTTGAGTAAGTTAAAACATCTCCATGTTCATTGTATGTGTATTCATCTTTATCTGAAGGAGCCCAATCTCCATTCGGATAATATCCACCCCAATAAAAGAAAGTCAGAGATAGCAAGTGATGGTTTTCGTCATAAACAAATTCACGTTTCTCACCCGGTTGCCATGCTGTTGGCCAATTCGGATTATTATAACCCAAGTCCTTATACCACACGGCAGTAGATTTTAATCCATCATCGGAATACGAATAAACTTCTTTCTCATAATTATCCAGCCATTCATAGCCATCCCATCTATAATAAAACACGGAATCTATGCGTCCGTTATCCTTATTATAGAAGAAATGCTCATTTTTTCTTGTACTACTGTCCCATGTTCCACTATTTGAGTTCCATGAGTAGTTCTGCCGGGTTTCCAAACGATTTCGGTCATCATACGTCATATCCTCTTTTTGACTATACATCCAAAATGTAGTAATGCCGTCGCTAGCTGTTTTCCATGAATAAACCATTTTTAGAGTAACATTCTGCTGTAAATCACGAGCGTACTCTGTCTTCAGGTATTTAACATTCGTCCCGATGTTATTATTATATTGGATAATGCTATCCAATCGCATTTCCGATTTATCTGCAGTCGATGCAGCCCAACTGATTTGAAAACTACCGAACAAACAAAGTAGAAGAAACATCAGATTCTTGTGAGTAGTTGCTTTTTTCATATGCTATGTTATTTAGTAAATAATTGAAAGGTAAATGAGGATTACCCAATCATATTGATACGCAAATGTAAAGACTAGAATCATCAAATCATATTTATAGAGGGGATAAAAAAGGGAGGGTTAGATAAAAACAGAGAAAGCGAAGAACTGTAAACAGCAAGAATACAGTCCTTCGCTCTATTTATAAATAAGCCTCTCTAAACTTTCGTAGAGATAGATTACAATGCTTTCTTATATAAGTCGAGAATAATCTCTTTCGTCACTTCTCTTGGATTGCCCGGTGTGCAAACATCAGCGATAGCAGAGTTTGCCAGTTTCTCCAAATCACTCTCTTTAATGCCCAGTTCCGTCAAATGTTGCGGAATGCCCACCTTTATAGACAATGCCTTCACTGCATCGACGGCTGCTTTTGCAGCCTCTTCTTTCGTCATACCTGTTTGATAAACATTCATCGCTTTTGCAATGTCTACATACTTATCAAGAGCAGCCGGGGCATTGAATTCCATGATAATAGGCAATAATAGTGCATTTGCCACACCGTGAGGAATATCAAAAATAGCACCTAGCGGATGAGCCATACCGTGCACAACACCTAAACCAACGTTTGAGAATGCCATACCGGCAATATATTGTGCTACTGCCATACCGTTACGTGCTTCGGCATTCGTAGGCTCAAATACGGCGGTTTCAAGGTAACGGGCAATCATTTCGATTGCTTTAATCTCGAACATATCACTCATCTCCCATGCACCTTTGGTGATCAACCCCTCAATGGCATGTGTCAGAGCATCCAATCCGGTAGAAGCAGTCAGGCTCTTTGGCAACGTATACATCAATTCTGCATCCACAATTGCTATGGCAGGAATATCATTCGGGTCTACACAAACCATCTTTTTCTCATTCACCTCGTCGGTAATCACATAGTTGATGGTTACCTCTGCTGCTGTTCCTGCAGTGGTGGGCAACGCAATGATAGGAACTGATTTCTTCTTCGTTGGGGCAACGCCTTCCAAAGAAACAACGTCACTAAATTCCGGGTTATTGGTAATGATACCGATTGCTTTTGAAGTATCGATAGACGAACCACCACCGATAGCCAGGATGAAGTCTGCGCCGGATTCAGCAAAAGCCTTTACACCTGCCTTTACATTACTTACCGTAGGGTTTGGTTTGATTTCGCTAAATATGGTATAAGGGATGTTCGCTTTTTCAAGCACTTTCAATACTTTATCAGCTACACCGAACTTTATCAAATCCTTATCCGTAGCTACAAAAGCCTTATGCAAACCAAGACGGTTAATCTCTTGAGGAAGCACTTCACGTGCGCCGGGTCCGAAATAGGAAACCTCGTTTAATACGAATCTGTTTATCATAGTTGTTTATTAATTTGTTTGTGCAATATTAGCAATTATCAAACAAACAGGGATGATAAATCTGATCTAATTCATGCGTAATCTGTGATTTCCATGCTGACCGCCATGCTGGTCATTACTTATAGATTAAGGATGAAAGATTCTCTTCTGCGAATATCTCATTGGCAATCTCCAACAAATGGCTCGCTGTCAGGCTTTCTATTCGTTGGAACACACCCTCCTGTGATTCGAAACGATTGTAATGCAGAAAGGTTTTTCCCACTCCCAAAGCCTCATTCTCAAAATTGTCCGCTGCAACTCCTATCTGTCCTATCAACTGCTTCTTGGCAGCCATCAGTTGCAAAGTAGTCAACTTATTTTCCCGAAACTTTTTGAGTTCCTTGTAGGTCAATTTCAAACAGGTATCTACATCTTCAGGGTCTGTGCCGAAATAAATACTGAAAACACCCGTGTCCGTATAAGAAGTAAGATTCGATTCCACATTATAGACCAATCCTTTACGCTCACGGAGTGCCACATTCAATCGGCTGTTCATACCCGGACCGCCGAGCATATTATTCAGCAGATATAATCCCGTACGCTTTTCATTATAGGCGTTATATCCCCGGCAACCAATCATTACGTGTGCCTGATGGGTGTCTTTATGAATGCAGACTTGTTCGGGCTTATAGATCGGTAGAGGTGTACGTTCGGAAATAACCGTGGAAGAAGGTAAATCCGATAAATATTTCTCGGCAAGGTGTACAATCTTCTTCATATCGATATTCCCTTTCAAGAAAAACACCATATTGGAAGGGTGATAATACCGTCGTACAAAGTCCAACGCATCAGCACTGCGAAATCTCTTTAATTGTTCCGGCAGACCGAGAATGTTTCTACCCAAAGGATGACCTTTGAAGATTAAATTTTCGAATTCATCAAAGATAAGTTCAGAAGGAGTGTCCTCATAAGACTGTATCTCATCAAGAATCACTTCCACCTCTTTGTCTATTTCATGTTGCGGAAAGGTAGAATGAAATACAATATCAGACAACAACTCGAAAGCTCGTGGAAAGTGTTCCGCAAGGAAAGCCGAATAAACAACCGTCTCTTCCTTGTTAGTATAGGCATTCAGGTCTCCGCCCACATTCTCCATCCTGTTTAGGATATGCCATGCCTTACGCTTCTGTGTACCTTTGAAAATAATATGTTCCACAAAATGCGCCATTCCCTGCTCATTGTCACGTTCATCACGCGTGCCGGCATCGACAGCAAAACCGCAATAAGTAACCTGAGATGATGAAGGAATTTGTATTATCCTCAATCCGTTTTCTAATATATGTGTCTGACAATCCATTCTATGTGCATTTAATAGCCTGCAAAAATACAATAAAGTAGATTGGTAAGCATCATAAGAGCCTAAATATTATGTTGCAACCTTATGAAATCGAAGATTTGGAAAGAATCAAAAAACATTTGGATAATAGTAAAAGCTCCTAAAACATAAAATAGTGTCCTTTGCAAGGAAATTATTAATCTAATACAAAACAAAAAATGAAAAGGAATTACTTCTTATTAATTAGTATGTTTTTGCTAAGTGCAAATTGTGTTTGGGGGCAATATTCCGGAGGAAACGGAGAGTCTAGCAGTACCCCTTATCTTATTTCCAACCTCGCAGATTTACAAACTTTAGCCTCTACTGTAAACAGCGGAACAACTTATGCCGGAAAATACTTTGAATTGACAGCTGATATCAAAGTTAATCCTGATGGAACAAACTTAGCAGGAAACGACGCCACGACTTTATTACCCATCGGTACGGAAAAAGCCCCTTTTACAGGGAACTTTGATGGGAAACAACATGTTGTCTCGAATATTAAAGTTGTTTACAATAATTCAACAATGGGTGACGGAGGATTAGGACTCTTTGGTAAAATGAATGGTGGAACATTAAAGAACACCGGAGTTAATAATATATATATAGATGCAGGTACAGGACAAAATGCAGGAGGTCTGATAGGACGTTTCGACGGTACTGAAATGTCCAATTGTTTTGCCGAAGATGTGACAATAATAGGAGGACATGCAACGTACGGAGGATTGATAGGTAAGGTATGGGCTCCTACAATATCCAATTGTTACGTTAAAAATGTATCTCTTGGTGCAGGATATGGAAACAGCAGAGGAGGATTCATCGCAAATCTTACCAATGGTGGTGCAACAATAATAAATTGCTATGCAATGGATCTTACCTTTGGAGAAGGAACTAGTGATGTTATAGGTTTATTTTGTGGGAAAGGAGAAGGCGGTACTATAAATAATTGCTATGTGGTGCAAAGTGATGGTAAAAATTATAATTTTACTCACACTACAGCAGGAACGACTTACAAAGCAGGAAATACGTCCGTTACAGAAAATGATTTAATAAAAACAAAGGCTGATTTTTCCGGTGTTGCATTTGCGTGGAACCTAAATACAACGAATAATTCAACCGATAATTCCGGGATTTGGTCACACAATGGTACCTATCCTATCTTTGCTGATGCAGACCATGCAGCAATATACAAAACGGGATATACTTATCAACAAGATACCCGTAGTGCACAAACTTATAATGCAACTGTAGTAGATGGTTTTACAGCTATTGATCTGAGAACCGATGCGGATGCAAATATCCCAAGTGATATTTTAAATAATATTCTTGCTAAAGGAAGTGCTAATTGTTTGGTTTATGCAAACAACACTATCACAGGAAAAGAGAACAATGTAATAGTATCCGGTTCTGGTAAACTGGAATTAACAGATGCCGCTTCTTTCTATTGTCCGGAATCATTTACCGCTACTAATGCCACTTACACCCGCAATTTCGCTGCCGGATGGAATACTTTCTGTTTGCCTTTCCCGATAGAAAAAGGAAGTGACGATATAGAAGAATTGGTAAACGGTACAGACACTTATGTACAGTTTGATGCACCTACAAGCAATACGTTACCTGCGAATACTCCGTATCTGATAAATATTACAGCAAGCGGGAACAAGACATTCAGCGCAAGCGGTGTTACAATCCCTACCTCTGCAACAATGAACGATAAGTCTGCTGGGAACTATACATTTAAAGCTTGCATCAGCCCTACAACAGCGACTTCAGGCTACGGATTGGTTCTTGACGCAACAACAGGTAAAGAAATGTTCAAGAAAATACCTGCTTCAGGTCTGGAAGTGCCATCTTTCCGTGCTTATCTTGATGCTACCGGTTCAAGCAATGCTTCATTAAAAATCCTACATAGAGGTGGGGCAACTGAAATAGCATCCATAAACGCAGAAAATACGTTCAAAGTATTCGGTAGCGACAATGCCATTCATGTGATAACAGATAAGGCACAAAACGTCAGTCTGTTCAGTATAGACGGCCGTTTAGTGAAGACTGTGGAACTAAGCGAAGGATACAATACAATCGATGGCTTACTTAAAGGTATCTATCTGATTAACAAACAAAAAGTAGCAGTAAAATAAATATGACCCTTAATTCGATATGAATATGAAAACAAAATATATGAAACCGCAAATAGAAGCGTTGGAAATGGAAGTGGAAACACCTGTAATGACTAATTCCATTGGTGTGAGTAATGATGAAATCAAGCCCGGCGATGGAGGGTTTAGAAGTAAACGGCGTTCTCTTTGGGATGATGAGGAATAATCAGAGCATTCCTTAATTCGGAAAAGCAACATTATTTTTAGCATACGGTCGATTGTTCGCAAACGATAGGAGTTTGTAAACAATCGACCGTATATTGAACAAGGAATAATCCTAATATCTGTAAGTAAAGATTTATTAAGAAACCGAAAAGACAATAAGGCGATTGTGGAATAAAAGCCTTTTTGTACTAAATGAGAAAGGTGCTGACTAACAATCAAAGGTTAGTCAGCACCTTTAAAATTGATATTTATCTTCTATCTTAATTGACAGAAACGGTCTTAACCACTATATTT
Organism: Bacteroides sp. OM05-12; assembly: GCF_003438995.1. Classification (GTDB taxonomy): domain Bacteria; phylum Bacteroidota; class Bacteroidia; order Bacteroidales; family Bacteroidaceae; genus Bacteroides. The sequence goes on from NZ_QSUN01000001.1 coordinate 396,346, forward strand.
CCATCTATGGTAGTTAGTTTCACCAAGTAAGTGCCTCTACCTGCGATGGATGCCATTGGTATGCTAGAGGAAACGGAAGATGATTCATAAACAACTCGTCCCGATAAATCGAAGATATTTATTTTGCAAATATCACCGTCGATATAGAGTATATCGGTTGTCGGGTTCGGGTAAACTTTGACTTCTGTTGCTTCTGCTTTCGGAGCTGCAACTCCTGAAGCCGGGTTCAGATCAATAAAATAAGAGATATATTGTCCTCTATCTGCCAAACTCCAAGCATCCCAAAGGAAAGAGGAGAAAACAGTGCCTTCGGAATTGACGGAAATCGTTCCGGCTATTAAGCTATCCGGTACACTAACAAGGATTTCATTACCATCTTCATCATACTCTACACCAGTATAGTCAAATGACAAATTTTCGGTCATCCAATTATAGGCAGGTAAATTTTTGGCTTTCATCCAGTCGAAGAATGACATTGCTTTCTTGCTTCCGGCAGGGATGACATAAGCATTACGAGTATATTCCATGCTGGGAGTTGCTAAAAATACAGTTCCGTCATTCAAGACAGAACAGGTGATAACATCGTTACCATCGAGCTGAGTCATAGGTGTTCCTTCTGCCTGTAAATCAAAACATACAGGTACTGTAATCGTTTCCTGAGACCAAGCCAGAGGATCTCCGTCCGGATCCGGGTAAGAAAGGGAGCAAACATAGTAACGTCCGTTTTCTGAAGTAATTACTTCGTTGAATGCGAAAGCTTTTTCAGTACAAGCTTCATAGAATACGTCATAGAAAACAGCTGTCGAATCTTGGTATGCCTCGTTTTCTTCTTCGTATTTATCACATGCTTGTGTGTATTCTTCTTTCTTCGCTTCGTTTTTGAGATAGTCGTCGTAAAGAGGATAAGACGGATATTTATCTATTAAGCCCTGATTGTAGAGATCGGTAGAATCTTCATAAAGCGCCATAGCGTTATTGTATTCGGCTAATTCTGTTTCGGACATATAATTTTTTATATTTGGCTGTTTAGGCTCATAGTTAGGCCAAGCGGGGAACTCGGCTCCTTCTTTATAAAGGAGTTCCTCTCCCAATGTTTGGTAAGACCAATTTCCATCGGCATCTTCTTTGTAGACAATCAGACAAGGGTACATGCCGCTATAATCACTAATTTGCCCGAAAATAGTTTTTCCATCGTCTGAGATAGAACGTGCGGTTATATACATTGGTATTCGTCCTGAAAAATCTCTAGTCGGTTGTGGCAGTCGTTGATACATTCCGTATTTACCATCTTCTCCTTTGGTCCAAACTACCGGTGCCAACATTTGCCCGCTTGTATTAAGATCCCATTTAGTGCAGGCCATAGTTCCTGCGATACGTCTTCCGTCAGGCGTAATACCGTCTGCCGAGTTAAAGACAACTGTATCGGCTTCCGCTAATGGAAGCAAATTCCATTCTCCGTCTTGCCAATAGGCGGGTTGGCTGTCGCTGATACCTCCTACGATAATTCCGTCGTTGTTGATAGCATTGCCTTGACCGATTGAATAAGCACTTCCTCCTTCGCCATCACCATATACATAAAACACGGAGTCGACCCGGTTGAAAATGACAACACTGCCTTGCATAGCCTGTGTAGTCCATTGTCCGTTAGGAGACATTTTGTCGAATAGTAAACCTTCGTACTTCTTCATTGTCTGTCCGAAGCAAGTGCATGCTATAAAAGATGCACATGCGAGTGTAAGTAGTTGTTTCTTCATATTAAATATGATTTAGTAAATAAATGATTGGGGGAGTATGAGTCCCCCCTTTTTTATGGAATAAATATTTTAGTGTGAGTCGTATTGTCGCCGGCAATGATCCGGATAAGATAGAATCCTTTAGGCAATGCTTCGTTTGGTACTCTCATACCGTTGGTCGTATAGATTTCCAAATCGTGATTTCCTGTTATGACAACTCGTCCATTCTCCACATGAAGATTTAATTCGGATAGTTGTTGCTCCGTAATAGAATCATAAGTTGGGTCGTCAATCGCAGATTCTTCTACATTTAATACTTGTGCATCGTTCGGGGTTTGAGCGTCAAACGGTTTGTTTACGATGGCAATCACATTCATTCGGCCGGCTATCCATGCCTCATCAAGAGTAGTTGTAGTCGTGTAAGTGAACTTATTGTTTTCCCATTCGATATTGTTACCAAACGTTTCGGTTAAAATAGCCCTCAATACATGGTTATGAACGTAATTCTTATTTGCTCCGCTTTGGGCTGTTTTGGCTAAAATACCATTTTCAGTTAAGAATACGCTGATATTTGCTTTGGGATAGAATGTATTAAAGATGGCATTTCTTTCGCCATTGACTGTGATACTAAGTTGACGTGTTTGTGGGTCATATTCGTTTTCGATGGAAACAGAAACGAAAGCCGGGATGGCTGCACAATAATCCATATAGGATGTTACGATTTTAGCTCCTGCGATGGTATTGGAATATCCAATACCAAATGGAGGATAGCTGGTATCAGTTGCTGCCGGTATTTTAGTGCGGTCAATCATGGCTGCCGGTGCGCCTGATACGCCAAATTTAAGATAATCTCCACTCTCTGAGAGGGTTAATTCATCTGTTCCATAACCTACGTGATGGGCTACCCATACTACATCGTCACGTTCGGATATAGCTGCGGTAAGTACTTTACCACCATAGGGGCAATTGACACAGTTGATGGTAGTGAATTGTTCCAATAGAATTTTATGTGGATAACTTGTCGCATAGATGCTGAATGTACCTTTCAATGTGTCATTGAGTGCTATTTCATCTATAGCGCCGCCTGCCAGTTTGCTTATATAAACTTTGATCTGGTGAGTTCCTTCTCCATAATCATTTGCAGGTATCTCTTTGGAGTAGGTTTCTTTAGCTCCTGCATTTATTGATTTGTTTATGTCTTCAGTGATTTCCTCTCCATCATTGATGCGATAACTAATGGAGTAGCCGCTGATGGATTTTGTTCCTTCATTGCTAAGATTGAATGAAAAGTTTAAGGGTTCATCTGTTTTATAAAAAGTTTTGTCCATTGTGAAATCTCCGATAGCAAGATCTGTTTCCGGCAAAGTTGCTTGGGCTATTGCCTGGATATATAATGCTCCGAATCCTTTTCCATAGTAATCGGTCCACTCGTTTTCTATGCTGAGGTAAGTAGCGCCTTTTTGTTCTTCTTCATTAGCTAATACTGCCATTACTCCTGCCGGTTGTTTTCCGCTATAGCCGATGTAGATTTCTTCTCCTGTAATTTCATAGGGAGTATCCAGCGCGACTTCATTCCATCCATCGGTCGTGTTTCCAAGCCGTTGCAAAACTTCTGCTTTCCCGTCCAAAGAAGAGCGTATCCATACATAAATACCGGTTAGTCCACTCTTTGTTCCAATACGTATTTTAGTGATTTTCCCACCTTTCAATCCCGCCATTTTGGAAACGGGAATACGAATAGCGGCACCGATTGATACGGCTTGTCCTTGAACTCCAATAGGGTCAGCATTCGCGGAGATTTCATCAGAACAGTATCCTAATGTTGTCTGTTCTATTTCAGTCTTTTGTACAAATGTTTGGGATTGGCTGTGAACAGTTGTTATTATCCCTAATAAAAAAGCGCTAATTAGTAGTTTTAGATTCATAATTATTTATTGTTATTAGATTGATATTTATTTAATTGATCAAGTTGAACAAATCAATTTATATCTCGCAATAAACAAACGGGTGCTTTAATAAATACGTATTTGTTTGTTGTTTTGAATAATAATATGCAAATATATACTTATTATAATAAGTAATGTATCTTGATCGGTTAAAATTGCTAAATTATTTTTTGTTAATTGTAAAGGTCTACTTCCTTTCGTTATTATCCTAAACAGTGTCCTGATAATAGGAAATGCTGATTTTTTGGAGTTGTAGCAGTTTGGGTAACATTTATGCCTTCACCATCATAAAATAGTCGTCTCTTAAAAAGTACATTTCAGCGAGACCTTTCCTTTAAAGGATGTTTCGCTGATTTTTTTAATGAGTAGCCCAAGAACCTTCATGGCTCTTTTAAAGTTATATGCAGCTGCTGCCAGCATTCCCTACTAATCCTTTGTGAAAGTTTTGCCCTAAACAATAATCTGTCTTAAGATGTGCGATAGTTGGTTCTATTCCTGTACGCTTGCAAAACAGTTTATGTTTCTTCTTACGTTGGTAGTATGTGTCTTTTGCTTTGGGTGTATCAGGTTCATGAATAGAATAGATCTGATGGGCAGAATTACGGCGTTGTAGAAGTATCTTTTAATTCATCATACTGTCGATTCTCACCTAAGTTACGTTCCGGTTCTCAGACCAGAGACCAGGCAATCGTACGTAGATGTTTATCGGCTTTTATGGATTTCTTCCGGTTTTTAGGATGGTTAAAAACATCGTAGTATTTGTGGAAAAGGTTCAAAATTGTTTATACAAATCGCCTAAGGGAGCGTTGGCTAACGCTCAAGGGAGCATCAGCCAACGCTCCCTTGAGCGATAGCTTACATCTACTGGAGCGTTAGACATCACTCCCTTAGGCGTTTTTCTGATTATATTAGCAGTACATATTTACGATAGCTTCGTATAATTCCTGCTTGCCGCTTGTCTGTTTCGGCTCTCCATTGTTTTTTGCGTAAGCGACGAGATCCTCCAAAGCCAGTTTGCCTTCCTCAAATTCTTTACCTTTTCCGGCATCGAATGATGCATAGCGGTCGGTAAGCATCTTTTTGTAAGGAGATTCGGTCAGGATTGCGGCTGCCGATTCCAGGGCGCGAGCCATTGCGTCCATACCTGCGATGTGTGCGATAAAGATATCTTCCAAGTCGGTAGAGTTACGACGGGTTTTTGCATCGAAGTTGGTACCACCGTTGCCGAAACCACCGTTGCGGATTACTTGCATCATTGCCTGCGTCAACTCGTAATTGTCAATCGGGAATTGGTCTGTATCCCATCCGTTTTGATAGTCGCCACGGTTGGCGTCGATAGAGCCCAGCATACCATTATCTACTGCAACCGCCAATTCGTGTTCGAATGTGTGTCCGGCAAGTGTGGCATGGTTTACTTCAATGTTAACTTTGAAGTCTTTATCCAAGTCATGAGCTTTCAGGAAGCCGATAACCGTTTCGGTATCCACATCATATTGGTGTTTAGTGGGTTCCATCGGTTTCGGTTCAATTAAGAAAGTACCTTTGAAACCTCGTGAACGTGCATAATCACGCGCCATTTTCAGCATTTGTGCCAAATGTTCTTTCTCGCGTTTCTGGTCTGTATTTAAGAGTGACATATATCCTTCACGTCCACCCCAGAATACATAATTGGAACCACCTAATTCGATGGTGGCATCAATGGCGTTTTTGATTTGTACGGCGGCACGTGCTACAACGTCGAAATCGGGATTGGTAGCTGCACCGTTCATATAGCGTGCGTGGCTGAATACGTTTGCCGTTCCCCATAAAAGCTTGATGCCTGTTTCGGCTTGTTTCTGTTTGGCATATGCAACAATCTCTTTCAGGTTGGCTTCATATTCCTCAATTGTATCAGCTTCAGAACAAAGGTCTACATCATGGAAACAATAGTATTCGATACCCATTTTCTGCATGAACTCAAAACCTGCGTCCATCTTGTCTTTTGCAGCCTGAACCGGGCATTCGGCACCATTCCAAGGGAATTGTTTTGTTCCTCCTCCGAATTGGTCGCCTCCTTCGGCACAGAGGGTATGCCACCATGCCATGGCAAATTTCAACCAGTCTTTCATCTTTTTACCCATGATGACTTTTTCAGCGTCATAGTAACGGAATGCCATCGGGTTTCTGCTCTCTTTACCTTCAAATTTAATCTTTCCTATTCCCGGAAAAAACTCTTTTGTTGTCATAATTCCTATTTATATAAATGTTGATAATGTTTGTTTCGTATTATTTAATCTTGTTTCATCCGTTCTTCCAGACAGGTTTTCCACCGGATATATGCTTCGGTGTATGCTTGTTCGTGGGCAGGCTCTATCACTTCCAGTTTCTCTAAAGTGGCAAAAGCTTCGTTGTTATCTTTGTAAATCCCTGCTCCGATTCCTGCACCTTTTGCCGCGCCGACCGAACCATCCGTGTTGTACAAATCGATAACGGCACCGGTTACTCCCGCCAATGTTTCGCGGAAGATAGGGCTGAGAAACATATTGGCGTGTCCGGCATGGATTCTTTTTACCGGAATACCGATTTCTTCCATGATATCTATGCCGTATTTAAAAGAGAACACGATTCCTTCCTGTGCGGCACGTATCATATCGTTTTTACCATGTTGGTTGAAGTTTAGTCCATAGATTGTACTGTCTACTTCCCGGTTTTCGAGTATACGTTCCGCGCCATTGCCGAAAGGAAGGATGCTGAGGCCTTTGCTGCCGATGGGCGATTGGGCTGCCAGCAGATTCATATCTGCGTAAGAAATGCCTTCGGGAGCAACGTTGCGTTTTATCCATGAATTAAGAATACCCGTTCCGTTGATACATAATAAAACACCTAACCGGGTTTGGCTGTCGGTATGGTTGACGTGCGCAAATGTGTTTACGCGTGATTTGGGATCGTAGTTGATTTCTCCGTTTACTCCGTAGACTACCCCTGACGTTCCGGCTGTGGAAGCTATTTCACCGGGATTAAAGACATTGAGCGACAGGGCGTTGTTGGGCTGGTCGCCGGCACGGTATGTAATGGGAGTACCTTCTGCCAATCCCAGTTCTTTTGCAGCTTGGGCATTAACACGTCCTTGCTCGGAGAAAGTCGGCTTGATGTCGGCAAGGATGGAAGGGTTAAATCCGAAATAATCCATCAAAAAGTCTGCTACGTGATTCTTTTTGAAATCCCAAAATATACCTTCGGACAATCCCTCTACGGTAGTACATATCTCTCCGCTCAATTTCATGGCGATATAATCACCCGGAAGCATTATTTTATATATCCGTTCGAAAATGTCCGGTTCATTCTCCTTAATCCAAGCCAGTTTTGTGGCTGTAAAATTACCCGGTGAGTTTAGCAGGTGTGAAAGACATTGTGTCTTGCCCAATGTGTCGAATGCTTTTTGTCCATAGGGTACGCCGCGTGCGTCGCACCAGATAATCGCCGGACGAAGCACTTTCTGTTCTTTGTCTACGCATATCAAGCCGTGCATCTGGTAAGAGATACCGATACCTTTAATGTCGTTAACATTGATTTTGGATTCGCTTAAAACGGCTTGTGTTGCCAGCTTTAGATTCTTCCACCATTCCTCCGGGTGCTGCTCCGCCCATCCGGGATGAACAGCTATTATTTCCGCTTCGCTTTTTGGGAAGAATGCGGAAGAAATACATTTACCGGTTTCTGCATTTACCAAACTCGCTTTTACTGACGAGCTGCCTATATCATATCCTAATAGAAACATATTACTGCTTATTTGTTGAAAGATTTGCTGACGCCATGAATCTTGTTATATATTTTTTTATCGAACTTATAGTAGCGTGCTGCCCGATGGGGTACTCCGGTTTGTTTTTCATCCAATTGTACTACATATTCCATCATGGCGATTTTCTTGTGGAAGTTTCGTACGTCGAAGATTTTATCGTACACTAATTCATATAATGTGCGTAGCTGTGCAGCGGTGAATTTACGTGATAATAAATCAAACAGGACAGATGGATTCGTGTCTACATACTGGCGGATAAACAGCAGGGCTTCGTTGATAATCTGATTATGGTCAAAGGCCAGTTCTCCTATCTCTTTTACCTTTACCCAACATGCTTCGTACTTATCGGATAGCTGAGTCAGCTTTTTGTCTATCTTAACCATGGAAAGATAAGCGATGGTTACAATGCGTCCTACTTTGGTATCCAGCCGATGGAAACGTTCCAGCCAGTTCACATCCTTCGGATTATGCGTGCGGTTTTTAGAACCGAAAGCCCGGAATTGTATCAGATTCAGGTTCTTGATACCTGTCAGCTCATAAAGAACGCGCTGAGCTGCTTCGTCCAAGTCCTCATCGTCATATATCAGGCTTCCCGGCAATTTCATGTCGTTGAATTCTCCATTGGATTCTTTCCCAACCTGTTTTACAAGTAGTACTCTGATGTCCTCTCCGTCGAAGCCTACTATAACACAATCGACAGATACATGAGGATTTATCAATGCTTCTTTTTCTGATTTATATTGCATATTGCCTTCTTTTATGTTACAAATATATGAAGCGAATGCTTATTTATGCTAGACTTGTATATGTTATAAAACACTATTTATCAACTGAATACAATATCGTATATTATACAATATGATAAGTGGTGTTATTGTTTATGATACAATATGTATTAGTGTGTCGTATATAGTCAGGGTAATCGTATTTGCTACAATTACTATAAGGGCTTGTTTATCAGTCGGATTGATGGAGTGAAGTAGAATGTTTAAATAGATACTTATTGTACTGTAACCACTGCTTTAGCTTGTCTCTTTAAAGATGGGTTGCAGTACAATAAGTGTTTGGGCGTTTTTTTATATGAACACCTTATTTGAAGCATGATTTGGCAATTCCCATTTCCAATCCTCTTAGTTCTGCCAATCCTCTTAGGCGACCGATGCAGGAATATCCCGGATTGGTTTTCTTTCTCAGGTCGTCTATCATCTGATGTCCGTGATCCGGGCGCATGGGGATGGATGTTTGTCTGTTTTGCATCAGTTCGAGAAGTGCTTTCATTACATGATACATATCTACATCTCCCTCCAAGTGGTTGGCTTCGTAGAAATTCCCTTCGCTATCGCGTTGCGTACTGCGGAAATGGACGAAGTTGATACGTTCACCGAAACGTTTGAACATATTTACCAAATCATTGGTGGCGCTTACTCCTAACGACCCCGTGCACAGGCAAAGTCCGTTTGAAGGATTGGGAACGGCGTCTATTAATGCCTGAAAGTCGGCTGCACTACTCATGATGCGTGGTAATCCTAGTATGGAACAGGGCGGATCGTCCGGATGAATGACCAAAAGTGCTCCTACTTCATCGGCGACAGGGGTGATTTCCTTTAAGAAATAAATCAGGTTTGCACGAAGTTTATCAGGAGTGATGTCCTGGTAGCGGTCCAGTTCTCGCTGGAATTGTTCCAGAGTGAAACTTTCTTCTGATCCGGGAAGGCCTGCGATCATGTTATGAGACAAAAGCTGTTTTTCTTCTTCGCTCATGCTGTCAAAGCGTTGTTTTGCTTTAGCTATCTCTTCACTGTTATAGTCTTTTTCTGCATTCGGACGTTTTAGGATAAATAGATCAAAAGCCATATAAGCCGCTTTTTCAAAACGTAACGCTTTGGAACCGTCGGGTAGTGTGTAAGCTAAATCCGTACGTGTCCAATCCAGTACAGGCATAAAATTATAGGTGATTATCTTAATGCCGCAGGCAGCCAGATTACGGATACTTTGTTTATAGTTCTCGATGTATTTCAGGTAGTCTCCTGTTTGTGTTTTAATATGTTCATGTACGGGAACACTTTCTACAACAGACCATGTGAGTCCTACCTCTTCAATCATCTGTTTCCGTTTCATGATTTCTTCTACAGTCCACACTTCTCCGTTCGGGATGTGGTGCAATGCATTGACAATGCCTGTGGCACCGGCTTGTTTGATGTCCCATAAGCTGACGGGATCATTAGGACCGTACCATCTCCATGTTTGTTCGCAAAGATACATATATTTGATATTTAATTGGTTAAATAGAAAATGCGTCAAAACCTCCGTCAACGACTGCTACTGTTCCCGTTACGAAACTTGAAGCGTCGCTGATCAGATATTGTATAGTACCGAATAATTCTTCCGGTTTGCCGAAACGGTTGAAAGGCGTATGTCCTAAGATTGATTTCGCACGGTCGGTATAGCTGCCGTCCGGATTCAATAACAAATCATGGTTCTGATGTGTGATGAAAAATCCGGGGGCAATGGCGTTTACGCGAAGTTCGGGGCTGAATTTCATCGCCAGTTCTCCTGCCATGTATTTCGTAAAGTTGGCGATGGCTGCCTTTGAGCATCCGTAACCTACTACACGTGTCAACGGCCGGAAAGCGGATTCCGAGCAGAAGTTTACGATAACTCCTTTTCCTTGTTTTGCCATTTCTTCGACAAATACCATCGTGGGAAGCACCGTTCCGGTTAAGTTTAAGTCGACCACCTCTTTAAATGCGTCTAATTGCAAATCCAGAATTGTCTGGTCCGGAGCGATGGTTGCTCCTTTCATGTTGCCTCCTGCTGCATTGAGCAACACATCGATACGTCCGTATGCTTTCATAATATCGGCGCGATTCTGTTCCAGCATTTCTTTCTTCAATACATCGCAAGTCAGGAACATGGCTTCACCGCCATTCTCTTTTATTTCTTTGACAAGTTGGTTACCCACTTCTTCCTTGCGTCCTAATATGACGATTTTTGCACCTTCTGAAGCCAGATAGGAACCGATTCTGCTGCCAAGTATTCCGCATCCGCCCGTAATGACAACGATCTTATCTTTAACGCTAAATAAATTATTCATACTTCTGTTGTTATGTTTGTTTGATAGTAACAAAGTTATGGAAATATCTTGTTCTATAATCGGATTGGTTAAGTTTTTAAGAAATCCTTATAGAATCTTATACTCTTTTATTTAAGACGGATGACCGGGCGGTTGTACTCAATTCTACCGTAATAAATTTCAGAATGGCGGTAATGCACCGGGGTTTTATAAGTTTTCTGATAATATTACCGGCAATTAGCCTAAAAACCATTATCTTTGCACGTTACAAAAAGAATATAATTCAACATTCTATATGGAAAAGAAATTTAAAAGAACGACTGTGACTTCTGCACTGCCTTACGCTAATGGTCCTGTGCATATTGGTCATCTTGCCGGTGTGTATGTTCCGGCTGATATCTATGTCCGCTATCTCCGTTTGAAAAAAGAAGATGTCCTTTTTATCGGAGGTTCTGATGAACATGGAGTGCCCATTACCATTCGTGCGCGTAAAGAAGGAGTAACTCCGCAGGATATTGTAGATAGATATCATAGCCTTATTAAAAAGTCTTTTGAGGAATTTGGAATTTCTTTTGATATTTATTCCCGTACGTCTTCCAAGACACACCATGATACGGCATCTGAGTTCTTTAAAACGCTTTATGATAAGGGCGAATTTTTGGAAAAGACTTCCGAACAATATTATGACGAGGAAGCGAAACAATTTCTTGCAGACCGTTATATCACCGGAGAATGTCCGCATTGTCATTCGGAAGGTGCTTATGGTGACCAGTGCGAGAAGTGCGGTACATCACTTTCTCCGACAGATTTGATTAATCCCAAGAGTGCTATTAGTGGTAGTAAACCTGTAATGCGTGAGACGAAGCATTGGTATCTGCCGTTGGATAAGCATGAAGGCTGGTTGCGTAAATGGATTTTGGAAGATCACAAAGAGTGGCGTCCTAATGTTTACGGACAATGTAAATCATGGCTTGATATGGGATTGCAACCGCGTGCTGTGAGCCGTGATTTGGATTGGGGTATTCCCGTTCCCGTTGAGGGTGCGGAAGGAAAAGTTCTTTACGTTTGGTTTGATGCTCCTATCGGATATATCTCGAATACAAAAGAACTGTTGCCGGATTCTTGGGAAAAATGGTGGAAAGATGAGGAAACCCGTTTGATTCATTTTATCGGAAAAGATAATATTGTTTTCCATTGTATTGTATTCCCGGCTATGTTGAAAGCGGAAGGCAGTTATATCTTGCCGGACAATGTTCCCAGCAACGAGTTCCTGAATCTGGAAGGTGACAAGATTTCGACATCCCGTAATTGGGCTGTTTGGTTGCATGAGTATTTACAGGACTTTCCGGGAAAACAGGACGTGTTGCGCTATGTGCTGACTGCTAATGCTCCCGAAACAAAAGATAATGACTTTACCTGGAAAGATTTTCAGGCTAGAAACAATAATGAGTTGGTTGCTGTCTATGGAAACTTTGTGAACCGCGCTTTGGTACTCACTCAAAAATATTTTGACGGTAAAGTTCCTGCATGCGGAGAACTGACGGATTATGACCGCGAAACATTGAAAGAATTTGCCGACGTAAAGGCGGAAGTGGAAAAACTGCTCAATGTATTTAAATTCCGTGATGCACAGAAAGAAGCAATGAATCTGGCACGTATCGGTAATAAGTATCTGGCGGATACAGAGCCTTGGAAGCTGGCGAAGACCGATATGGATCGCGTTGCAACTATCTTGAATATCGCTTTGCAACTGGTTGCCAATTTGGCTATTGCTTTTGAACCGTTCTTGCCGTTCAGCTCCGGTAAACTGAGAGCTATGTTGAACATGAACAGTTTCGACTGGGATCAGTTGGGACATACCAATTTGTTGTCGGCAGGTCATCAGTTGAACAAGGCAGAGTTACTGTTTGAAAAAATAGAAGACGATGTTATCCAGGCACAGGTTCAGAAATTGTTGGATACGAAAAAAGCGAATGAGGCGGCTAATTACAAGGCAAATCCAATTCGTGAGAACATAGAATTCGATGAATTCATGAAATTGGATATCCGTGTCGGAACCGTCTTGGAATGCCAAAAAGTGCCTAAGGCTGATAAATTACTTCAGTTTAAGATTGACGATGGTTTGGAAACCCGTACTATTGTTTCGGGAATCGCGAAGTATTATCAACCTGAAGAGCTGGTGGGCAAACAAGTTTGTTTTATAGCCAATCTTGCACCTCGCAAGCTGAAAGGCATTATGAGCGAAGGTATGATTCTCAGCGCGGAAAATGTTGACGGTACTCTTTCTGTTGTGACTACCATGAAGGAAGTAAAGCCGGGAAGTGAAGTGAAATAATAAAAACAGGAATAAGATGGAAGAGGTTCTTCTTTATAATCTTGATAATGAGAAAGGAAATCGTATCAAACAGCTTTGCGCTTTGATGAAGATTCGTTTTAAGTCAGTGTCTCGTGTGGACTATCTAGAGCCAATCGGAGCTATTGCCGGAATCAAGGGTGTAGAGAGGAAGAACATCCCGTTTGAAGGGCAGGCTTTCACCGACGAAATGATTGTTTTCAAGAACTTTAGCGATAAGGTTCTTGAGGACTTTTTACGTCGTTACCGTCAGTCAGGCATTGAAAAGGTTGCTTTAAAAGCAGGACTGACCCCTTATAATATTGTGTGGAACTCTTTTCAGCTTCGTGATGAATTGATGCGGGAACACGAAGAAATGTCCAAGTTGGAAAAATGAAATGGCAGAACAATCGCTGAAGGATAAGACGGCAAAAGGATTATTTTGGGGAGGGCTTAGCAATGGTTTGCTGCAATTCCTGAATCTTTTTTTCGGTGTATTTCTTGCACGTATTCTTACTCCTGCCGACTATGGGATGATAGGGATGCTCACTATCTTTTCCCTTATTGCGGGTTCATTGCAGGAAAGCGGTTTTATTGCTGCTTTGGCTAACAAGAAAGAGGTTGTTCATAAAGACTATAATGCTGTATTTTGGTTTAGTACCGGGTTAAGTTTCTGTCTGTATATCATTCTTTTCTTTTGTGCTCCGTTAATTGCTGATTTTTATCATGTGCCGGAGTTGACGGCTTTATCACGTTATTCCTTTTTAGGCTTTTTCATTGCCAGCCTTGGAACAGCGCAAAGTGCATTCCTATTTAGGAACTTGATGGTAAAACAGAAAGCGATGTCTTCTGTGATTGCACTCATCTTTTCCGGGATTGTTGGGGTGTTATTGGCTTCTTTAGGTTTTGCTTATTGGGGAATTGCCACTCAAAATCTGGTATACGTTGCTACGGTTACGGTTTGTTATTGGTGCTTTTCCTCGTGGCGTCCTACTTTTCATTTGGACTTTACTCCTTTGAAAGGAATGCTGTCATTTAGCAGTAAGTTGCTCCTGACTAATATCTTCGGGCATATCAATAATAATCTGTTTTCCGTTATATTGGGAAAATTCTATTCGGAAACAGAAGTCGGTTATTTCGGGCAGGCCAATAAATGGAATATGATGGGGCATTCCCTGATTACCGGTATGGTAAATGGTGTGGCGCAGCCGGTACTTGCACAAGTATCGGATGATAAAGAAAGGCAATCGCGTGTTTTCCGTAAAATGTTGCGTTTTACCGCTTTTATCTCTTTCCCGGCTATGTTTGGTTTATCGTTGGTTGCTCCGGAATTAATTACGATAGCCATTACGGACAAATGGGCTGCCAGTGCGGAAATCCTTCGTCTACTCTGTATCAGTGGAGCTTTCATTCCCATTATTACTCTCTATTCCAACTTGTTGATAAGCAAAGGAAAGTCGAACGTTTACATGTGGAATACGATTTGTTTGGGAATGACTCAATTGTTGGTCATGCTATTATTATATCCGTATGGTATACATACGATGGTTCTTGTATATGTATTGATTAATATAGTTTGGCTGTTGGTGTGGCACTATTTTGTGTGGAGGGAAATACGGTTGAGATTATTCCAGGCATTGAAGGATATTATGCCGTTTGCGGTAATATCCGGTGGGATAATGATTGCCACATATTATATAACACTCTTCATGCAAAATATTTATCTGCTTTTTGTGAGTAAAGTTATAATAGCTTCATCACTTTATATGATAATTATGTGGTGTAGTGGTTCTATAACGTTTAAAGAAAGTATGCAATATGTCAGACATAGATAAAAAGACGAAAAACGTATCAATCATATTATGTACTTATAATGGAGCAAGGTTTTTAAGAGAACAGCTTGATTCTATTGTAAACCAAACCTATCCTATTTATGAATTGATTATTCAAGATGATTGTTCTACAGATTCAACCGAATCCATTGCAAAAGAGTACGTGGAGAAGTTCCCGTTTATTAAATTTGTAAAGAATGAAACGAACAAAGGTATCAATTTGAATTTCTTCTCAGCTATCTCTCGTGCCACGGGCGAATATATCGCCATTTCTGATCAAGATGATATCTGGGAATTAAATAAAATAGAGAAACAGATTGATTGTATTGGTGACCATTTGTTTTGTGCGGGATTGACTAAACCTTTTTCAGAAGATGGTTCTCCTATAAAGTTTGATGCCCGTATTCCTAATTATCATCTTTTGCGATTATTATATTTAGGTCCGTTTGCAGGACACACATTCCTTTTTTCAAGGAGATTGTTGGAAAAGTTACCGGATTTTTCCGATATTATTTCAGCTCGTTGTTATGACGCTATTTTGTCAATAGTGGCAGGGGCTTTCAATGACATTGTATATATCAATCAAGTATTGGTCAATCAAAGAAGGTACATAACCGCAGCAACTTACACGATACCGACAGATGATAAAATCACTTTGGGTTCTGTTATAAAGTATATTTTTAATTCATTAAAACTTTATAGAGAATTAAAACCAATCATCAAAGAACGCTTTAAATGTACATTACGTTTTTTAGAACGAATTGACTCTCCGGAAAAAGAATTGCAAGACGCCATCTATATGTCTAAGTTGCAAAGTTCTTCCTCTTTTATGGATCTGTGCAGGTTATCTGTTTTCTGTATAAGAAACAGAGATAAAATATTTTATATAGCGGGAAACAGGGGGATCATAGCTGTTCTTAGGGCTATTTATTTTCCCATATCATCCAGCATATATTTTCGTGCATATAGTAAACATTATCAAAAGTAGTTGTAGAAGAATCTTTTTGCTAAAGACAGTTATATGAAGAATCTGAAAATAGCATTGGTCAAACAGGATGTATATCAAGATTTATATGTATGTCCTTCTTCTGAAAAGGATGCAGGAGCGATATTGATGTCCTCACAAATGCGGGTAGGTCCGGTAGGGCTTTTCTCCGATTGCCATTGTGACTTTTATATCGTGAAAGAGGAAATGGCTCCGGAGACCCGGATATACAGATATGTGATTCCGCATAAAACGAAGATGTTGAGACTGCTGAAAACACAGACATTGAATAGCATACCGGGACATTCCGGTTATTGTCCGGGGAGTGAGCATCCCAATGGTGATTTTTCAGTCGATTGCCGGGAAATCAACTGGGGCAATTATGATATTGTTATTTCCATTAATGTTTCTTTGCCGACTGAAGTGATCCGACCATATAAATCCACTCTTTTCGCTTATATGATCGGTGAGGCAAACATGGCTGTCTCCAAACCCCGTTTCGGGTATGATGTCTCTTTAAACCAGATGGCAAGAGGAATTGTCGGCAAACATTGTGGTGAAGTAGATTTCCCATATACCTTCCTGAATGGTTACTCTTTACAAAATATCATGAAAAGTGTTCTGAAAAGGGATTCGAAAAAAGAAGGCGTCTTTATGGAAATCAATTCTACTACGGAACGGCCGGTCAGGCATGTGCCGGAACATTTTAAGCCTTTGGAAGATGCCGGATATAAAATATTACTTCATCATCAGTCGATTAAAGAAAATCTTACGCGATTATATGATTCTAAGTACTTTATTAAATATGGAGGAAGGTGTATTCGGGGAAATTCTGTAGCTGAGGCTGTTTCTGCCGGTTCGTTGGCTATCATGAATAGTGACGAGGTTATTCACAAAGAGCTGATTATAGAAGAATGTGATGTGAAATCAATGGACGATATCCTTCGATTGTTAAAAGAATTGGATGCCGACGAACAGAAATATCAGACCTTGCTGCTTAAACAGAAACAGCTTGTTTCCGACTTGTTCTTTGAGAAACCTTTGATGTCGCTTGTAAATTGCCTTAATGAGAAAAGAGAACAAGAGAAAGTTTATACACGTGCTGAAAGGTTGGATGACTTGATCTATTTGTCTTTGATGGCATTAAAAGCGAAGCTGAAGTTGGTGAAACGATGGATTACCCATAGATAATGTTTGGTTGGCATGAATTAAATGGAAGGTGCGTTTTTGTTGTCTGTTAATGAGAAAATAGGTCGATTTTACTCCCTTTCATATTAAAATCTCTATCTTTGTTGCATGAACCGTTTAATAGAGTAAAGGAATGCAAGCAATTATTTTAGCTGCCGGAATGGGAAAACGACTGGGAGATTTGACCAAAGAGAATACGAAATGTATGGTCAAAGTCAACGGAGTCTGTTTGATAGACCGCCTCCTTAATCAGTTATCCTCACTACCTCTAACGCGCATTATTCTTGTTGTAGGTTACCAAGGACAAAAGTTGAGACAGTATGTAGGTGATAAGGCTGGTCAAATTCCTATCGAGTATGTAGAAAATCCGATATACGACAAGACTAACAATATTTATTCGCTTTATCTGGCTAAAGAGGAGTTACAAAAAGATGATACGTTATTGATCGAATCCGATTTAATCTTTGAAAACTCACTGTTTCATAAAATACTATCCGAACCATATCCCAATTTAGCTATGGTAGCCCGTTATGAAACATGGATGGACGGTACAATGGTACAGCTGAATGAAAATCTTGATATTGTAAATTTTATCTCAAAGAAGGCTTTCCGTTATGATGAGATAGATACATATTACAAGACCGTCAACCTGTATAAGTTCAGTAAAGAATTTCTGCGAACAAATTATGTCCCTTTTCTTGAGGCATATAGTAGGGCATTGGGAAATAATGAATATTATGAACAGGTTCTCAGGGTGATTACTTTGTTGGACAGATGCGAATTGAAGGCTTTGCCTTTGAATGGAGAGAAATGGTATGAAATAGATGATATACAGGATCTTGATATTGCGGAAGCTCTTTTTGCCGAGGATAATCAATTACATTTATACCAAAAGAGATATGGGGGATATTGGCGATTTCCTGCACTGAAAGATTTTTGCTACTTAGTCAATCCTTATTTTCCTCCGGCTAAAATGAAAGAAGAGATGAAGGCGAATTTCGATACCCTGTTGACCGAATATCCTTCGGGAATGTTTGTCAATAGCCTGATTATGGCTAAAAACTTTGCTGTTAATCAAGAATATGTGGTGGTAGGAAATGGAGCTGCGGAGTTGATTAAGAGCTTGATGAATAAATTGGAGGGCAATATTGGAGTCGTTTATCCTACATTCGAAGAATATCCTAACAGAAAGTTTGAAGCGGAAATAATACCGTTTGTTCCTCAGAATGCCGATTTTGCTTATACAGCGGATGATTTGCAACGTTTTTATGAGGGAAAAGAGATTAGCACCCTATTGCTGATCAATCCGGATAATCCTTCCGGTAACTTTATTCCCAAGGAAGACATTCTCCGATTGGCGGCTTGGACGGCCAAGAAAGATATCACGCTCATTGTCGATGAGTCATTCGTGGACTTCTCTTCGTTGTCTTACCGTAATACGTTGCTGGTAAATGAAATACTTGAAAAATATCCTAACCTGATCGTTGTAAAAAGTATATCAAAATCTTATGGAGTACCCGGGTTACGGTTGGGTTTGGCTGCTTGTTCCGGCAAGGAACTGATTGCCGATTTAAAGAAAGACGTGGCAATATGGAATATCAACTCCTTTGCTGAGTTCTACATGCAAATCTATGGTAAATATGATAGTGATTACAAGCAGGCTTGCGAATTGTTTATAACAGAGAGAGAACGGTTTTATCATGAGTTGCAGCAAATATCCTTTCTAAGAGTGATCCCTTCGCAGGCGAATTATTTCTTGTGTGAAGTTACTTCACGCTTTACTTCCTCGGAATTGGCTGCTCTTTTATTGAAACGATTCAATCTGCTGATAAAGGATTGTGGTACGAAATCGGCTTTCAAGGATAAAAACTATATTCGTATTGCTGTTAGAGATGAAGGGGATAATGATTATTTGATTGAAGCATTTAAAAGTTTAGAGAAATGAAGATTATAGGTTTCGATACGATCTCTGATTTGCATATAGCTCCGGCACAATGCATCGAATGGGCAAAGCATATGCTATTGAACAAATATGAATGTAGTCTTCCTCCTAAAATAAGTCTAAAAATGAAAGGGGATATATTTGTGAATACAATGCCTTCATGTATCCCTGAGATAAATAGGCATGGAGTAAAGGTAGTGTCACGTTATCCTCAACGAATGCCTGCATTGGTCAGTGAAATTCTTTTATATGATTCGATAAGTGGGGAAACTCTTGCTTTCATGGATGGAACGTGGATTACGGCTATGAGAACTGGAGCAGTCGCTGCTTTGTCTGCTCAAACATTTCAGAAATCGGGTGCAAATCAATATGCTTTTATGGGATTGGGAAATACGGCTCGTGCAACATTAGTGTGTCTGGCTGAACTATTTAGGAATAAAGATTTGTATATTAAAGTTCTGGCCTATAAAAATCAGGAAAGGGATTTTATCAAAAGATTTGAGATGTATTCTAATTTGCATTTCTCGGTTTGTGATAATACTAAGACTTTAATTAGTGGATCAGATGTAGTTATTTCCTGTATTACATCAGCTTCGGGGCAGATTGCAACGGATGAAGAGTTTAAGCCCGGAGTGACGGTAATTCCTGTGCATACTCGTGGTTTCCAAAATTGTGATTTGTTTTTTGATAAAGTTTTTGCCGATGATACAGATCATGTGAAAGATTTCAAATATTTTAAATCTTTCAAGCAATTCGATGAGGTTTCTAAGGTTTTATTGAAGAAGAGTGTCGGAAGAGCATCTGAGCAGGAAAGAATATTGGTATACAATATTGGAATTTCCTTGCATGACATTTATTTTGCTTCAAAGATTTATGATTTGGTTACAAATGAATCGATGCAAGTTGTTCTATCTACAAATAATAATAAATTCTGGTTGTAATGGAAGGAGACCTGCGACAACGCTTTAATCCCGAAGGCTCTGTGCTAAGACAGCATCAGTTGCGTATGCTCGAGCTTTTGAAAGTAATCGATTGCATTTGTAAGAAGCATGATATACCGTATTGGCTGAGTTCCGGGACGTTGATTGGTGCGGCTCGCCATAAAGGGTTTATCCCTTGGGATGACGATTTGGATATAGAAATGATGCGGGAGGATTATTTGCGTCTCATTAAAATATTACCGGAGGAACTTCCTGATAATTTAGCTTTGCAAACACATGAGACGGACCCTAATTATATCTTTATTTTCGGCAAGTTGAGAGATACGGATTCTTTTTTGGCGGAGACCAATGATTATGACCGTAACTTTACCTATCAAGGCATATACATTGATATTTTTCCTATGGAATATATCCCGTACAGGCTTGCATGGATTGCAGGGCATATGCAAGGGCAAATTTACAAGCAATTAAACAGGAAATCGCTAAATGAAACGACGATACAGAGGAATATCAATCGTATTTATCGGTTTAATACCCGAATAGGATTCCCCGTCTTGAGATTCTTTTCAAAAATGTTTCCGGTCAAAACGATACGTCACTCTTTTGGCACAGCTTATTTTTCTCCGCGATTTGCCGAGGATCTTTTTCCATTGAACCGGATTGAATTCGAAGGTGAATTGTTTCCTGCTCCGCATGATACGCATGCCTATCTCACGAAAATATATGGGGATTATATGAAATTGCCGGATTTAGACAAAATAAGTCCGCACTATAAAGAGATTCGTTTCACTAAATAGCAGAAGGTTATGGCTCCGGATTATTCTTTTAAGTCTGTTTCTCCAATCGCTATGTTCGTCTATAATCGTTTGGATAATACGAGAACGACCATAGAATATTTGAAGCGTAACGAACTCGCTTCGGAGAGTTCCTTGTACATTTTCAGTGATGGAGGAAAGAATGAAGCGTCATGGAAAGCAGTCAATGAAGTCAGGGCGTATCTGCATACGGTGACGGGATTTAAGGAAGTACATATTGTAGAACGTCCGGAGAACTATTATCTGGAAAGAAATATTACGGGAGGTATTCAATATGTTTTGTCTGAACATGATACGGTTATTGTGTTGGAAGATGATATTTGCACTTCTCCCGTTTTCCTGAAATACATGAATGATGCGTTGGATAAGTACCGGGAAGAAAAAAAGGTGATGCATATAGCAGGCTTTTCCAATCTGGATGTTTTGGAACTGGGTGATGTTTATTTTACGCCTCACATGTCCGGTTGGGGATGGGCTACCTGGAAAGACAGATGGCAACTGTTCACGCATTATACCTCACGGGCGGATGCGCTTGCGGGATTGACTCAGGCAGATCTTCTCAAGATAGAATACGGTGGAAATTTCAGATGTCTGAAGTCGCTCGACAAATCTCCTATCCCTTGGGATATCTGTTGGGAAGTAATCATCCACAAACAGAAAGGACTGTGTCTGACACCTACCCATACGCTTGTGAAAAACATAGGTATAGGTAATGGCACGCATTTTAATAACAGCCGTTTGTTCGGATGGTATGATTATGACCGTCCCTTTAGGACGGAAGAAATTTGTTTACCGGATATTCCCGTCCGGGAGAATCCGAAAATAGAGGAAATGTATGCCTTTGCACTGAAAGACCATGGGATGAGGTATAATCTTTTTGGTAAAATCGTACGTTATGTCTATAAAAAATGCTTTCCACAATCTAAGCAATAATTATATTTTCCCTACCTTTGTCCAAACATTCGGCTTATGAGAGTTTTAATAATCAATACATCTGAACGAATTGGAGGAGCAGCCGTTGCCGCAAACCGGTTAATGGAAGCCCTGAAGAATAACGGGATAAAAGCGAAAATGCTTGTACGCGACAAGCAGACAGACCAAATCAGCGTAGTGGAGTTGCAGAGAACGTGGAAGAATATCTGGCGTTTTGTATGGGAGAGGCTTGTGATTTGGAAAGCGAACCATTTCAAGAAGAATAATCTTTTTTTAGTTGATGTAGCCAATACGGGGACGGATATAACCTCTCTGCCCGAGTTTAAGCAGGCTGATGTGATTCATCTTCACTGGATCAATCAAGGTATGCTTTCCTTTAAGGATTTGAATAAGATTATGATTTCGGGCAAACCGGTGGTCTGGACGATGCATGATATGTGGACTTTCACCGGAATGTGCCATTATGCCGGAGAGTGCGAACGGTATATGGAACAGTGCCATCACTGTCCGTTGCTGTACGGAGGCGGTGGAAAGAAAGACTTGTCCTATCGTACATTCCGGAAGAAACAAAAACTTTATAGCGGGGTACATATCACCTTTGTGGCTTGTAGCCGTTGGCTGGAGTCGATGGCGAAGAAAAGCAGCCTGTTGAAGGGGCAGACGGTAACCAATATCCCTAATGCAATCAATACGAATCTTTTCAAACCCCATGATAAAGCGGAAGCGCGTGAAAAATGCCATCTTCCGCAGGATAAGAAACTGTTGCTTTTCGGTTCGGTAAAGATTACCGATAAGCGTAAAGGCTTGACATATTTCGTTGAGGCCTGTAAAATGTTGGTAGAGAAATATCCGGAAATGAAAGATACCGTCGGGGTCGTTGTGTTCGGACAGCAATCTTCGCAGTTGGAAAGCATGATACCTTTTCCTGTCTACTCCATGAACTATGTAAGCAGCGAAAAGGAGATTGTGGATATTTATAATGCTGTGGATCTGTATGTCACTCCGTCGCTCGAGGATAACCTGCCGAATACGATTATGGAGGCGATGGCGTGCGGTATTCCCTGCATCGGTTTCAATGTAGGCGGTATCCCCCAGATGATAGATCATTTGCATAACGGCTATGTAGCCCGGTATAAATCGTCCGAAGATTTCGCCAACGGTATCCATTGGGCACTTACAGAGAGTGAATATCCCAATCTGAGTGAGGAAGCCTGCCGTAAAGTGGTCTCCAACTATTCCGAGCGTATTATTGCGAAACATTATATTGATATTTACAATAAGGTAACCGGCAGCCATGCATAGCAAGCTCAATCCCCGTTTTTCCATCATCACGGTGACGTACAATGCCGGGAAAGTTCTGGAAGATACCATTCAAAGCATTGTGACGCAGACGTATAAGAATATAGAGTATATCGTTGTGGATGGTGCGTCGACGGACAACACTTTACAGATTGTGGAGAAATACGGACACCATATTCATAAGGTGGTCAGTGAGCCGGATAAAGGTTTGTATGATGCCATGAATAAGGGTATGAAGCTCGCTACGGGTGATTATCTCTGTTTCCTCAATGCCGGGGACAGCTTTCATGAGGACGATACACTCCAGTTGATGGTACATTCCATTACAGGCAATGAATTGCCGGATATTCTTTATGGGGAAACGGCGATTGTCGATGCTGACGGACATTTCCTTCACATGCGACGGCTTTCCGCACCGGAACATCTCACTTGGAAGAGCTTCAAGCAAGGAATGTTGGTTTGCCATCAGGCATTCTTTGCCCGGCATACACTGCTGGAACCCTACGACCTTCGTTTCCGTTTCTCTGCCGATTTTGACTGGTGCATCCGTATGATGAAGAAAGCACGGACGCTGCACAATACTCATCTGACGATTATTGATTATTTGGATGAGGGCATGACTACCCATAACCGTAAAGCATCCCTGAAAGAACGTTTCCGCATTATGGCAAAATACTACGGATGGATCGGTACGGTTGCTCACCATGCATGGTTTGCCATCCGTCTTATTTTGAAACCGGAGAAGTAAAAGCATATTTTTAGCTGCAAAAGAAGGAATATTTCAGATAGGTGAGGCTACAATACCAATTGGTACATCCTTATCTAGTGCATAATGTTAATTGTCTATATACAATGGAACTGACTTATCAAGTTTTTCTATGAAATGTTCTTTATGACAAAACAACTGCTGTACTTCTTCACTCTTTATATTACTCTGTACATTTATTACCATTGCGTCGTGATAAGAAAGAGGCTTTCCACAAAAGCAGCAGACAACTTCTATTTTATCTTCATTATAAGTTTTGTCCATCATTCTTTATTTTTTGTTCCTGATAGATTCAATCAAACTATTACAAACTTGTGGTCAATATTTTGTTATAAGAATTATAGTTTGATTCCATATCATTATATTAATCTTGATGATTTTTAATCTGATCTCTACAAAGGTAAATAAATACTATTTATGGTGTTTAGTTAAGAGACTGTTTTTTGAAGACTTTTCTTTTATCAGGTACATATATCAACATAGCCTGTCGAATCGACAGGCTATGTTCTATCATCAGAGATAAATCTGTATCTGATTCTAATTTTTCTTTCCGCCCTTCTTCCCCCTGAATGACAGGGCAATACCGATCAGTGCACCGATCAATAAGATTGCCAGGGCGATGTAGGCGATTGTTTCGGTCATGTGCAAAGACTTCGGATCGAAAGTGAACTCTACCGTGTGCTCGCCTGCCGGGATGTTCATTACCCGGAGAATATAATCGGCACGTCCGTGAGGAACCTCTTTGCCGTCGATGTATGCTTCCCAACCCGGATAATAGATTTCGGAGAACACCGCCACACCGTCTTTTGTCAATGACGTTTTGTAAATCAGGTGGTTAGGTTCGTAGGAAGTCAGTGTGATGGACGACAGCGAATCTTTGTATGCATTCTCGACGTTGTTCAGCTCACTCTTGAATTTTGCATCCACGAGGGCAGTCTCCTGCAAATCCACTTTGTCGATCGCTTCAATCTCCTCGTTTGCATTGTCCACATATTTCACATTGTTCACAAACCATGCGTTGCCGAATGCGTAAGGGTTTTCCACCGGGATGGTACGGTTCTCCGCACCGGGGAAGATGATATATTTCGTATTCAGCATATTCAGTGCAGGGAAACCTTCCGGCGATACTTTGCCCATGTCTCCTCCCGCTTGTACCACGTCTTTACGGAGCGTATTCATCTCCTTGCCGATGTGGTAATCTATCATTTCCTGATAGCGGCGCAGCTTGGCAGGGTGGTAGCCTCCGATGCTCTTGTGCCAGTAAGCTGTATTGTTTTCGTTGAAAGTATTCGTTGCGAGATTCAGCACACGATAATCCAACGCTTTGTCTTGCAGGATGAACTCATCCGTCGGGGTCTTTTGGTAAGAGATCGTTTTCTGTACTTCATCCACATACATTTCATCGTTCAGATAACGCTTGTTGACCATCCACATATCGCCCAGACAGAGCACGGCGATGGTTGCTATCATCCATTGGGCTTTCAGTTTACCCATGTTGTAAGTGAGCAAAAGCCCCGTACCGATGAGGATGATGAAGAAGCTGCGCCATGCGTCGGATGTGAAAAGATGAATGCGCATCTCTTCCAGATTGGCAACGATCGGCGCCAACTGGTCTGCCGGGATACCGTTTTGCAAGGCCTGCATTTCCATCGAGGAAATGTAAGACGGGAAGAAAAGTTTGGGCAATACGGCAAACAGCAAGGCTATTCCGCCGGTCAGTCCGAAACTGATGTAAACGTACTTGATGTTTTCTTTCAGTAGCTGAGGCCGGGTTACAATCTCTTTCAGTGCCATGATGGCAAGCAAAGGAATGGTAAATTCGGCGATGACAAGAATGGACGATACCGCACGGAACTTGTCGTACATCGGGATGTAGTCGAGGAAAAAGTCCGTGAATCCCATGAAGTTCTTGCCCCATGAAAGCAGGATGGAGAGCACGGTCGCTGCGAGGAGTGCCCATTTCATCGGTCCTTTCACGATGAAGAGCCCAAGGATGAAAAGCATCATGACGAAAGCTCCCACATACACCGGACCGGAAGTGCCCGGCTGTTCTCCCCAATATTGACCGATTTGGCTGTACAGGCCGGAGTACATCGGGTTTGCCTTTTCCATCGCCTTTTCATTGGCTGCCAACGGAACGGAAGCCCCGCCCTTTACGTTGGGGATGAACAGGGAGAAGGTCTCTCCGATGCCATAGCTCCATTGGGTAATATAACTGCGATCCAGTCCGCTTTTGGTCTGGTCGTCAGAGTTTTGTTTTACCAACTCGGATTTTCCGCGTATGGTCTCTTTGCTGTATTCGTAAGTGTGGTAGAGGTTGGAAATGTTGACGGATGCACCTATCAACGCTGCCACTATCAGCACCGCGCTGGCTTTGAAGAAGCCCGGGAGTTCTTTCTTGCGGTAAGCGTCCACAAAAAAGGCGATGACCATGAACAGGATGACAAACAGGAAGTAGTAGGTCATTTGGATGTGGTTGGATAGAATCTGAAGCGCGATGAAAAGTGCGGTCACGATTCCTCCCCAAAGATATTTGCCCTTGTATGCCAGTACGATTCCGGCTATCGTGGGCGGTATGTAAGCCAGCGTGACAAACTTCCAGATGTGTCCGGCTGCGATGATGATGAAATAATACGAGGAAAAAGCCCATAGGATAGCTCCCAGCGAGGACAACCATACGGAGAAGTCGAATGCCCGGAGCAGAATGTAAAATCCGAGCAACATGATGAATACGAGCCATATATCTCCCGGAAGGTAAAGACGGTAGATGTTTCCGATGGTTTTCAAAATATTCGTAGAATCATAGCTTGGCGCACTTTGGTAAGTGGGCATACCGCCGAAAATGGAGTTGCTCCAACGGGTTGTTTTGCCGGTTCTTTCGTGATATTCTCTTGACTCCTGACCGTTACCGATACCTGCCACAGAGTCGTGCTGTGCAAGTATTCTGCCTTCAAACGCTGCCGGAGCGAAGTAGATAGTCGGGATGATGATGAATGCCAGTATGGCAATCAGATCGGGAAGAATACGCTTTATGAGTTTCATAACTTGTTTTGTTAATGCTTTAAGCCACAAAGATAATAAATTTCCCACTATTCTCCGTGAAATATTGTACATTTGCCCCACAAAATGGACAAAATGGTATGAAATTAGGAATTATTACAGCTATGGGTTCTGAATATGACCAATTGGCACAGTTGTTGGCCGATAAGGTGGAGCAGAACGAGGGGCGTCATCAGTACATAACCGGACATTTGGGCGATAATGAACTGGTCTTGATGCAGTGCGGAATCGGGAAGGTGAACGCGGCGGCGGGTACGGCAGATTTGATTCATGCCCACCATCCGGATTGCATCATCAGCACGGGGGTGGCAGGCGGTATAGACAAGTGCCTGAAAGTGATGGAAGTGGTGGTGAGCAGCCGTATCGTTTACCACGACGTGTGGTGCGGAGAAGGCAACGCTTACGGTCAGGTACAGGGCTTGCCGCTCTATTTCGAGGGAAACCGCACGCTGCTGGACTGCGCTCTGGGGCTTGCTTCCGAAACACGTATTCACGACGGGCTTATCTGCACGGGAGATAAATTCATAACCGACCGCACGGAGCTGAACGAGATTAAAAAGCAGTTTCCTGACGGACTGGCGGTCGACATGGAGTCCGGTGCCATCGCACATGTCTGCTATCTCAACAAAATATCGTTTATTAGCTTCCGCATTATCAGCGATACGCCGGGAGTGGACCATCACTTCGAGCAGTATCTGAATTTCTGGGGAGAGATGGCGGACCGTTCCTTCGGAGTGACGCACGCTTTCCTCTCCGCATTGCCTAACAAATTATAAAACAAACAGTTATATGAAAACAATACCGAGCTTTACAATCGACCATATCCGCTTGTTGCGCGGAATTTACGTCTCCCGCAAGGACGAAGTGGGAGGAGAAACCGTTACGACGTTCGATATCCGCATGAAAGAGCCCAACCGTGAGCCGGCTCTCGGACAAGGCGCTTTGCACACCATCGAACATCTGGCTGCCACTTACTTGCGCAATGATCCCGTTTGGGCAGACAAAATCATCTATTGGGGCCCTATGGGATGCCTTACGGGGAATTATCTCCTGATGAAAGGCGACTTGCAGCCGAAAGACATCGCGCAGCTGATGCGTGACACTTTCCGTTTCGTGGCGGATTATGAGGGAGAGATACCCGGAGCCGCACCGAAAGATTGCGGTAACTACCTGCTCCATGACCTGCCTATGGCTAAGTGGGAATCGGCGAAGTATCTGCACGAAGTGTTGGAACAGCTGACGGATGCCAATCTGGAATATCCGCAGAAATAATACGCTTTCTCCCTGCCGTGCTTCGGAACGGCGGGGATGCTTTAGCTTTTGGAAACCGGAAACGTTTATCGGCAGTCTGTTCGGATGCCGGGAATGTTTATCGGTTTTTTTGTTTGGCGGTAGGGGGATGTTCTTGGATAAATCGGCAATGGCACGAGCGGGCATGAAGAAGATTTATCTTCTTTCTTCTTTTTTCTTATCTCCGTAAGGAGATTCTTTTATTCTTCTTTCTTCTACTTTCCTTTCCTCTCTTTTTCTTTTCTTATCTTAACTCTCTATATCTCTCTTCTCTTCTCCTTTCCTTTTCTCCCCCAATGCGGCAAAATGTATACATTATCTCCCGCTAAATGACATTTTTGGGAGGAAGATTCGTTTAAGCGAATGAGTTGTAACACCCTGAAAAGAGTTGTTCAACGCCCCGGTAGATGATGCTAAACGCTCCCTTAGGTGTTGCCCAACGCTCCCTTGAGCGTTACCTAACGCTCCCTTAGGCGTTATCGAACGCTCAAGGGGGTGATAACGGGAGTTCCACAAGTGAAATGTATGTAAATATATAAGATATTAAAAGCCGACTCATTCATCACGAATTTGTCGGCTTTTATTTCTACTCTTTGCTATTGGATTACCCTGTTATGTTTATAGCGGTTTAGGTTGGCCGGATAATCCTATTCCTATTATTATTTAACAATCAATTTTACAATTCTGACATTACCGTTCGTGTAAGTTACTTTGGCGGCTACAATGCCGGAATAGGCAGCAGCTATATCAGCCCGTTCGCTTGCTGAATACACCAGTTGACGCCCGGTCATATCAAAGACTGTGATGGATGAGGCACCCTCTGCCACAATCGTTCCGTTCTCATAATAAACGTCCGAAACAATTATGTCGGTAATGCCGGATGCTTGTTCAAATCCTTCTTTGCCATTCAGTAATATTTGAGTCTCTCCGCCTACTAAGGAAACGAATCCGGAAATATTGGCGCATTCCACTACATTTATTTGTTCTTGTCCGAAGATTAAACTTACGGTGCTGTTTCCTTGTGCCATTTCTGTTATTGCCGGGAAAGTAGTCTCACCGGATACGCCGTTGAAAGTAACTTCTTCAAATTTAACGTATTGAGCTTCATAATCCCCCGGATTCGCATTGAGGACGGCAATGGTCAAGACTTCAGGAGTCACCGTGTTTCCGGTACTTACTTGTGTTGCAGATTCGACAAAGAAACTATGTGCGCCATTGAATTCGTCCAAAGTACCTTTGAGGTCTTTTATCTTGTCACCGGCTTTCACGCTGAATTGTGACATCTCGTCTGCCGACAGGCACAGTGCTGCCGTTGCATCTTTTACAAAGTAATTCGTCTGGATGAAGGAAGCGACGGCTCCTGTAACCAAGACCTCTCCTTTCACGACGTAAGCTCTGCCGTCTTCGTCCACGCCTGCATTCAGCATTTCTTTCAGGTTCGCGAATTCTTTCGGAGTATAGATTGCATAAAAGTCTCTTGTACCGTTCAAAACCACTGCCCAAGTATCTTCCGCCTTTATTACAAATCCGGCAACATTAGCTGCATCGGGTTTCTTTATCTGACTGTTACCCAACATCAGATTGGCGCTCTTATCTCCCTGAACCATGTGGCAAACTGCCGGTAACAGCTTGTCGTCCGCACTTACCTCATCTGAGAAGGTTACTTTCTCAAACTTGATATATTTCGCTTCAACGCTTGACGGATTTTTTACAAAATCTTCTATCGTCATGGCGGTAGGAGTCACATTGTTGTTTCGTGAAACCAGTTCTGCAGATTCGTAAATAAAGTAATGCGTACCGTTTTCTTCTTTCAACTGACCTTTCAGGCTCTTAATCTTATCGCCCGATCTGAATGTAAATGCAGCTGCATCGTCATTGTCGGCAGGAACAACATTGACAGCACCTGTGGCATCTCCCACAAAATAGTTCTCGCCAAAAGCCTTAGGATCTAAGACACCTGTTACCAAGATTTCCCCTGTCACACGGTAGCTGTATCCTTTGGCGGAAACGCCGGCTGCAATCATATTCTTCAGATTATCATAAGCAACGGTCATGTCCGTATGGTTTATTCCGATAGTGGAAACGTAATTGGCTTCCTGATTATCAGTATAGACGGCAACGATGCTGAAAGTAAAGTTTCCGGTTGGGAGACCTTTGACATCGTAGGATGTAGCGGAAGCCGGAACCGGTGTCTTTTTGCACAACACATCATTGGCGTAAACTTTATAACCACTTAAACCGTCTGCACCTTCGGGAGCTTTCCAAGTCAGTTTAACGAGGTTGTCACCCTCTTCGGCTGCAAGTTCGGAGACAGCGTGAGATTTGTGGTAAGCAGAAGAAGCGGTA
This sequence comes from Bacteroides sp. OM05-12, assembly GCF_003438995.1. GTDB lineage: Bacteria > Bacteroidota > Bacteroidia > Bacteroidales > Bacteroidaceae > Bacteroides. The sequence goes on from NZ_QSUN01000001.1 coordinate 426,605, forward strand.
TAAACCTTTTCTGTTTCTTTTACCCATTTCCCGCCGGTATACTTGTCTGTTTTTTCGGCAGATACGAGTTTTGTGCCCGACAGATAGTCGAATACGGTTCTTGCGGTTGGTGTATAATTAGTTCCGTCGTAAGTATATACTTTTATTGAATCCACTTTGGCAGGGTCCAGGTAGAAATATTCTTCTTTTCCGGTGATTGTTTCTCCGTCTGCCTTATAAACCATATCCACTCTGCCGTTTCCTTCGTAACTATGCTTTTTGATCGATACAATGCTGGAATCCTTTCCGGCTATCGTCCAGTATTCGGTCTGTATCGGCAATTTATCTTGCGTGTTTTCAGTGGCATACGTGTAAGTCTCTTTTGAACTATCTTCCAGTTTGCCGCTTTGACCGATTGTTTTTGTCCTTTTTTCCACTACCTGATAATACATATTCGAAGTGGAAGTGATGGTACCGTCTCTCTTCCATGTCCATTCTTCTTTGTTCCATCCGTATTGAGTATCTACGGAAATTTTGGAGTACGAGGATGGAGCTGCCTTAACGGTTTTTCTCAATGGGTTGTTTTGTGCGTCATACTCTACTTCAAACAGTAATTGTTCGCTGCCGGAGTATTCTTTATAATAATAATTCCCGCTTCCTTTGATGTTGCCGTATGCATCTTTTACCGTGTAGCCGGAGTTATTCCAGTGTGCCACCTTTGATTTTGTGATATCGGAAAGGTCGAATGTGATGGTACAAGGATCGGATTCTCCTTCTTCGTATACGGCATATACGGTGATGATTGTTTCTTCTTTCTTGCTATAGGTAGAAGCTGCCGCCGTATTGAAGACAGAAGTACCTTTGGAAGTATCTACTATATATCTGTAATTTTTGAATGTCAGGCTGTTTTTAGCAGGTGCGTCCCATTGTAAGTTCAGATGCCATTCGTATGAATAATATTCATAGGCTGCTACTTGTAAATTGGTAACAGGTGGACAATCGATCTCGATATTGAAAGTAACAGGATCGGAAGCATTGGCAACTTCTTTATTATAAATAGGGAAGATGCGGTAAACATGTGTCCCTTTCTTTTGCTTTTTGACTGTTAGTTCTGTTCCGGTAAATATTTCATTCAGGAGTTCATTATCAACCATTACTTTATAGCCTTCCAGCCCTGTTGTAACAGTAGGTGCTTTGAATGTGATTTTAATCGTACCGATAGCTTCACCTTGTTGGATGTTCACATTTTGGGGAGCATAGTCACTGCCGTACAATTGTAGGGTATGTACATAATATTGGCTAAGCATCGGGAAATTACCGGGTTTGTCGAGATCGCTTTTATCGGAATCTCCTCCATATTTTAACACTTTGACCAATGCACCGTTTTTGTCATACTGATAGATATGTTTTGCAGATGGAACTAATATTGGTGCCATCAAATGTTGACGGTATAGTGAATCTGACACTAATTTGCCTTCTGCGTCATAGGCATAACATTTTCTGTCGATTTCTCTTGTGCTGCCATCACTGAGATGTTTTACGGTAGAGTTCTTTAATTCATTACCCATATTGTCAAAGACATAAGAAGTGGTTTCTGCTAGCTTGATAGTTCCGGTGTAGTCGGCATCACTATAAAGATCTTTAGAACTCAGGACTCCGTTTGTATAATGATATTCATATCTTTTTGTCTCGATGTTTTTATTGTTTTTATAGACTTCTTTCGCTAATAATTCGCCTTCATAAGTGTATTCGCAGGATTCTATGAATGTGTTATATACGGGATTGATTTTCGTGGTTTTAAGCAGTTTCAATCCTGTATCGTCATATTCATAGTCTGTTTGATAGTTATTGTAGCTCGAAATACATGATTCGGACAATACTTTGTTGTGTTCATTATAAGTATATGTATATTGTTCGCGTATGGTATTGTCTGCTGCATTATAAGTTATATTGCTTATCAGATTGCCAGATTTATCGTAATAATAGCTATTCCTATAAAGGTTCTCTTCACCAATACTGTCGATTGTTTGTGTCTCCTCATTGGCCAAATATTGGATTTTCCATGTCGTCATCCGGTTTGTTTTCCACGTCGGATTTTGTTGGGCAATAGCTGAACATACAGCTAATAGGCCTACCAGCACTAAAAAGAGTTTGTTTTTCTTCATAATTTAAATTTATTAAGTGAGTAATAGAGATAGATTGTCGTTTGCGTTACATTTGCAATATATGAGCTAAACTTGCTCGGTCAACCCAAAGAAGCCTAAACGTTGTCCAATTTCAGGGAAAGAACTTGTCCTATATTTATAATGAGTTGATATTCAGCGGATATACTGTGTAGAGAAACATGATAGTTTTCAGAGGGTATCCGAAAAGGTGTGAGTATAATTTAGGTGCGTATCTCGCGAACTTCACAGATTAAGTTTATACAGAATCCATGTAATTCGCGAGATACGCACCTAAGAAAGAATGAAGAAAGACTTCCCGGACTACCTTATAAATTATGAGGAGAAGATATCATTTCGCTCACTCTTCTATTTTATATCAGGAGGCGGGGTGTCTTATATAATTTCGATACCTTGTTGCTCACAGAGTTCCAGTCCTAAATCTTTGAGCTTGAACTTCTGTATCTTTCCGCTTCCGGTCATCGGGAATTCTTTAATGAAGAAAATGTATTTGGGGATTTTATAACGTGCTATTTTGTTCTTGCAAAACTCACGGACATCAGACTCATGCATATCCACTCCTTCACGCAGGATAATGAATGCTCCGACCGCTTCTCCGTATCTCTTGGACGGGATGCCGGCTACCTGCACGTCTTTCACTCCTTCCAGCTTATAGAGAAATTCTTCGATTTCTCTCGGATAGATATTTTCACCGCCCCGGATAATCATGTCTTTGATGCGTCCGGTGATACGATAGTTTCCGTCTTCATCCTTGATGCCTAAGTCTCCCGAATGAAGAAAACCGTTCTTGTCGATAACCTCGGCAGTAGCTTCCGGATTTTTATAATAACCTTTCATCGTGTTATAGCCCCGGTTGCACATTTCTCCCTGAACTCCTACCGGGCATTCTTCTCCGGTTTCGGGATCGATGACTTTTACTTCGGTAAACTCGAAATCTCGTCCTACGGTATTGCAACGCACATCGAAAGAGTCGTCGATGCGGGAAGCGGTCATACCCGGAGAGGCTTCGGTGAGGCCGTAAACGCTTGTTACTTTCATGAACATCTTTTCTTCCACTCTCTTCATCAGTTCCACCGGACAGAGCGAACCTGCCATGATGCCGGTGCGGAGGCTGGACATATCGAACATGTCGAACATCGGATGGTTGAGTTCGGCAATGAACATGGTCGGTACTCCGTAAAGTGCCGTGCACCGTTCTTTGTGTATGGAGGCGAGTACGACAAGCGGGTCAAAGCGTTCCACTATCACTTGTGTGCAACCGTGCGTAAGACAGTTCATGGTGGCAAGTACCACGCCGAAGCAGTGGAATAGGGGTACACAGCAGCAGAGCTTGTCGTCGGCGGTGAACTTCATGTGTTCTCCCGTGAGGAATCCGTTGTTCGTAATGTTATGGTGAGAAAGCATCACTCCTTTGGGAAATCCGGTAGTGCCGGATGTGTATTGCATATTAACCACATCATGGCAGGAGACTTTCTTTTTGGCTTCCGTCAGTGTGCTATCTTCGATATTGTCTCCCAATAACAGGATTTCGGGTGTGTTGTACATACCTCTGAACTTTTCCTGTCCTACGTAGATCACATTCTTCATGTGTGGGAAACGCTTGCTTTCGAGGTGTCCGCGCTGGCAGGTTTTCAGTTCCGGCAGCATCTTGTAGGTCATTTCCACAAAATCCGTGTCACGTTCCCCGTTGACGATACACAAGGTATGCATATCCGAGTTTTCACATAGGTACTCCAGCTCCGACTGACGGTAATTGGTGTTTACCGTAACGTAGACCGCACCGATTTTGGCACAGGCATACAGAAATGTGAGCCAGTCCGGAACGTTTGCCGCCCAGATGCCCACATGTGTGTCTTTCTTGATCCCGATGGCAAGAAGTCCTTTAGCCATCTTGTCTACCCGTTCATTGAACTCTTTCCACGTAAAGCGCAGATTACGGTCGGAATAAACAATATATTCCTTATCGGGTGTCTGCTCTGCCCATTGTTCAAGCCAGTCACCTAAAGTTTTCTCGAAAAGTTGCATTTGTCTTTTTATAGTTGTTTAAATAGGAGTATAGATAACCGCCAGTATCTTGGCAGCCTGCCCCTCGTATGCGTGTACATGGTGAGGTACGATGGAATCGTAGTAAATACTGTCACCTTCTTCCAACACATACGTATTTTTGCCGTAGCTGATCTCCATAACACCTTCCATTACCATGATAAATTCTTCTCCCTCATGGGATGAAAGCACGAAATCGGTATCGTTCGTCGCTTCCACATCAATGATGAACGGCTCCATGTGACGGTCTGCCTTTGATTTGGACAGTGAATGATACTGCATGTGACGACGTGAATGGATGGCATTGTTTGAGAAGCTGATTGTATCCGAAGAGTCGGACTTCCGGCAAACTACGGGACCCAGTTCGTTCTGGTCATCGAGGAATGTACCGAGACGTACTCCGAGCACACGGGCTATCTTGATTAGCGGAGCCAATGACGGTAGGTCGATATTATCTTCTATACGTTCTATCTGTTCTATTGCCAACCCTGAACGGTCGGAAAGTTCTTCTATGGTTATTCCTTTTGTTTCGCGGAGTGACTTGATTTTCTCTCCTACGATTTTTGTTGCATCCATAATGTCGGTATTAAAGATTGTTAGTTAATGACGCAAAAATACATAAATCTTTCATTTATGAAAAGATTTTGTGAATATAATGTTAGTCAGCCCCTCTCTTTTGCTGGAAAACTGGTTCCCGAAAAGAGAGGGGCTGATATGAAGAAGTTGAATTATGGTTTACATTCTTTCCGGAACTTCGATGCCTAATAATCCCATAGCCGACTTCACGATTCTGCCGACATTGGCGGAAAGGGCGAGGCGGAATAGTTTCAGATGTTCATTTTCTTCACGCAGGATGCTGAAATCGTGATAGAACTGGTTGTATTCTTTCACCAAATCATACGTGTAATTAGCGATGACAGACGGACTGTAATCCTCTCCTGCTTGTTTTACGACTCCGGCAAAGTCGGCAAGCATTTGGATGAGTCCTTCTTCCTTTTCGCTCAATTCCACATCTTTCGGCAGTGTTGACGGAACGCTGATACCTGCTTCGGCAGCCTTACGCAGGATGGACTGGATACGTGCGTAGGTATATTGGATGAAAGGTCCTGTATTCCCGTTGAAGTCGATAGACTCTTTCGGGTTGAAGGTCATGTTCTTGCGTGCATCCACTTTCAGGATGAAGTATTTCAAAGCACCTAGACCCACGATGCGTGCAATGTTGTTTGCCTCTTCCTCTGTGCATCCGTCCAGTTTGCCCAACTCGCCGGAAGTTTCTTTGGCGGTGTTGATCATTTCGTCCATAAGGTCGTCGGCATCTACCACCGTACCTTCACGCGACTTCATTTTACCTTCCGGCAGTTCCACCATTCCGTAGGAGAAGTGTACAAGACTCTTTCCCCATTCAAAACCAAGTTTGTCCAGCAGGATGGAGAGCACTTGGAAATGGTAATTTTGTTCGTTACCCACTACATAAATCATCTTATTGATGGGATAATCGGCGAAACGGAGTTTGGCGGTACCAATGTCCTGAGTCATATAGACGGATGTGCCGTCTGCGCGTAGCAGTAGTTTATGGTCAAGACCTTCGGCAGTCAGGTCGGCCCATACGGAACCGTCCTCTTTCTTATAGAAGAATCCCTTTTCGAGTCCTTCCATTACTTTCTCTTTCCCTTCCAGATAGGTATTGGATTCATAGTATATCTTGTCGAAACTAACACCCAAGCGTTTGTAAGTCTCGTCGAAACCGTCATATACCCAGTTGTTCATCATTGCCCATAAAGCTCTGACTTCCGGATCGCCCGCTTCCCATTTAACCAGCATTTCGCGTGCTTCGTTCATCAATGGAGATTTAGCTTCTGCCTCTTCTTTTGTCATGCCCTGTTTTTCCAGTTCGGCAACCTCTGCTTTATAATGCTTGTCGAAAGCCACGTAATAGTCGCCTACCAAATGATCGCCTTTTTTACCGGATGATTCGGGAGTTTCGCCGTTACCATACTTTTGCCATGCCAGCATGGATTTGCAAATATGGATGCCACGGTCATTTACGATATTGGTTTTCACAACCTTATTACCGTTGGCAGCAACGATATTGGCAAGTGCGTTACCCAGAAGGTTGTTACGTATATGTCCCAGATGGAGCGGTTTGTTGGTGTTGGGTGAAGAATATTCGATCATCACCAGCGGAGAAGATTCATCGGCTGTTTTGATACCGTAGTTTTCTTCCGCATTGATTTCGTTCAGCAAGTCAATCCAGCAGGCGGATGATATAGTCAGGTTCAGGAAGCCTTTGATAACATTGAATGCCGCTACAGCCGGTTCGTTCTGTGATAAGTATTCCCCGATTTCCTGTGCTGTCTGTTCCGGTGACTTCTTTGAGGTCCTTAGAAACGGAAAAACAACCAGTGTGAGGTGACCTTCAAACTCTTTCTTCGTTTTTTGCAACTGTACCTGTGCGGCAGGAACATCTTGTCCGTAGAGCGCTTTTATACCCTTAACAACAGATTGGGCAATAATATTTTCTATCTTCATTGTATAAGTATGTTTCTGAATATTACATTATTGGGCTGCAAAGATAAGGATAAAAATGATAGTTATCCATCCCCTGACGAGAAATTTCACGGGTAAAGCGAGTTGGAGTTGACAGTTAAAGTGATGGATATACCTGTTGTGCCGGAGTTGAATGTTCTGTTTTGGGGGTAAGTATGGAACCGTTATTGGGGTAAGACTTATTATGAAGTTCTTATTGGCTTACCGGTGTTGTGTCTACAATAAAATAACATCTTAATTGAATCCCGTATGCTGGTTCTAAATCGGTATACTGATTCAATTAACATGTTATTAACGCAATCTTTTCTGATTTTCTTAAAAAGAGTTTATTTTATTGCATCAGATAGTTCTGCACCAGCTTTGAACCTAGCTACTTTTTTTGCTGGAATTCTGATCGGGGCTTTAGTAGAAGGATTGATACCAGTTCTTGCTGCTCTTTCTGATACAGCGAATGTTCCGAAACCAACTAAAGCAACTTTATTGCCTTCTTTTAAAGCTTTGGTAACACTGGAAATAAAAGCATCGAGTGCTTTTTTAGAATCAGCTTTGTTCAAGCCGGATTCTTCTGCGATCGCATTAATAAGTTCTCCCTTATTCATAACGTAAATGATTAATTATTAGTAATAACACAAACGAAAAATCTAAATTTCTCACAAATATAGGAGAACAAAACAACATATCAAACATAAAACTTAAAAAATGTATGGTCTATTTTGAAAAAAATGTAAGAGAATCAGCTTTTTATGCTTTAAAACAGAATTTATTAGTAAATTTGCAACCTTATAAGTTTACGAATGTTGTAAAGACAAATAATGAAGATTAGATATGCCAGTTGTAACTAAGAATTTAATAATAATCAATATATTACTCTTTTTCGGAGGGATTGTCGCAGCAAAATATGGAATAAACCTGGACCAATATCTCGGTCTGCATTTTTTTCTTGCCGATGATTTTAATCTTGCCCAGTTGTTTACCTATATGTTCATGCACGGAGGTTTTACACATATTTTCTTCAATATGTTTGCCTTGTTTATGTTCGGGCGTATACTTGAGCAAGTTTGGGGGCCGAGACGTTTTCTCTTCTATTATATCGTGTGTGGAGTAGGAGCGGGTTTGATTCAGGAGTTAGTACAGTACATTCATTATTCGATGGAGCTTTCAGCTTATGACAGTGTGAATATAGGCGGTATGATTATGCCGATGGCGCAATACCTGAATCTGATGATAACGGTTGGTGCTTCCGGTGCCATTTATGCCATTCTTCTTGCTTTTGGTATGCTTTTCCCGAATCAAAGTCTTTTCATATTCCCGTTGCCTATGCCTATCAAGGCGAAATACTTTGTAATCGGGTATGCAGCTTTGGAACTGTTCCTTGGCATCAGTAACAATGCAAGTGATAATGTTGCACATTTTGCACACTTGGGAGGTATGTTGTTCGGGTTTATATTGATTATGTATTGGAGGAAAAAAGGTAATAATAACAATGGGACGTATTCTTACTGATTTAAAAGAGACATTTAGAAGAGGTGATATACATCTTCAGTATATATATATTAATGTAGGAGTTTTTATTCTTACTACTCTGCTTTCTGTGTTTCTGGTTTTGTTTAACAGGAATAGTGGTCTTATTTTGCAGTATTTTGAATTGCCGGCTTCGGTATCCCGTTTCCTGATTCAGCCGTGGAGCTTGTTTACTTATATGTTTATGCATGCGAACTTTATGCATATCCTGTTTAATATGCTTTGGTTGTATTGGTTCGGTAGTCTGTTCCTTCATTTCTTTTCGGCTAAGCATTTTCGTGGATTATATATATTAGGGGGAGTGTGTGGAGGTTTGCTTTATATGCTGGCTTACAATATCTTTCCTTATTTCCGTTTTTCTGTGGAATTCTCTTTCTTATTGGGAGCTTCGGCTTCTGTATTGGCGATTGTAGTTGCTACGGCTTATCGTGAACCGAATTTTACTGTGAACCTTTTGTTCTTGGGTGCGGTTCGTTTGAAATACATTGCCTTGTTCATGGTGTTGTCTGATCTGTTGATGATGACCGGAGGGAATGCCGGAGGGCATATAGCCCATTTAGGCGGAGCGTTGGCAGGACTGTGGTTTGCTATGGAGCTGAATAAGGGACGTGATATGACCTCGTGGATTAATATTGTATTGGATTGGTTTACCGGTATTTTTGATGGTAGCAAACGCAGAAAATCAAAAAAGCCGAAGATGAAAGTTCATTATGGTTCCCGTGTCGACGATTATGACTATAACGCCCGTAAGAAAGCACAATCCGAAGAGATAGACCGGATACTCGATAAACTGAAAAAATCCGGTTATGACAGTCTGACGGCAGATGAAAAGAAAAGCCTATTCGACGCAAGTAAGAAATAGCCATGAAATGGATAAGTAAATATCTGGGATATCTTATACTGGGAATCAATGGCTTATTTGCCGGACTCCTTTTGTTCAGTGCGTATAGTCCGCACATCAATCCTGAAATTCATCCGGTGGTATCTTGTTTCGGCTTGGCATTTCCGGCTTTTCTAGTTATGAATTTGTTGTTTTTCCTGTTCTGGTTGTTTTTCCATCGGAAATATGTGCTCTTACCTTTATTGGCATTTATCGTTTGCATCGGTTCGATAAGGACGTATATTCCTGTTAACTTTCCGACAAAAAATATTCCCAAAGATGCTTTTAAGCTGTTGTCATATAATGTGATGGCGTTTGATGAGGATAAAAAACATACGCAAGATAGTCCAAACCCGATTGTAATGTATATTAAAAACAGTGATGCGGATATTGTCTGCTTGCAGGAGTTTATTATGGGAGCGGATAAACATCATCTTCAGAAAGCAGATGTGGATGAGGCATTGAAAGATTATCCTTATAAACAATATCATGCGGCGGGGAAGAGTGGGAATGGCTTGGCTTGCTACTCGCGTTATCCGATCCTGTCACAGGAACAACTGCCTTATGAAAGCCTGTATAACGGAACGATAATGTATCAGTTGAATATTAACGGGGACACAGTTGTGCTGATAAATAATCATCTTGAATCTAATAAGCTGACTTATGAAGATAAGAAAGTGTATGTGGAGATGATTAAATCACCCGAAAAGGATAAAGTGGAGCATGGAGCACGCCTGTTAATCTCTAAACTGGCGGAAGCAACTGCTATTCGTGCCCGTCAGGCTAACGCTATTGCCCATGTAATTGATTCGTTGAATAATAAAGGACGGTCGATTATCGTTTGCGGAGATTTCAATGATACTCCGATTTCATATACTCATCGGGTAATATCGCAGAATCTTGACGATGCTTTTGTACAGTCCGGTAATGGAATAGGTATATCCTATAATCAGAACGGATTTTATTTTAGGATAGATAATATATTGATAAGTAAGGATTTGAAGTCTTTTGACTGTACGGTAGATAATCATATTAAAGATTCGGACCATTATCCTATCTGGTGCTATATAGCGAAAAGGAAAACCTAATTTATTATACCTCTTAATTTAATGCACTTATGAAAATCAGAAATTCGTTATTAATTTTAGTTACATGTTGTATGGCTTATTCATGTACGACAAAGACGGAAGATAATCCGTTTTTTGCAGAGTTCCAAACCGAGTATGGTGTTCCGCCTTTTGATAAGATAAAGCTGGAGCATTATGAGCCTGCTATCTTAAAAGGAATAGAGGAGCAGAATAATGATATCGAATCAATCATTAATAATGCTGAAACCCCGACTTTTGAGAATACGATTGTTGCTTTGGACAATAGTGGGAAGATCCTGTCGAGAGTGGGAGGTGTCCTGTTTAATTTGACGGAAGCGGAAACAACTGATTCGCTTACGGCATTGTCCATGCGTATGGCCCCGGTATTATCGGAACATCAGGATAATATTTATTTGAATCAACAACTTTTTGAACGTGTAAATGCCGTTCATCAGCAGTTTATGGATGATTCTACCCTTCTTACAAAAGAACAACAACGGTTGCTTGATAAATATTATAAAAAGTTTGTACGTTCGGGTGCGGCTTTGGATGAAGCGAAACAAGCGCGGTTGAGAGAAATAAACAAAGAACTGTCAACGCTTGAAATAAAGTTCAGCAATAACGTCCTTAACGAGACAAATGCTTTTCAGTTGGTAATTGAAGATGAGAATGATTTGATCGGGTTGCCGGAATGGGTGAAAGCCGGTGCGGCAGAAGAAGCCAAACAAGCCGGTATGGATGGAAAATGGATGTTCACATTGCGTAACTCCAGTTTTATTCCGGCTATGCAATATGCAGCCAACCGGAACATACGTGAGCAGCTGTATAAGGCTTATACAAACAGATGTAACAATGGTGGTGAGACCGATAACAAAGAGGTTTTGAAACAGATAGTCAAACTTCGTCTGGAGAAAGCCAATCTACTGGGATTTAATAACTATGCGGATTTCGTATTGGATGAGAATATGGCCAAGAACTCGGAAGTGGTCACTTCTTTCCTTGATGAGTTATGGAAATATTCTTTGCCTAATGCTAAAAAAGAGGCTTCAGAACTCCAGAAAATGATGGATAAAGAAGGAAAAGGTGAACAACTTGAAGCGTGGGACTGGTGGTATTATGCAGAAAAACTTCGTCAGGAGAAATATGATTTGAATGAGGATGAGTTGAAACCTTACTTTAAGCAGGAGAATGTCAGAGATGGAGTGTTTGCTGTTGCAAACAAACTATATGGAATAACTTTGACGGAACTGACGGGAATACCGGTTTATCATCCGGACGTAAAAGTCTTTGAGGTGAAAGATGCAGACGGTTCCTTCTTAGGCTTGTTCTATACGGATTATTTCCCTCGTGCAGGTAAGAGAGGCGGAGCATGGATGAGTAATTACCGTGAACAGCAAGGCGATGTTCGTCCGCTTATTTGTAATGTGGCCAGCTTTACGAAACCGACAGGCGATACACCTTCTCTCTTGACGTTGGATGAGGTGGAAACCACTTTCCATGAGTTTGGACATGCGATGCACGGAATGTTGAGCAAATGTAATTATGCGGGTATTTCCGGTACGAATGTGACGCGTGATTTTGTTGAACTTCCTTCACAAATCATGGAACATTGGGCTACTGCTCCGGAGGTCTTGAAGATGTATGCGAAACACTACCGGACAGGTGAAACGATTCCGGATTCACTAATCGAGAAAATCCAGTCGGTGGGTACGTTCAATCAGGGATTCATGACTACGGAACTGTTAGCTGCCGCTATCCTTGATATGGAGCTGCATAAGATAACAGCCGAGCAGATAAAAGAAAAAGATTTGAATGTTGTAGAGTTTGAAAAGAACTTGACAGATAAACTTGGTTTGATACCGCAAATCGCACCCCGATACAGAGCTACTTATTTCAATCATATCGTAGGAGGCTATGATGCCGGATATTATAGTTACCTATGGGCTAATGTGTTGGATTCCGATGCATTTGAGGCTTTCAAGGAAAACGGATTGTTTGATAAGAAGACGGCTACTTCTTTCCGTGAAAATATCTTGGAAAAAGGAAACAGTGATGATCCGATGGTACTCTATAAGAATTTCCGAGGAGCAGAACCGAAGATGGAACCGATGCTGAAAGATCGCGGTTTGCAATAAATTAACCTTCATAAAGAGTGGATTTTAGGCTGCAAAAGACTGTTTTGCAGCCTAAAATGTGTTTTCGCCTTTAAATATTTGTTCTACTTTATATTTAAAAGTGAAAAAAAAGCTATATTTGCAGCCTTATAGCAGATGATAATTAATTAAATAAGTAATATAAATTTCAAGTAAAATGCAAAACAAAGGATTTGTAAAAGTTTTTGCGATATTACTCACACTGGTATGTGTGTTCTATCTCTCTTTCTCTTTTGTGACTCGCTATCACATGAATAAGGCAAAAGAGGATCCGCAAGGTGAAACGCACTATTTGGATTCCGTGATGAATGAAAAAGTGTGGTTGGGTAACTATACGCTGAAACAATGTCGTGAGATGGAGATTGGTTTGGGTCTTGACCTGAAAGGTGGTATGAATGTCATTCTTGAGGTGTCTGTTCCGGATGTAGTTAAAGCGTTGGCTGACAATAAGCCGGATGAGGCTTTTAATAAAGCGATTGCTTCTGCAGCGAAACTTCAAGCTACAAGCCAGGATGATTTTATTACCCTTTTTGTCAATGAGTATCATAAAGAAGCTCCGGGTGCAAGACTTTCAGAGCTGTTTGCTACACAACAGTTGAAAGACAGAATCAACCAAAAATCTTCAGATAAAGAAGTAGAAAAAGTCTTAAGAGATGAAGTTAAGGCAGCGGTTGAGAATTCATATAACGTACTTCGTACACGTATTGACCGTTTTGGTGTGGTTCAGCCGAATATCCAAAGCTTGGAAGACAAGATGGGACGTATCATGGTGGAACTACCGGGTATTAAAGAACCGGAACGTGTGAGAAAGTTGCTTCAAGGTTCTGCAAATCTGGAATTTTGGGAAACTTACACGGCAAAAGAAATCGTTCCTTATCTATCTTCTGCTGATGCGAAACTTCGTACAATATTAAATCAATCTGCAACGACGGATTCTACTGCTGTAGAAGAAGTAGCTGTGACTGATACTACAGTTGTAGCCGAAGCTCCGGCAATGAATGCTACCGACAGTATAGCTGCTGCATTGAGAGGAGACAAACCGGAAGTTAATAATGAAGCGATGATGGCACAAGCCAAAAAAGAACATCCGCTTGCTTCCATTCTTCAGTTCAATACCAGTGGAGCCGGTTCTATTGTAGGTTATGCACATTATAAAGATACGGCAGATGTGAACAGATATCTTGCTATGAAAGAAATCGCAGAAGAACTTCCGAAAGATTTAAGATTGAAATGGGGAGTAAAAGCTGCCGAATTCGATAAGAAGGCTCAGATATTTGAATTGTACGCTATCAAATCTACTGAACGTAACGGTAAAGCTCCGTTGGAAGGTGATGTGATTACTACTGCAAAAGATGATTACGATCAATATGGACACCCGTCAGTAAGTATGTCTATGAACTCAGACGGTTCCAGAAGATGGGCTTTATTGACTAAACAGAATGTTGGTAAATCCATTGCTATTGTTTTGGATGGATATGTATATTCTGCTCCGAACGTAAACGGTGAAATCACAGGTGGTAACTCACAGATCACAGGTAACTTCACTCCGGAAGAAGCAAAAGACTTGGCAAATGTGTTGAAGTCCGGTAAGATGCCGGCTCCTGCCCACATTGTTCAGGAAGATATTATCGGTCCGTCACTCGGACAGGCTTCTATTAATCAAGGTATCATGTCATTTATTGTGGCTTTGATATTATTGATGATTTATATGTGTGCAATGTACGGACTTGTTCCGGGAATGATTGCTAACGGTGCGTTGATTATCAACTTCTTCTTTACTTTAGGAATCCTTTCTTCATTCCAGGCAGCATTGACAATGTCCGGTATCGCCGGTATGGTATTGTCATTGGGTATGGCAGTGGATGCTAATGTGCTTATTTACGAACGTACGAAGGAAGAACTCAGAGCGGGTAAGAATGTGAAGAAAGCGTTGGCAGACGGTTATTCAAATGCGTTCTCGGCTATCTTCGACTCCAACTTGACATCTATCATTACAGGTGTTATCCTATTCAACTTCGGTACCGGTCCTATCCGTGGTTTCGCAACTACTTTGATTATCGGTATCTTGTGTTCATTCTTTACAGCCGTGTTTATGACTCGTCTGGTTTATGAATACTTTATGAATAAGGATAAGCTGTTGAACCTGACATTTACATCCGGTATCTCTAAGAAGATTTTTGTAAATACCCATTTTGATTTCATGGGTCACATCAAACAATACTTTATTATATTGGCTGTGATTGTTGTTGCATGTTTGGCATCGTTCGGTATTCGTGGTTTGAGTCAGAGTATTGACTTTACCGGTGGACGTAACTTCGTGGTACAATTCGAGCAGAAGGTAGAGCCGGAACAAGCAGAGAAGTTGATTATGGAAAAAATCAGCGGCTTGACGGATGAAAAAGTATCAGTATCTGCAATCGCTTTAGGAACAGATGGTAAAACAGTCCGTATCAGTACGAACTATCGTATCAATGATGACTCTAACACCGTAGATTCTGAAATCGAAGAATTCCTTTATACAGCATTGAAACCGTTGTTGACAGAGAATATTCCGTTGGAAGTATTCATCGACCGCGATAACTATACAGGTGGTAGTATTATCAGTTCACAAAAGGTAGGTCCAAGTATAGCTGATGACATTAAATATTCTGCTATCTGGTCAGTCTTATTATCATTGGTTGCAATCGGTCTTTATATCTTGCTGAGATTTAGAAATATTGCTTATAGTATCGGTTCTGTGATAGCATTGACAACAGATACTATTATAATTATCGGTGCATATTCGTTGTTATGGGGAATTGTTCCTTTCTCACTGGAAATTGACCAGACGTTTATCGGTGCTATCCTTACGGCTATCGGTTATTCTATCAATGATAAGGTGGTAATCTTCGACCGTGTACGTGAGTTCTTCGGTTTGTATCCGAAGCGTAATCGTAGACAACTGTTTAATGATTCATTGAATACGACATTGGCTCGTACCATCAATACTTCATTAAGTACCTTGATCGTGTTGCTGTGTATATTCATACTTGGTGGTGACTCCATCCGTAGTTTTGCATTCGCAATGATTCTCGGTGTTGTTATTGGTACATTGTCTTCATTGTTCGTAGCTTCTCCTATTGCTTATCTGCTGATGAACAAAAAAGGAGTAAAAGCTTCTGTTCCGGCTGAAGAAGCAAAACAGGCAGAATAATTTAGAAGTTAAGTTATAGGATAGGCTGTTTAAAAAGCCTATACATTCTTTATTTTAGGCGCGAAATTCTAAGACTCAGTGGTCTTAGGGTTTCGCGCCTAAGTCATATTAACCGGGTATAGTTGAGAATTGAGAGTGTCATTCGTAAACCATTGGCTTTTTTTATTGAGAGTTAGAATTTCCATCCAAACTTCTCCTTCGCTGCTATGAAAACTTCCGGCTTTCCGTTTTCCATTGCCGGGAGAAAGTTACTTTCACCGTAATTTATTGGAAATCAAGTGTAAATAAGCAAATAGTGATAAGTGAAGGCAAGTCAAAGTAAAAGTTGAATAACAGCAAAACAGGTAAAATAAGCAGACTAAAAACGCCTAAGGGAGCGATGGCTAACGCTCCAGTAGATGTAAGCTATCGCTCCCTTGAGCGTTAGCCGTCGCCCCCTTGAGTGATAGTCAACGCTCCCTTGAGCGATTTATATAAATGACCCGACTGTCTTTTATAAACATACGGACGATTGCAGACAAACATGCGGTCGATTGATGATAAACTCCTATCGTTTGTGATCAATCGACCGTATGCAAGAAGACGGAATCCATTACAAATGAACCGGATAATGGATGGGTGCAAATTCTTATAAGTAGCCCTAAAAACGAGAATAATGTTAAGAGATACACCTTTTGTTAAACAAAAATAGGTGTTTTTTATATGTAAAGTCGTATTAATGAAATATATTTGCGTTGCTAATGTCAGTAATCAACCAAGTTATTATGAAACACGTATCTATATTTTTGTTATTCCTTCTCGTACCTTTTATTAATATTAATTCGGAGTCATATCAGAACGATGTTTGGAAACTGTTGGATAAATCCCAAAAGTCGCTTCTTTCGAATCCGGAGTTGTCTGCTGATTATACTTTGCAGGCTTTTGAAATATTAAAGCATACAACAGATTCAGCCTTGATAGTCTCCACGCTTATAATGGGTGGCCGTGCTTATATGTTACAGGGTAACTTTGACTTGAGCGTGAATACTTATTATGAGGCTCTATCTTATTGCCCTTTAAAGGATAATAGAACAAGGGCACAAATTAAAGTAAATTTGGGAACACTGTACGGATCTTTAAAAGATTTTTCCAAGGCAGTGGAATTAATTGATAATGCAGCCTCTACTTATAAGGCGTTGAATGATTCTTCCGGTATAGCCAATGCCTATAATTCTCGTGGTCTGATTCATGTTTATATGGGAGAGTATGCGATTGCCGATAAATTCTTTAAAGATGCGTTACGTATAAATAAGGCTTTGAAAGATGAAAAGAATATGGCTGCCAATATAAATAATATGTGCCTTTATGAGGGAAATACGGAAGAGAAAATTGATTTGCTGAAAGAGGCTATACAGATTAATAAACGTAAGAACTCGATTTGGTCACTAGCGGAGAATTATAATAATATGGGTCTCCAATTGTATTATGCTAAAAAGTATAATGAGGCGATCGTCGCTTTGAAAGCCGCTCACGAATATGCGCTGGAAGTCAATGCACAAGAGTTGATATGTGACAATTATGAGTACTTCTCCCAAGTATATTCGGCACAGAATGATTATAAACAGGCGTATGAGAATCTGGTAAATTTTGAACAGAAACGAAATCAGTTGCTGCAAGAAAGAAGATTGATTAATATCGAACGTAAAGTTGCTAATCAGAGGATGCAGGATCAGAAGAAAGAAGCTGAGATTCAAGAGCAGATGCATCAGATAGAACTCTTGAGACGGAATATTTTCATTGTTATTATTTTGGCTTTATGCGTCTTTTTATTCGTTTTCTTCTCGGTAAAGCAGTTTAAGAGGAAGAAAAACTTGCAGATAGCGGAGGCTCAAGCCGAATTATTGTCTAAAGATAAGATTATAACAGATTTGAAGTTGCAACAGCAAGCGATAGAATTGGAAATGCAATCAAAGAAACTGGAATCTACTCAGTCGGAACTGACTAATTTTGTGCTTTTTGTCAATAGCAGGAATGAACTTCTGGATAAAATTAGAGAAATGATAAAGGAGGCTTATAAGATGGAGTATAAAGAAATACTGTCTCACCTTAAAAATATAAACACTTTTATCTTTCAATTTAAGAAGATGGAAGAAGAGAACAACGGCCTGACTAAAGATATTGAGGAACAAAACCAGGATTTTCTGAATCGCTTATGTGAGAAACATCCGAATCTGACACAGGGAGAAAAGAAGCTGGCAACCTTTTTACGCATCAATTTATCCACAAAAGAGATCTCTTTGCTAACCGGAATATCGATAAAAGCCATCGGTATGTCGAGATATCGTTTAAGAAAAACGCTTGAATTGGATCCAAAAGAAGATATTTCGGTTTATTTGCGTAATATCTGATTTTCCCATTTTGTAGGGTTTGTTATAAAATTAAATAATTGATTATTAGATATATATAATTTATGTTTGTAGTGTTTGAAAACGTCTAAATTTCCATTTTGTAGGGTTTGTGTAGGTGTGAAATATTAGGCGCTATCTATCGGAATGTCTTACTTCGTTGCATGTTTGAAAGACGCATTTTTATTAACCTTAAAAATTAATGCAATGAAGCAAAGTACTCATTCGGGAAACATATTATTATATGTAATAATGTCGTTCCTATTTTTTATCCCATTTTCCGCTTACGCACAAAACTACCAATTAACCGGTAGTGTGTTGGACGGAAATAACGAACCGTTAATCGGAGCAAATGTAATTGTAGCCGGAACTACAAATGGAACAGTTACGGACATTGACGGTAATTTTTCTTTGGAGGTATCTCCTCAAGCTAAGCTTGAAGTATCTTATATGGGGTACATTAAGCAAACAATTCCTTTAAAAGGGCAGAAGACAATCAAAGTTATTTTGAAAGAAGACAGCCAGATGTTAGACGAAACGGTGGTTATCGGTTATGGTACAATGAAGAAAAGCGACATGACCGGAGCTATTTCTTCTGTAAATGGTGATGACTTGGCAAGCCGTGCTACCACGAATCCGGCTGAGGCTTTACAGGGTAAGGTTGCAGGTGTTAATATCTTGAAATCAGGAGGTAATGCCGGTGCAGGAATACAGGTTAGAATCCGTGGTGTGAAATCTATGGGAAGCAATGAACCGCTATATATCATTGATGGTTTTGAAGGTGACATTAAAACGATAAATCCTTCAGACATTGCTTCAATGGAAATCTTAAAGGATGGTGCTGCTGCTGCTATTTACGGTTCTCGTGCAGCAAACGGCGTTGTTATTGTTTCTACAAAGACTGGTAAGAAAGGTGAAGTGAAAGTAGATTTCTCTGCTTTCGTTACATTTACTGGTGCTGCAAAGAAATTAGAAATGCTAAATGCTCAGGAATATTTGGAAATGCATGATCGTATGTATCAAAATGCAATAGATGATTGGAACTCGGTTGTTCCTGATTATTATCAGAAACCGGGATACTTGTCTTTTAGAGATGCTGATGGAAAAGTTCTGAATCCAACAGGTTTTGACACGAATTGGCAGGATGAGATGATTGGCAATGGTTTTGCTCAAAATTATAATGTTAGTGTCAGAGGAGGTTCTGATGTTGCAAATTATTCTATTTCTTATAACCACTCTGATGAGAATGGTATATTCAAAGGCAATAAATATGTTCAGGATAATGCCCGTGCAAAAGTAAACATTAAAAAATACATCTTTGAGTTTGATGCAAATCTTGGCTTAAAGGTAACTCAAAGTCAGCAACCTCAATATTCTTTAAAAGAAATGTATATGATGTCTCCGTTGGTTCCTGTTTATGACAAATCACAAGTATCAGGCTATGGATTGACTGACATGGAAGTTGATGGAGTGAGTTTGCAATTACCGAACAATAGAAATGTGATGGCTGATAATCATTTTGTATCCGACAAAGTAAATGGATATGATTTAATTGGTAATATTGGTTTGACTTTGAATCTTGCACCTTGGTTGAAATTTAAGACAGCTTATTCCTATAATGGATATTATGAAAATGAAAAGTATCATGCAGAAGCCTATACCGCTGATCCAAAGGTTCCTACTAAGTATCCTTATAATTCTAGTAATAATTCTTATTGGTATCAACAGGTTTTTGATAATGTTTTGACTTTTGATAAGCAATTTAAAAAGAATTCTTTAACGGTAATGGTCGGTAGTTCTATAACTGCAGCCCGCAAAGACAATGCTGGAGTTGGCGTTGAGGGTAAAAAAACAATTTATTCTGTTGAAAATGGTCAGATTATAGGCACAGAAGTTCCTTCTGGATTTGCGGATCCTACTTCACCAACTATTAATGCCGGTAAAGGTGGTACATTTACGGGTGATGGAACATATTGGGAATATCATAGAGCTTCATTCTTTGGACGCGCAAATTATTCTTATGCAAGTAAATATTTATTTCAGGCAACTGTACGTGCCGATGGATCTTCTAAATTTGGACAGAATAATCACTGGGGAGTATTCCCATCTGTAGCTTTAGGTTGGAGAATCAATGAGGAAAACTTCTTCCCTAAAAATTCTGCCGTTAGTAATTTGAAGCTTAGAGCTAGCTGGGGACGTTTAGGTAATGAAGATGCATTGGGATATTATGATTACAACCCGGTTATGAGCTCAAGTAATACACAATGGTTAAGTTATGTACAGGGTGGCAATCCTTGGTTGGGTTATATGAATTTGTATTTATTGAATAATGATTTACGTTGGGAAACGACTGATACTAAAAACGTCGGTATTGATTATGGCTTCTTTAATAATAAGCTTTCCGGTTCTATTAACTATTATTATAATACTACGACAGATTTGTTGATTGAAAAAGTCATCGCTCCTTCTGCAGGTGTATACAATTCTATTGTTAATGTGGGGAAAATGAGAAATACAGGTGTAGAGTTCGACATTAACTGGAGTGATAATTATAGAGGATTTGAATATAATATTGGTTTCAATTTAACGACAACGAGTAATAAGATGTTGAAAGCTGATGATAATCAAGTATTATATGGTACAGGACTAAAATATGGAACAGAACATTTCCCGACTCAGACATTGAAGGGAAATCCGGTAGCAAGTTTCTTCCTTTATAGAACAGATGGTATATTCCAGACACAAGAGGAAGCTGATTCTTATCTAGATAAGAATGGTAATAAAATGCAACCGGATGCGTTTGCCGGAGATATTAAGTTTAAGGACGTAAATGGTGATGGCGTTTTGGATGAAAATGATAAAGAGTATTGTGGCTCAGGTATTCCTAAAGTAGAAGCGAATCTTTCATTTGGTGGATCTTACAAAGGAATCGATTTGTCTTTCTTGATTGGTAGTGCTTGGGGTAATAAGCTCTATAATGCTAATAGATATAATTACGAAGCAATGAATTCCGGTTCTAATTTCTTGAAATCTGCTTTAGATG
Source organism: Bacteroides sp. OM05-12 (assembly GCF_003438995.1). Classification (GTDB taxonomy): domain Bacteria; phylum Bacteroidota; class Bacteroidia; order Bacteroidales; family Bacteroidaceae; genus Bacteroides. The sequence continues at coordinate 447,619 of NZ_QSUN01000001.1, forward strand.
CATGGACTCCGGAACATAGAAACACGAATGTTCCGCGTGCGGTAATGGATGATTTTAATGGCAATAGCCGTGAATCCGATCGTTTCTTGGAAGATGGTGATTTTATTCGCTTGCGCCAATTGCAGATTGGTTACACTTTACCGGCTAAATGGATGAAGAAGGTTTATGTAGACAGATGTCGATTCTATGTAAGTGGTGAGAATTTGCTTACTTGGACGAAATATTCAGGTGTAGATCCGGAATTCTCCAGAAGCAATATTTTGGATACAGGTGTTGACTCATTCATCTATCCGTTTACTCGTTCTTATGTAGTTGGAGTACAAGTAACATTCTAATCATTAACTTTTAATACTAAATTACAATGAAAAAGTATATATATATAGCATCTCTATTCTGTGCATCCTTGTTTGCCGGATGTGATGATTTCCTAACATTGGAGTCTCCTGATTTTTCAGCTGATAGATTTTGGAGAGATTCATTGGATATTGAAATGGGGTTATCTGCTGCTTATGGTCAGTTGGAAAATAGAACCAGTACTTATGACATGGCAGAAATAAAATTTCCTGTTGAAGCATTCCGTGAAGATGTAATGGTTACGGGTGCCGATGTTGCAAACTATCCTAACTGGGGAGAATTAGCAAAGTTTTCTTATAACAACGGTAATTCTCAGATAAAACTATATTGGATGAACAATTATAATGGTATCAATTATGTGAATAACGTATTGTTTGGCATTAATAAGGTACAGCAATCAGAACATCCGATGACAAAAGAGACTCATGATATGCTTTTTGGAGAGGCTTCTTTCTTGCGTGGTTATTATCACATGAAGTTAATTCTCAATTGGGAGAAGATTGTTATTAGAGATGCATATATGACAACAGAAGAGCAGACACACAAAGCACTCTCTACTCGTGAAGATGCATGGGATTTTATTATCTCTGAATTTAAAAAAGCAACGGCGCTTCCTTCTGTTCGTAAACCGGAAGAAGTGGGACGTGCTACCTCGGCTGCAGCATATGCATATCTTGGATGGGCATATTTAACACGTGCTTATGAAACTCCGGAAAAGAAAAATGAATATTTGGATGCTGCTGTTAAAGCATTTGATGAAATAAAAGATTACGGTTTGGAGAAAGACTTCCTAAGTATGTTCAATGGTACAAACAAGAATTGTAAAGAATCTATTTTTGAAGTTCAATTTATAGAAACAACTGCCGATGGGACTCGTCATAAGCATGTTTTACATAAATGGATCGCATCAGGATATAAGTTAGGTGGATGGGATGAAATACGTCCGAGTGAAATGATCTTGAATGAATTAAAGAAAGAAGGACGTATTGCTACAACCGGAGATTTCTTAGATTCTCGTGCTTATGCAACTGCTTTTTTTGCTGATCCATATTTTGAAACAGGTAAGAAAGTTTATAATTACAACTATAGTCAGATATTGGTAGATAAAAAGACAGGAACATCTTATACTTGTTTCCGTAAGTATTTACCGGATAATAATACTGCACTTAGAAATGACTTATGTTCAACGAATGTTCCTTTAATGCGTTATGCAAATGTAATGTTAATGAAAGCCGAGGCTTTAAATGAACTGGGCCATCCGGAACAGGCTATTCCATTAATCAATGAAATTAGAGAAGTGCATGGTGATATGCCGGCAATGGTAGGAACATCACAGGATGATGTACGTGCACAGATAGAGCATGAGCGTTTGATGGAGTTCTCAATGGAAAACCTTCGTTGGTATGATTTGCGTCGCTGGGGAAAACTGGATGCAGCAATGAAGGCGGCAGGTCGTATAAATTTCAATGAAGAGAGAAATTCTTTCTACCCAATTCCATTAATGGAGGTGCAAGCTAATAATGAAATAGATTGATTCATAGGTATTTATAAAAGGAGCTTGTAATTAGGCAAGCTCCTTATAATAGAAATTTTATCACGAGGTATTTTATGTTAAAATGGATAAAAGTCCTTATGATAAAGCCATTCTTATACCTGTAGATTTGATGATTAAGATACTTTTTAAATATAAATTATGAAGAAGATAATTTCGATTTTTTTGAGCTCTTTATTCTTGTTTGGAATGGGCAATACTTATGCTCAGCAAGATCATTGTGGCTTTGAACATCAACAAGAAGCTTTTTTTAAAGCTCATCCCCAAGCAGAGGCTAGCCACATGAAAGTTCAAAAAAGGATGACTAAAGCGGCAGTTCAACATGAGGATAGATATATTATTCCTGTTGTATTTCATGTTTTTGGAACAAAATTTAATGGGAATACAACTGTCGATCTAGCATTAGTAAAGGATGCACTAAAAAGAACAAATGAGGATTTTAAAGGATTAACTGCAGACTATAATCAAAGTGATCCAAGTAGTAGGTTTGAATTGATAAAAAAGCCTTTGAATATTGAATTCCGATTGGCACAAATTGATCCGGATGGCCGTCCGACGACAGGTGTTCAGTTCTTTGAAGACAAATCCGGTTTTGGTGATGCCAGTGCTTTTGATACGGAAATACAGAAATATGCTTGGGATAATAAAAAGTATATGAATGTTTATATTATGAATGATTTATATGCTGATGGTGATTTATATAACTCCGGTGTATCTTGGTTGCCTCTTGATTGGATGACTAATAACAACTTGGCACGTGTTGTCTATAACGGAAGCTATTTAGGAGATAATGCAGATGTAACTCAACGCAGTAATGATAATTTCCGTCGTATTTTGACACATGAGTTCGGGCACTTCATGGGCTTGCATCATACTTTTGAAGGAGGTTGTTCTATGCCTAATGATGGCGTAGAGGATACTCCCGCTGTAGAGAAGTCTCATTGGGATAAGGATACAAAGAACTGTTATGATGAGTATACGGATTGGGAAAACTTCATGAATTATACGGATCATTATCGTCACTTTACAAAAGGACAGGTGGATCTTATGGAGCAATACTTGCATGAATCAGCTCGTAGCACTTTATGGCAGGAATCTAATTTGACAGCAACAGGTACGAATGATGGGTATGTTACTCAACCTGCTATTATAGCAAGTGGAAGAGTTCTTTCTGAAACGATAGAGAATCAAGGTGTTTTGGCCGGTGAAATTAAAGTTGAGGCATATTACGGAATGGAATTTGCTAAGACCGGTAATTTAACTCTTGGTACAGATTATACATTAACAGCTATACCGGAAGGACTGACTCCTGAGTTCTCAGTAATAACTTCAACTTCTGCAGTCCTAAAATTGACAGGTAAGGCAAAAGAGCATGAGTCAATAAACAGCAAGAAAGGGATTAAGGCAGTACTTAAATCTACCTGTCTGAAAGCTGCTGGAACAACAGTAAAAGATGCGGATTTTGTTTTCGATATTAGTTTTAGAGATGAATATACAAGTCTTTGTTCTTTCAGTCCGAGATTTGGACCATGTGCACATATTTCCAGAATTGTATTTAAAGAACTTGATAATGAGACGGAGTTTGACGGGCAACAATGGAAAGACTTTTCTAAGACGCAAGTAGTTGGTTTGGCTGTTGGAGAAACCTGTCAGTTAACAGCAACTGTTCAGAATTGGTCATCCGGAGCAAATGATCGCTATAAAGTGCGTCTTTGGATTGATTGGAATGGAGATTATATATTGCAGGATGACGAATTGGTAGGTACACGTACCATAAGTCGTATAGGAAATCCTGGAGCAACTAACCAAGTAACGTTTGACTTTACAGTTCCGGAAACTGTGAATAAGGATCATGAATTTAGTTTCCGTGTAATGCTTCACTATGCAGGCAAAGATGTTCCTGCAACCGACGGTGATGATCCTTGTGGAGTTATAGACGGTGGTGATGTGGAGGATTATGGTGCAGTTATAGGAAAAGGTCATATCGAAAAGCCTGTAATTCCGGAACCGGAAGACGTTTGTACACCTATATTCTCTTATAGATCTAATGTTCATATCAGTAAAGTTGAGTTGAATGGAATGGTTAATGAGACTACTGCCAGTGTTAGCAAAACGAATATAGTTGAAGATTTTAGAGATGTAGAAAAATTGCATGTTTTCTTAGACAAAGGTGGCACATACAAAATGAAAGTTTTATGTAGCAATCTAGATTCACATAAAGATGACCCGTATAAAGCTCGTGTTTATTTTGACTGGAATAATAATAAAATATTGGAAAAGAACGAAGCCCAACTTGTGAATATAGAACATATCGGAGAACCGGGAAATCCATATTTGGCAGAGTTTACGGTAGTCGTTCCTGATGATGCGGTAGAAAATACTCCTATTCATATGCGTGTGTTCTTGCACTTTGGAAAGATAAATAGTATGGCCGGCGAGTTACCTTGTGGCACGGTAGAGAACGGACAAATAGAAGAATATTATGCGTACGTAGGAGATGGAACGAATATAGAATCTAATAAGGTTAATGCTCCTGTTGTATATCCGAATCCGACAAAAGGGATTTTATCAATCGGCAATCAGAGTTCTATGACCGGATATTCTTTGTACACCATTGACGGACAATTGGTACAACATTCTGATGCATCGGTAGATCAAATAGATATTACTGCGAATGCAAAGGGTATGTATATTTTGCAGATAGAAACTGAAACAGGTTCTTCACGGGAAATAATAATATTAGAATAAATAGAAAAAGTAATCAATAGAGAATGAAAGTTCTCTATTGATTGATCAATAGTTTAACATTTTATTAATTTTTAATTTTTACAATTATGAAAAAGCAATTACTTTTTGGCTTGTTCGCTCTTCTAATGGGTAGTCAAGCAATGGCTCAATCTCAGTTATGTCAGCCTTTCTTGGAATGGGGATTTTATGCATGTATCTCAAAAGTTGAGATCAATGGTATGGTAAGTGAATTTTCTACTACACCTGACGGATGGAATGGTAAGATAGGTAGTAATTCATATGATGAACCTACTCAATATGGTGATCTTACAGCTGACGCTAGTAAAGTTGTTAATTTGAAACCGGGTGAAGAATATGATTTGAATGTAACAGTTTGTAATTTCTCTTCTGGTGAAGGTGACCTTTATTATTTAACTGTTTATTTTGATTGGAATGGTGACTATGAACTTACAAAAGCAGAGACTATCTATCAAGAGACTCTGACTCTTTCGGCTCCGGGTCAAAATTCTTTCATTGCTAAGAGTATAAAAGTTCAGGTTCCGGCAGATGCTGCTGCAACTTCTACTATGCGTGTTTACTTACATTATAAAACACCTGCTGTTCCTTATGATGAAAATGATCCTTGCTGTGATCAAGACGGTGGTATGTTGAAAGACTACAAAGTCGTAACAGGTGATGCTCCTATCTCTATCGCAAACGTATCTTCAGAATCTTTCTCTGTATATCCGAACCCAACAGAAGGAACTTTATATGTTAATGCAGAAGAAGCAGGTGAATATATGCTTTACAGCGTTGATGGAAAAATGGTTCAAAAAGGTATGGTAATGGGTGGAGCTATCAATGTAGCTGCTAATCAACCGGGAATGTATATCTTGAAAGTACAAACTGGCAACGGAGTAAAACAAACAACTGTTGTTATTAAGTAATTAATTCCTTATCTCTCGATGTAAAGCTGTCTTGGCTAGAAGACAGGAGTGATTGATCAGGTTCTTATTTACGATTGAATCGTTTCACCGGAGGAAGCCTTGCGTTTCCCCAAAGGAAGCCAGTCGTTTAGCCTAGGTGAAACGCAAGGATCACCTAGGGCAAACGAATCGATTGACCGGAGAACTGAATTGAAAGTCGGACAGCTTTATTTTTCTTATTCCTACAGCAATAATTTTAATTCATAGTTAAAACAACAATACTGATATATCCATGAAAAATCTTAAAGTACAAATCATGAAATTATTACTTGTGTTGTGCACAGGCTGTTTCTCTATGTCAGTATCGGTTGCAGCTCAAGATATTTATGACACAAATACTTACGAAAATATACTAAATATTCACTGTACCCCGTTTGGTTATGATGATTTTACCGGAGGTTTCTCCGACCGGGGATCATGGATGTGTTTTACCTTACCTTCAAATAATGATTGGGTAAACGGTTTTTGCGGACCGTTTGAATTGGATCGCCGGCAATGGGTGACAAACGCTATATTGCAGGTTGGTTTTACTTCTGATGTCAGGACTGAAAAGTTTACTCCTGATAACACTACGTATAATCCGGGAGAGTTATTTATTTCTTCTTCTTCCGATTTGGGGAATATACAACAAAAGCTCTTTTTTGTAGATAAATATACCGCTTTATGGAGTTGCGAAACAAGTGCGCAACGTGCTTTGTACGTCGTTACAGGTTCAATAAGAGGTATGAAAACATCGAAACTGGAAAATAACTCATGGGTAATGGAAACTTCAACGGGAGAAACTTATAGAATATCGTTCTCTGCCGGAATACAGTTATCTTATGAAAATTCCAAGTTTCAAGCAATAGTTCCTGAAGGGACTAAAGGATATGCGACAATATCCTATTTATATGAAAATGAAAATAAACAACCGGTCAACTATATAGAATCGGTTCAAGATATATTATTACACCCGGATGTATACACAACAGCGCATACAGAACATTGGCAGCAATATTTGAGATCGGTATTGCGTCCGGATATGTCGGCAGAATATAATCGTATCGCAGTCAAAGCTGTGGTTACGTTACTAACGAACTGGCGTGCATCCAGAGGAGACTTATTGCACGATGGAGTCATTCCTTCTCATGCAATGGATTATTTTATAGGTTTCTGGGGATGGGACTCATGGAAACATGCAGTTGCACTCAGCGTTTTTGAACCCGAACTTGCAAAGAATCAAGTACGTGCCATGTTTGATTATCAAACGCCGGAAGGAATGGTAATCGATTGCATTTATACAAATAAAAGAGAGAATAATACACGTGACAGTAAACCGCCGTTGGCTGCTTGGGCTGTCAGTGAGATTTATAGAGCAACTGCGGACGTTGAATTCGTGAAAGAGATATATCCTAAGTTACTGAAATATTACCGTTGGTGGTATCAATATAGAGATCATGATGGTAATGGTATTTGTGAGTTCGGATCAGTAGACGGAACATTGGAAGCTGCGGCTTGGGAAAGCGGAATGGATAATGCCATTCGTTTTGACAATGCATCTATGGTGAAGAATCAGAATAAAGCATGGAGCGTTGATCAGGAATCTGTCGATCTGAATGCCTATCTGGCTTATGAGTATGTATTGTTAAAAGAACTGGCAAAAGTGTCAGGTAATGAGTTTGATGAACCGGATAAGAGTGCGAATGTGGCGGACTATTTCTTTGATAAAGAGAAAGGATTCTTTTATGACAAGAGACTTAGCGATCGTAGTTTCGTTACGGTAGAGGGGTGTGAAGCCTATATCCCATTTTGGGCACGTATTGCAACTCCTGAACAGGCAGAACAGGCATTAGACTATTTTATTGATCCTGCAAAGTTTGCTACTTATATACCTTTCCCGACTGTTACGGCAGATCATCCTTCTTTCTCTCCGAATGGTTATTGGAGAGGGCCTATTTGGTTGGATCAGGTATACTTTGGCATTCGTGGTTTAAGAAATTACGGTTACAATGAACTGGCAGACCTTTATACAACACAAGTATTTGACCGTTTGAACGGATTAAAAGCGGATGCCCCTATTCATGAAAACTATGACACGAAGACGGGAAGACGCTTGAAATCTCCTAACTTCAGTTGGTCTGCAGCGCATTTGTTGATGCTTTATCGTGAGTATGGTATTTCTGATATTGTATCGGTCGGTAAGCAGGAGATGAAAGTTTCTGTTTTCCCGAATCCGGTGGTTGATTATCTATACATTAAAGATTATCAGAATGTAAATGGGTGTACTCTTTACAAGATGGATGGAAGTATACTGTTAAAACAGTCGGGTAACGTAGAAAAGATAAATATGAGTTCCTATCCGCGTGGAAGTTATGTTCTTAAAATAAACTTCGGACAGGGAGATTTGGAAACAACGGAATATCATAAAGTAATGGTTCAGTAATTTGTAGCAAGATATAATATGTTCATATTCGTTATTATAGGATTAATGGTTAGTGGGGTTGCTGTCGGCTATCTTATGCGTAATCGTAAGTTAAGTTTCGTACATCGGATAATCACTTTATTGATATGGATTCTTCTATTTCTTCTAGGAGTGGAGGTCGGTAACAATGAGGCAATTATAAAAGGACTTCACACCATTGGACTTGAAGCATTAATAATTACGTTGGCAGCAGTAGTGGGCAGCGTATTGGGTGCTTGGGGATTATGGGCTGTTATTTCCGGGAAAAAGATGGAAGGAGGAAGTGATGAAAGGTAGTATAATTATTGTTTCATTCTTCGTCTTGGGAATTCTCGTAAGTTTGTATGGTTTATTCCCATTTGATCCGCAAGAATATAACTTGAGCTTTTATGCACTCTGCGCCTTAATGTTTTGCGTAGGTATCAGTGTGGGGAGTGATTCTAAAACTTTGCTGAGTTTTCGTCGGATAAATCCTAGATTCTTTTTACTTCCGGTTTTGACTATAGTCGGAACTTTAACCGGATGTTTTGTAGTTAGTTTCTTTTTAAAAGGACATTCTGCAACTGATTGTATGGCAGTAGGAGCAGGATTCGGATATTATTCTCTATCAAGTATAATCATTACCGAATATAAAGGAGCGGAATTAGGAACAATCGCTCTGCTTTCTAATATAATGAGGGAAATTATAGCACTGCTTGCTGCACCTCTATTGGTCAAGTGGTTTGGGAAGTTGGCTCCGATTTCTGTAGGAGGAGCTACAACGATGGACACTACTTTACCGATTATAACTCGTTGTTCCGGAAAAGAATTTATAGTTATATCCATATTTCACGGCTGTTTGGTAGATTTTTCAGTACCATTCCTGGTAACGTTGCTGTGTTCTATTTAGGTAGTATTATTGTAAAAAACTAATATATATGAAAAGACAAATTTTATATCTGATAACCGGTGGTTTGTTGTGCTCCGCATCGTTATTTGCAGACCAACAAGTGCCATGGCAAGACCCATCGGTTAATGGAATCAATAGAGAACCGGCTTGTGCTCATTTTATCCCGTTTTCTTCAGAAGCAAAGGCATTGTCAAATGATCTTTCCGGGAATGAAAGACGAGTTTCGTTAGATGGAACTTGGAAATTCCTTTATTCGAAGAATATTGAGGCTTGTCCAACGGATTTTTATAAACCGGGTTTTAATGTTAAGAAGTGGAAAGATATCCAGGTACCGGGAAGCTGGGAGTTGCAAGGGTTTGATGCTCCTATCTATACGGATGTGAAGTATCCTTTCCCACCGAATCCTCCGTTTGTCCCGGCTGATTATAATCCGGTAGGTGCTTACGTAAGAGAGTTTACAGTGCCCGAATCATTTAAGGGTATGGATGTAACACTGGATTTTGAAGGAGTGGAGTCTGCTTATTATTGTTGGGTAAATGGTAAACTTGCCGGATATAGTGAGGATAGCCGTCTGCCGGCACATTTTAATGTGACATCATTGTTGAAACCGGGTAAGAACAAACTGGCAGTTCAGGTATTCAGATATAGTGACGGTTCTTATTTGGAAGGACAAGATTATTGGAAATATAGTGGAATTGAGCGTAGTGTATATTTAGTAGCCCGCCCTCAATTTAAGGTAAAAGACTTCAAAATGCTGGCTCAACTGGCTAATGATTATAAAGATGGAGATTTTAAATTGGATTTGTCGATGGATATGTCGGCCGATCCGGTTGGGAATCAAGTGGAGTTGAAACTGTTGGATGGAGAGAAAACAGTATATGCAGATAAACGTGTGATCTCTTCTTTATCGGATACGCTACTAAATTTCGATTATTTAGTAAAAAATGTAAGGCCGTGGAGTGCAGAAGTGCCTAATCTTTACACAATGGTGGTGAATGTGCAGAATAAAGAGGGTAGAACCTTAGAATCATTCCGTCATCGTTTAGGATTTCGCACGGTTGAAATGCGCAACGGACAATTGCTGGTAAACAATGTGCCCGTTTTAATCAGGGGAGTGAATCGTCAGGAACATGATCCTCATCACGGACGTACCTTGTCTTTGGAGGCAATGATAAAGGATATTAAGATGATGAAACAATTTAATATCAATGCCGTTCGTTGCAGCCACTATCCGAATAGACCCGAATGGTATGAATTATGTGAAGAATACGGGCTTTATATGGTTGATGAGGCCAATATTGAGTCGCATGGCATGGAATATCATAAGGATGAAACTTTAGCAAACTATCCGGATTGGGAACATCCGTTCATGGAACGAATGAGCAGAATGGTGATGCGTGACCGTAACTTTACGGCTATCATTACATGGTCTTTGGGAAATGAATCGGGATATGGCAAGAACTTTGAAACACTATATCATTGGGCAAAGAACTTTGATCCGACTCGCCCGGTTCAATATGAGGCAGCTCGTAGGGAAGGATTATCCGATATTTATTGTCCGATGTATGCAAGGATATGGTGGTTGCGTGAATTTGTCAATATACGTCAGCCTCGTCCTATGATAATGTGTGAGTATGCTCATTCAATGGGTAACAGTACCGGAAATTTGCAAGATTATTGGGATTTAATTTATAAGTATGATAACCTGCAAGGCGGATTTATTTGGGATTGGGTAGATCAGACTTTTGCTAAGAAAGATGAAAAAGGACATGATATCTGGGCTTATGGTGGAGATATGGGTTATGTCGGTGTTCCCAATGATTCTAATTTCTGTGCGAATGGATTAGTTGCTGCCAATCGTTCTCTTCATCCTCATATTTGGGAAGTGAAGAAAGTATATCAATATGTACATTGCGAACCGATCGGTTTCACTAAAAATAGAATTAATGTCACGAATCGTCATGACTTTATTGATTTGTCAGATTATTATTTGAGATGGACAATAGAAGCTGATGGGAAAAAGGTTCAGTCCGGTGAAATGGATTTCCCTCTTATTCCTGCGCGTACTTCTAAAGAAATAGCAATTCCTTTCCGGGAAATAGCTCCTTCTTCAAAAGAATATTTTCTGAAGGTTGAAACTCTGACAAAGCATGATCTGCCTTATACTTCTAAAGATTTTGTGGTAGCTATGGATCAGTGGGAGCTTCCGATAGAAAAGGTTGAATTGGCAAAACAAGTAGTAAAGGAGAAATTGGAGACGTCTCGTATAAATGATGAGATTGTAATTAGAAATAATCTGTTCACTGTTAATTTCTCGACAGAGTCGGGTGAAATGACTTCATTAAAATATGGTGATAGAGAAATGCTTAAAGCAGGTTTCCAACCTAATTTCTGGAGAGGCTTGACTGATAATGATGTTCCTAATGGCACCCCGGTACGTTGTGCTCAATGGAAAGGAACAATGGATAGAGCAAAACTGGTAAAGATAGATATGTTGCCTGCATCTGATAATTTCTCGGCAGATGTGATAGCAGAATATCGTTTGGATGAGCAAGATGCTTATCTCGAAATGAACTACCGGATATTGGGAAGTGGAGTGATCAAAGTGGAAATGTCATTCATCCCGGGTTCTAAAGAATTGCCGGAAATGCCTCGCTTTGGAATGCGTATGATTATGCCGCAAGAATATGACAGGATGACTTGGTTCGGGCGAGGACCGCATGAGAATTATGCAGATCGTAAGATGTCGGCTGCAATAGGTCTGTATCAGGCAAGCGTTTGGGAACAATTCCATCCGTATGTCCGTGCACAAGAAACAGCGAATAAATGTGATACACGTTGGATGTCTCTTTGTGATAAAGATGGAAGCGGTTTACTCATCGTAGGTACGCAACCGTTGAGTGTAAGCGCATGGAACTTTAAAATGGATGCCATAGAATATGTTCCTTTCAGTGTGCAACGTAAGCATGGCGGAAGTGTAGAAAAAGAAGATCTGGTTTGGGTAAACATTGATTTGTTGCAAATGGGAGTTGGAGGAGATAATAGTTGGGGTGCTCAAGTACATCCTGAATATACCATTACCCCTGAAGCCAGGAAATACAGTTTTACGATACAACCGATAAATGCTTCCCAAAGAATAGATGAACAAGCTCGTCAGAGATGGTTTTAATTATAAAAATAGTAACTATGAGAAAATATATAGTAGCAACTTGTCTAATCGTTGTAATAATTGCACTTTTTAATTATTGCTCTGATTGCAGTCATAAAGAACGTTCTTCATTAGTACATGAGTATGGAGATATATTGGATATATCTTATACTCCCAGTGATTCAACTTATTGTCGTGGTTGGTTCTCTGATCAGGGATCATGGATGGGATTCACTATTCCTCAGAAAGAACAATGGGTAAATGGCTTTTGCGGACCATTTAATTTAGAGAGTCGGTATTGGCTTTCTCCGTCATTGGTATCTGTTGGGTTTGCAGGACATATGGATGCTGTTTTTCATCCGGATTCTGTAAGCTATTTCCCGGGAGAGTTATATATGAAGTCATTTTCGGATGCAGGTACAATTGCGCAACGTTTACTTTTTGTAGATAAATCTAATGCATTGTTGGAATGTACATCGGAAGACAATAAACCTTTGTGCTTTTATGGTCAAGTATTGGCTGATAAGGTCTCTCAGAATGTTATGAATAATTCATATACGTTTTCTTTACCTTCCGGTGACCAGTGTTTACTTACTTTTCCTGAAGATACAAAGATCCGTATTTATGATGGTGGATATGAAGCCACTACTCCGAAAGGAAAGCATTTTTATGTGGTAATATCTTTTTTGAACAATCCGAAAGGACAGGTCTTTGATGTCAATGCGATTAAAGATATACAATCACAGCCAACTAAATATATTGATAAACATTATCAATGTTGGGATAATTATTTAAAGAATGTTTTGAGGCCGGATATGCCGAAAGAATATAATAGAATAGCTGTTAAAGCGGTTGTTACTCTAATTGCAAACTGGAGAAGTAGTAAAGGTGGCCTATTGCATGATGGTGTTGTCCCTTCTCATGCTGTGGGATATTTTATGGGCTTTTGGGCTTGGGATTCATGGAAGCATGCTGTTGCTTTGGCAAGTTTTGCTCCGGAGTTAGCAAAGAATCAGGTTCGTGCGATGTTTGACTATCAGTTGGATAATGGAATGATCATTGATTGTATTTATCCGGATATTCGGGAAAATAATGCACGCGACAGTAAACCTCCATTAGCAGCATGGGCAGTGAATGAAATATTTAAGGAAACGTCAGATACGTCATTTGTTAAAGAAATGTATCCTCAGTTGCTGAATTATTATCGTTGGTGGTATACTGACCGTGACCATGATTCGAATGGAATCTGTGAATTTGGTTCTGTAGATGGTACATTGGAAGCAGCAGCTTGGGAAAGTGGGATGGATAATGCGATTCGTTTTGATGATGCAGAAATGGTGAAGAATAGTGAAACAGCCTGGAGCTTTGACCAGGAGTCTGTCGATTTGAATGCCTTTCTTGCTTATGAATATTCGATCTTGAGAGATTTGGCAGTGATTGCGGAGCAACCTTTCAATGAACCTGACTATACACAAGAGATCAGTGCTTATTTTTATGATAAAGATTTGGGATTCTTCTTTGATAGAAAATTAAATGGAAAGTTTGTAGAAGAGGAAGGAAGTGAAGCATATATACCTTTTTGGACAGGTATTGCGAGTAAAGAGCAGATGGAAAGTGCCATGAAATTATTTACTGATACTGCAAAATTCTCGACATATATTCCTTTCCCGACTGTAGCTGCGGATAATCCTAAATTTATGCCTAAAGGTTATTGGAGAGGACCGATATGGTTAGATCAGACTTATTTTGCTATTTCCGGATTAAGAAAATACGGTTATGTAGAAGAAGCAGATAAATATACCCGCCAAGTTTTTGACAGGTTGCAGGGTTTAAAAGGTAATGGAGCAATACATGAAAATTATGGAACACATACAGGTGAGCAATTAAAAGCACCTCATTTCAGCTGGTCTTCTGCGCATCTTCTAATGTTATATAAAGATTATGGAAAGAATAAGTAATAAATATTTGAGATATACTTTATTTACGGCTTTCCTATTAGTCGGTAATCTCTTTTTGTGCCATGCTAGTGATATTTGTACGGTGGATAGCCTTGTAAATGATACAGCAAAGGTAGATTCGGATTATATACCTTCCATTGACAGTCCGGTATATGCAGCAGATGAATCGGGAAATATTGTAGGTCCTACTTTTACCATGTTACAATTAAGTGAGATGGGAGTAGAGAAAGCGATGGAGACGATTCGTGAGATGAAAAGTGCTTATAATATTTCTGATTTGTTTAAAATGAACCAGGGAACGAAAGCCTTTTATCTGAATAATGAATTGATGGATGCTTTAATCTCAGAGTTGGAAAATGCAGGCAGAGCTTTTAATAAAGATGATGATAAGGGCATATGTAAATACACGGAAATACTTCGTGCCGGATTTTATCGTGCTTTCTTTAGTAGTGCATTAGACACGATTGCCAGTTGGGAGTATAAAGAAAAATTAATTCCTGCTTTAGAATCAATCATAGATAATCCGGCTTTTAGTTGGGGTGATTCCGGTAACTCTGTACAGGATAAGGTGATTTATTCGGTGGGAGCTTTGATGGGAAGTGGTATTACAAGTGTTGGAGTAATTGAGAAGATATCCTCCTTAGTTCGTCGTTTTAATGATAATAGGACTGTGTATGCAAATGATTCTTCTAAAATTTCGGCAATGCTTCGCTTGGGAGATGGCATAGATTATGCTTTATGTACGGATAGATATAAAGATTATCGGCATCCGGATAAAAGTCAGTTTTATGGTCATATAGATACTTATGTAGAAGAACTGTCAAAATTAGCTTTGTATAAAAATAATCTGACGGGTAAAAACAGCAAATTATTCGTGCATGCGGTTCGTTGGGTGGGTGATCATACGGGAAGAATGTTGGGCGATAAACAGCAACTTGCTTTCCTGAAAAACACTTTGGAGACTTATCCTTATTGTTCACGTCCTTGGATTGAGGCTATAAAGAATATGGATTATTACTTTGAGGATGAACTGAAAGCGATGGATATGAAGCAAGTGCGTAAAGATGTAGAAGCTGCTTTACTTCCTAATTGGTATTATTTTGAAGATAGCACATTGGTATTTAATACAGGTGATAAGGTTGATCCTAAGAAGGTACAGCTATTATATTGGGCTACAAAAGAAGTAAAAGATCAGTTTTTGAGACTTGTAATGCGGGATACTCCGATTGACGGATTTGGACGTAAGGACGATCAGCTTGTGGCTTCTATTTTTAACTCTCCGGAAGAATACCAATATAATTGGTTTCTTAATGAAGTAGATACGGATAATGGAGGAATTTACATTGAAAGCTGGGGTAAATTCTTTACTTGGGAACGTACTCCCAGTGAAAGTATTTACACACTGGAGGAGTTATTCCGACATGAATTTACCCATTATTTACAGGGACGTTATCTATGCCCGGGAGAATGGGGGGAAGGCCCTTTGTACGAAGGAAGTGGTTTAACTTGGGTAGAGGAAGGAGGTGCCGAGTTCCAGGCAGGAAGTACTCGAGCGGATGGAGTGCCAACAAGAAAGGTCATGTTGAAGCGCTTGCCGTCTGAAAGAACTGAACGTATTTCTTTGGACTCATTGTTAAACTCTGGTTATGAACTAGGATCGCAGATTTATACTTATTCATACGTGATGTATCGTTTTATGTATGAACAGCATCTTGAAATCATGCAGGAATTATTTAAGACCATTCAGACCGGTAATGCGGAGAATTATAAAGCACTTGTAAAACGACTCAGGGAAGATAAAGTCTTAGGACAAGAATTTGTGGATTTTATGGATGAGTTGAAAAAGAAAGAGGAAGAGTTTACAGACCGTACTATTTCTGAGGATTATGCAGATAATATTTCCGCAAAGAATCATAAGGAACTTTATCGTGAAATTCAAAAACTTGCTAAACTTAAGAATATGAAAGTCATAGAGCATCGTTCTTATGCTTTTAATACATTTGAGTTAAGAGGAGAGCTAGTTTTAGGTAAGACGAAAGGAGAAGTTCAAGACCGAATGTTGATGGATGAAATGACGAATGAACTATTAAAGGCACTTTCTCAAAAGGAATGGAATGGTTATAAGACTGTCACTGCATACTTTTTAAATTATAAAATAGAAAAAGGTAAATCAACTTTTGAATTAGTATTCAAAGGATATTTACCACCAGAACAATAACTTAATAAATAACCAAAATTTTTAGTAATGAAAAACAGAAAAGCTTGTTTAATTGCATTCATGTGCTTGTCGAGTACTTTGGGTGCATTAGCACAAAATGTACCGGGGTATGTGCCGGGAGCACCGTTACCTTGTCGTGCACACGAACAGATCCATGAATTCTTTGAAGCTCATCCGGAAGCTTTGGAAAGGTATAATCGTCCTCATAAAACAAGGAAGGCATCCGAACGTCCGGATTCTTATGTAATTCCCGTTGTATTCCATGTTTTTGGAGAGAAATTTAATGGGCTTACACTTAATGATGAGATTATCAAAGATGCATTGAGAAAAACAAATGAGGATTTTCAAGGAATAACAGCCAATACAGGAGATGATAATCCTGATTTTGATAAGCTGCAAGCTGATATGAAGATAACATTCAAATTGGCGGAAATCGGTCCTAATGGAGAAGCTACTACCGGTATCACTTATCATCGTCTGGAAAGTGGGTTTGGAAATTATTATGCGCCTCGCATGGCATTATATGCTTGGGATAATCATAAATATATGAACGTGTATATTATGAATGATCTTTATGCTGATGGTGAAACTAATAATTCCGGTGTGTCTTGGTATCCGGATGTTGAAATGATGGAAGAGAATATTGCTCGTGTTGTTTATAATGGAGCATATATAGGAACAAATACAGATGAAAATTTCCGTCGAGTATTGACACATGAGTTTGGTCACTTTTTTAATTTGGCACATACATTTGATGATAATGGTGGTCGCTGGCCGGATGGTTGTAATCCGAATGCTAAGGGAGAACCTAATCCGGGAGATTGGGTGGATGATACGCCTAAAGCCGACAGACCTTTAATGGGACCGGACGATTTGAACTGTGAAGGTGAATTGACGAATTGGACAAACTACATGAATTACTCTTATGAACGTACTTCAATGTATACTAAAGGACAGGTAGAAAGAATGTTAGATGCATTGGATCATCCGGCACGTGTGACATTGTGGTCAGAAGATACACGCAATAAAGTATTCTTTAGTGATGAAAACATGAAGCGTATTTCTCTTTCTAGTCGTGGTGATATATTGGAAGCATCTGCTAATGACGGTTCTTTTGATGGTAAATTTGAATTTACATTAATCAATGGAAAGCTTGCTAATAAAACATTTGCATATGAGACAGACTTTACTACTGAAAATCTTCCGGCTGGTTTAACTCCTAAAGTTGTAAGAGTGGATGATACGAAATTGGTTATGACTTTTGAAGGTAAAGCTGCTACTCATGATAAGGATATTAAGTTTACTGTTACTTTTAAAAATAGTATGCTTGAAAGCGGGGAACTTTATTCTTGTAAACTGCCTTTAACATTGGAGTGTAGAGCACCTTACGGAATAAAATATGTCGATTGTGCTGATGTTACTATTTCTTCATCTTATGGTTGGGAATTTATACAACTTGATGACAGGTTTGAGAATTCAGATTTCGGTTTAATGTGGAACTCTAATTCAGGTAGTTATTATGGCAACTTATATATTGAATCATATGGAAAACAGATGGCCGGAACTGGTAGAACCAATTTGGGTGTTGTGAAATATGGAGATAAAATAGGTAAATCTTCTAAATGGACAACTGGTATAACTACTTATCCTAATTTAGGAACTTTAGTTTCTAAAGGATATGAAAGCTGGAAAGGTCAATTAGCATTTGTCGGTATTCAATTCCAAGGAATAACTTCCGGTGATGTATTATATGGTTGGATGAAAATTTCGGTAGCTGCTGATGGAAAATCGTTTACTTTATTGGATTATGCCTTTAATGAAGAACCAGGCGCTGATATCGTAGCCGGTCAAAAAGGTGCTGAGCAGTTAAAAGCAGAACTTGTATTTGGTACAACCACGGTGACTGAAGACCCGGAAACGAATAACGGAGCTATTACCCAGACAATTAATATTGCAATAATGGGTGATAATACGTTTGGTAAAACTGGAGAATTGGCAGAGGGTACTGATTATACATTCAAGGCACCTAAGGGATTGACTCCACACTTAAAAGTTATTTCCGACCAGCAAGCTGTTTTATCTTTTGAAGGAAAGGCTGAGAGCCATAACGCCAAAGATATAACGATGGCCTCATTGACCGTTAAACCTGAAGTATTTACAAAAGACGATATTTCAAATTTGTCTACTTCAATAGAGTTTAGATTCTTAGATCCATATAAGATTGTTGTTGGTACGGTGGGAGTGGGAGCCGGAGGTTCTTACGGAGCATGGACAAACTTTACCATTCCTGATGTTTTAACTTATGCTACCGGTTATGGTGCTTGGGAATATGCAACAAAGCACTTGAAACTGGAGACCTATATGAAACCGATGGTATGTATAAAAGACACAAGGAATATAGAACCTTTAATGGAAGGAACAGAGATTGGACCCAACTCTAATTGGGTGGTTCCCGGAGATTATCCTGATCAATTAGATATTGCAACTCGTAAATTTACCGATTGGCGTGGTAAGACTGCTTATGCCGGACTTTCGTTTGAGTATTTAGGTAAAACTTTATATGGATGGTTTGAAATAACAGTTTCAGAAGATGGCTCTTATTTCACAGTCAATGAATTCGGCTATAATCAGAATCCGGGAAAATCGATTTTAGCTGGTGAAAGGCCGGTTTCTAATGAGAGTATCAAGTTTGATGAAATGCAAACTCTTGCATTCCCGAATCCGGTCAGTGACATGTTAAACATTGTAGCATCTGAAAATACTCAGGTTGCAGTTTATAACATATCCGGAACAATGATATGGAATGATTTTATGACTGTAGGACAAATAACTATTCCTGTCTCAGGCTGGGCTAGAGGAGTTTACTTTGTACATCTGTCTAAAGACGGACTTACTACAGTAAAGAAAATCATGGTAAAATAAAAAGAATTAACTCACTCTGTAAACCGGAATCTGCAAACCGGTTTACGGAAGATATAATTATTCAATCTTAAAATTTAGTATTATGAAAAAGAATTTACTATTGGTCGGAATGTTATTTATTTCCGCCTTTACTTTTGGACAAACAAAGACTGTAGATTTGGCAACCGGTGCTGCCGGAACACTTGCTACGAAAATTGACGAAGCAGATCGTACTGCATTAAAAGAACTTACTGTTAAGGGAGAAATCAATGCTGTGGATTTTAAATTCATGCGTGATCAGTTACCTGTTTTAGAGAAGTTGGATATTGCAGAAACAAGTATTGTCACATATACAGGTGCTGACGGTACTTATTCTTATGGGGATGAAAATACGGAGTATGAGCCTAATCATATTCCTAGCCAAGCATTTTATAATAATGCAACTATAACAAATATTGTATTTCCTAGAGACATTATACAAGTTGATTATCTTGCATTTAGTGGTACAAAATTGAAAGAAATAGATTTTGCAAATACAACGTTGGCGAAGATAGATGGTTCAGGAATCTCTCGAAATGAAGAATTGAAAAAAATTACTTTATCACCGACAATGGTATGGATTGCAGAGAATGCTCTTGAAGGTAATGATGCTCTAATCTCTTTTACTTGTGATATTGCGGATCCGGCTAGTATAAATGAAGGTGTATATGGAATGTTTGGTATACAGTATAAATATGATTATGAGAATAACACTTGGGTTTATGATGAAGATGGGAATATGATTGTAGAATCTATTAATGGAGCTCCTGCTGGTTGTACTTTATATGTGCCGGAAGGTTCTGTAGATAAATATAAAGCTGCAGATACATGGAAAACTTTCTCTAAAATATTAGTGATTGGTTCTATAGAAGCGAGAGATCCTGTTGTTTCTTTTGCAGAAGAAACTGTAACAAAGGTTTGTGGTGATGAAGCCTTTACAAATGCAATAACCAATACAGATAACGTAGAAATTACTTATAGCAGTTCTGACGAAGGTGTTGCTACTGTAAATGCAGAAGGATTAGTAACAATTGTAGGTGCAGGTGAAACTACTATTAAAGCTACTACAACAGCAACTGAAGAATTTAATTCAATAGAAGTTTCTTATACTTTGACTGTAAGTTTGGCTACTCCTACTTTTGAATATGCAACTACAACTATATCAAAGAACGTAGGTGATGAGGCATTTACTAACGAGCTGACAAGCAATACGGATGCAGAAGCTACTTATACAAGTTCTGACGTAGCTGTTGCTACTGTTGATGCTACCGGTTTGGTTATGATTGTAGGTGCAGGAACAACAACAATCACTGCTTCTGCTGCTGCAACTAGTAAATTTGCTGCTGCAACTGCTACATATACATTGACGGTTAGCGGAGCTGACGGGATTGATGAAGCGGTAGCAGGTGTTCGTATGTTCTCTGTTGAAGACGGCATCCAAGTTGAATTTGAAGGAGAAGCAGCCGTTGAGGTATATACAGTTGCCGGTGTTTTGGTAGATAAAGTTCAGGCAATGAATCAATATCATGTTGCTTTAGGTCAAGGAATATATGTTGTTAAAGTAAATGGAGTTGTCTATAAGGTAATGAGGTAGAGTTTTAGATAACAAAGTTTTAGTGTGAGCAAAAGGCAGCTGTCCGTCACGGATGGCTGCCTTTTCTTAATTAGAGAGAGTATTTATTTTATAAAGGTTTAATCTTTGAGGTGCTTTGGACTTTTGGTTCTCCTTTATATCGGATACTTCCACTTCCCAAAACATTTCCGACAAGTTCTTCCGTTGCATAGCAAGTTATATCTCCCGAACCTTTTACAGTCGCTTTTACGGTTTGGGCTTTCATCTTGTCGGCTCTAATATTTCCTGAATTGTTAAGTGTTAAAACTGCCGTTTGTGTATCGCCCGATAATTCCATATCTCCTGAACCGCTTAACTCGGCATTTGTTGATGTGCTTTCGATATTTTTAATCTTTACATCTCCTGATCCTTGTAATCCTACAGTCAGCTCTCCGGATTTGCAGTATTCTTTTACATCAATATCTCCTGATCCCTGTAGTTTGATGCTGCCGGAGGAGGCTGTCATGTTTTGTATCTTTATGTCCCCTGAACCTTGCAGTGTGACCGTTGCAACCGAGCATTGGACGTTTTTATAAAGATCAATGTCTCCTGAACCTTGTAACATCGTTTTTAATGTTCTTTTGCAAAATATATTTCCATTACTTTTAATATCTCCCGATCCTTGCAGGTTGATTTCAAGATTATCGGAGGTGATGTCGCTGTTTAGCTTTACATCTCCTGAACCTTTTAATGTTGCTCTGTTAAGAGACGGGCTGGTGGCTCTTACCTCTAACCGGCTTTCTCCGTAATAAGAAGAATTTGGTTTGAACTTTACCACAAGCGTATTCTTTTGAACGCTCACTTCAAGTAAATCTACCAAGTTGTCGGAACCATATATCTCCACACTTGTTTTGCCGTCATTGTTTTGTGTATAAACAATGTCCGGACTTCCTAAAAGTTCGATTGCATTGAATTCGGATACTTTTACGTCTTTGGTAATGTAATTTTTGCTGGCTTTAATACCTTTTTGTGCACAAGCAGTAATTGTTGGCATTAAAAGAGTGACGGCAAGGGCTGTATAAGCCAGATTTTTAAAAGTAGTGTTCATAAGCGTATTATTTGATTGTTCTTTATTAATTAGACGCAGCCAACCGTTAAAAAGTTGCACTTCACTGAAAAAATAAAGTACAAGAGATATGCCGAAAAGATAATCTGTTGATATTTAGCGATTATTTGTTAAATCTATCTGTTCATTATCGGACAAATTGTTCGTTTTTAAAACAGGTGGTTCGCTGCTACCGAACGGTTATATTTATATCTTTGCATTTGTAATCCGACTGATTGGTATGATGCAGGAAAAAGAATGGATAGACGAACAGCTGGGACGGTTGATTATAAAGGTTAATCCGCGTGCACGGCATATTATCTTACGTACACGTACGGAAGGCATTTGTATTACTGTGCCTCCCGGTGTAAGTAAGAGAGAGATTCTGTCGGTGGTTGAAAAGTATCGTGTCCGTTTGGAAGGGGATAAGAAAAAGGTGGAAAGGAAACGGATAGACCTTTCTTATAAGATAGATACACCATTTTTTAAGCTCTCATTGGTGAGCGGAACACATCCGAAGTTTTTGGCACATTCCCGGTTAGGAGTCTTACAAATTGTTTGTCCGCTGTCGGCAGACTTTGATGATGAGCAGTTGCAAACATGGTTGTATAAGGTGATAGAAGAGGCTTTACGTAGAAATGCGAAGAGTGTGTTGCCACTACGATTGCAAGAATTGTCGGATAAATTCGGTTTGCCGTTTGAGCAGGTTCGTATCAATTCCAGTAAAGGGCGTTGGGGTAGTTGTTCGGCAAAGAAACATATCAATCTTTCTTATTACCTTTTACTTTTACCTTCTCATCTGGTAGATTATGTTTTACTGCATGAATTATCCCACACGAAAGAGATGAATCATGGAGAACGCTTTTGGGCATTATTGAACAAACTGACAGATGGTAAGGCGTTAGCTTTGCGGGAAGAACTTAGAAAATATAGAACTGAAATATGAAGCCTTTACGAAAAATAGTTGTTGCGGCAGATTCTTTTAAAGGTTCGCTCTCTTCTGTGGAAGTGGCAGGGAGTGTGGCCTCTGCTATTCGGGAAGTGTTGCCCGGATGTGAAGTGGTTGAAGTGCCTGTTGCAGACGGGGGAGAAGGTACGGTGGATGCGTTGGTAGCGGCGATGAACGGCTCTATTGTTTCCTGTACTGTGCATGACCCTCTGATGAGGCCGGTCATTGCCGACTATGGTATATTGGGAGACGGGCAGACTGCTGTGATGGAAATGGCATCGGCAAGCGGACTGACATTACTTTCTTCTTCAGAGCGTAATCCTATGATTACAACTACTTTCGGTACGGGAGAATTGATTAAGGATGCCTTGGGAAGAGGATGTACTAAATTCCTTATAGGCATAGGTGGTAGTGCTACGAATGATGCCGGAACGGGAATGTTGCAGGCATTGGGGTATCGTTTTCTTAATAGAGAAGATGAAGAACTTGCTGCGGTGGGGGCGACCTTAAAAGATATTGATAAGATTGATAGCACAAATGTGTTACCCCAAGTGAAGAATGCGCATTTTATTGTAGCTTGTGACGTCAATAATCCTTTCTCCGGAGAACATGGCGCAGCCTGCGTCTTTGCTCCTCAAAAGGGTGCAGATGCGGAGATGGTTCGGGCGTTGGATGCGGGAATGAAGCATTTCTCTGATATTATCAAAGAACAGACGGGTGAAAATGTAGACCAAACTCCCGGTGCAGGAGCTGCCGGAGGGATGGGCGGAGCTTTTCTCGCATTTCTGGATGCGGAACTGAAATCCGGTGTGCGTATGATTTTGGATGCTCTAAACTTTGAACAGGTTGTTTGTGGTGCTGATTTGATTATTACCGGAGAGGGAAAATTGGATAGGCAGACAATGATGGGCAAAACTCCTGCCGGTGTATTGGATGTGGCACGTCGCCAAGGCATTCCGGTAATAGCTATCGGTGGAAGTGTGGAAGATGTTGATTTATTGAATGATTATGGTTTTCAGGCAGTATTTCCCTTACTTCCGGCTCCGGTTTCTTTGGAAAAAGCAATGGAAAAAGAGTATGTGACGGGAAATATCCGTCGGACAATTATGCAGATCATGAGGCTCTATTTGTAAAAACTTTACTGTCTTATTTCAGCTCGGATAAACTGCTTGCCGGTCTCAATTATGGTAAAATAAGGAACGAACGATTGATTATATTGCTTCATATAGACTGTTCGTTTGAAATTGATGACTTTCCCGGCTAAATTATTCTTTGAAAAAAGTGCCTTCACTTTAATTGGTTATAAATCAAGCGTAAAGGGGTAAATGGTGATAAGGTGAAGGCAAGTCAAATAAAAATAAATAATAGCGAAATAGCAGAATAAATAAGCCGATAACGCCTAAGGGAGTGATGACTTACGCTCCCTTAGGCGTAAGCTGTCGCTCCCTTGAGCGTTAGTCAACGCCCCCTTGTGTGTTAGCCAACGCTCCCTTAGGCGATTTATAAAACTGTCTTGATGTTTAAAAAAATCATACGGACGATTGCAAACAAGCATACGGTCGATTGATTACAAACTCCTATCGTTTATCATCAATCGACCGTATGTTATAAATACAATTTAGCTATCTATGAAAGTTCCTTCTCGTTTTTTATCTACCGGTTAAATATACACCATTTGATGTGTTTTATGAACACACTTTTCTTATCTTTGCAGCATTCAGTTTGGTTTCTAAATGTATAGGTAAAATATAGAAAGACTTTAGGGGGAGAGATTGGTTACAGTTTTTATATGACACACCTTTTTGTACTGCTGTCTTATGCGGAATACCACATGGTACATCTCTATCCCGGTTCTTTTCTGCACGGTTGTTTTATAGCCTGCATTCCTATTATTACTTTGAAAAACAGATGAATAAACGAGTTAAGATATTACAAAACAAATAATTCATGGGACAACTAATAAACAAAGAAACTCGTATTGAGGTTGTGGATGCTTTACGTGGCTTTGCTGTAATGGCTATTATTTTGGTTCACAACTTGGAGCATTTCATTTTTCCGGTCTATCCGGCAAATTCTCCCAATTGGCTTAATGTATTAGATTTGGGAGTATTTAACGGAATCTTTACTCTTTTTGCCGGAAAAGCCTATGCGATCTTTGCACTTCTATTCGGATTTACATTCTATATTCAATGTAACAATCAAAGGAAACTAGGTAAGGATTTTGGCTATCGCTTTCTATGGCGATTGGTATTGTTAATTGGCTTTGCTACATTAAATGCAGCCTTTTTCCCTGCAGGAGATGTTTTATTGTTGTTTGTGATAGTCGGACTTGTGTTGTTCTTTACTCGAAATTGGAGTGATAAGGCTATTCTTATAACTGCCATTGTTTTTTTGTTACAACCTGTCGAATGGTATCACTATATTGCCAATTTGATAAATCCGGCGCATCAATTGCCCGACCTTAAAGTCGGTGAAATGTATGCGGAAGTGGCGGAATACACGAAAACCGGAAACTTTTGGGATTTCATTTTGGGCAATATTACGTTGGGACAAAAAGCCAGTTTATTATGGGCTGTGAATGCCGGACGTTTTTTTCAAACTGCCGGATTGTTTCTTTTAGGCTTCTACATAGGTAGGCAACAACTTTTTGTTTCTACAGAAAAGAACCTTCGTTTTTGGGTAAAAACCTTGATAATATCCGCTATTGCGTTTGCCCCTCTATATACATTGAAAGAGCTTATTATGACAAATGACATGATTATACAGCAAACTGTTGGAACAGCATTTGATATGTGGCAAAAATTAGCATTTACATTCGTCTTGGTTTCGTCTTTTATTTTACTTTACCAAAGCCGGAAATTCAGCCAAGCTGTCAATAATCTACGTTTTTATGGAAAGATGAGCCTTACCAACTATATAACCCAGTCCGTCATAGGAGCAATCATTTATTTTCCACTTGGTCTGTACCTTGCTCCTTATTGTGGATATACGGTCAGTTTGTTAATCGGATTTCTTACATTCCTTTTACAAGTGAAATTCAGTAAGTGGTGGTTAGGTAGATATAAACAAGGACCGTTAGAATATATTTGGCATAGGTGGACTTGGATAGGGGCAGGCAAATAAAACATAGGGAAAGTAATAAATACCTTGTCTGCAATTTGCTTTTAACCTATTGCAATTATTTCGTTTCTCCTTCCTGAAGTATCATCCCGTTTTCTTTACGAAGGAGAATATTGCCTCCTTTCTCACTCAGATTGAAAGTCGATACTTGTTCCGTAAAATTATCGACAACCAATAAAGCACTTTCATCGGCAAAACGCTTGACGGTCAATCTTGCGGAGTCGGAAGCTATTTTGTTATTCATCAACAGACTGTCGTTTATATAGATGGAGATAGAGTCTCCGATAAAACCTTTGACCAATTCTATATTGTAGATTTCGGTAAAGTGTCTTTCATTTTCTTTTTCCGATTTCAGGCGCAAACTCATGTAAACGAAGATGACAACTACAAAAATGACAGCGAAAGCGAGTATTCCGTTACCTATCATGAACTGCTTGTTGGTATTCAAATGGTTTTTCGGCATAATATTTTCGTTAGAAAGTTGATTTATAGCTGCAAATCTAATAAAAAAGTTATTAATATTTTGTTAGCGAAAGTATTATTTGTATATTTGCGCTCGAAATGGATGAGAGGTGAGGGGCGATTAAGCCCTTTTTTTGTTCTTAATAGTGAATAAATGATAGAAAAAGGAACAGTTACTAACATTGTTGAAGAGTGGCTTCAAGGAAAAGATTACTTTTTGGTAGATGTAAACGTCAGTCCTGACGATAAGATTACAGTTGAGATAGATCATGCCGAAGGTGTCTGGATTGAAGATTGTGTGGAGTTAAGCCGTTTTATCGAATCAAAGCTCGACCGTGAGCAAGAAGATTTTGAATTAGAAGTCGGTTCGGCCGGTATCGGACAACCTTTTAAAGTATTGCAACAGTATCGTATCCATATTGGTTGTGAGGTGGAAGTGCTTACAAAGAAGGGAGAGAAATTTACCGGAATTCTTAAAGACGCCGACGAAAATCAATTCGTGGTGGCATTGCAGAAAAAGGTTCGCCTGGAAGGAGCGAAACGCCCTAAAACGATAGAAGAGGATGTACCTTTTGCGTACGATGATATAAAATACACTAAATACTTAATTAGTTTTAAATAATTATGGCCAAGAAAGAAGAGACAATCAGTTTGGTTGATACGTTTTCGGAATTTAAGGAATTAAAAAATATCGACAGGACCACCATGGTCAGTGTGTTGGAAGAGTCATTCCGTAGCGTGATTGCCAAAATGTTTGGCACGGATGAAAATTATGACGTGATTGTGAACCCGGATAAAGGAGACTTTGAAATATGGCGTAACCGTACGGTAGTGGCAGATGACGAACTGACTAACCCGAATATGCAGATAGCATTGAGCGAAGCGCAAAAAATCGATGCTTCTTATGAAGAAGGTGAAGAGGTGACTGATGAAGTTATTTTCTCTAAATTCGGACGTCGTGCTATTTTGAACCTTCGCCAGACGTTGGCTTCGAAGATTTTGGAATTGGAAAAGGATAGCCTCTATAATAAATATATAGATAAAGTCGGAACAATTATAAATGCTGAAGTATATCAGATTTGGAAAAAGGAAATATTGTTGCTGGATGATGAAGGTAATGAGTTGCTTCTTCCGAAGACCGAACAGATTCCCAGTGACTTTTATCGCAAGGGAGAAACTGCACGGGCAGTAGTTGCACGTGTGGATAATCTGAATAATAATCCGAAAATTATCTTGTCACGTATATCTCCGGTTTTCTTGCAACGATTGTTTGAAATGGAAGTACCGGAAATTAATGACGGTTTGATTACGATTAAAAAGATTGCCCGTATTCCGGGTGAACGTGCGAAGATAGCAGTGGAGTCTTATGATGAGAGAATTGATCCGGTAGGTGCATGTGTTGGTGTGAAAGGTTCTCGTATCCACGGTATTGTCCGCGAACTTCGTAATGAAAACATTGATGTGATAAATTACACATCTAATACACAGCTGTTTATTCAGCGTGCGTTGAGTCCGGCGAAAGTTTCGTCTATCCGTTTGAATGAAGAAGAACGTAAGGCGGAAGTGTTCTTGAAACCGGAAGAAGTGTCTTTGGCTATCGGTAAGAGCGGTATGAATATCAAACTGGCAAGTATGCTTACCGAATATACTATTGATGTATTCCGCGAATTGGAAGCTGGTACGGAGGATGAAGATATCTATTTGGATGAATTCAAAGATGAAATCGACGAATGGGTAATCAATGCGATTAAAGCTATTGGCATTGATACGGCTAAGGCTGTGCTGAACGCTCCGCGTGAGATGTTGATTGAAAAAGCGGATTTGGAAGAAAACACGGTAGATGAAGTGTTGCGTATTTTGAAAGCAGAATTTGAAGAATAGAGGAAACGGACGTAGTTCTTTATCATTTTTATTCTTCATTATTCATTTAAAAAGAAAGTATGACGATTAGGCTAAACAAAGTTACAAGAGATTTGAATGTAGGAATAGCGACGGTAGTTGAGTTCCTGCAAAAGAAGGGTCATGCCATTGAGGCTAACCCGAATACGAAAATAACCGAAGAACAATATGCTTTACTCGTGAAAGAGTTTAGCAAGGATAAGAATTTGCGTATTGAATCGGATAAGTTCATTCAGGAACGTCAAAATAAAGATAGGAATAAAGCGACTATCGCTATTGAAGGGTATGATGAAAAGAAAAAGGCGGATAAGGGAAAAACAGAAGATCTGATAAAGACCGTTGTCCCGGAAGACGCACGTCCGAAGTTCAAGCCTGTGGGGAAAATAGATTTGAACAATCTGAATAAAAAACCGGAAAAACCGGTTGCTCCGAAGGCAGAAGAGAAAAAAGTAGAGGAAAAAGTGGTAGAAAGACCTGTAGAGCTGAAACCCGAACCTGCTCCGTTAAAAGAAGAAAAACAAGTAGTAGAAGAGCCTGTTATCATTCCGGTAGTGGAAAAACCTGAACCGGTGGTGGTGAAGGAAGAGGTTATTGCTCCAAAAGTGGAAACTCCCGAAAAAGTGGAAGCGCCTAAGGTCGAGTTACCGGAAGTTGAGATTCCGAAAGTTGTTGAAACTCCTGTCGAAATCCCTGTGGAAGAGAAGAAAGAAGAAGTTGCACCTGCATCGGTTGTGGAAATAAAAGAAGAGATAGAAAAGAATATAGATAAAGAAGAAAAACCGGAAACTGTGGAAGAAGTAAAGCAAGCCGATGCAAATGAATCTGATGAAGTATTTAAAATCCGTCCAACCGAGTTTGTTTCGAAAATAAATGTAATCGGACAAATAGATTTGGATGCATTGAATCAGTCGACTCGTCCTAAGAAAAAAAGCAAAGAAGAAAAGCGTAAGGAAAGAGAGGAAAAAGATAAGCAGCGTCAGGAACAAAAGAAACAGATGAAAGACGCCATTATCAAGGAAATACGTAAAGTTGACGAGAAAACGTCGAAAGCGGTCGGTCCGGATGATGAAGCTAAAAAGAAAAAGAAACGTAGTCGTATCAATAAGGAAAAAGTTGATATAAATAATATAACGACTTCTAATATTTCCCGCCCTACTCCGAACAGTGAGAAGAAAAACAATAATCAAGGCGGAGGGAATAAACAGCATAACAATCAAGGCAATAACCGCTTTAAGAAACCATTACCGAAAGTTGAGGTAAGTGATGAAGATGTAGCTAAGCAGGTAAAAGAAACTTTGGCTCGTCTGACGACTAAAGGAAAGAATAAAGCATCCAAATATCGTAAAGAGAAACGTGAAACAGCTTTCAACCGTCAACAGGAGTTGGAAGATCAGGAAATGGCGGAAAGCAAAGTGTTGAAGCTGACGGAGTTTGTTACGGCAAACGAGTTGGCCAGCATGATGAACATCTCTGTCAATCAGGTTATCGGTACTTGTATGAGTGTCGGTATCATGGTATCTATCAATCAGCGTTTGGATGCGGAAACAATCAACTTGGTTGCTGATGAATTTGGCTTCAAGACTGAGTATGTAAGTGCGGACGTAGCTGAAGCGATAACGGAGGATGAAGATGCTCCGGAAGATTTGCAGCCGCGTGCACCGATTGTAACCGTAATGGGACACGTTGACCACGGTAAGACATCGTTGCTTGACTATATCCGTAAAGCAAATGTAATTGCCGGTGAAGCCGGAGGTATTACTCAGCATATCGGAGCTTATAATGTGAAGATGGAAAACGGACGTCATATTACTTTCCTTGATACTCCGGGTCACGAGGCATTTACCGCTATGCGTGCTCGTGGTGCGAAAGTAACGGATATTGCGATTATTATAGTTGCTGCCGATGATAATGTGATGCCACAGACAAAAGAGGCGATCAACCATGCGATGGCTGCGGGTGTCCCTATCGTATTTGCTATAAATAAGGTAGATAAACCGACAGCTAATCCTGACAAGATTAAAGAAGAATTGGCAGGTATGAATTTCCTTGTTGAGGAATGGGGAGGTAAATACCAGTCACAAGATATTTCAGCAAAAAAAGGTATTGGTGTAGCTGAGTTGATGGAGAAAGTTTTGCTTGAAGCGGACTTGCTTGAACTGAAAGCTAATCCGGAACGCCGTGCTACGGGTTCTATCATCGAGTCTACTTTGGATAAGGGACGTGGATATGTGGCTACGGTATTGGTATCGAACGGTACTTTGAAGATGGGAGATATTGTACTTGCCGGAACAAACTACGGTAAGATCAAGGCTATGTTCAATGAACGTAACCAGCGTATTAAAGAAGCTGGACCATCCGAACCGGTATTGATTCTAGGTTTGAACGGTGCACCTACCGCCGGTGATACATTCCATGTTATAGAAACAGAACAGGAAGCACGTGAGATTGCCAACAAACGTGAGCAGTTGCAACGCGAACAAGGTTTGCGTACTCAGAAATTACTTACATTGGATGAAGTGGGTCGCCGTATTGCATTGGGTAACTTCCAGGAATTGAATGTAATTGTGAAAGGTGACGTAGACGGTTCTATCGAGGCATTGAGTGACTCATTGATTAAGTTGTCTACAGAACAGATCCAGGTAAATGTCATTCACAAGGCTGTCGGTCAGATATCCGAATCGGATGTAACACTGGCTGCTGCTTCCGATGCGATTATTATTGGCTTCCAGGTTCGTCCGTCTGCATCGGCACGTAGATTTGCAGAGCAGGAAGGTGTGGATATACGCTTGTATTCTATCATCTATGACGCAATTGAAGAGGTGAAGGCCGCAATGGAAGGTATGCTTGCTCCTGAAATGAAGGAAGAAGTCACTGCTACCATCGAGGTTCGTGAAGTATTCCACATTACTAAGGTGGGTACGGTTGCCGGAGCTATGGTGAAAGAAGGTAAGGTGAAACGTTCCGATAAGGCTCGTTTGATTCGTGACGGTATCGTTATCTTTACAGGTGAAATCAATGCTTTGAAGCGTTTCAAAGATGATGTGAAAGAGGTAGCTACCAACTTTGAATGTGGTATCAGTTTGCAGAACTACAATGATATTAAGGAAGGTGATATCATCGAATCTTATCAGGAAGTGGAAGTAAAACAAACGCTATAACGATTCTTTAAAATAGAGTTAATCAGCAAGAAGGTGTATAAGGTTTTTATACACCTTCTTTTATTTTATATACCTTTAATATCGGGAATATCCCCAAAGCAGTAGTCAGTATTTTGCAGCATAAACCTATTTAAATTGCTGTTTTACATGTTATTGTGAAGTGCGATAACTACTTGTTTTACTCCATTTGCCGTATCCCCCCTGAATAGAGATTGTCCATCGAATTGTCCATCGGTCATCCTTGCATTACAGTGAATACTGCCATACCTTTGTCATGAAAATGTTACGCAATCGTTTGATAAGCCGGTGCATTTTCCTATCTTTGCGATTGCCTCCGCTGCGGTGGAGGCGATGACGTATGGAAACGGAAAGCGTTTAGGAATATCATCTCGCATCAGCCGAACTTCGCAACTTTGAATGATGTCGCAGAGATGATAGCAACAAACGCCCATGTCCTTTGTTTATAGTGAGTCCCCCTCTTCCGGTTTTTACGGAACTGCGGACGACCTCTGTATATGAATGTGGCGTGAGCACTGTTGCTTATCTGCGATATGGGTAATGCGAAGACCCGGCTGATGGATAAGCTGACAGTGGCTCACGCCTTGTTTGTGTACGTGCGGTCGGAAACAAGTTTTTAGTATTCACCTTTTAATACCATGAAACGTATGGCAAAGAAAGTAAAACCGGGGAAACTACGTGGAAACACTACTCCCAATCTACTCACAGAGAATCCGAATGATTACACCCGCCAATTGGAGGTCGGCAAGCGTTACATCGTGAAGATCTCCACGCAAGCTACGGGCACGTCCGGCAAACCCTTGAAAGAGCCTCGCATTATTCTGAGCGACGTCCGTCCGACCTGTGTATAGGTACACCTGTGTATCGGTACCCCACTACACCCGTGTATCGGTATACCATTACACTAGTGTATCGGTACCCCATTACAGTATAGGGTGGCACAACCCTTCTCTTCGATAAGGAGAGGGGAATAAGAGAGAAGAACCCCTCACAATTTCTAGGAAACAATGAGTATAAATAACATTTTGTATTAACTTAAAATAATTATTATGAGACATTTACTAAAGACCGCCATTCTTTTGACAGCTCTATTGCTGCTGATGGCAACAGCCGCCCAAGCGGCAACCACCACCCCGATCGTGACCTACAAGAAGGGAGGAACAACCTCCTACACGCTGAACTTCGCCTCTGCCGCCGGCACCGGAGACGCGCTGAAGGACGCCACCGACATCACCGCCACGGGCACATGGACATCCTCTCAGGTAGGCTATCTGAAAGGGGCGTTGGGCACGGGCACTACTGTCGACACGAACGCCACGCTGCTGACGGCAGACCTCAGCGCCGCTGTGTGGAGCGCCGCGGAGGTCTACCAACTCATAGGTCTGTTCAAAAACTGCACCGCGCTGACGACGGTCAAGCTGCCGGCAGGAGGGGCGCCGGGCGGAGCCACCTTCTCGCAAGTCTTCATGGGCTGCTCGGCATTGCAGAGCGTGACGAACCTCAGCAAGTTCACCAAGGTGAGCAGTTTCAACAGTACCTTCTCCGACTGCTCGTCATTAGAGAGCGTCACTCTCAGTCCATCGGGCAGCAGTGCCGATGAGGTTGACTTCTCCGCCGCTTTCCTGAACTGTAGCAAGCTGACGAGCATCGTGAACATCGACAAGTTCACCAACGTGAACAGTTTCAGCAATGCCTTCTCCAACTCGATATTGACGAGCGTCACCCTCAGCCCATCGGGCAGCAGTGCCGCTGCCGGTGTCAACTTCGGCAACGCCTTCGAGGGCTGTAGCAAGTTGACGAGCGTGGTGAACCTCGACAAGTTCAAGAACGTGCGCAGCTTCTCACGAACCTTCTACTACTGCCCGGTATTGGAGAGCGTCACCCTTCCGGAGGGCAGCACTGCCGCTAAAGTCACCTTCTTGCAAACCTTCTATCAATGCTTCAAGCTGACGAGCGTGGTGAACCTCGACAAGTTCAAGAACGCAAGCAGCTTCAGCAGCACCTTCGAGAGCTGCAAGTTATTGCCAAGCGTCACCCTCTGTCCGGAAGGCAGCACTGTCGATGCCGACATTACCTTCTACAATGCCTTCAAGGGCTGCAAGGCACTGACAAGCATCGCCAATCTCGACAAGTACACCAAGGCGAGCAACTTCAGCGAAACCTTCAGAGGTTGCGAGGCATTGAAGGACATCACCCTGCCCGTGCCCGCCGATGCCACCAAAAGCATCACCTTCCAATATGCCTTCTCCGGCTGCACCGCGCTGGAGCGCATCGCCAATCTGGGCACGTACAAGAACGTGAGCAGCCTCTACTACGCTTTCTATCAATGCTCCAACCTGACTTACGCGATATTAGGCAACGTGCCGAGCATTACAACGGACGCATTCTACGCTGTCAACCCCAACTGCCTGAAATACATGCCCACAGGCACGGACGTCTCCACCCTCCCCACCGATTGGAAGAACGTCATCGTGGGCGGCAAGGCAACGGGCGACATTGCGCTGAAGGATAAGTACGGTAGTGACTATTGCCCCTTCTATTGCCCGCAGGCGTTCTCGATGGGCGACTACACGATGACCTACACCCGCACATGGACGTATGCCACCAAGCAAGGCGGATGGAACACCCTCTGCCTGCCCTTCGCCGCCACCGCGCAGAAGATGTATAGTGCCGCCTATCAAAACCTCACCCCCGCCGCCACCGGCAAGGATGGCGCATACCTGCTCAAGACCCTTGCCGAAAGCCCCAACACGGGCGAAGTTGTCCTCACCAACGCCGCCACAGTGGAGGCCTACAAACCCTACCTCGTAGCCCTGCCCGGCGGTGATTTCATCGGCGCAAGCCTGCAAGGTGCATCCGTGCGCTTCGTCAGCTCAGCCAATGCCACCATCGACAAGACGCCCGACACGCAGCAGCCCCTCGAGGGCAGCCAATACTCGATGTACGGCACGCTGAGCGACTATCAGGCCGATAACCTCTACCTGCTCTACAACGAGAAGACGGGCAGCACCATCACCGGCAGCAGCTTCGAGCTCTACGCGGATGGCGGCGGGGTGCATCCTTTCCGTGCCTATATCAAAGGGAATACCTCTGCCGCTATGAGTGCGCCGCGATTGGTAATCAAAGGCGGCGATGACGGGGCTACGGGGATACGTGAGGCTTCCGTTGGTGCTTCGTCTACGGAAGTGCCTGCCGTAAGCTATGTTTACAGTATAGACGGGCGTCTGCTACGCACGGTTCCCGCAAGCGAGTACGAGCAACGGTTGGACGGGCTTGAAAGAGGCATCTATATCGTGAACGGGGTGAAGGAAGTGGTAAGGTAATCAAGCCTCCCCGCTTGAGCGGGGAATGAGGGGTGTGTGAAATTTCCCCTGCCATCGCTTGGCGAAAGAAGATTCACACCCCCCCTAACCCCCGCTCAAGCGGGGGGACAGGAACAAGAGTAATAACATTAATAACAACAACTGATATGAAAACAATAGAATACATCGCTCCAGCGATAGAAGTGATAGAAATGGAGATACAGGACGTGATAGCTGTCAGCCAGAACGCTATTGACGCCCCTACGATAAACGATGACCCCGCCCCGCATACCGGCAAGAACTTCTGGGGAGATTAATCCTTAGCCTAAGCGTAGGCAAGGCTGCATACGGCGTTACTTCATAAGAACGATTGTGCAAGCTGTATGCTCCGGCGCAAGCACACACCACTTTTATCCATAGCAGAGGGTTTGCGAAGACCTTGACAACGGGTGAGTGGTGGGGTGGCTTGCGCTTTGTGTTTAGATAATATATGCCCGCAAATGAATCGCATATTGCTAAAAACCGCTATATTTGCAGACACATTAAGATACATGCGGAATGACAACCATAGACATAATCATAGTAATCATTATCGGTGCAGGCGCAATCATGGGACTGTTCAAGGGATTCATCAAGCAGTTGGCTATGATTGCGGGACTGGTAGTGGGGCTGATTGCGGCAAAGGCATTGTATATGTCGTTGGCAGAGAAGATTTGCCCTACGGTGACGGACTCGATGACGGTGGCGCAGATTATCTCCTTTGTCGTGATATGGATGGCGGTGCCATTGGCATTTACGCTGGTGGCGGCATTATTCTCCAAAGCATTGGAGGCCGTTTCGCTCGGGGCGGTCAACCGTCTGCTGGGTTTGGTGCTGGGAGCGTTGAAGTATGTTATCCTGATAGGATTGTTCATCAACGTGCTGGAGTTTGTTGATTCGGACAACCGGCTTATCAGTAGAACAAACAAGGAGCAGTCCGTGTTATATTATCCGATGAAGAACTTTGTGGGGATGTTCTTTCCCGCAGTGAAAGAGGTTACACAACAATATATAAACTAAGATATGCAACAGGAAGAACCCAATAATAAGAAACCGAAGAAGGAAGGCGAGGACGAGAAGAAGGGAAAGACCTCGAATGAGTTTGTCCGGAAGCTGGCAGAGGAGAAGTACAAGTACGGCTTCACCACCGATGTACATACGGACATCATACCTACGGGGTTGAATGAAGACATCGTCCGCCTAATCTCCGCCAAGAAGGAGGAGCCGGAATGGTTGCTGGAGTTCCGTCTCAAGGCTTACCGCCATTGGCTTACGCTGGAAATGCCTACATGGGCGCATCTCGATATACCCGAAATAGATTATCAGGCTATCTCATATTATGCAGACCCTACCAAGAAGAAAGAAGGGCCGAAGTCGATGGATGAGGTAGATCCCGAACTGATTAAGACGTTCAACAAGCTCGGCATCCCACTCGAAGAGCAGATGGCACTCAGTGGCATGGCGGTAGACGCGGTGATGGACTCCGTCTCCGTGAAGACTACTTTCAAAGAGACGCTGATGGAGAAAGGTATCATCTTCTGCTCGTTCAGCGAAGCGGTGAGGGAGCATCCCGACTTGGTGAAGAAATACCTCGGTAGCGTGGTAGGCTATCGTGACAACTTCTTTGCCGCCCTTAACTCGGCAGTGTTCTCCGACGGCTCGTTCGTCTATATACCCAAAGGGGTGCGTTGCCCGATGGAGCTATCCACTTACTTCCGTATCAACGCAGCCAACACGGGGCAGTTTGAACGCACGCTTATCGTGGCGGATGATGACAGCTATGTATCCTACTTGGAAGGTTGCACCGCACCGATGCGTGATGAGAACCAACTGCACGCCGCCATCGTGGAAATCGTTGTTCATGACCGTGCGGAGGTGAAATACTCCACAGTTCAGAATTGGTATCCGGGTGATGCCGAAGGACGTGGAGGTGTGTACAACTTCGTCACCAAGCGCGGCAACTGCAAGGGCACGGACTCCAAGCTCTCGTGGACGCAGGTGGAGACGGGAAGTGCCATTACGTGGAAGTATCCGAGCTGCATCCTTACCGGTGACAACTCTACGGCAGAGTTCTACTCCGTAGCCGTGACCAACAATCATCAGCAGGCGGACACGGGTACGAAGATGATTCATCTGGGTAAGAACACCCGCAGTACCATCGTCAGTAAAGGTATCTCTGCCGGACATTCGCAGAATGCCTACCGGGGATTGGTTCGTGTGGCGGAGAAAGCTACCGGTGCACGTAATTACAGTCAATGTGACTCCCTGTTGCTCGGCGACAAATGCGGTGCGCATACTTTCCCGTATATGGACATTCATAACGAAACGGCCGTAGTGGAGCATGAAGCGACCACTTCCAAGATAAACGAAGACCAGATATTCTACTGCAACCAGCGGGGTATCTCGACGGAAGACGCCGTCGGTCTGATCGTGAACGGTTATGCCAAAGAGGTACTCAACAAGCTCCCGATGGAATTTGCCGTAGAAGCTCAGAAACTGCTGACCATCTCCCTGGAGGGGAGCGTAGGATGAAGCCTATGCCCGTGCGGTGGTGCACGCCTATGCAGGTGCGGTGGCGCACGCGCATAGGGTACGCTATATGCCCGTGCATAGGGTACGCTATATGCCCGCGCATAGGGTGCGGTATATGCACGTCTATGCAGGTGCGGTGGTGCACGCCTATGTGTTCACGCCTATATGAATAGAAACAATAATAAAGAACAGATATAGCAATGTTAGAGATCAAAGACTTACATGCCGCCATCAACGGCAAAGAGATACTGAAAGGCATCGACCTCACCGTGAAGCCGGGCGAGGTGCACGCCATCATGGGGCCGAACGGCTCGGGCAAGAGTACGCTCTCGTCCGTCCTCGTGGGTAACCCCGCATTCGAAGTGACAAAGGGCAGTGTGACTTTCTACGGCAAGAACCTCTTGGAACTCAGCCCCGAAGATCGTAGCCACGAAGGCATTTTCCTGAGCTTCCAGTACCCGGTGGAGATACCCGGTGTGAGCATGGTGAACTTCATGCGTGCCGCCGTCAACGAGCAGCGGAAATACAAAGGTCTGCCCGCCCTGTCGGCATCGGAGTTCCTGAAACTGATGCGTGAGAAGCGCGCCGTCGTAGAGCTGGACAACAAGTTGGCGAACCGAAGTGTGAACGAAGGTTTCAGCGGCGGTGAGAAGAAGCGCAACGAGATCTTCCAGATGGCGATGCTCGAGCCCCGTCTCAGTATCCTCGACGAGACCGATTCCGGTCTTGACATTGACGCCCTGCGCATCGTAGCCGAAGGGGTGAACAAGCTCAAGACGCCCGAAACCAGCACGATCGTCATCACCCACTACCAACGCCTGCTGGACTATATCAAGCCGGACATCGTTCATGTGCTCTACAAAGGCCGCATCGTAAAGACTGCAGGTCCGGAGTTGGCACTCGAGTTGGAGAAGCGAGGCTATGATTGGATTAAGGAAGAAGTGGGAGAATGAAGTAGAACTCTTTAAGAGCAAGGTTCGCGGATAACGTGAAGACGGATTAATTATCTTAAATCCGTTCTGATCAGCTCAATCAGTGTTATCCGCGAACCATCGGTCTTAGTTAGAAAGAAAGTATTAAAACAGATAGAATGGTAACCCTTTTACATAGAGCAATAACAGAGCAGGTACTGGCAGCTTTTTATGACGTGTACAATGAACTTGGTTTCGGCTTCCTTGAGCAAGTTTATCAGAATGCGTTGTACAAGGAGTTGGGACGTAGAGGCTTGTTATGCAACGCACTCTATCCCATTGATGTTATCTACAAAGGAGATGTTGTAGGTAAATATATAGCAGATATCATTGTGGAGGGTAGAGTCATATTGGAGCTGAAAGCCGTAAAAGAGTTATCCGAAGCACATGAAATGCAATTGCAGAATTATCTGAAGGCTACAGAGATAGAAGTCGGACTTCTGTTGAACTTCGGTGCCAGACCTGAATTTAAGCGTAAAGTGTTTGCCAATAATATCAAAGAACATCATCGTCCGCAGTATGACGATAACGACGATTGGGATGAAGATTAAGAATCCGTCTTCATCAGCCCGATCAGCGTCATCCGCGAACCTGAGTTCTCTCTAAAAGATGATAGAACAATGAATAAACCTGAACAGCA
The DNA here is from genome assembly GCF_003438995.1 of Bacteroides sp. OM05-12. Taxonomy (GTDB): domain Bacteria; phylum Bacteroidota; class Bacteroidia; order Bacteroidales; family Bacteroidaceae; genus Bacteroides. Next base: position 486,578 of record NZ_QSUN01000001.1, read on the forward strand.
ATACATCGACCTCTTCTCGCAATGCGAGGACATGATATGCCGCCACAGTGCCGAGGCTATGAACGCTCCCCGTGCCCGTGCTTTTGCCGACTTTGAACGGTTAGGCTTTCCCACCCGTAAGCAGGAGAAATATAAATATACGGATATAAGCCGATTATTTGAGCCCGATTACGGTTTGAACCTGAATCGGTTGAAGATACCCGTTAATCCCTATGAAGTATTCAAGTGCGACGTGCCCAACATGAGCACGCAACTCTACTTTGTGGTCAACGATACCTTTTACAATGACATACTGCCAAAGTCGCATCTTCCGGAAGGTGTCCTGATGGGTAGCCTGAAAGAAATGGCGGCACAGTATCCCGAGTTGGTGAAGAAGTATTACGGTAAGCTCGCCGATACCTCTAAAGACGGCGTGACCGCTTTCAATACAACTTTTGCACAAGATGGCGTGTTGCTCTACGTTCCTAAAGGAGTGGTGGTGGACAAGCCCATACAGTTAGTGAATGTCCTTCGTGCCGACGTCGATTTCATGGTGAACCGTCGTGTGCTTATCATTCTTGAGGAGGCTGCACAGGCACGCCTGCTTATTTGCGACCATGCAATGGATAATGTGAACTTCCTTGCCACACAAGTCATTGAAGTATTTGCCGGACAAGATAGTGTATTCGACTTGTACGAATTGGAGGAAACCCATACTTCATCCATACGCATCAGCAATATGTATGTGAAGCAAGAAGCTAACAGTAATGTACTTCTTAACGGCATGACCCTTCACAACGGTACGACACGCAACACGACCGAAGTCACCCTTGCCGGACCGCATGCTGAAATCAACCTCTGCGGAATGGCGATAACCGATAAGAACCAACATGTGGACAACAACACGTTCATTGACCATGCTGTGCCCGACTGCAACAGTAATGAACTGTTCAAGTATGTGCTCGATGACCAATCCACCGGAGCATTTGCCGGATTAGTATTAGTTCGTCCTGACGCACAACATACCAATTCACAGCAGACGAACCGCAACCTGTGTGCCACCCGCGAAGCCCGTATGTACACCCAACCTCAGTTGGAAATCTATGCCGACGACGTGAAATGTTCGCATGGTGCAACCGTTGGTCAGTTGGATGAAAATGCACTGTTCTATATGCGTGCTCGTGGCATTGCCGAAAAAGAAGCACGCCTGCTGCTGATGTTCGCCTTCGTGAATGAAGTAATCGACAATATCCGTCTGGATGCCTTGAAAGACCGTCTGCATCTGTTGGTGGAGAAACGTTTCCGTGGGGAGCTGAATAAATGTCAGGGATGTGCCATCTGTAAATAAGACCTTTAGATTATGTACGATATACAAAAGATACGTGAAGACTTCCCCATACTCCAACGTGAGGTGTACGGAAAGCCTCTGATTTATTTGGATAACGGAGCTACTACCCAGAAACCCCGTTGTGTGGTAGATGCCATCACGGAAGAGTATTATTCGGTAAATGCCAATGTCCATCGTGGCGTTCATTTCCTCTCTCAACAGGCAACGGAGCTGCATGAAGCTTCCCGTGAGACTGTCCGTAAGTTCCTTAACGCAAAGAGTTCCAATGAGATCATCTTCACACGAGGCACGACGGAGAGCATCAACCTATTAGTGACTTCTTTCGGAGAGGAGTTTATGAGTGAAGGTGACGAAGTAATCGTTTCCGTCATGGAACATCACAGCAATATCGTACCCTGGCAGATGCTTGCCGCCCGCAAAGGCATCAGCATCAAGGTAATCCCGATGAATGACAAGGGGGAGCTTTTGCAGGATGAGTATGCGAAGCTGTTCTCCGACCGGACAAAGATTGTTGCTGTAACCCACGTATCCAATGTGCTCGGCACGGTCAATCCCGTCAAAGAAATGATAGCTGTGGCACACGCACATGGTGTCCCTGTTATGGTGGACGGAGCGCAATCCGTGCCTCACATGAAGGTCGATGTCCGTGATTTGGATGCCGACTTCTATGCTTTCTCCGGTCATAAGATATATGGACCGACAGGTGTCGGAGTGCTTTACGGAAAAGAAGAATGGCTTGATAAGTTGCCACCCTATCAGGGAGGAGGTGAGATGATTCAGACGGTCAGCTTCGAGAAGACCGTCTTCAACGAACTACCTTTTAAATTCGAGGCCGGTACACCTGATTATATCGGTACCACTGCCCTTGCCCGTGCACTCGACTATGTTTCGGCAATCGAAATGGATCATATTAATGCTCATGAAAGAGAACTGACCGTCTATGCCATGCAACAGTTGAAACGAATCCCCGATATGCGTATCTTTGGCGAGGCGGAAAATAAAGACGCTGTCATCTCCTTCCTTGTAGGTAATATTCACCATTTGGATATGGGTACTTTGCTTGACCGTTTGGGTATAGCCGTTCGTACCGGACACCATTGTGCCCAACCACTGATGCAACGGTTAGGTATAGAAGGTACGGTCAGGGCTTCTTTCGCTTTGTATAATACGAAAGAAGAAGTGGATGCCTTGGTAGCAGGTATCGAACGGGTACGTAAAATGTTTTAAGCTGCGGTTGGAGAAATTTAGAGGCTATTTCTCCTTCCCCAGCAGCCACAAAGAGGGTAACCGGTATCTCTCGATGCAACGAATTAAAAGAATACATAGAATAATTGTAATCAATGCGATGACCGGAGTGGCAACGAAATCATATAAAGCCATATTCATATTCCTTAAACCGATTTTCGAAAGTTGTCCTTCCAAAATAAGTGATTGCAAGATATAGATACCTAACGTATATCTTCCGTAACGGCATAGGATATTCCAAAGCCTATGCTGTCGTTCTCTTCTTCCCCACAACATGAATAGACTGATAGAGCACAGACTTCCTGCCAACCCAATCAGAAACCGGAAAGTAGTGATAACTGCCACTGATAAGGCATCTCCTTTCAGAAAATAGTTGAATGTAAAAGAAGGACTTTGATAAACGGTATAATTACCGTCCCAAAACAGATACATACCGATAAATAGGACAGCACTTATATAAGCGATCGGTTTCAAGTGTGATTGTAACCAATCCGAATAATGATTAAGTAAGATTCCTATGCAAAAGAATGGGAACATGAAAGAGATGCTGTATTTTCCGGTACTAATAGTTGTGAGCAAACAAGCGATAACAAGAAAGATTGTGTTTCTGTGGGATAACCTAAACAGAATATTGAAAATGAGATAACAGCAGAATAAGGATTTTAGAAACCAGTAGTTTCCGTTTAATGTATGATAGATACTAGCTGCCAATGTGTTTATATTCAAGGCCTTTCCTTTGAACACTATTTTGACCGTGTGCAGAAGTATAGAGAGAATTCCCCATGAGATACAGGGCAGAATCAACTGTATGAACTTATGCTTAATCATTTTGATGAATGTAGACTTTGTCGAAGAGAATGCGAAGAAACCGGAAACCATCATGAACAGTGGCATGTGGAAGGCGTAGATAAGTTCAAACATAGGGTTGTGGAAAAAATCATGTGGCATTAAGTATTGAATGGAATGTCCCCATACAACAAGGAAAATGGCAAATGATTTAACTGCATCAAATGCCGGAATACGTGTTTTCATTAGAAAATGTTTTAATTTATTGTGATTGACTAAAAAGTTGTGCACTTCCTTTGCATTCTCTGGAGAGAAATAGGAAAGCGAAAAGTGCCGTATCACAATAAATTAGAAACGGTAACCATTCACCCATTAATCTTTCTCTGCGCTGTTAGGATTAAATTGGTCGTTTATCTAAGAGAGAAATGCAGGCGAAGCATTATTTTATCGATGTGTTTTGTTACATAGGCTGTCATGTTTATTGGTTTCTAATAATAAAAGCGTATCCCTTCAATTTAGTTCAACTCTTAGAAGGTACGACCAAGCACCGTTGCGCAATTGAACAAATTTTAGGAATACGCCTATGCAGACGTATTCATCGAATCTATTCCTTTACGCTTGGTTTAAATTGGTCGTTTAACTAAGAAAGGATAAATCGTGAATACTATTTTATTTTCTTGTATTTCGATGCAAAAATAGCAATTCTGCCTTAAAATAAATATAGCTTTTGGCACATTCTTTTCTTTTTTCTTGTCTTTTTCATGTAGAATGAATATCTTTAGCACATTGTAATCCTTAATAAATATAACACTATGGAAAGTATTCTGTTCTGGCTTGTACCCGTAGCCTCCGTTCTGGCGCTTTGTTTCGCCTACTATTTTCATAAACAGATGATGAAAGAGAGTGAAGGAACTCCTCAAATGATAAAGATAGCGGCGGCAGTGCGTAAGGGGGCTATGTCTTATCTGAGACAACAGTATAAGATTGTCGGTTTTGTTTTTCTGGGATTGGTTATTCTGTTTTCTATCATGGCTTACGGTTTTGGAGTGCAAAACGGTTGGGTTCCCATCGCTTTCCTTACCGGAGGTTTCTTCTCCGGGCTTTCCGGATTCCTAGGGATGAAGACGGCAACTTACGCTTCGGCACGTACTGCTAATGCGGCACGTGATTCGCTGAATGCCGGACTTCGTATCGCTTTTCGCAGTGGTGCGGTGATGGGCTTAGTGGTTGTAGGACTTGGTCTGCTTGACATATCTTTCTGGTATTTGCTATTGAATTGGGCTATCCCCGAAGATGTATTGACTCCTACTCATAAACTTTGTATGATAACGACAACGATGCTTACTTTCGGTATGGGAGCTAGTACACAAGCATTGTTTGCCCGTGTGGGTGGCGGTATTTATACAAAGGCTGCCGATGTCGGTGCAGATCTTGTGGGTAAAGTAGAAGCCGGAATTCCGGAAGATGATCCTCGCAATCCGGCGACTATTGCCGATAATGTGGGTGATAATGTGGGTGATGTTGCCGGTATGGGAGCCGACTTATATGAATCGTATTGCGGCTCTATTTTAGCTACAGCGGCCTTGGGTGCTGCGGCGTTTATTCATACTTCCGACGTTGCCATGCAATTTAAGGCGGTTATCGCTCCGATGTTGATTGCTGCGGTAGGTATCATCTTGTCTATTATAGGTATTTTCTCGGTACGTACGAAAGAAAATGCGAAAATGAAGGATTTACTTAACTCTTTGGCTTTCGGAACAAACTTGAGTTCAGTCTTGATTGTGATTGCTACATTCTTTATTCTTTGGATATTACAGTTGGATAATTGGGTATATATATCCTGTGCGGTTGTTGTTGGTTTGTTGGTTGGTATCGTGATAGGTCGTTCCACAGAGTATTATACATCGCAATCTTATAAACCGACAAAGAAACTTGCCGAGAGCGGTAAGACTGGTCCGGCTACTGTGATTATTTCGGGTATAGGTTTGGGCATGTTGTCAACTGCTATTCCGGTTTTGGCAGTTGTAGTAGGTATCATTGCCTCTTATATGTTGGCTTCGGGCTTCGACTTTGCCAATGTGGGCATGGGCTTGTATGGTATCGGTATCGCTGCTGTCGGGATGCTTTCTACCTTAGGAATAACTTTGGCTACCGATGCTTATGGTCCGATTGCCGATAATGCCGGAGGTAATGCAGAAATGAGTGGATTGGGAGAGGAAGTACGTAAACGCACGGATGCGCTTGATTCTTTAGGTAATACAACAGCTGCTACCGGAAAAGGTTTTGCCATTGGTTCGGCGGCGTTGACAGGTTTGGCATTGCTTGCTTCTTACATCGAAGAGATACGTATCGGACTTACCCGTATAGACATATCTGAAATGATTCTCCCGAATGGAGACGTTATAGAGACAGCCAAAGCTTCTTTCGTTGATTTCATGAACTATTATGATGTTACTTTAATGAATCCTAAAGTGCTTTCGGGTATGTTCATGGGTAGTATGATGGCATTCCTATTCTGCGGACTGACCATGAATGCGGTAGGTCGTGCTGCTGCGCACATGGTAGATGAAGTGCGTCGCCAGTTTCACGAAATAAAGGGAATCCTGACCGGTGAAAGGGAGCCGGATTATGAACGTTGTGTAGCTATTTCTACAAAAGGTGCGCAACGGGAAATGGTGATACCGTCTTTATTGGCAATAGTTGCCCCGATCTTTACGGGATTGATATTTGGTGTACCGGGAGTTTTGGGATTATTGATAGGAGGTTTGAGTTCAGGTTTTGTACTGGCTATCTTCATGGCTAATGCCGGAGGTGCTTGGGATAATGCCAAAAAATATGTGGAAGAAGGAAATTTCGGAGGTAAAGGTAGCAAGGTTCACAAAGCTACTGTTGTAGGGGATACCGTAGGTGACCCGTTTAAAGATACCTCCGGCCCGAGTCTTAATATACTTATTAAGTTGATGAGTATGGTTGCCATTGTTATGGCAGGACTCACCGTTGCTTGGAGCTTGTTTTGATTGTTAATACTTTTACCCTTAGGTCGGATTATATGTGAATATAGTCCGGCTTTTTTGTCTTACTTGGTGTTTATAAAAGATAGCTTAAATATCTCTTTCTTCGTATATTCTCAGAGCAACAATAACCTATAACTTTCATCCTTCAGTCTACTTGTTTTATATTGATACTGAATGAGTTATCCTGAAAGATGGAATCCTTCAGCAAGTTTACTCAATGCTTATTATCGCTCATCATCGGCTGAATCTTTTCTCTGAAGAAAGTTCAGGATAATGCGCTGATAATCAAATATAAATTTGCAAGCTGAAAGACTGAAGGTTAAATGGAAGCAATTTGTTTTTTATACTGTTTTCATCAACAAACACCTCGATGTTTTTTTCAAACACCTTGATGTTTTTTACAATCATCGGGTTGATTGAAAAAAACATAAGGACGATTACAAACAAAGATACGGTCGATTGTTTGCAAACGATAGGAGTTTGCAGACAATCGACCGTATGTTGAATAGCATAATAATAACCCCGATTTCTAGGGCATCTTTAAACTTATAAAGTAGACTAAATTCTTGTCTATTACTCTTCGTACATTCTCTCTATTTCTTTTGCATAGTTTGCATTTAAAACATTACGCTTTACTTTCAAAGTATTGGTCAGTTCTCCTTTTTCCAAACTGAATGGATGAGGAAGTAATGTGAAACGTTTGATCTGTTCGTAGTGTGCAAATGCTTGTTGCAATGTATCGATACGCGCTTTGAATAATCCTATTATTTTAGGATGCTGCAATAACTCCTCTAAAGAGGAATATGCAATTCCTTTTTTCTGGGCATAGTCTTCAACAAAAGGATAAACCGGTACTATCAGCGCGGATACAAACTTACGTTGATCGGCGATGATTGCAATTTGGTCTATATAACGGTCAATAACCAACTTAGTCTCAATGGCTTGTGGCGCAATATATTTTCCATTAGATGTTTTGAATAAATCTTTGATACGTTCGGTTAGATATAATTCTCCATCTTTCATATATCCGGCATCACCGGTGTGGAACCAACCGTCTTCATCAATCGCTTCGGCAGTGGCTTCTGCTTTCTTATAATATCCTTTTGTAATTGTTTTCCCACGAAGAAGAATTTCATTGTTTTCTCCGATTTTCACTTCAACATTGGGCATAGGCTGTCCTACGGAACCAATGGTATAACCTGTTTGTGAAGTACAAGAAACGGTTGCTGTAGATTCGGTCAGACCGTATCCCACAAGCATATCAATGCCAACGGAATGAACAAATTCACAAATCTCATCCGGCACAGCCGCACCTGCTGTTGGGAAGAAGTTGCCATTTTCGATCCCGATCGTCTTTTTCAGAAGATTGTATATGGTCTTTTCGTAGAATTTATAACGGATTTGAATACTTAACGGAGGAGTTTTACCTACACGCAAATAGTCTATATTATGAATTCTACCGATTCGGATTGCATCCAGCATTAGTTTCTTTTTCAGTCCGGTTGTTTCCGCTATTTTCTCCTGTACTCCTGCATATACTTTTTCCCAGAAACGGGGAACACTGCACATTAGGGTTGGGCGGATTTCTTTAATGGTCGTTTGAATATCGGCAGGACGGAGATTTATACAGACCTGTACCCCTTTATGAACACAAAGATATACCCACGCTTTCTCAAATACGTGCGTCATTGGCAGGAAGTTCATGGAAACATCCTGATCTGACATTTTTGTTAAACGTATATCATGTATTTTAAATGCTTCCAGGTAGCAGGAATGATGCAGCATGACACCTTTGGGCTCTCCTGTTGTACCGGATGTATAAAGGATATTTGCTAAATCGTCTTCCGTAGCACGTGATGTCCTTTCTGCAATTAATGCTTTATGCTGTTCTTCTTCTCCTTTTTTCAGGAAGTCATCAAAGTAAATCGAAGTCATATCCCGTGGATCAAGCCGAACGGAACGATCAAAAATAATGAGCTGCGTTAATGAGTGGCACAGGCCGAATATGCCGAAAGCCGCATCGTATTGATATTGTTCTCCGACAAATAAAAAACGGATACCGGCGTCATTTACGATATATTGCACTTGAGCCGGTGAACTTGTTGCATATAATGGAATGGTAACAGCCCGGTTTGCAAATGCGGCAAAGTCCGTAAAAAGACATTCGGGCTTATTTTGGGAGAATATTCCTATGTTTTCTTCTTCAGTTACACCAAGTTCCACCATAGCATTAGCTGCTATTTTTACAGTGTGCGAAAATTGGTTCCAAGTAATAGGAATCCATTGCGATTTCTCGTAATCCCTGTATTTTAAGGCAATACGTTCGCCATATTTTTCTGCCTGACGGTGAACCAGAACAGATAAATGATGATAAGCCATATTATAAATTTTATATGTAAAGGCAAAGGTAGGGTTTAATTTGCAATTATTGATTATAAATCTCCCGAAATATGCGTATCTTTGTCAATTCAAAAAAGAGAAACAATGAGTGAAACATATCTTGTGCCTGAGGCTATCAGCTTGTTGAAGTCATTGATAGGCATTCCTTCCGTGAGCAGGGAAGAAGAGGCTGTGGCCGATTTCTTGCAGAATTATATTGAATCCATAGGCATTACAGCCAACAGGAAAGCAAATAATATTTGGTGTGTAAGTCCTATGTTTGATTTAAATAAACCGACTATTTTATTAAATTCCCATATTGATACCGTTAAACCCGTAACAGGTTGGAGAAAACATCCGTTTACGGCTAAGGAAGAGAATGGAAAACTATATGGACTTGGCAGTAATGATGCCGGTGGTAGCGTAGTGTCTCTGTTTCAAGCTTTCCGGGAGTTGTCTGCAAAAGAACAAAGTTATAATTTGATTTATTTGGCTTCTTGCGAAGAAGAAGTATCCGGAAAGGATGGTATAGAGAGTGTTCTTCCCATGCTTCCGCCTATTCATTTGGGTATTGTGGGTGAACCGACCGAGATGCATCCGGCAATAGCAGAGAAAGGGCTTATGGTACTTGATGCTACGGCCTATGGAGTGGCAGGGCATGCTGCACGTGAAGTGGGTGAAAACGCTATTTATAAGGTCTTAGATGATATAAATTGGTTTCGCAATTATCGTTTTGAGAAAGAGTCTTCTTTGTTGGGACCCGTTAAAATGAGTGTTACCCAAATCAATGCAGGTACACAACATAATGTCATACCGGATAAATGTACTTTTGTAGTTGATGTACGAAGTAATGAGTTTTATACAAATGAAGAGTTGTACGAAACAATTCGGAATCATGTAAAATGTGAAGTACAGGCACGCTCATTCAGACTTAATTCGTCACGTGTTGAGGAAAGTCATCCGTTTGTGCGTCGTGCCATAGAGTTGGGTAAGATACCTTTTGGCTCTCCTACGCTTTCAGATCAGGCATTAATGTCATTCCCTTCCGTAAAGATTGGTCCGGGAAAATCTTCCCGTTCTCATACGGCTGATGAGTACATTATGATAGAAGAAATAGAGGAAGCGATAGGACTGTATATTCAAATTCTTGATGGATTGATTATTTGATAGATAATATTATGATTAAACGATTGTTTTTCTTGTATATAGGTTTGTTTATCAGTGCCTTTTTGATTGCAGAACCTATATCAAAAGAAGAGGCACTGGAGAAGGCTTCTTCATTCATGAAGCAAAAAATGATGCGGAAAAGCCCTTCCGGTATGAAGTTGGTTTATTCTGCTCCTAAACTGAGCAAGGCAGCAGAGAATGCCTATTATTATATCTTTAATATAAATGATGATCAGGGATTTGTCATTGTTTCGGGGGATGACCGTACAGTTCCTGTTTTAGGTTACACGGATAGTGGAAGTTATGATCCGGATAATCTTCCGGATAACTTCCGTGCGTGGATGCAAGGCTATGCGGATGCGATTGAATATTTGGATAAAAAAGATGTAAAACAGAAGGCTAATCCTGCCATTACAAGTGGGGTGATTTCTGCAATTGCTCCTTTGGTGAAAACCAAATGGAATCAGGGTTCGCCTTATAACAATAAGTGCCCTATATTACAGTCTACGGGAGAAGCTGCTGCAACAGGTTGTGCTGCGACAGCTATGGCACAGGTTATGAAATACTATGAATGGCCAAAAAGTGCTACGACTTCTCTTCCGGGATACACTACTCGTACTCAGGAAATTAATATACCATCGTTGCCATCTGTCGTTTTGGATTGGAATAATATGAATAATACTTATTCCGGTAGTGAAACCGATGTGCAAACTAATGCTGTGGCTGAATTGATGTATTATTGTGGGGTGTCTATACATATGGATTATGATAGGGCTTCAGGAGCTGTTTCTGCAGATATTGCCGATGCTCTTAAAGAATATTTTGACTATGATGCGCGAACAAAGCATGTGGATAGAGGGAATTATACTTTGTCTGAATGGAAGGACTTGATTTATAAAGAACTGAAAGAGAAACGTATTGTGCTTTATCATGGTCAGTCAAGTGGTGGAGGCCATGCTTTTGTGTGCGACGGTTGTGACGGTGATGGATTATTCCATATTAATTGGGGCTGGGGAGGTACTTCTGACGGATATTTTGAACTATCGGTTTTGAATCCTGATAATAATACAAGTATAGGCTCAAGTTCCAGTTCGGATGGATATTCTTTTGCTCAAGGCGCAATTATCGGCATTCAACGGAATACGGGTGTTGCTGACGATGAAGCACCAAGATTAACCGTAAGCGATATGGCTCTTGTAGGAGATGGTGTCTATACCCGTTCTTCCATAAATGATAAATTCGTTGATATTTCATTTACTCATAATTTTTATAATGAGGCATCAGACACTTATAGTTTCTGTTATGGAATAGGGATTCAAGATGGAGAAACAGTTTATCCTTTATTAAGGACAGAGGAAGCTGTGGAATTTGGACCAGGAACAGGTTGGTTTCCTTATAAGTGGGAATTCAGTCTGAACTTTCCTGTTGGAGAGTATAAATTAGTGCCTATTTGCAAAGAAGCAAATGCGGAAGAATGGAGTCCGGCGCAGGCATCGGGCCTTAATTACATCCTTGCAAGTGTGACGGAAACAGAACTGAAGTTATCGGTAGTCTCACCTGATTTAGCTGCTAATTCAGTTGCTTTCCCAGGAGTAAGGTTAGCAGGTTACTCTCAGAATGTTACGGCTAATATTACCAATAGTGGACAGGCTGAGTTTTATGGACCTTTATATCTATGGGTGAGTCAACAAAATACAAAGCCCAATAGATATACAAGTCTTATGGGTGTAACTATACCGGGCAATGCGACTCAAGATGTTTCATTAAGCTTTACCCCGTCAGTAGCAGGTACTTATTATGTATGGATTACGACTGATTATAGAGGTAGAGATGTCCTGGCAGAAGGAAATGTAGAAATTATGGAGGCGAGCGGGTCTCCGGAAATATCTGTGACATCTTGTGAAGTTGAAGGATTGAATACTGAAAGGTTTACTAATGTATTGTATGGTAATACAATAAAATTGAATGTTACCTTGGAGAATAAAGGAAGCGTTTTTGCGGATAATGTTACGGCTTTATTGTGGAGCAATAATCAGAATGCAGGCCAAGCGACAATGTTCAGGAGTATAGGAAGTGAGGAAACGGTAACTTGTGAGTTCTTGTTTGACAACATGGAAATAGGCAAGAAATACGATGTTTACATTTTTGCCCCGGAACAGATAGGAGGTTCTAGGGTCGGTTTTACAACTCGTCCTGCTTTGACTACTTGGAAGGCGGATGGAACAAAACGGGCTGTCAAACCGGAAAACACTATCACAGTACCGGATGATGCTGTTGCTGTAGATTTATCAGGGCTGACTTATGATAATATTGTTACGAATAATAATCCTAATTGTTTGTATTTCCTGGATACGGCAGCATCTATACCTGCTAATTTGCAAGGAAAGAATCTTATTTTGGGAAGTTCTGCGGCTAAGATTGTGCTGACGGATAATCAATATTTCTATTGTCCGAAGGAGTTTGTTGCTGATGAAATAAGTTATAGCAGAACGATATCGCGAACGAGCGACGGTAAGAAAGGATGGGAAACAATCGTATTGCCATTCGACGCTACTTCTATACGGAATGCTACAGACAATGCTTGGTTGACTTTGGTCTCCGATGATGATAACTCGGGAGATGTATGCTTGAAAGAATTCTGTGGAACAGGAAACAATGATGCTATTTATTTTGACTATGCAAAAGAAATACAGGCTAATACTCCTTATATTATATCGATTCCGCAGAATAAACAGAATCTGATTAATAAATCTATAGCTTTTAGTGCAGCGGATGCAGTTGTGACCGTAACAGACCAATCTGCTGTTGCAAGTAATACATATAAATTTATAGGAGAAATGAGAGAGGCTACTCTTACAGGTGCTTATGTATTGAATTCCGAAGGTTCGGCATTTACTAAAAGAAACAATGCTAAAACAGATCCTTTTCGGGCGTATTTCACAACGGCTGTAAGTTACAATACCCTGATTACATCACTTGGTATTGACGGAATTAGTGATGCATCGGATGTACGAAATACTTTGGTGAATGAATTGATTATTTATAGAGAAAATGATAAGTTGATTATTGAAACACTTATCCCTGAAGTAATTGATATTTATGGCATAGATGGTACTAAGGTACGTAGTATTCACACTGTTACGGGAAGAAATGAGGTCGGCGGATTATCTCACGGGATTTATTTGGTTAAAGGACATAAAGTATTGATGTAGTAAGTATAACAAATATAGATAAATATGGGCACTGCGATGATTACTTTAATCATTGCGGTGTTTGTTTTTTATATTTTGATTACACTTACAATCATTTTACGATTTGGAATAAAGTGTTGTGTTAAATTTGGTAATAGATAGACACCTCACCTCCTTTTATCGGCGATTTCTTTTTTAATAGATGAATCTACTTTATTCATTTTCAATAGAAACCCGTTCTACCTTTATTATTTGATTTAGGAAGGTTGATGCCGATTCTGAGAATTTGTTTTCTGCTTCTGTGGTGAGAAAGTGGCATGTTGCATTTTTAGTACATTTTGTTTCGATTTCCGGATGTCTTTTAAGATAATCTTTTAAACTTTCTGCTACGTATTCTCCTTGCGAGACGATTGTGATTTCTTTAGGGGTATATTGTTTTATTTTAGGTAATAATAGGGGGTAATGCGTACAACCTAATATGATTGTGTCAATGTCTTTGTCTTTTTCCAGTAGTTTGCTAATATGTTTTTGAACAAAGTAGTCGGCGCCATTTTCTGCGTATTCATTGTTCTCAACCAATGGTACCCACATAGGACAGGCTTCTCCATTTACTGTTATATCCGGGAAAAGCTTATGTATTTCAAGTGGATAAGAATCTGATTTTATAGTTCCTGCCGTAGCTAATATTCCGATATGTCGGCTCTTGGTTATCGAACCTATGCATTCTGCCGTAGGTCGGATTACACCGAGAACTCTGCGTTCTGCATCCATCACGGGAAGGTTGTTCATTTGAATACTTCTCAATGCTTTGGCAGAAGCTGTATTGCAAGCAAGTATTACTAAATGACAGCCCATCTCAAACAGTTTACTCACTGCTTGAAGTGTAAACTCGTAGACAATTTCGAATGAACGGCTTCCATAAGGGGTTCGTGCATTATCACCCAAATAGAGATAATCATATTGTGGCAAATGCTGACGAATTTGGTTGAGGATGGTAAGTCCACCGTAACCGGAATCGAAGATTCCAATCGGACCGGGTGTTTGGGGAAGCCTTTTGTTCATGATGTTATCTTGTTAAACAGAAAAAGGATGATTTGAATCATCCTTTTTCCTATTATTTATAATAAAATCAAGTTCTTATTTAATACCGAGCTTTGCTTTCAAAGCAGTAGTTACATCAGTACTTTGTTTGTCATTTACATAAGGAATAGATGTTCTGCTTAGGTCGAATATATAAGTATATTGTCCTTCTTGTCCAACAGCGATAATAGCATCTTCCACTTTCTTAAAGATAGGGGCCGTTAAATCCTGTTGTGCTTTTTGCATATTTTCTTGAACTTCCTGTTCGAATTGCTGACCTCTTTCCATTAAGTCTTGCAGTTCTTTTTGTCTTCTTTCTGCAATATTTCTTGGAAGAGAATCTTGTTGTTGAATGAATTCTTGGTATTTACGGTTGAATTCATCGTTTGCTCTTTTAATTTCGTCCGTATACTTCTTTTGCAGATCTTGCAAGTCTGCCATTGCCTTTTCGTATTCAGGCATGATTTGTATAACTTCATATGATCTTACGTGACCAAATTTTAAGGTTTGAGCAAAAATACTCATCGGAATGATAAGCAAAGCTAATAATGCAATCTTCTTAAGCATAATTCTATTTTTCGTTAATAATTTTACGTAGTTAAATATAAAGTGCAAATGTATGAAATTAATTTGAATATCCTAATTTTGAGAGGATATCATTGCTGATATCTATCTTAGGTGAAGCATAAATCATACTTGTTGCTGAGGCTCTATCCCATACAACCGAATATCCTTTATTGTCTGCAATATCTTTTACGGCATTATATATCTCATCTTGTATAGGTTTCATCAAACTTTCTCTCTTTTTGAAAAGCTCGCCTTCCGGGCCAAAATATTTACGTTTCAGTTCTCCGGCTTCTTTTTCTTTTGCCACTATTTCTTCTTCTTTCTTACTTTTCTGTTCTTCAGAAAGGAATACAGCTTCTGATTGATAGTTTTTGTAAAGTGTTTGAGCTTCTTGAGCGATTGCATCCACTTCACTCTGCCATCTTTTGGATACTTGGTTCAACTGCTCGTTTGCACGTTCGTAAGCAGGGATATTTTTTAAGATATACTCCATGTCAACCAAGGCAAATTTCTGTGCACTTGCAGTAAAAGCGCAAGCGAGAAATACGATTGATAAAATAATCACTTTTTTCATAACGTCAGGTTTTAATTGTTTATATTAAGTTTCCGTTATAGTTAAAACTCTTGTCCGAGGATAAAGTGGAAATGACTTCCGCCACTGCTCTTGCTTCCCCATACTTTGTCGAAACCGTATGCCCAGTCAATACCCATCATACCCACCATAGGCAAGAAGATCCGGACACCGACACCGGCAGAACGTTTCATGTCAAACGGATTGAAATTCTTGACTTGGTTCCAAGCATTACCTCCTTCAACAAATCCCAATACATAAATACTGGTAGATGTCTCGAGCATAAGTGGATATCTAAGCTCTAATCCTAAACGGGAATAAGCATAGCTTTGTCCTGAATAGCTACCACTACCATAGGTTAGAGAACCGTTTTCGTATCCGCGAAGACCGATTGTTTCAGTAGCATATCCGGATGAATATCCTGTCATACCGTCACCGCCGACTTCAAATGTTTCAAACGGTGAACGTTTATATTTGTTGTAGTGCCCTACGATACCGAATTCAACACGGGTCATCAATACCGGACATTTTTTGCCTCCTGTAAATGCCGTATATGTTTTGGATTTGAATTTCCATTTATGATATTCAACCCATTTGTGCATCTTGTTTACGTCATTCTGATTGGTCAAGTCGTATTTTGAATAATCTTTGCCATCAAATAATGAGTATGGCGGAGTTATCTGTGCCGACAATGAGAAATCAGAACCACGACGCGGATAAATTGGGTTATCCGTTGAATTACGTGCTAAAGTCAGGTTAATGCTAAGATTGTTACATTTTCCGTTTGTTACCGGGAAATATCTCCAATTCTTCAGTGCATATCTCTGATAAGACAGCTCTGCAGATAATGTAAAGTAATCATCCGGCCATCTTAAACGTTTACCCCAACCTACAGATAAACCATACATTTTAACTGATTTATCAGGGTCTAGGAAGTTTTCGTAATTATTGTAATTTCCATAATTATAACCGCCATATCCGCTATACAAATAGTTGTAATTATTATAATAAGCACTATTATAATAACGGTCGCTAATATCTGTCTGATAAGAGAAGAATCCGGTCACAGAGAATGAGTTAGGACGCTTTCCACCAAACCATGGATCAAAGAACGAAACGCTGTAAGATTGGTAATATCTACCGTTCGTTTGTCCGCTGACGGTGAGGGTTTGTCCGTCTCCCTGCGGTAAGATACCTCTATAGTTATCACTCTTATGGAACAAATTAGCCATTGAGAAGTTCGTGAACTTTAATGCTATTTTTCCTATAAGACCAGTTTGTCCCCATCCAAGAGAGAATTCAATCTGGTCATTGGCTTTTGATTCCAAAATATAATTAATATCAACAGTTCCGTTGTTGGGGTCCGGTTCTACTTTGGGATTGATTGTTTCCGGGTTAAAGTGTCCCATTTGAGCAATTTCACGGTAAGAACGTTCCAATGCGTCTTTACTGAATAAATCACCCGGACGTGTACGGAGTTCACGACGTACGACATTTTCATATAAACGGTCGTTTCCTGTGATCTTCACCCGGTTAATTGTCGCTTGAGGACCTTCTACTATTCTCATTTCAAGGTCGATAGAGTCATTCTCTATATTGACTTCTACCGGATCGAGATTGTAGAATACATAACCATTGTTGTAGTATTGGTTTCCGATAGCATCTTCATCGCTTGAAAGACGTTGATTTAAAAGTTTTTGGTTGTAGACATCTCCTTTTTTCATACGTAACCAGAAATTCAATTCTTCGGCAGGATACAATGTATTTCCTACCCAAGTCACATTTCTTAGATAATATTTATCTCCTTCTTCTACCTTTATATATATATCAACGGTTTTTTCTGAGAATGGGGTAACACTGTCCACAACGATACGGGCATCACGATACCCCAATTCATTGTATTTATCAATGATATGCTGCTTGTCTTCTTCGTATTTCTCATCAATGAACTTCTTTGCACGGAAGAGGTTAAGGAGTTTTCCTTTCTCGTTGGTCTTCTTCATTACACGTTTCAGTTTCTTTTCCGTAACGGCATGGTTACCCTCGATTGTAATCTTATGAACCTTAACTTTTTCTTTTTTGTCGATGTAGATATCTACAATAACCTGATTCTCGGCAGATACATCGTCCCGCTGTACGATATTGACCTCGGCATTCTTAAAGCCCTTATCGTCAAAATGTTTTTTAATTAATATTTTGGCACGGTCTATCAGATTCGGGGTGATTTGGTTTCCTTTAACCAGTCCCAATTTTGCTTCCAAATCTTCACGTTCGGATTTCTTTATCCCGTGATAATTGATCTGTGAGATACGGGGACGTTGGGTTAATGCTATTTTCAGATAGATTTTGTTGCCTTCTATCTTGGTTGCCGTTATACTTACGTTGGAGAAGAGTCCGTGTCTCCAGTAACGTTTTATTGCCTGAGTAATTTCATCTCCCGGTACTGTAATAGTCTGTCCAACAGATAATCCGGATAATCCTATAAGAACATAGTCTTCATAGTTCTTAACTCCGGTTACTTCAATTCCTCCAATCTCATATTTCTTTGGAGTGCCTGAGTAAAGGATAACAGGAGTTTCGTCTGCTGTCGTTGCCTCCTGGGCAAACGCGGAACACACGAAACCGAATAAACAGACAAACGCTAATAATATGGGAGAAAAACGATAATACATCTTATATAATTTATATTTGTTCACTTGTTTTGCCAAAGCGGCGTTCTCTTTTCTGATAGTCATAAATAGCTTTATAAAACTCTTCTGCTCGGAAGTCGGGCCAGAAAGTATTACAAAAATAGAGTTCTGAATAAGCGCATTGCCATAACAGATAGTTGCTTAAACGAATTTCTCCTCCTGTCCGGATTAGTAAATCGGGATCAGGCATAAAATTCGTGGTCAGATGAGAAGCTATATAACTATCTGTAATGTCTTCTATTCCGATTTTGCCTTCTTTTACTTCTTGGGCTATTTGCTTGGTAGCTTCCGTTATTTCCCATTTAGAGGAATAACTCAAAGCCAATATTAAACACATTCCGGTATTGTGAGAGGTGCGTAGAATACACTCGTCTAACCGTTGTTGTACTTTTAACGGCAATTTCTCTATTTCACCGATTACACGAAAGCTTATATTGTTCTTCATGAAGGTTTCCTCTTCGATGGAATCGATGAGGAGATTCATCAAAGCTGTTACTTCATCTGCCGGTCTGCTCCAGTTCTCTGTAGAGAATGTATATAAGGTTAGATATTTAACGCCCAACCTGGCAGCTTCTTCCGCAATGACATGAACAGTCTCGGCTCCGACTTGGTGTCCGTAGCTTCTTTCATGACCGAGTTGTTTTGCCCATCTGCCGTTGCCATCCATAATAATGGCTATATGCTCAGGTATCCGGCTTAAATCCAATTGCTCTTTATATAGCATGTCGTACTATAAATTATTTCATTTTTCTACATTTCAGGATTGCATCCTCTGCATTTACTGAAGAAATCATAGGTTATGAAGATGGTTGTAAAGGAGTAACTATCCTTGTTCTTGAAACCGCTTCCTTTTATTCCGTATGGATCCTTCAATTGTAATCCTTCTTTGTTTGTTACATCCAATTTATCAGACAAACTAAATCGCATCGTAAATTCACATCCGATGTTCAATCGTCTTGATATTTTATATTTAACTCCCACTCCAATTGGGAAGTTCACTGTAAATACTCCTTCTGCGGGCGCAGGTGCATAGGTGAATCCCATTCCTCCTAGAATATAAGGAGTAAAGCGCCTGTTGCCCCTGAATCTTTCTCCCCAGCTATATCCCCAAAAGTTGTATTCAAACTGTGCGCCTAAATCGAATACACTTCGTTTGAAGCTAACTTGTTGGTTGTCGGGGAAAACGGTTTTCGCACTTTTAGTGCTCCCTGAAATCCTTCCCATCGCAAGGTCTGCTTTTAAAGCCATGTGGGGATTGAAATTATACCTCCAAACGGCTCCGGCTGCTATTCCCATGTTTTTAAAAGGAGTTGTAAAGTTTGCATCTCCCATATAGAAACTACCTCCGAGCATTCCTCCTATTTCCATTTTATATTCCGTGTCTTGTTGGGCACGAAGTTGTAAAACGGAGCAAATCAACAGCACAAATATAATAAGCGTTTTATTAATAAATGTCATACCTACATCTTTTATAAGTTAGTATATTCCATTAACAAAACGCTAATTTAACCTGAAAATTATTTTTCTCCTTTACTTTTATTCATTCTTAAACCCTAAGCGGTTTATTCTTCCTTTCCAAATAGCATCGCTTCCACTGGGCATAATCCAAATATAATCTGAATTGTCTACCAGATAAGAGAATGGCATGTTTTTACCTGCAAGTGCTGTTGGCAGCATAGCTTTTTCCGTTATCGGTTTCCATACTAATCCGTTGTCTTTTGATGAATAAAGGTATTTAAAACCATCTACGTTTCCTTCGTTATCTTTACCTTTTCCTCCAAAAACATATAGTTGACTATTGTAATTGATCATGGCTATATTTTCCAACTTCGGACAATTATATCCTGTTGAATTAATAATTCTGTCCCATCTGTTCGTATCAGAATAGGATGTCCAAACCGGAGTAAAGTCTTCCGAAGTATTTTCTTCACCGCTTATCATGATTGTTTGTTCTATCGAAGGATTGGTCGGAAGAGGTTTTGTTGTGGATATATAATCCGTTCCCGGGAAGTTTTCCGGTATATCTCCTAACTCGATTGAAGTAAAACTATCATTGGATGATGGTATGATTTCTATGAATTTACCGTTATAGGTACCAATTAGCTTATCTTGAACAAGGGCGATAAGACCTGTTGCCTGCACTGTTTCGTCCTGCCAGTCTACTCCGTTGCTTGAAGAATAAAGTTTACCATCTGCTAAGATAAGCAGTTTATTATTGAAGGCCATAACAGAGGAATAGTTCGCCTTTGACGTTAGTCCGTTAAGATCTGTCAGTGGGCTCCATGAAGTACCGTTTTCTGAGGTCGTTACCTGTACTTGAGCATTGTCTACAAATACGTAAGCTTTATTGTTGAACCATATTGCTTTTTGTTTTGTAGCTGCTGATGTAACAGGGAAGCCGCTTTCTTTGATTTCGCTCCACACCAATAAATCCGGATCTACTTGGTGCACGTTGACTTTTACTTCATATATTTTAGAAATAAGCCTGTCCGGTGCATATACCGTGAACATAATCGGGTGGGTGAAGTCTAAAGAGTCAGTGGAAGCCCAATAACAGAGTGAGTCTTGCCCATTCTTGTCTTTTACTTGGTAAGTTGCCGTGGCTGAACTTGTAAGTGACATATTTATGGATACCTTTTTTACATCTGTAAGATAAGGCAATGAGTCGGTGTTGTAAACTTGCTTTCCGGTTTGATCTATCGTAAACCGATAGTCAGAGCCCTTAATCGTAAAAGTCGTTGTATCATTGCCTTCAATAAGGACTGTCTTTATATTGTTGATAGAAAAGCCGTAAATATTGGCATCATTACTATATTCAACTTTGTCGTCGCTATCCAGGCAAGATGTAATGGTCAACGATGCGATAAAAAGGCTTGCAAGTATAGGTAATAACTTTATCTTCATTGAAAAATGCTTGTTATTTTATTATAAGCTGCAAAAATAGGAACAATTTTGTCTAAATCGAACATTCAGAATAAGTTTTATATAAAATTATAGATAAAACTTCTTATTTTGTCTGCCAATCACGTAGTTGGAGATATAAATACGGCGTGTTTTGTAATGAAAGTGCAGGTGTTTGAATCGTTTCGTGTGGGGAAGCCTGTCGTTTCACCTAGGGCAAACGACAGGCTTCCCATGGTTGAACGACAGGATGGGCATGGTTAAACGATTCAAATGTAAGGGCGAATGGATTGAGCGATACTTGGGACTGATTATTGACAATAATGGCAAATGGTAACACCGAAATGTCTCTCGTTTTCGCAGATGCTTTTCCTGTCTATATAGGGCGCTTTTACTCCGTCCTGTAAGCATACGGCAGATTTTTCAACATATGCTTCATCCCAAAGATTATCTTTGATAAATGATTCTAATAATATACTGCCCCCTTCTATCAGAATACTTTGTATGTCTTTTTTATAGAGTATGGTCATCATTTGCGGTAGTATATCCGATTGGAAATCCAGTTGGATATATTCTACATCATTATTACCTGATGCTTCCTTTTGAGTAAAACAGAGAGTAGGGATATTATCTTGAAAAAGGTGCAGGCTTGATGGGAGAGATAAATCTTTGTCGATAACAATTCTTGTCGGATTCTTACCATACCAATTACGTACGGTCAATGACGGATTGTCCAATAGTGCGGTTCTTGTTCCTACTATAATGCCGTCTGCTTCGGCTCTTTTTTTATGTACCAGCATAGTAGTTAGGGCGGTAGAGAGTATAACCGGTTTCCCATCGGTGCGGTTGATGTCTAAATAACCGTCTGCTGATTCCGCCCATTTTAAAGTGATATAAGGACGTTTCTTTGTGTTGAACAAAATGAACTTCTTTATTAGATCTTTGCACGCTTGCTCCATTACACCGACTTTTACTTCCACGCCGGCTTCTCGAAGCATTTGTATTCCTCGCCCGGCTACTTTGGAGAAAGGGTCTTGACAACCGATGACGACACGGGGAATTTGTTTCTCTATGATGAGTTTGGCACAGGGAGGTGTCTTGCCATAATGTGCACAAGGTTCCAGACTTACATAAATGGTGGAGTCTTTTAATAAAGATTTATCTTTGATCGAACGGATAGCATTGACTTCGGCATGTGCTTCGCCATACCGCGCATGATATCCTTCTCCGATGATTCTTCCTTTATATACGATAACTGCACCTACCATAGGATTGGGGGCAACATGCCCTTCGCCATTTCTTGCCAACTGGATACAACGGCTTATATATTTTTCTTCTTCTGTCATCATTATCCTTTTCTAAAGTTTTATTTCTACCTTTGCGCTATGCAAAAGATTATTCAGCACATCAAGCATTCCTTGTCCGGATATTATCCTGAAACGGAGATAAAAGCTTTCACAAAGATACTGTTTTGTGATGTTTTTCATCTCAATATGCTGGATATTTATCTGGGTAGAAATATTAAATTATCGGAAGAAGAGCTTACTTTGTTAGAGGATGTTCTCGTCAGATTGCGCAAGCAGGAGCCGATACAGTATATTATAGGTAGTACACAGTTTTACGGATTGACTTTGCAAGTGAATGAAGATACTTTGATTCCCCGCCCCGAAACGGCAGAACTGGTAGATTTGATTATCAAAGAAAATGGTGATAAGGCTTTAACGATTTTGGATATTGGTACCGGTAGTGGCTGTATTGCTATATCGTTGGCCTTGAACTTGCCAAAAGCGAGGGTCAAGGCTTGGGATATATCCGAAGGGGCTTTGAGGATAGCGACAGCAAATGCCCGGACTTTACAAGCGAAGGTGAATTTTGAATGTAAAGATGCTTTGCACGCAACTGTTGAAAGTGAAAGTTTGGACATAATCGTAAGTAATCCTCCTTATATTACAGAGAAAGAGAAAGCGGATATGGAAGCAAATGTTTTGGACTGGGAGCCGGCTTCTGCTCTTTTTGTTCCGGATGAAGATCCGTTATTGTTTTATCGTGCGATTGCAACCCTTGGCAAAATAGCATTAAAAGATAACGGAAAGGTTTATTTTGAAATTAATCAGGCATTTGGCGAAGATACGTATAGAATGATGTCCGACTTGGGTTATCACCAAATAGAAGTGTTGAAAGATCTGTCAGGTAAGGATAGAATTGTAAAAGCTGTGAAATGAAAGAACTGAGCGAAAAGGAAGCTTTATATAAAGCGGCGGCATATTGCTCGTCGTCAGAACACTGCTTGTCGGAGGTTGCCGATAAATTGGACGGTTGGGGAGTATCTCCGGCAGTAAAAGAGTCTATTTTGCAGTATCTGCTGAAAGAGAAATATATTGATGAAAACCGTTACTGTCGTTGCTTTGTCAGTGATAAGTTCCGGTATAATAAGTGGGGGAAGAACAAAATTGCCCAAGCTCTTTGGCAAAAGAAGATATCCAAAGATGTTTTTGACGTTTGGTTGAATGAGATTGACGAACAGGAATACATAGATGTTTTAAAAGAGCTGATAGCAGCAAAGAAGAAAAGTATAAAAGCAAAAAGCAGTTATGAATTGAATGGGAAGTTGATTCGTTTTGCATTGGGCAGAGGATTCGAGATGGAGATGATAAAACGTTGTATTAACTGTACCGATGATGAAGAATAGTTGGCTGACGGATTTTATCCGATTGCTCTTTCCTCCATGCTGCGTGGTTTGTGAAGATGCTTTGTCCATAGGCGAGGAATGTCTTTGTTTAAAATGCCTGCTCAATATGCCTAAAACGAATTATCATTTGGTTGCGGATAATGAACTGGAAAAACGCTTCTGGGGGAAGTTTCCGATAGAGCGGGCTTCGGCTTATTTTCATTATGTAAAAGGTAGTGATTTCGATAAAATTCTTTTTGAACTCAAATATCACGGGCAGAAAGAAGTAGGGGAGTATATGGGAAGATATATGGCGAATGATTTATTGGTTTCCGGCTTTTTTAATGAAATAGATATTATCGTTCCTGTGCCATTGCATAAAAAGCGGGAGAAGGAGAGAGGATATAATCAAAGCGAATGGATTGCTTCCGGTATATCTAAGATTACAGGCATTCCTGTTAATACCAATTCTATAAAGCGAGTAGAGGCAAATTCGACTCAAACCCGTAAAAGCGTATGGGACAGGTGGGAGAATGTTCAAAATCTTTTTGCTGTGGTTTCCTCTTCAGAACTTCAGGGGAAACATATCCTGTTGGTTGACGATGTACTGACGACGGGAGCTACAATTGTTTCCTGTGCATCTAAAATCATGGAGGTGCGAGGTGTTCGCATAAGCGTCCTGACATTGGCTGCGGCGTAAGGTTTATGCATTTTCCTGAGTGAGTTATTATTTTTTTATGCTTCTAACATTATTTATTTAAAAAATATTTGGATTGAGTTTCACTTATTCAATGCATTTCCGTATTTTTGCATCATATTTATCATACTTAGTTACGTTATGAAAACTTTAGAGAGACTGTTCGCAGAGAAATTACTTAAGATTAAGGCTATTAAACTTCAACCGGCAAATCCTTTTACATGGGCTTCCGGCTGGAAATCTCCTTTTTATTGCGATAACCGCAAGACTCTTTCGTATCCTTCTTTACGTAATTTTGTCAAGATTGAGATTGCGCGTTTGATTTTGGAGAACTTCGGACAGGTAGATGCTATTGCCGGTGTAGCTACCGGAGCTATACCACAAGGAGCTTTGGTTGCTGATGAGTTGAATCTTCCGTTTGTTTACGTGCGTTCTACTCCGAAAGACCATGGATTAGAAAACCTGATTGAAGGTGAACTTCGTCCGGGTATGAAGGTTGTTGTTGTTGAGGATTTGGTTTCTACGGGCGGTAGTAGTCTTAAGGCGGTTGAAGCTATCCGTCGTGACGGATGTGAAGTTATCGGAATGATTGCTTCTTTCACTTATGGTTTCGACGTTGCTGTTCAGGCATTCAGAGAGTCAAAGGTGAATCTGCTCACGTTAACAAACTATGAAGCTGTACTTGAAGTTGCATTGAAAACAGGATATATTGACGAAGACGATGTGGAGGTGTTGAAAACATGGAGACAAGATCCTGCACATTGGGATGCCGGCAAGTAACGACATAGATAAAACCGAGATAACTATTAAACTGAAAATATTGTTATTGAGCTGGGTGTGCTTCATAAATCGTGTGGCATAACTTAGCTCTTTTGCGTTTTTAATATTTAAAAGAATGACTCAATTTGAAAGTGGCGTTAAGATAATACCTTATAGCCAGGAATGTGTATATAACAAGATTTCGGATTTATCAAATCTGGAAAGTGTGAAAGATAAGATACCTGAAGGAAAAGTGTCCGACTTGAGTTTTGATTCGGATTCATTGAGCTTTAGTATAGCTCCTGCAGGAAATGTCTGTCTGCGTATTGTAGACCGTGAACCGTATAAGTGTGTGAAGTTTGAAACGGAGAAATCTCCCCTGCCTTTCAACCTTTGGATTCAAGTAGTACCTGTATCCGATACGGAATGCAAGATGAAACTAACAATTAAAGCTGAAATAAATCCTTTTATAAAAGGTATGATCCAAAAGCCTTTACAAGAGGGGCTAGAGAAAATGGCAGAAATGCTTGCGCATATTCCTTATTAATATATAAGAACGAAGGAGATTTTAATATGTCACAAAAACTTTGGGAAAAGAATATTCAGGTAAATAAAGATATAGAGAAGTTTACTGTCGGGCGTGACCGTGAAATGGATTTATATCTTGCCAAACATGATGTGCTTGGTTCAATGGCACATATAACCATGTTGGAAAGTATTAGTCTGCTTACACCGGAAGAACTTGATCTTTTACTGGCCGAGCTTAAAAATATATATGCGTCGGCAGAGAAGGGGGAATTTGTGATAGAGGATGGCGTAGAAGATGTCCATTCACAGGTTGAGTTGATGCTTACCCGTAAATTAGGGGATGTGGGAAAGAAGATTCATAGTGGTCGTTCCCGCAATGATCAGGTATTGTTGGACTTGAAGCTTTTTACCCGTTCGCAAATATATGAAATAGCAGCAGCAGTCAATCAGCTCTTCGAAATATTAATCTCGCAGAGTGAGCGTTATAAAGAGGTGCTGATGCCGGGTTATACCCATTTGCAAATTGCTATGCCTTCTTCGTTTGGTTTGTGGTTTGGTGCTTATGCGGAAAGCCTGGTGGATGATATGATGTTTTTGCAGGCTGCATTTAAGATGTGCAATCGTAATCCTTTGGGATCTGCTGCCGGTTATGGCTCTTCTTTTCCGTTAAACCGTACTATGACTACAAGTTTGTTAGGATTCGATTCTTTGAATTATAATGTAGTATATGCACAGATGGGACGTGGAAAGATGGAGCGTAATGTTGCTTTTGCACTTGCCTCTATTGCCGGAACTATTTCTAAATTGGCTTATGATGCGTGTTTATTTAATAGCCAGAATTTTGGCTTTGTGAAACTGCCGGATGAGTGTACTACCGGTTCGAGTATCATGCCACATAAGAAGAATCCGGATGTATTTGAACTGACTCGTGCAAAATGTAATAAGATACAATCGCTTCCACAGCAGATAATGATGATTGCCAATAACTTGCCTTCGGGCTATTTTCGCGATCTCCAGATTATAAAAGAAATATTCCTTCCTGCTTTTCAGGAACTGAAAGACTGTTTACGGATGACAACGTATATCATGAACGAAATAAAAGTAAATGAACATATTTTGGATGATGATAAGTATCTTTTGATTTTCAGTGTAGAGGAAGTGAATCGTCTAGCATCTGAAGGTATGCCTTTCCGTGATGCTTATAAGAAGGTTGGACTTGATATAGAAGCCGGAAAGTTTATGCATGAGAAAAAAGTACGGCATACACATGAAGGAAGTATCGGTAATCTTTGCAATGATAAGATTAGTCTGTTAATGCAGCAGGTTATGGATGGCTTTGGTTTCGATGGGATGTTAAATGCAGAGAGTAATCTCTTAAAATAGAATATCATGGAAAATTCTGTTCTTGCAAATAGTCGTTATGATCGGATGCAGTATAAGTATTGCGGTAAAAGTGGTTTGATGCTACCTCGTATATCTCTGGGTTTGTGGCATAACTTTGGTGATGTCGATGACTTCACTGTGGCTACGGATATGATTAAATGCGCATTTGATAACGGTATTACGCATTTTGATTTAGCGAATAACTATGGACCGACTCCGGGAAGTGCGGAACGTAACTTTGGTAAAATCTTGAAAGATAACTTTGCAGGATATCGGGATGAAATGATTATCTCTTCCAAAGCCGGGCATCTGATGTGGGAAGGTCCCTATGGAGATGGCAGTTCCCGGAAAAGTATCATGGCGAGCATTGATCAAAGTTTGCGTCGTACGGGGTTGGAATACTTTGATATTTTTTACAGTCATCGTTATGATGGGGTTACGCCGGTAGAGGAAACAATGCAAGCATTGATCGATATAGTAAAGCAGGGGAAAGCTCTATATGTAGGATTGTCTAAATATCCTCCTGAAAAGGCAAAATTTGCTTATGAAATGCTGAAACGGAATGGAGTGCCATGTTTGATTAATCAAGATAAGTATAGTATGTTCGTACGTAAGGTGGAAGATGAAACACTTGGTCTCGCTTCAGAATACGGAGTTGGCTTTATTGCTTTTTCTCCGTTGGCGCAAGGCCTATTGACGAACAAGTATTTGCATGGTATCCCGGAGAATTCTCGTGCTGCAAAGTCTTCGGGTTTCTTAAAGGTAGAACAGGTAACAAATGATAAAATCAATGTGGCTCGACTTTTGAATGAGATTGCAGCTCGTCGCGGTCAGACTCTCGCTCAGATGGCTTTGGCATGGGTGCTGAAAGATGAACGAGTTACTTCTGTGATTGTTGGTGCCAGCTCTGTGAAACAGTTGGAAGATAATATTCATACAATAAATAATCTTAGTTTTACGTTTGATGAATTACAAGTAATAGAAAATGTATTGTTGCAAGTAAATTCTTAAAAAGCGATGTAGATGTATAAATTCTTTTTTTTCTTTTTAGTCATATTTTTTTTGCCGGGATGTAATGATACATTCTATTCAAGCATTCCGAATGCACCTGTGAACTTCATTTGTAGTTTGGCTCAATCACCATATGTGATAATTACAACAACAAATCAATTTTTCACAGTGCAAAAAACAAGCTCTGGTTTTTCTGGTATTAATACTGCAGGACAAAAAATATCAGGAAATAAGTATGGTTTTTATTTCGGATACGGAGGTATTCTTGTAGGCAATTCTGCTTTTAATGGATATTGTGCTTTTGACTTAGCTTGTCCTTATGAATATAAAGAATATAATAAGAAGGTTTCTGTTGAATTACAAACAGATGGAATTGGTACTGCGATTTGTCCGGTATGTCAAACCAAATATGATTTAAATAATGGAGGTATACCCAAAGAGGGTGATAGTAAAGAACGGTTAAAACCCTATAAAGTAACTCTATTCATGGAAAATGGCGTTGAGAATATTGCCGTAAGTAATTAAATGAAAATTATGGAGTAAATTTCTTCTGAATATTTTGCAGAAACAATAAAACTTTCTATCTTTGCACCCGTTAAAAATGCGGAAATAGCTCAGTTGGTAGAGCATAACCTTGCCAAGGTTAGGGTCGCGAGTTCGAGTCTCGTTTTCCGCTCTTCTTTGACAGGATGCTCGAATGGTGGAATCGGTAGACACGAGGGACTTAAAATCCCTTGACCATTGCGGTTGTGGGGGTTCAAGTCCCCCTTCGAGTACTCTAAGGGACGAATCGTGTTTTCCATGGTTCGTCTCTTTCTTTTTATCTCCGTTACCTGTTGGATATGAATACGGACCAACGTAAAAACCTGAGGGCTTTTCCTATTATGCATATAACTTAGTTAATCTG
>NZ_QSUN01000010.1 GCF_003438995.1 Bacteroides sp. OM05-12
TACATATCTTGTTTGTTTTTATAGTATGTTTTCCACTGTCTCTTTAATATGCCACTCTGTCCGTGCGCTTCTTCAGGAGTAAGGTAGCTATTGCTCAGATGCGGTCTTCTCTTGTTGTAGATCCCTATAATCTCTGCTATCCGCTCCCTTCCCTGCTCCAAAGATTCTATAGTTTCCCTGTTTAACCACTCCTCTTTCAGGATGCCATTCACCCTTTCGGCAACAGAATTTTCCTTAGGGTCACCGTTCTCTGTCATGCTAATCTGTATTCCGTGCGATTGCAGCAGTTCCACATATGCCTTGCTGCAATACTGTACCCCGCGGTCAGAGTGATGCATCAGCCTGTGCCCGGAAGGCAGGTTCTCCAAAGCCATTTTCAGTGCGGCGAGAGGACTTTCCATGCCCAGGTTAGCGGACAGATACCAGCCCACTATCTTATGGGAATACACATCGGTCAGCAGGCTCAGATAGATGAATGTGCCGTCACGCAGCCTTATGTACGTGATGTCAGCTACCCAAACCTGGCTCGGACCATCCGGAATGCGCCCTTTCCATAGATTGCTGAACTTATGGAAATGATGCCAGGACAAGGTGGTCACAGGACGGGATGTCCTCTGCTTCCTGACCAACAGCCCGTTGACTCCGAGCAAGTCGAAGAATGCATCACGCCCCGGAACAGTACCTGCGGGAAGACGCTGCCGTACCAAATGCAGTAGCTTTCTTCCACCCAGAACGGGAAGTTCCTTGCGGATAGCCACAACCTCACGAAGGACAATCTCTTCCGCAAGGGCAGACTTCTGCCCGCGATTCAAGTGTTTGTAATAGGCTTGTTTAGAGTATCCAAGCAGTGCACAGCAGGAGGGGATACTAACCCCGTCAATGCCATGAAGCCTGCTCACGGCTTGGAACCAAAGTTTTTTCGAATCTCGACACCGAACTTCTCTTCAGCCAAATCTATCATCGTCTCGCTCAAACGGAAATGGAGAGTAGCTTCTGCCAGTTGCTTATCCTTGTCTGACAGTGCCTTTTGAGTTTTGGAAAGGGCACGCTCAAGCTCACGGATACGATTAGACTGGGCGGATTCCATGTCTGTCTGCAAAAGACGTTTATTACGACGCTTTACCATAATGGTGGATGCTTTCAAATCTTCTGTGCATGCAAATTTACGCTTCCAGTGTGAAATTATACTAGCATCAGGAAGAGAATATTTACGGGCAACCTCAGAACGAGACATACCGCTAAGATAATCGCGGAGGACTGCTGTACGTAAGCAAACTGGATAAGCCCTGCCCATTTGACCACGACGTTGTACTACTTTTTTTAATTCTTTTGAACTCATTTGATGATCTGTTTGAGTCAACCTATAGCAGGACAAGACAGCTGAAAATTAAAAATGGGACGGTACAAAATTAACTATCCAACTTTGGGGGTGCACTTCAAAAAACAGCGCCTTCACTTTAATTAAATAGTAATCAATAATATAAGAGCAAAAGTGCTAAGGTGAAGGCAAGTCAAAGTAAAAGTTGAATAACAGCTAAATTGGCAGAATAAATAAACTAAAACGCCTAAGGGAGTATCAGTTTACGCTCCAGTAGATGTAAGCCAACGCTCAAGGGAGCGGTAGCTGTCGTCCCCTTGAGTGATCACCAACGCTCCCTTAGGCGATTTATAAAATAACCTTGATGTTTTTAAAAATCATCAGATTGATTAAAAAAATCGTACGGTCGTTTGTAAACAAAGATACGGTCGATTGCCGACAAACTCCTATCGTTTGCAAACAATCGACCGTATCTTAATTTTAAAGTATCTTGTATTACCCTAGTAACTGCTTCACCATACTGGAGATAGCACGTCCCTCTGCTTTTCCCGCAAGTTGTTTGGTAGCTACACCCATCACTTTACCCATATCTTTTGCATCTGTAGCTCCTACCTCTGCAATAATAGCTTTAAGAGCAGCTTCCAATTCTTCGGCAGACATTTGCTTCGGCAAATAGGTTTCAATAACTTTTACCTGAGCCAATTCCTCATCGGCAAGATCCTGACGCCCCTGCCCGATATAAATCTCGGCTGCATCCTTCCCCTGTTTGGCAAGTTTCTGTATAATTTTCATCGCAGCCTCATCTGTCAACGTATCATTTGCTCCCGGAGCAGTCTTAGCTTCAAGAAAGAATTTCTTAATGTTTCTCAACGTTTCCAGTTTCACTTTATCTTTGGCCTTCATAGCCTCCTTGATATCATTGCTGATCTGATCAAATAAGTCCATAATCTATTCTGTTTTTAAAATGTTATTATTCTAGAGTTTTCATCCGAGGCATCCTCTTCAAATGCTTCCGTTTCGACAACCGCTTTCGAGCAGATAGTATCCAATGTAGCTTTATCACGCTGGTAAGTAGGTGACATCTCTACCATTGAAATAATATCGTCATTGTCCAAATCTTCCGGAGAGAAGATATAAAGATGACGTTTCTTGGCACGTGCACGCTGTATGCCCGAAATAAGATCCGCACCGTAAACATCGGTTATCTTCTTCTGTTTTGCATCTTCTATCTCGTCGGTAATCTCTTCTCCGGCAAAATCCTTCACATCGAAACCGGATGCCAAAAGCGTTATTTTAACGGATGTATCTAAAGAATTATCCGTCGCATATCCCCAAATGACTTTTACATTCGGATTAAGTTTCTTCATGAAATCATGAATAGCACCAACTTCATCCATCATAAAATTGGCACTCTCGCTAAATGTCAGGTTAATCAACACTTTCTGCGCATTGACAATATCCGTATTATTAAGCAAAGGCGAATGAAGCGCATCCTGAATGGCTTTTTCCACACGATTGTCTCCATCGCCCAATCCGGTACTGATGATAGCCACACCGCCATTACGCAACGTAGTACTTACATCGGCAAAGTCAAGATTCATAATACCTTGTTCGGTAATAATTTCGACAATACTTTTTGCGGCGATAGACAAGGTATCATCCGCCTTGGTAAATGCGTTGATAAAGGTAAGATCGGAATAAATAGAACGAAGACGTTCGTTATTGATAATCATCAATGCGTCCACATTCTGTTTTATCTGTTCCACCCCTTCGATAGCCTGTATGATTTTCTCTTTACCTTCAAACAAGAATGGAATCGTAACGATACCGACTGTCAGGATATTCATTTCTTTGGCTACGCGGGCAACCACCGGAGCTGCTCCCGTACCGGTTCCACCACCCATACCGGCTGTGATGAACACCATCTGAGTGCCATCGCTCAATAAATGTTTTATATCTTCAATACTCTCCTCTGCGGCATCTTTTGCCTTAGGAGGGTTATTCCCGGCTCCAAGTCCGTGGGTTATCGTAGGCCCCAACTGCAATTTTACCGGGATAGGAGATTTAGCAAGAGCCTGATTATCCGTATTACAAAGAGCAAATGTTACACCATGTATGCCTTCTTTATACATGTGATTAACGGCATTACCACCTCCGCCTCCCACACCGATAACTTTGATGATACTGGGAGTTTCATCGCCGGAGAAATCAAATGGCATAAGTTGATTATTATCTGTCATAACTGTACCTTTTTTATATGATGTAAATTACTCGTTTTATTTATCTTCATCGTCGAAAAGAGTTCCAAGTGCGTTTGTTCCGGACTCTTTCACCTTATCAAACCAACTTTTCTTGTTCTTTTTCTCTTCTTTCTTGCGCCGTTTTTCTTCTTCCAGCTGTTCCTTCCTCAATCGTTTTTCCTCTTCACGTTGCTTTCTGTCCTCTTCCCGAAGTTTTCTTTCTGCTTCATCAAGAGTGACAGCTGCTCCCCCCTCTTCTTCAGCATCTTCCAACAACGAATTTACAGGTTTAACTTCTTCCGGTTTACAACAATTATCCTCTCCGGCAAACATGAGCCCCAGAACAGTATTATAGGTGGCATCACTTTTTATCATATCCGGTTCACAGGCTTTTACTCCCTGCAAAACAGAACGAACGATCTTAATCTTTTCTATCTTGGTCTTTTTACGAATGACTTCTTCAATATTCTTTAAATTAGCCCCTCCGCCTGTCAGGATAATCCCTGCCAAAAGCTGCGTTTCATAACCGGACACCTGAATTTGATTCCAGATATTGGCTACAATTTCCTCTGTACGTGCTTCTATTATATCGTTCAAAATCTTTTCCTCAATGACACGTTTATCATTAAGTTCTACAGTCTTGGGTGATTCGCCTTCTGCCTCCGGTTCATTAACAGCACTTCCGTATTGCTTTTTCAACTGCTCGGCCTCAGACTCCTCGATTTGGAGATTACATATATCACGTGTAATGCTGTTTCCGCCGATAGGCAATACCGTAAGATGACGCAGAATGTTGTTTTTATATACGGAAACCGTAGTAGTATCTGCTCCTAAATCAACCAATGCACAACCAGAACGCTTTTCTGTATCAGACAATACCACATCAGCGGTAACAATCGGAGATATAAAATAGTCGGCAACTTCAATATTTGCCTGAGCAAAACATTTCTCCAAGTTCTTCTTAACAGAATCACGGGCTATGATATTTAAGAAACGGCCTTCAATATGATTACTCAACACACCTACCGGATCTATCTGAAAGTTATTTCCGATACGATATTCCTGCGGTGCTACATCCAAAATATCCAAATCAATTAAAGGAACCTGAATATTTTCATCATTAATTTCGGCAACCAACTCTTCCGAAATCGTATTCTCCCCTTCTAAGTGACGGACAACCGTATTCTTAACTGTACGCAAGGACTGACCGCCTATACCGACATACACCTTAGCGATAGTCGCACCCAGTTTACCCTCCAACTTATTGATAATTGAAGTCAGACTTTGTGCAGTTTTATTCAAATTATAAATCACTCCCTTTCTAATGAATGAGGATGAATCTTCACTGGCACAAGCCAGTACATAAATACTCCCATCACTATTTTTCTTTCCCGCTATTCCGGTAATCTTGGACGACCCCAGTTCGATAGCCACAATAAAATCTGTTACTGCCATATCTTACTCCTTTTTAGTACAAATTATCTGATTATTGAATTCCAAACTGATTCTGCTATATTTGTTCCATCCTACCTGATTCAAAGCTTTCTCATAAAAGAGTTTCAACTTAGCCAGCTTCTCTTCAAAATTATCAATCTTACCAAGGAACACAATATGCTCACCAACACGAGGAACCAATTCTACTTCTTTCTCAGGTGTTACGTTAATCTGTTCAATCTGCGCATCCCAAAACTTGTCATTCTGAAGAAACAAACCGAACTTATATAAATCTTTTGTTGCGAACGTCTTATCTACATTTCCGGTTACAATAGCCAGATGGGCTACACAATTCGCTTCCGGTGGCATAATCTTGCCTTTATTATCAATATAATAGTTTTCCCCTTTATTACTCATTACTCTTAGAATGGGCAAACGCTGGGTAACTTCGACACAAAGAGAGCCTCCAGGAGTTTTATAACATTCAACATTTTCTATTAAAGGATGTTCATTCAATTGTTTTTCAAGCAAATCCGTCCGTATACTTTCCATCTTCTTTCCAATCGGATAAAGCCCTTTCTTTCGTAAAAGGCTACCCACTTCGTCTCTGGTTATAAATCCGGCATTGACACTGTCTTTTATAATCAATTCAACCCTTTGGCAGACCTGGTCGGCAGGTTTACCACTAAAGGCTGTCAATGCAATAATCAAATATGCAATGATAAGCAATAAAACAATGAATAATAAGACCTTCTTTATCATCTATTATTAAGCAATTTCTGGATTTCAGGTACATAGTTATCTATATCCCCTGCTCCAAGAGTTATCAAAACTTCTATCTTCTTATCCTTTAAAACATCCAATATATCTTCCTTGCGACAAACCATCTTTTCAATTCCGGGACGCAAATTATCATAAATCAACTGACTGCTTACGCCCGGTATCGGCTGTTCGCGAGCCGGATAGATATCAACCAATATCACTTCATCCAACAACGAAAGACTTTCGGCAAATTCTTTATAAAAATCCCTGGTACGTGTATACAGGTGCGGTTGGAATATTGCCGTAATCTTTTTATCCCTGTATAATTCACGGATAGAAATCACACTTTGCTTTATTTCAGCCGGATGATGGGCATAGTCACTCAAAAACACCACTTTATCATTCTTTATTTTGAAATCAAAACGACGGTCTACACCTCTGAAACTTGCCATCCCATCCTTTATCTCTTTTGCCGTCACACCATTAAGCCATGCCAACGCCATTGCGGCAACACCATTTTCTATATTAATGGTTACCGGAACCCCCAACTGAACATCTCTAATCGTCTCCGTCGGAGTAACAAAATCAATAAAAATCTCCCCATTACCGATGCGTATATTCTCTGCATGAAAATCTCCTTCATCCTTAGAATAAGTATACACCTTCACTCCGTCCTGTACTTCCGGTTTTAAGGTTACTCCCTTACGGATAATCAGACAGCCTCCCGGTTGGATAAGCGTTGTATATTTACGAAAACTTTCAAGATAAGCCTCTTTCGTACCATAAATATCCAAATGATCAGGATCGGTAGCCGTAATTACGGACATATAAGGAGACAACCAATGGAATGACCTGTCAAACTCATCAGCCTCGATAACAATGAATTCACTTTTATCCGACAATATTAAATTTGTACCATAATTCTTTGAGATTCCTCCCAAGAAAGCAGTACAATCAATATGGGATTGATGCAGCAGATGTGCAGCCATGGTAGAAGTCGTCGTCTTACCGTGTGTACCGGCAACACACAAACCTTTAGCCGAGCGGGTTATCATACCCAATACCTGCGAACGCTTGTGGATTTCAAAACCGTTCTCTACAAAGAATTTTAGTTCCTGATGATCCTGAGGTATAGCCGGTGTATAAACGACTAATGTTTCCTCTTTACTCCGAAAACTATCCGGTATCAAATCAACATCTTCCTTATAGTGTATATCAGCCCCTTCCTCTATCAACTTTTCGGTCAATTCACTTGGAGTACGGTCATACCCGGCAACTTTCTTCTCTTTAGAAAGGAAGAATCGTACCAGTGCACTCATGCCTATGCCTCCCGCACCGATAAAATAGACCGATTTAATGGTATCAATATCCATGTCCCTTTTTATATTTCTCCGCCAACTTATAAACTTCTTCTGCAATGATATTTGCCGAATCAACATGAGCCAATTTAGCAATATTCGCACTTAAACCTTTTAAAATATCTTCTTTATGAACAGTTTCCATTGCCACATCCAGCAGCTTCTCATTTGCCTCACTGTCTTTAACATATAATGCGGCATCTTTTTCAACCAAAGCCAATGCATTCTTTGTCTGGTGATCTTCTGCAACATTTGGAGAAGGAACTAGCACTACAGGCTTACTTAACAAACAAAATTCAGAAATAGATCCTGCGCCGGCACGAGATATTACTAAATCTGCGGCACTATAAGCATCTTCCATTTTAGAAATAAAATCCATCACATATAGCATAGGTAAATCTCCAGCCTTGGCAACAGCCGTCTTTGCCTGTTCAAAATAGATTTTACCAGTCTGCCAGATAAACTGTACATCCGATGCTTTTATCTTTCCTAATCCGGCAATCATACATTGATTCAAAGTACGGGCACCAAGACTGCCTCCAACAATCAATATCGTTTTCTTATTCGGATCTAAGCCAAAAGACGCAACAGCCTCTTCTTTTGTAATATGCGCATTCAGTAAGCCTTGTCTCACCGGATTGCCAGTTAGGATAATCTTATCTTTTTCGAAGAACTTCTCCATACCATCATAAGCCACACATATCTTTTTGGCTTTCTTTGCCAACAGCTTATTCGTTACTCCGGCATAAGAATTCTGTTCCTGTATTAATGTAGGAATGCCCATCATTCCTGCGACTTTAAGAGTAGGTCCGCTTGCATATCCTCCTACACCAACAGCTGCATATGGTCTGAATTTCTTTATAATCCTTCGTGCTTTCAACTGGCTTTTTGCCAACTTATACAGCACCGCAAAGTTTTTCAACAGGTTCTTACGGTCGAACCCGCAAATAGGTAAGCCTTCTATTTTGTATCCGGCAGCAGGCACACGCTGCATTTCCATCCGGCCTTCTGCACCGACAAAAAGAATTTCTGCATCAGGATGCTGTTCTTTAATAGCATTCGCGATAGAAACAGCCGGAAAGATATGTCCTCCGGTTCCTCCGCCACTGATTATTATTCTCAAATTTTCTTTCATTCTCCAGTTGTATATCAACAAACAAAAGTATAAATAAACTATCTAAATCAACAGACAATCCTACTATTTATTCAATAATAACCTCATCTTGCAAAGACTCCGCTGTTGGTTCATCCTGTATTAAGGCTTCCCCTGCTAATTTTTCTTTTTCTTCTTGCTCCAATGTATATCTGCTTACACTTAAAATCATACCGATATAAACACAATTAATAAGCGTAGAAGTTCCTCCTTTACTAATGAGAGGCAAGGGCTGACCCGTAACGGGGAACAATCCCACTGCAACACACATATTCAATATGGCCTGGGTAACCAATATCAGTCCAATTCCCATAACAAGAAAAGTAGCGAAATTCCCTTTTGCCTTTTTAGCTATCTTTCCGGCTCGTACCAACAAACATATATATAAGAATACGACGAAAGCACCACCTATCAAGCCTAACTCTTCGATAATGATGGCAAAGATAAAATCAGAAAATGCTTGAGACAGAAAATCGCGTTGAATACTGTTTCCCGGCATCTTACCGACAACATTGCTTGTTGCTATAGCAATATTAGCGTGAGCAATCTGTGCATCTTTATCAATATCAAACTTCTCGGGAGGTACAGCATCTTTGTTTTCAAAGAAATTCTTAAAGCGATTCTGCCATGTTTCCAAACGGTGAAGCCCCGGAGTATTATGTAATGTATCCGAAGGAATAGCAACCAAAGTACCGGCTCCCAATGCTCCGGCAAGAGCAAGTATTCCAATCATTTTACCAAGCTGACCAAAAGGCACACGACCTATAAACATCATCAAAACGACTACTCCAAAAAGCAAAGCAGCCGTACTAAGATTCTCCGGTGCAATAAGCAAACAAATTACAGCGGTAATCCACATTATATATTTAAACGCTTTCCGGTTAGCACCATTTTCTTCCTGCATTTTCGATAGGATGAGTGCTGTCGCAATAACAACTGCCATCTTAGCAATCTCAGAAGGTTGAAACTGGATTCCGAAAATATTCATCCAACGAGCTGCACCATTCGTCATTGCCCCTAATAACGAAACAACAGCTAACAAAATAGCAGAAAAAGGTACGAGAAAAATAGGTAATACCTGATACCATTTATAGTTGATATTGTGAACAAGTAAAACGATGACGACACCAACTGTAAGAATGATAATATGCTGCGTAATAGGTCCCCAATGATTCCCGCTCTTGTAAGTCAACGTACTCGACGCACTATAGACCTCCACGATGGATATCAAACACAGGAAAAGGAATATAATCCATATCACCCTATCACCCTTGAATAATTTACCTACAAAATCCATTATTTAGTATTATAAGTTTCTAACACATTCTTTAAACTGATCACCACGATCCTCGTAACTTTTAAAAAGGTCAAAACTTGCACAACAAGGACTCAACAACACAGTTTCTCCTTTTTTAGCCATTTGATATGCAGCGTCTACTGCATCTTTCATACTTTGAACATCCGCAACTGGCAATCCCATCTTATCAAAGAAATCATGTAACTTTTCATTATGTAATCCCAGATAGACTAAACCACTGCACTTTTCTTTAACCAACGACTCTATTTCCGTGTAATCATTTCCTTTATCCTTACCACCCAAAATCAGAATTGTCTTTGTCGTCATACTTTGAAGTGCATACCAACAAGAATTCACGTTCGTCGCTTTGGAATCATTAATAAAATCAATACCCCGTACGCGGGTGACCTTTTCAAGACGATGTTCCACTCCTTTAAAATCACTCAATGCTGCACGGATACACTCTTTACGTATACCGGCAAGGTTTGCAGAAATACCGGCAGCAAGCGAATTATATAAGTTATGTGTACCGGTCAAAGCCAATTCCTCTTGTTCCATATTGAAAGCCATTGGTTCTGTAAAATAGACCTTATGATCTTCTGCATAAGCTTTTACTCCCTCTTCTTTAATAGCAGAAAACGGATAGAGTCTCGCATGAATGCCATATTTATGCAGCTCTTGCTGGATAATCGGGTCATCATTCCAAAAAATAAAAGCATCCTCATCTGTCTGATTCTGAATAATACGGAATTTGGCATCCACATAATTCTGCATCTTGTGATCGTAACGATCCAAATGGTCAGGAGTGATATTCATTAGTACAGCAATATTAGCACGGAAATCATACATGTTATCCAACTGAAAACTACTCAGCTCAATCACATAATAATCATAATTACATTCCGCAACCTGTAATGCCAGACTTTGTCCTATATTTCCAGCTAACCCGACATTCAGCCCTGCACTCTTAAAAATATGATAAATTAATGAAGTAGTAGTAGTCTTACCATTACTACCGGTAATACAAATCATCTTTGCATTTGTATATCTTCCTGCAAATTCTATTTCAGATATAACAGGAATTCCTTTAGCTTTCAATTTAAGAATCATCGGAGCATCATTAGGTATACCGGGACTTTTTATAACTTCATCCGCATTCAATATCAATTCCTCCGTATGGTGTTCTTCCTCCCACTGAATATTTTTAGAAACCAAAAGTTCTTTATATATATCTTTAATGACAGACATATCCGATACAAACACATCGAAGCCTTTCTTTTTTGCCAAAACAGCTGCTCCGGCACCACTTTCACCAGCCCCTAATATGACAATTCTCTTAGCCATTTTTATCTTATCTTTAAAGTTATAATCGTTATTGCAGCCAATACAATCGTAACAATCCAGAATCGAACCGTAATCTTCGATTCATGGAATACATTGGTTGGCTTAGTAAATATATAGGTACAGTTGGGATCCAACTGAGCTATTGTCGTTCTGAAATGATCATGAATAGGTGTCCTTTTGAAAATTCGTTGAGCAACTCCTCTCTTCTTTCCTTTCTTAAAATATCTGACTTGAAGAATCACGGATAAATTCTCAACTAAAAAGACGCCACATAAGATTGGAATCAATAATTCTTTATGAATAATAATAGCCAATACTGCAATAATTCCACCTATTGTCAGGCTCCCCGTATCTCCCATAAAGACTTGTGCCGGAAATGCATTATACCATAAAAATCCTATTAGAGCTCCGATAAATGCACTGATATAAATTACCAGTTCTTCACTTCCGGGAATATACATAATATTAAGATATCCCGCATATTCAATATGGCTAGACACATAAGCCAATATACCAAGGGTTAGTCCTATTATGGCCGAGTTGCCCGCAGCCATACCATCCATTCCATCATTTAAATTAGCACCATTGGATACTGCCGTTACTACAAAAATTGTCACCAACACAAAAATAATCCATCCTACAGGTTGAGCATAATCTCCCATGAAACCTACTAAATCGGCATAATCAAAGTTGTTATTCTTAAAAAAAGGAATAGTGGTTTGCGTAGACTTCACACTTTGGCTCTTATGAACTATTTCTACCACTTCACCAGCACGTTGCATCTCGATATTTTCACGTATAACAACGTCTGGACTCAGATAAAGTGTTAGTCCGACAATCAGCCCAAGACCAATCTGACCAATAATCTTAAACTTCCCATGTAATCCTTCTTTATCCTTCTTGAACACCTTAATATAATCATCCAGAAAACCAAGAGTACCAAGCCAGACAGTAGTAATGAGCATTAAGATCATATAGACATTATGAAGCTTACCCAATAAGAGACAAGGTATAAGTGTAGCTACAATAATAATAATTCCTCCCATTGTCGGTACCCCTTTCTTATTGACGTTGAAAGGATCAATTGATGCATCCCGTTGTGTCTCGGTTATCTGCTTCCTCTTCAATATACTAATAAATTTGGAACCGAATATTGCAGAAATCAGTAATGCAA
Source organism: Bacteroides sp. OM05-12 (assembly GCF_003438995.1). GTDB lineage: Bacteria > Bacteroidota > Bacteroidia > Bacteroidales > Bacteroidaceae > Bacteroides. The sequence continues at coordinate 12,081 of NZ_QSUN01000010.1, forward strand.
GGATAACGGCTATTAATGAACGGAATGATACATAACCGAACATTCTTGCTCCGGGAAAATCAAACTTCTCTAAAAACTGAAATAAATAGTATAACATAACATCTAATTATTCATGTTCAAACACTTCTTTCAATATCTCTTTGTCATCAAAATGATGCTTTACTCCCTTAATTTCCTGATAATTCTCATGGCCTTTACCAGCAACAAGAATGACATCTCCCGGCTGTGCCAACATACATGCCGTACGGATAGCTTCTTTTCTATCTACAATTGTTAAGACCTTACCCCTCTGTTCTGCATTCAGCCCCGCCATCATATCGTCAATAATATCCTGCGGTTCTTCGTTACGGGGGTTATCGGAGGTTATGATAACTCGATCACTTCCTTTTACAGCTTCTTGCGCCATAATCGGTCGTTTTCCTTTATCCCTATTCCCTCCGGCACCTACGACAGTTATTACCTGCCCTCTTCCTTCCAAAACTTCATGGATTGCATTCAATACATTCACCAAGGCATCAGGAGTGTGTGCATAATCTACAATTGCCGTATACCCTTTCGACGAACGCATTGAATCAAAACGACCGGCAACAGGACGCAATGTTGTTAAAGCGACCAATACGTCTTCTTCCTTTTTACCCAACAAGCAAGCAGCCCCGAATACAGCCAACAAATTGGATGCATTAAACTTACCGATAAATTGGACAGCCAACTCTTTTTCATTGAAATTTAGAATCATACCTTCGAAATGGGATTCCAATATCTTTCCTTTAAAATCTGATAAACTTCTCAGAGAATAAGTATAGACCTTCGCTTTGGTATTTTGCATCATCACCAACCCATTCTTATCATCCAAGTTAGTCAGGCAAAATGCATTCTTCGGCATATCATCGAAGAACTTCTTTTTAGCTTTCAGATAATTTTCAACCGTCTTATGATAATCTAAATGATCACGCGTCAAATTAGTAAAGATGCCTCCGGCAAACTTCAATCCACTTATCCGTTTTTGTGCAATTGAATGCGAACTAACTTCCATAAAAGCATATTTACATCCAGAATCGGCCATCTGCCCAAGCAACTTATTCAAGGTAATCGGATCCGGAGTAGTATGGTCAGTCGGAATAGCTTCTTCATCAATATAATTGCAAACAGTAGAAATCAAACCTACCTTATAACCGAAATGACGAAACATATTATATAATAAGGTGGCAATTGTCGTTTTGCCATTTGTTCCGGTTACACCAACCAACTCAAGTTTAGAAGTCGGATCATCATAAAAAGCCGTAGCCACTTTCCCGACAGCGTCTTCACTGTCTTGTACACAAATATAAGTTACTTCCTTCAAACGTTCAGACGGAATGGTTTCACACAAAATAGCGACAGCTCCCTTTTCTATTGCTTTAGAGATATAACTATGCCCATCAGCCTGTGTGCCCTTTACTGCAATAAATAAATGTCCGGACTGAACTAATCTGGAATCCATATTTACACCCGTAATTTCAACTTGCTGACTCCCTACAATCTCGCTGACTTGTATATGTTTAAGAAGTTCTTCTAATTTCATGGCTTATTACATTTATTTTAAAATCAATCCAATTGTCTGGCCTTTTCTTACAAGTGTTCCTTGCGAAATACTTTGGGAGTATACCTTTCCCACTCCGGAAAGATTGACTCTCAGACCTTTACTTTCTAATAAATATACCGCATCCTTCGCCCCCATACCGATAACACTCGGAACGAAATCTCTTAAAATATCCCTATGGCTTAAAATCACGGCATTCGGACTTACTTGCGCGCTTCCCCAAATTGGTTTATCAGACTTTGCCAACGTAAACTGAGGTTGATTCTGAATTTTTAGGGCATCCAATATATACTTTGATTTATTAACATCACCAGCCTTCACATTAGGTATTACTACAGAATTCGAGTCTATTGCATTCGCTAGATTATCAGTAAGATTTTTCGCATAAACCCTCTCCGCTATTTTACTGAAGACTTGCGCAGACCAACCGCTGGAAGCCGGAGTGCCGGATTTCTGAATTGCTACCATACAACTGTATTGGGGAGTCTCGGACGGGAAATAACCGGCAAAACTAAGTAAATAGTTTACTTGACCCGATTTATAACCTTTCGCACCTTGCGAAACCTGTGCCGTACCTGTTTTACCGGAGACATGGAATTGTTTGGAACCGGCCGATTTCCCTAAACCTTTACTTACCACCATTTCCAACATATCCTGAATTATCTTTAAAGTCTTTGGTGAACAGATAGCAGGATTCATGATTTCTGTAGGATACTCTTTCAGAATCTCACCATTCCTAGCAATCGCTTTCACGAATTTAGGACGCACCATTACACCATTATTTGCTATAGCATTATAAAATGTCAATACGTTCATTGGCGGAATTTGTGTTTCATATCCAATAGACATCCATGCCAACGCAGTTTTAGACCAACGACCATCTTTAGGACGACGTATATTAGGAGTTCCTTCACCGGGTATTTGCAGATGTAAAGGTTGATTAATTCCGATACGATAAATACCGTCCACAAATTTATCCGGATTATCAAAATAATGCTTATCAATAAGATAAGACACACCAATATTAGACGAATACATCAGGATCTGTGGAAGAGTCAGATATTGATACCCACCTCTACGCCAATTATGATCTTTCATAGGACGTCCATGCATCATCATCACTCCATTACCTGTATCAACGCCATCATCCGGACTAATTACTCCATCTTCCAATCCCACCATAAGAGCAGCAGTCTTAAAGACAGAACCAGGCTCCATCATATCGGATATAGCATTGTTCTTGATTTCACGATAAACGCCGTCACTACATTTCGTCATATTGACAATAGCTTTCACCTCACCGGTAGAAACCTCCATCAAAAGAGCAACACCCACGTTGGCATCAATCTCTTTTAGCTTGTCGACCAATGCTTTTTCTGCTATATCCTGCATACCGACATCAATAGTTGTAATAATATCACACCCGTCAACAGGGGGGACATCCGTAATATTCAGATATTTATTCATCACCTTTTGGCGATGGGTTATTCCATTCCTACCTTTCAATATACTGTCAAACGAAAGTTCCAAACCATTCACAGCTGAGTCTTTGGCAGCAAATACTCTACCCAACGTACGTGTAGCCAAAGAACCGAACGGCTGCTTTCGTTGGTTAAATGCCAATTCATGAAACCCTCCTTTATATTTAGTAAGATTGAAAACAGGCAACCGCTTCGCTTCTTTATATTGTATATAAGAAACGCGCTTTGGGTAAATCAAATAATTACGACTTTTCTTTTTACGTCCTTTCAAGAGATGCTGTTTGAACTCTTTCGCACTTTTATCCGGAAATATTTTATGCAGACCTTCACATATCTCATCCATGTGATTGATCATCATCGTATCTTTTTTTTCTCCACCGGCCTGGAAATCCATATATATTTGGTATTCGGGAAGACTACTTGCCATCAGTTTACCATCAGAAGAAATGATATTGCCACGGTTAGGTTTTACTATAACATTTTCTTTCTTGAAACGATCTGCCACCGCCTGCCAATAATCTCTTTCCGCAAACATCGTAATACCTGCTTTTATGATAATAATCACACCAGTCAGCGCCATCACCAACGTGATGAGCGAATAACGTGTCATGATACTTTTCTTATTCACCGGCATAACTTACTTTTTTATTAAATAAGGAGGATTAGTAGCTGTCTGTAATTCGCTTTGCTGCGTAGATATATATTCCTCTATACGAGATTGACGACTTTTCTCCATTAGCTCTGACGAACGTGTCAAAGCATCATATTTAATATCCGTCAAATCCTTTTTCAACTTATCTATTTCTATCATCTCCTGCTGACAGGAATAACGATTGCTGATATAAAATATCGTCAATATCATAATTAAAATTAAAAGCTTAGTTTGCCGCTTGAGAAAATCATTGGCTAAAATATCTCCGCCAAGGATGCTTTTCAACGACATTCCTTTACCAGAAGTATTCTTTTTTTGCTTCTGCCCTTTTGATGTCTCGTTTATAATATTTTGTTCTTCCATATCACTCACTTCTTTTCTGCTATTCTCAATTTTGCGCTTCTCGAACGTGGATTACGGGCTATTTCATCGTCATTGGGCACAATCACTTTTGTATTAACCAACTTAAAAGGCGTCATTAAATTACCAAAGAAATCTTTATCTTCCTTGCCCTCTACATTTCCTGCTTTCATCATATTCTTCACCATTCGGTCTTCTAAAGAGTGATAAGTAATGACAACCAATCGCCCACCCGGTTTTAAGACCTCAACGGCAGCATTCAGCATCTCCTTTAAAGCATCCATTTCCCGATTCACTTCAATACGCAAAGCCTGAAACACCTTAGCCAATTCCTTTTTCTCCCGTTCCCGTCCAAACAATGGTTTTATAATCTCCAAAAAATCTTCAGTAGTTTCTATTTGTTTGTCAGCTCGCGCTTTTATGATGAAAGCTGCCAGTTTACGACTATTTTTCAACTCTCCGTATAAATAGAATATATCCGCTAACTTTTCCTCATCATACGTATTTACAATATCCGCAGCAGTTATTCCTGCACGTTTATTCATCCGCATATCCAGTTTTCCATCAAAACGAAAAGAAAAGCCTCTGTCGACATCATCAAAATGATGAGATGAGACACCTAAATCAGCAAGAATTGCATCTACACTTTCAACATCATAATACCGCAAAAAATTCTTCAGATACCGAAAATTACTACGAACAAAAGTAAAATGCTCATCATTTACGATATTATTCTCCGCATCCGCATCCTGATCAAACCCCAACAACCTACCTCCATCACCTAAACGACCAAGTATCTCACGGGAATGACCACCACCGCCAAATGTCATATCTACATAAGTACCATCAGGACGAATATTCATTCCGTCCACACTTTCTTTCAATAACACCGGTACATGGTATATAACATTTTCATTCATTCTTCACGTTTCTCATTAAAAGGTTCTGCACTCATTATTTTCTCCAGCTCTCTACCGAATACCTCCGGCTCCATAAACGGGACATCAACTTTCTCTTTTGCCCAAATCTCAATAGTATCATCCATACCAATAAAACGAACATCCAAGACTATCCCACATATTTTCAGATAGCGTTTCGGTATTAAGATTCTTCCATTAGCATCAAGATTAATGACTTCCACATCCGAAACAAACTGACGATACAACATTTGGTGAGAGGGATTCCAACGATTCAAACGACTACGCAAATCCTCAAGCTGTCGATTCCATATATCTTCCGGATAAAGAACAAGGCAATCCTGATAAATATCCTTACGCATAATCAGACGTCCTTCTGCCTGAAGGAGTTTTCTAAATGAAGCCGGAAAGAAGACCCTTCCCTTTGCATCCATTTTCGCCTCTACATTACCGATAAATTGCATATCCCACACCTTATTATACATTTCGAGCTGTAAAAATACACAATTCACCACAATTCCCCACAACTTTCCATGCATTTTTTTTAAATAAGTTATCAACAGGCTATTTTTAACATATTAAGTTGATTTGCAGAGTATTCTAAAAATTAAATATACCCGATTCAAAGACAAGCTCAAGGCAATGAATGCAGCAAAAATTAAATCAGACATTTTAGTTTGAGTGTAATTAATTGTCAGCCATTATTCCAACGGGTATAACGTGTAAAAATATGCCAATCCTAATTCAAATTCTACATTTTATCGACGAATAAGAACAAAATATCTATTTTTCATCTCCTTTTTTCGTTTTTTTTGCGATTTATTAAAAAGATGAGTTATTTTTGCACTTTCATAATTTAAGAGAGGCAATGGCAGAAGACTCTGTTTTTTTGATTGACATAGATAATATCTTACGTACGAAAGCACCGGATAAATATAAGTACATTCCTAAGTTCGTTATTTCGTATCTAAAAAAAATCGTCCATCAAGACGAAATCAATCCTTTTTTGGCAGAATCCAAAGATAAAATCGGTGTAGATTTCCTAGAAGCAACAATGGATTTTTTGGATATCCACATCAAAGTAAAAGGAGAAGAAAATCTTCCGAAAGACGGACTTTACACATTCGTATCCAATCACCCGCTTGGAGGACAAGATGGAGTAGCACTCGGATATATCTTGGGAAAACATTACAATGGTAAAGTAAAATACCTTGTTAATGATCTATTAATGAATCTTCGTAATCTTGCTCCACTTTTTATTCCGGTAAATAAAACCGGTTCACAAGGTAGAAACTTCCCTGCAATGGTAGAAGCAGGATTCAAGTCGGATAACCATCTTATTATGTTTCCTGCAGGGCTTTGTTCCCGTCGACAAAATGGCGTTATAAAAGATTTGGAATGGAAAAAATCTTTCATTGTTGAAAGTGTAAAGAGCCAACGCGATGTTGTTCCTATCCATTTCGAAGGCAGGAACTCCAACTTTTTTTACAATCTGGCGAACATCAGTAAAATGCTTGGAATTAAATTTAACATTGCCATGGTTTATCTTGCCGATGAAATGTTTAAAAACCGGCATAAAACATTTACTATTACGATTGGTAAACCAATATCATGGCAAACATTCGATAAATCAAAAACACCTGCTCAATGGGCAGAATATGTGAAAGAGATTGTATATAAACTGTAAATAGGTAAAAAGAAGAAATTACAATAGACACATGGAAGAGATTATTGCTCCTATAAGTAAGGAAATATTAAAATCAGAACTGACTGAGGATAAACGTTTACGTTTCACTAATAAAAGTAATAATGAAATTTACATAATTACTCACCAAGACTCTCCAAATGTCATGCGTGAAATCGGTCGTCTACGTGAGATAGCATTTCGGGCTGCCGGAGGAGGCACAGGATTACCTTTGGATATTGACGAATATGACACAATGGAAAACCCTTACAAACAATTAATTGTATGGAATCCGGAGGCTGAAGAGATTTTAGGCGGTTATCGTTATCTTCTCGGAACTGACGTCCAATTTGACGAAAAAGGAAAACCCATTTTGGCCACGTCGCATATGTTTAATTTCTCTGATAAATTTATTAAAGAATATCTTCCGACAACAATAGAACTAGGGCGCTCATTTGTAACATTAGAATACCAATCAACCCGTGCCGGTTCCAAAGGTCTGTTTGCTTTAGATAATTTATGGGACGGATTGGGAGCACTAACCGTCGTCATGCCCAACGTGAAATATTTCTTCGGAAAGGTCACCATGTATCCTAGCTACAATCGCAAAGGAAGAGATATGATACTTCATTTCTTAAACAAACATTTTGAAGACAAGGACGGACTGATAACTCCAATGAAACCGCTGGAACTGGAAACACATCCTGAGACACTTGCCCGCCTATTTAATAAAGATACTTTCAAAGAAGATTATAAAATACTAAATAGCGAAATCAGAAAATTAGGATATAATATACCTCCATTGGTAAATGCCTATATGAGCCTTTCTCCAACGATGCGTATGTTCGGAACTGCCATCAACTATGGTTTTGGAGATGTAGAAGAAACCGGCATTCTTATTGCCGTAGATGAGATACTTGAAGATAAAAGAATTCGTCATATCGAGTCTTATATCAAAGAGCATCCTCAGGATTTACAACTGACATCTGGAGCGAATAAAGTTATCACAAAAATAAAATAGTTTTTTATAAGATTCATCGAAAAGAATTCTCTAAAAACCTAAACAAACCGATGTTCCAAGCGATGTAAACAAGTAAATAAACAAATTATTTACATTACTTTTATCTTTCTTGGGAAAGCCTGCTTTGCATTCAAAAATATTTATATATATTTGCTTGCAAAACAGGATAAACTATGAAAAAAAATCTAATCATAATCACTACCTCTCTTTTTATTCTTACAACAGCAGGTATACTCTCATGGCAATATAATATCAATAAAAAACATAATTTACTACTTTCTGTTGACAAATTAATGACAGAACATGCAGATAGTGCATTGCATATATTACAGAAATTCAATAATCCGCAACACTTATATGGAGAAAACGCAGCACTCTATGCCCTACTTATGACACAAGCTCAATATAAGAATTATATTCCGGTAGAAAATGATTCACTCATCCACATAGCTGTCGATTATTATTCTACCCGAAAAGATTCTCTCCGCAAAGCATGGAGTTATTTCTATATGGCACAAGTTTGCCGAGATACTAAAGACAGCAAAAGAGCACTTACCTACTTCCAAAAAGCAGCAATAGCTTCAAACGGATGCCAAAACAATAAATTATTAGCCTTGCTCTATTATCATTGGGGCAGATTGCTGCAAACAGAGTTTCCTTACGAAGAAGGAATAAATAAATTAATGAAAGCCAAAGAATATGAAACACAGAACAAAGATACTGTCAGCCTAATCAACGTACTTGGAGAAATAGGATGGAGCTATATGTACAAAGAAGACTTTCAACAGGCTCAAGCTTATGTATGGGAAGGAATCAAATTGGCACAACACTTAAAAAGCGACGAACAAATTTCTTGGTTATATCAGCATTTAAGCATGTCTTACCTGCAAAACAATCAATTCACAACTGCATTAGAAAAAATCAATGAGTCCATAAAGTATTCTCATAATGACTCTGTTTATTTACTGTATGTCTGGGCAACGAAAGGACTTATATTTAATGATCTTCAACAATACGATTCAGCCTATTATTATATTGAAAAAGGTAAAAGAACTGACAATCTCTACAATATTGCCAGCTACCAAAACGAAATGTCCAGAATAGAAGAAGGCTTAGGTAATTACAAAAAAGCACTAATGTGGAGCAGGTTATACTCCTCTTATAAAGATTCCATTGAAATCTATGAAAGAGACCGTAACTTAATGGAACTTCAAAAAAAATATGATTATTCATTGATACAAAATGAAAACATACAATCAAAAGCAAAACTCCAAAGGCGTGGTATTGCCATACTTGCTATTACCATCGTACTGCTTATTACTCTTTTTGTAACTTATTATATATACAATAAATCAGAAAGAAAAAAAGAAAACATTATCCGCCTCAAAGATACATTATTGGAGCAGACCGTACGGCAACTGCAACAAAAGACCAATGAATTACTACAGAATAAACAAGCAGTTCAAGACAAAGAAAATAAATTAAGAGAGTATATCCTGAAAGAAAGAGGATTAAAAGAAGATATATCATTGAAGGAAAAAGAGCTCCAATCATACATACAACAACAGAAAAAACTAAAAGAACAAATATTCAAAATGAATAAAACAGTACAGAGAATAGAAGCTATGAATTCTTTAAATCTTTACCAAAAGAAACAAGCTAAAGCCCAATTAATATTGTCTGAACAAGAACTTGCAAATCTCTTCTCTGCCATCAATTTCTGTTACAATAACTTCGAGGAACGCTTACGTACTGAATATCCTCATCTAACCAATGATGACATCTATATTTGCTGTTTGTTAAAGATGGGAGTTAACAATCAAAATATAATAATTTTATTAGAAATGAACGAGGAAGCACTCAAAAAACGCAAATACCGCATTAAACGAGAAAGAATGAATCTCAGTCAAGACGGCATCTCTTTAGAAGAATATTTAAAAGATTATTGAAAATACAAGCCAAAAGTCCTTTACTTCTCTTCTAATTCCAACCCACGAGACCAAATGTCCACGTTTTTTTTATTCATATTTTCATATCTGACTGTATATTATATACTTAACATAATAAGATAAGACACAAATGTCCACCTAACTGTCCAATCATTTCCTTGCATAATTCACTTCTTGCCTCTATTTTTGTATCAAACAATCAATAAAACGCTAACTAAATTTAATTGATTATGAAAAATGCATTTATAATAATTATCGGATGGATGGTATTATGCATGGATAGTTTTGCCACAGACCATGAAATCAAACTAAGTGACCGACACCCATCAAGTAAAACTAATCAATATATAGTACCTGTCCATGTAGATATCAGTGAAGCTTTATTAGGAATCCATTTTACAAAAAAAGTACAACAAGTATTTGTAACCGTAGTTGGTCCGGATGGAATAATCTATCAACGTGAAATTACCACCAACACAGCGAAATCTATTTATGTAGATTTAGCTCAATATCAGAATGGAGAATATAGCATTTATTTTCAAGATGCTGAAGGGAACGAAGTTTCGGGAGATTTTTTACTCACAGAATAAATTATTGTCTTTCTAAATCATCCTAATTATGAACTCTATTTTCAAGCTAGGTAAAAACAAAATCAGCAATTTGGCTGTACCTGTTTAAGTTGAATTCAGTTTTGACAGTTACAGCCATTAGAATAATAAAACTGAATCGACAGGAAATGAGAAATAATTCCCGTCTTTCCCTGCCGATAAAAATCGTTGCTTTGCAACTATAAGCAAGAGTAAAGATAATGATTTTAAATGGGAATATAGTATCTAACATTATAAAATTTAAATCATGAGAACAAAAATTATATCTATTTTAATAATGCTTTTTATAGGCGTTACGCTTATGTCTAGCTGTAATAATGAAGAAGAAATTATTACACCTAATAATATGACACAAGTAAAAATGGTATCCGATAACGAATATGCAATTCAAAATTTTATTAACCAAATTAACGGTGTAGAAACAAAAGCTCTTACTTCTACTAACCATACAAAAGATCAAGTAAAAATGAGAATGTATGCAACCGGCGGAGTTGACTGTTTTGATGGTAACGGGAGCTGTCTCCCAGAAGTTATTGTAATTTCTGATTCTAGAACAGTATGGAATCAAACAATTATGGGTTCAGAATTACAAAAGCTAGTAAATGACAATAAAGTCGTTTTGAAAAAAGATTTCAACGCAACCAGTAACACTGAATTCTACATCTATAATAGCACAGGCAATAATAGAACAGAACTAGTTGTACCAGTAGCATACAGGAATAAATAAAAACTCCATATTACCTCTCTACATAATTGTAACAGAGGTAATATTAACTTTTATGAAAGAGTAAAAAACCAATCATAAATCATGAATACATCATCCTATTTTAAAATAACAATACTTATCACTGCATCATTATCATTTATTGCATGTGACAAAGAAAAAGAAAACTCTCATAAAACAATTACATTTAACGTAGGATTCGAAGAATTAAAAACACATCAAGGAATATATAAAGACAAAACAAACGATAAAGAAGAAATTTTCTTTGTAAAAACAAACTTTAATCCTTATATCAGATTTTACGATTTATCAGGAAAATCCACAGACTCCATATCACTAAAGCAAGCAGAAGACAGCATAGGGAGAATAGGGCGGATATCAATCATTTCTAAAGACTCTATCATCGTTATATCCTATCATAACAGAATAATGGCCGGAATAAAACGAAATAATTCTTTTTATTTCAAGACTGATTTAAGTGCCCTGTCTAACTTAACAAATGAAGATGAATACCGATTCTGGGGTAGTTTTTTCCCTAATTCTATCATTAAAGAGAATAATGCAATATTCATTACAACATGGGACGGCAAAAAGGAAAAAGGAGATACAACGTTTGCTTCCAATCTTGAATATTACAAATACATTCTCAAAAACAGAATGCATTCTCCAATGTTATGCAAAGTTGAATCCATCTTTAGTAACTCTCCTAAAATAAAATTTACCTTAAATGAATTCTATTACAATAAATCTAAATCGATAAAATCATATGGAGCCAGTGACAAGGAATATGCCCTTTTAAATAATGATCTATTTTTTATCAGCGCACATGACAGAAATATTTATAAACTAAACTTCAGAACCCTTGAAATAGAAGATACAATACCTGTAATACCTTCAAATTATAGGATACCTGAAGGAATAGTGTTTGCCAATGACATCAAAATTTCTGAAGATATACTCGCAGAACAAGAACTTTACAAAGAGTGCAGAATAACTAATATGCTTTATAATGATAAAAATCATAAATACTATATCTTTCTAAGAACCTCCAAAGATTTTAGTAGTGTAGATGAGCTCGGCTATCCTTTTAAAATCTATATTTATGACAATCTCTTTAATAAAGAGAGAGAGATCGTTTTTAATACAGATGAATATAACCCCAAAGCTGCAATGATAACATCCAAAGGAATAATGATAGAAAAAATTACTAAAGATAAAGAATATGGAAAAAGGACATTTGACTTTCTGGATTTATAGCTGTTTTTTAGTAGTGACATTATCGTCTCTGCAATGTACTCACAAAGAAGATGCTCAGACAACAGAGATAAAAAACTATCTAAATAAACAATATAATATAAAACTAGATCAAAATATCAACAAAATATATGTGGTCAATGATATAGGATGTGGAAACTGTATATTATCATTTTCCGAATCCATCAAAAATCACGTAAATGACAACAGGGCGCTTATCATAATTAATTCAAGAGGCATAAACGTAGACTTAGATGCTTTCGAGAATAAAAGATTAACAAATCCCAATGTCATTATCAAACATTCAATAATAAATGATCCGAAAGACTTATTCTACAATTCCAGCGTTGTTTATATAGAACAAGAAAAAGTAGATACTATAATCAACATAAATGGAGAAGACATTGTAAACCAATTGCAATATATTTTTAATAGAAAATAAATGATGACTATACATACAGACCATTCCCATAAAAAAATGAAAACTGCCACTTAATATACGGTCAATTGTTCACAAACTCCTATCGTTTGCAAACAATCGACCGTATGTTTGTTTGCAATCGACCTGATGTTTTTTTCAAAACTAACGGTGTTTGTAAAAAACATCAAGGTGATTTTTACAAACACCACGATGATTTATCTTGTTTACTACGAAAAAAGAAATTACTAGAATCATCCTTCACCTTATCACGTTTTCGATCTTCCATCTGATTATCAATTAATTCCAGTGAATTTACTTTTTTAAGGAAGTGAAAAGCAGTAAATAGTGGGTAAAATTCCAAATTTTAAACATATACTTTTTAACTTCAAAAAATGCCTTCACTTTTATTGATTATGCAACAACAACTTACGCCAAATAGTGCTAAGGTGAAGGCAATAACAAGTAATTTAAAAATATATACCAAAATAAGAATTTATGTAGATAAACAACCGTGATTTGTTTTAGACTCAATTCCTAAACCGCAGGCAGGCTATTCCCATTGATTTTCCGATAAAGATCAAGAGCATACACATCCGTCATTCCGGAAATATAATCGAGAACCGCTTGAATTCTTCCATAAAGAGTAGAAGCATTCATATTGTACTGATTTGATACCCGGCTTATCAATAATTGCGAATATGCCTTTTCCGGTGAAGTAACGGCTTCTATCATTAAATCAATCAAAGTACTAATAATTCTAAAACCCGCCAGTTCTATATCTAAAACATCACTCGAACGATATATCTTTTTAAACGACAAAGATGCAGAACTTTCATAGGCCAATCGTGGACGATCACTTATGTGCTTTATCAACGCACCTTCAAAGTCTCCCGACAAAATTTTCTGTTCGTTATCAATAAAAACGTTTGTACATTCCCGAATCAACAATCCTATAACCGTAGAGCGTAAATATGCAATCTGCTCATTGACATCGGTCACCATTTTAAAGATTGTCTCCGCACGCTCCTTCTTCCTGTCATCGAAATACTCCATGAAAAGCCCTTTAGTCTCCTCTGTAGTAAGTATTTTCAATTTATGCGCATCTTCAATATCCATCATCTGGTAACAAATATCATCGGCAGCCTCTACCAGATAAACCAACGGATGGCGGACATATTTCAAGGGTTTTTCACTTAAACATATCAACCCCAACTCCTCGGCTATCCTGCGAAAGCCCTCTTCTTCACTCAGAAAAAAACCAAACTTGGATTTCTTTCCTGCCAAACCGGAAGAATACGGATATTTCACAATTGCCGCCAAAGTGGAATAAGTCATAACAAAACCACCTTTTCGTCTTCCTTCAAACTGATGGGTAAGCAAACGCAGTGCATTGGCATTACCTTCAAAATGTATCAAGTCTTCCCACTCGGCATCCGACAAGTCATGCTTCAATCTAACGCCTTTTCCTTCCGAGAAATAAGTAGAAATAGCTCTCTCGCCCGAATGTCCGAAAGGCGGATTGCCCAAATCATGAGCCAAACAAGCAGCTGCCACGATGGAACCAATTTCCGAAACATGAGAATCCTCCAATTCCGGATGAGAGGAAAGTAAGGCTTTCGCAACATCATGTCCCAAAGAACGACCTACACAAGAAACCTCAAGACTATGCGTTAAACGATTATGGACAAAAATACTGCCCGGTAACGGAAACACCTGAGTTTTATTTTGCAAACGACGAAAAGGAGCCGAAAAAATAAGACGGTCGTAATCCCGTTGAAACTCAGAACGATCATCTTTCCTCGCTTCATGGAACTCTTCCATTCCAAAACGCTTCGTCGATATTAATTGCCTCCAATTCATCATAATCCTACTTCCTTTTTGAATATCTTTTATATGCAAAAGTATAAAAAAGCCTTTAATATTACCTCCTTTATCCTCTGATTCGCTTAATTTTATGAAAATGTTTAGATTATTGCAATGAAATCCGTATTTTCGCACATTATTATATAATAAAATAGCCTCATGAACGTACAAATCATAAATAAATCAAAGCATCCGCTTCCTGCTTACGCTACCGGACTTTCCGCAGGAATGGATATCCGTGCCAACTTAACAGAACCTATCGTATTGAAACCCTTGCAACGCTGCCTTGTCCCTACCGGATTATATATAGCCCTACCGGAAGGATATGAGGCTCAAGTGCGTCCCCGTAGCGGTTTAGCCATCAAGAAAGGAATCACTGTATTAAACTCACCCGGCACGATTGATGCGGATTATCGAGGGGAAGTTTGCATTATTCTCGTAAACCTGTCATCCGAAGATTTCATTATTGAAGATGGAGAACGCATTGCCCAAATGATTATAGCCAAACATGAACAAGCAACATGGGTAGAGGTGGAGACACTGGATGAGACAGAACGCGGAGCAGGTGGTTTCGGTCATACGGGTAAAAAGTAAAAAAGTCATGAAACAGCAAAATACATTACAACATGCTTTATTGACGGGCATACTATTAATACTTACTATTATTATATCTTCCTGCGCTTCCCCAAGCAAAGCATCAAAGGATTCAAAATCTTCTAAGAGAAAGGCAAAGGTCACAGCTGTTGAAACGCTCAGTCCTGAAGCACAGAGAAAATATGATTATTTCTTTCTGGAAGCTGCACGCATGAAAGAAAAAGGAGATTATGATGCTGCTTTCGAATTATACAAACATTGCTTGCAAATCAATCCGAACGCCGCTTCCGCCTTATACGAGATTGCACAATTTTATCTATTCCTAAAACAACTGGAGACGGGACTATCTTGTATGATTAAAGCCGTAGAGGAAGCACCGGATAACTTCTGGTACAAGCAAACTCTGGCCGCATTTTATCAATCCAACAGAAATGTAAAAAAAGCAATTGAAGTATACGAAGATATGTTTGAACAATTTCCCGGCAGACAAGAATCTCTATTAGCATTGATAGACTTGTACAACCGTGTAAAAGACTATCCGAATGTAATTCATACGCTTGATCGTTTAGAGGCTACTCAAGGTAAATCCGAACAAATCAGCATGGAGAAGTTCCGCATTTATCTGACGATGGGTGACGATAAAAAAGCTTTTAGGGAAATCGAAAATCTGGCAAAAGAATACCCGAACGATATGAGATATTTATCCATTCTCGGTGATGTATATCTAAATAATGGGAAGACACAAGAAGCATACGATACTTATCAGAAAGTACTTGCAATAGAGCCGAACAATGCAATGGCGCTGCTATCTATGGCTACATATTACGACAAAACAGGTCAGAAAGAGTTGTACCGCCAACAGTTGGATACCGTTTTACTGAACAAGAATGTCGATACGGATGCCAAACTTACCATTATGCGGCAATTAATCATTCAGTCCGAGCAGTCCGACAAAGACAGCACACAAATCATTGCGCTTTTTGATGCCATGATGAAGCAAAAACTGGAAGATGCACAAATCCCAATGCTCTATACACAATATCTTATTTCCAAAGGAATGGAGAAAGAATCCATACCTGTTTTAAATCGCATTTTAGAGATAGATCCGGAGAATGTAGCGGCACGTTTGCAGTTACTTAGCTACGCAATAAAAGACAATAATTATGAAGAGGTCATAAACATCTGCGAGCCAGCGATAGAATATTCACCCGAAACATTGGAGTTTTACTTCTACCTCGGGCTTTCCTATTTCCAAACAGATAAAAAAGAAGATGCTTTAAAAACTTTCCGGAAAGGAGTGGGCATGGTAAGTGCTGAAAGTAACAAGCTCGTAGTATCTGATTTTTATAGCATCATGGGAGATATTTATCATGAGAAGAAGATGGCAGCAGAATCTTATGCTGCCTATGATTCAGCCTTAGTCTATAATCCGGATAACATCGGTGCATTAAATAATTACGCTTATTATTTGTCTGTGGAACGAAAAGACTTGGACAAAGCAGAAGAAATGAGTTATAAGACTGTAAAAGCGGAACCTAAGAACTCTACTTATTTAGATACATACGCATGGATATTATTCGAAAAAGGGAAATATGCCGAGGCTAAGATTTACATCGACGATGCTATGAAGAACGGTGGAGAAGAAAGTGACGTCATCGTAGAACACTGTGGCGATATTTACTTCATGAACGGTGAAAAAGAAGAAGCGCTAAAGTTTTGGTTCAAAGCGAAAGAAATGGGGTGTGAATCGAAAACACTCGACAAAAAGATAGAACGAAAGAAATACATTGCGGAATAATGAAACGATTTTTATTACATATATGTAAGATATTACCTGTTTACTTACTGCTTATACTAGTAGCTTCCTGTAAAACATCCAAATCTATGGATTCATCAGGAGGTATTAAAGAATTATCCGATACCAAATACTTGGAAGAGGTCATTAAAAATGCTCCGTCCTTTGACTCATTCTCATCTAAAATGCGCTTAACTATCAATTTAGATGGAAAAGAGACATCCGTCAACGGTTCATTGAAAATGAAAAAGAATGATTTAATCCAGCTATCCATTGCTCCTATTCTAGGAATAGAAGTGGCACGGATTGAAATAAGCAAAGACAGTGTCTTGGTTATTGACCGCATCAACAAACGATATGTATATGTACCAATATCCACCCTCTCATTTCTTGCCAATGGGGATATGAATTTCTATACGCTTCAGGCATTATTCTTTAACGAACTGTTTCTACCGGGCAAACAGGAAGTAACTCCGTCGGATTTGTCAGCCTTTACTGTGCGGCAAGAAAACAACAAAGCTACTATCCGTTTAAAGAAAACCAAGAAATTCGACTATAACTTTACGACCGATCCAAACAAGCAACTCACCAATACAGATATATTCGCTTTAGCTAAATACCAACTAAAATGGGAATACAGGGATTTTAAGCCGTTAAACAAACAGAGTTTTCCGTCTCAAATGAACATTACTCTTGCCGGAATAGGAAAAGAAGCTAAAGCACAAATAGATCTTTCTAAGATGGGAACGGACAAAATACGAATAGCAAAAACGTCAGTTTCCGGAAAATATAAACAAATAAGTACAAACGAACTACTTAAACTGTTGCTTAGCTTATGAAACACTTTCTTATTCTGTTGGTAACAGTCTGTATCAGCCTTACATCTTTTGCACAATCCACGCCAAAGATAAAAGACCTGGAAAACAAACGTGGTGAATTGCAAAAGCAAATAGCACAATCGGAAACGCTACTTCGTTCTACTAAAAAGGATGTAGGTAGCCAATTAAGCAGCTTGGCATTGCTTACCAACCAGATAGCAGAAAGAAGAAAATACATCAACGCAATAGAAGCTGATGTAAGAGTGCTTGAGAATGAGATTGCTTCTCTTCAACGGCAACTCCGAAAGCTGGAGAAAGACTTACAAGACCGCAAGAAGAAATACGAATCGTCCGTACAATACATGTACAAGAACAAGTCAATAGAGGAGAAACTCATGTTTATCTTTTCTGCCAAAAGTTTGAGCCAAACCTATCGGCGAATGCGTTATGTACAAGAATATGCAACTTATCAACGAATTCAAGGCGAAGAAATAAAGAAAAAACAAGAGCAAATTCGTGTAAAACAAAAAGAGTTGGAGCAGACTCGTAAAGCAAAGACTGTCTTACTGAAAGAAGGCGAACAAGAAAAAATAAAACTTGAAAATCAGGAAAAAGAAAAGAAAACCATACTTTCCAGCTTACAAAAGAAACAGAAAGGTCTGCAAAACGAAATCCGTCAAAAACGGAAACAGGCAGATAAACTGAATGCACAAATAGATCGCTTGATTGAGGCAGAAATAGCCAAAGCTAAAAAACGCGCAGAAGAAGAAGCACGCCGCGAAGCTGCCAAGAAGAAAGAATCCACAGGTAAAGGAACTTCTTCTACAGAGAAATCATCTCCTACACCTAAAAAAAGTGAGCCGATGGAACGTTATTCCATGGACAAAGCAGACAGACAACTTTCCGGTAATTTCGAGAAAAATAGAGGCTTACTTCCAATGCCTATTACCGGTCCGCATCTTATTGTCAGCCACTACGGTCAATACGCAGTAGAAGGATTGAAAAATGTAAAGCTCGACAATAAAGGCATTGACATTCAAGGAAAACCGGGAGCAATGGCACGCGCAATTTTCGACGGTGAAGTTTCGGCCGTATTCCAATACAATGGTCTGGTAGGAGTCTTAGTCCGTCATGGGAACTATATATCTGTTTACTGTAACCTCTCCTCCGCTTCGGTCAGTAAAGGAGATAAAGTAAAAACCAAAGATATCATCGGAAAAATTTATTCAGATGCCGGACGCCCGGTACTGCATTTTCAATTACGAAAAGAAACAGCGAAGCTGAATCCGGAAATATGGTTGGATAAATAATTCTTTAAGTGATTATTTATCCAACAATCTCTTACTAAGATAACGTACCGGATACCAAACGGAAAGGAATCCTACTATTAAAACTGTTAAGAATATAAGTAAGACATCGCCCCAATGTACGCTGACAGGATAAGCATCCACAACAAAATTACCATCACCTCCAAGAGAGATAAGACCGAATTTCTGTTGAATCAAACAAAGTATTAATCCCAAAACGATACCGGTCACAGCTCCGAACATGGATATCATTCGTCCTTCAAAAAGAAAAATACGAGAGATCAACTTATCGTCCGCACCCAGATTACGAAGCGTTCTCACATCCTCTTTCTTATCAATAATGAGCATAGATAAGGAACCAATTACATTGAAACAAGCAATTAAAAGTATAAAAGTGAGGAAGAGATAAGAAACTAGTTTCTCTATCTCCATAATACGGAAAATGTCTTCTTGTTGTTCATAGCGGTCACGCACTACAAAATCTTTTCCGAGCATATCCGCAATCTTACCTTTCATCAAAGTTATATTCTGGTTCGGCTTTAAACGAAGTTCTACTGCTGAAACTTCCGTATCATAATGAAATAGTTTCCGGGCAAAGTCTAATGATGTAAGTATGTAAGAAGCATCGTATTTCTGTTGATTTACAGCGAATACAACTCCGGGAGAGAATAAGAACTCTTTTGTAAAAGAAGCAGCAGGATTTGCCATATTCACTTTTTCTCCGCGTCGAGGTGCATATATTTCCAACGGATCAACAAATTGTACCCCTGTACCGAGAACCGACATCAACTCTACCCCTATCACTCCATAATCTGCCACTTCGTCGTGGAGTACAAACTCCCCCTTACCATAGAGGACACTATCTATCGAAGTAAGTTGCTCAAAATTATCCTGCACCCCTTTTATCGTTGCCATCATTTGCCTGTCCTTATACTGTACCATTGCATTATCCTCCAATGTTTCAGTAAAAACTGCAATTTCCGGTAATGAACGCAGTTGCTTTATGCGATCGTCATTCACATCGAAAGTTTTGCCCATAGCGGCAGTTACTTTTATTTCCGGATCAAAAACCGTAAAAAAAGTAGCCACCATATCCTGAAATCCATTGATTACAGAAAGCGTACAAACCATAGCCAGTGTCGCCAAAGAGACACCACAGACAGATATTCCCGAAATAATATTAATCGCATTATGTGACTTTTTCGAGAATAAATAACGCTTGGCTATGTAAAAAGGAAGATTCAACTATTTCAATAATTGGTCTATCTTTTCAATATAATCCAATGAATCGTCAACAAAAAACTTCAATTCCGGAATGATACGCAACTGATGACGCACACGTGTACCCAGTTCAAAGCGGATTGATTTAGTATTGTTATTGATATTTTCAACGATTTCCTTACTCTTTTCAGAAGGGAATATACTTAAATATACACGTGCCACACTCATATCAGGGCTGATTCTCACTACACTGACAGAAACCAACACACCATTCATTGCTTTCGTCTGAAGCAAGAATATCTCACTCAACTCTTTTTGAATCAAGCGGGAAATTTTATTTTGTCTGGTTGTTTCCATACTTATCTCCTTTCATTATTATATACACTATTTCTTCCTTATAATCGTCAAACCATCACGAAGCGGAAGGATTACTTTCTCAACACGTTCATCCGTAGCCACAAAATCATTAAAACGTTTAATGCCTATCGTCTGATAATCATTACTATGCGGAGTCTCCAGCACATGTCCATCCCAAAGCGTATTATCGGCAATGATATATCCTCCGTTGGACAACTTAGACAATACCATCTCATAATATTCCAAATATTTACGCTTATCTCCATCTATAAATGCCAAATCAAATACAACATCCATTCGAGGAACAAGTACCAAAGCATCACCTATATAAAACTTTATTTTCTTCGCATAGGGAGAACCTTCCAGCCACGGACGTGTAAAATCCTCCTGTTCATCATTAATTTCAAATGTGTGCAACATCGCTCCCTCTTCCAAGCCTTCAGCCATACAAAGAGCGGAATATCCACTGTATGTGCCTATCTCCAGAATCTGTTTTGGACGGATCATCTTTACAAACATCTTCAGCATACGTCCCTGCAAATGTCCTGAAGCCATTCGGGGACGGAGCAATTTTACATTCGTATCACGATAAAGGGCGTGCAAATAGTCGCCCTCATCATCAATATGCTTCAGAATATATTCGTCTATAGATTCCGTCTCTTCCATACATTATAAATATCTGTTCCGGTTAGGGAGCACATAATCATCTGCATATTTCAACACATCGCCCACTACGTTAATTTCAAGGAACGAAGTTTGAGTACCTTGCTTGCCACTACTCAAGTAAGCAACCATTTCATCTTCATGCAAAACATTATCTTTAATAAGTTTACGCAAAGCCGCAAAATAATATTCCTGTCCGTTAGCCAATTCAGGCATATAAATAGCTTCTACCCCATATGACAGAGCCAAATGACGCATCGTTTTCTCTTTATAGCAAATAGCCAATACCGGATACTTACCACGGAAAGCGGCTAAATTGCGTGCCGTACGTCCACTGAAACTATCTGTAATAATCGCACGTATTTTTAACTTATTAGTAGCTTTCACTGCTTGTTTAGCAAGAAATGCGGTAACATCATTGCTGTTCTCTTCCAATGGTATACGAATATCATTTTCCGATAATTTATCTTTCTCTGCCTGTGCAGCAATTTTAGTCATCGTTTTTACCGACTCTACCGGATATTTCCCGTAGGCTGTTTCACCACTCAACATCAGCGCATCCGTACGATAATAAATAGCATTAGCAATATCCGTAACTTCCGCACGTGTAGGACGTGGATTATTAATCATCGTATGCAACATCTGTGTAGCCACGATTACCGGTTTTCTAGCCATCACACACTTACGGATAAGCATACGCTGAATACCCGGAATACGTTCCTGTGGCACTTCAATACCCAAATCCCCACGGGCAACCATCACTCCGTCAGCTACAGCAAGAATTTCATCAATATTATCTACGCCTTCCTGATTTTCTATCTTGGCAATAATCTTTATATCGCTGCCATGCTCATCCAATATTGCTTTTATATCCAATACATCTTGTCTGTTACGGACAAAAGAATGTGCTATAAAATCAATATTTTTTTCTATTGCATACAATATATTATTGCGGTCTTTCTCCGTCAGCGACGGCAAGTTAATGCGCACACCCGGCACATTAACGCTTTTACGACTACCCAAAGCAGCTTCATTCTGAACCTCACAAACCAAAGCGTCATCCGTTTTCTCAATTACTTTTAACGCCAAGTCACCATCGTCAATAAGAATATCACTGTCAACGGCCAGATCACGTACAAAATTAGGATATGTCACCGCAATACATTCACGAGTCGTCACCTGATTTGCATCACCTACAATCTTCACTCGGTCGCCTATCTTAAATTCAATCGCATCGCCTTCTAAAACAGTCGTTCTCACTTCCGGCCCTTTTGTATCCATCAATATCCCAATCCGATTGGAAACTGCACGAACATTCGCTATCAACTTTTCAAAACCTTCACGGCTGGCATGGGCAGTATTCATCCGCACCACATTCATTCCGGCATTAAATAATTGTTTTATAAAATCTACTTCACAACGTTGATCTGAAATTGAAGCAACGATTTTTGTCTGCTTTAGCATCATACCTTTATACCTATTTATATATACCTATTTATTTCTTTTTCAACAACAAGGCTTCTACCGCCAACTTATAAGAATGAAGTCCGAAACCACATATCACACCAAGACACGCAGAAGAAATCATGGACACGTGACGAAAAGATTCACGGGCATGCACATTCGAAATATGCACCTCAATAACCGGTGAAGTAATTGCACGAATTACATCCTGTAGCGCAATAGAAGTATGCGTGTACGCACCGGCGTTCAAAATAATGCCATCTACATCAAAGCCGACTTCCTGAATCCTATTTATCATCTCTCCCTCCACGTTTGATTGGAAGTAATCTATCTCGACCTCCGGATAATCCTTTCGAAGCTCTGCCAAATAATCTTCAAATGTAACATTTCCGTAAATGGAAGGTTCACGCTTTCCTAATAAATTGATATTAGGCCCGTTAATAATTTGTATTCTCATAAAACAATAATTTACGAATGTTTTGATACCTTTGTAGAAACATTATTTCAAGTTGCAAAGGTAAAAAAAGAAATGGAAATTATTAACAAAACAGGCAAGAAGGATAAAAACTATCTGATAATAAAGAAATATAAACAATATTTATTATTAGAAAAGTCTTTCTCGCCCAACACTTTAGCAGCTTATTTAACTGATTTGGATAAGCTTATGGCATATCTGACGCTTGAAGGCATAGATGTCATTGACGTTACGCTCGATAATTTGCAGGAATTTACAGCAGGACTACATGACATCGGAATACATCCTCGCTCACAAGCCAGAATCATATCGGGCATCAAATCATTTTTCCGATTTCTGTTGCTAGAGGACTATATAGAATCAGATCCTACCGAATTACTTGAAACGCCTAAAAAGGGGTTTAAACTTCCGGAAGTCTTAACCGTAGAAGAGATTGACACCATTATATCTTCAATAGATCTGAGCAAGAAAGAGGGACAAAGGAATCGGGCCATACTTGAAACTCTTTATAGTTGCGGTTTACGAGTATCCGAACTAATCAACCTAAAATTATCCGAACTCTATTTCAAGGAAGGCTTCATTAAAGTGGAAGGAAAAGGCAGCAAACAACGTTTGGTACCTATCTCTCCACGTGCAATTAAAGAAATAACCCATTATTTTATAGACCGGAACCAAATAGAAATAAAAAAAGATTATGAGGACTTTGTTTTCCTGAGCAGAAGAGGAACAAACCTATCCCGTATCATGATTTTTCACATTATAAAAGAGCAGGCCGAAGCTGCCGGAATCACCAAAAACATAAGTCCACACACTTTCCGTCACTCATTCGCCACTCATCTGCTGGAGGGAGGGGCAAATTTGCGGGCAATACAATGCATGCTCGGACACGAGTCAATTACGACAACGGAAATATATACACACATTGACCGAAATATGTTGAAAAGCGAAATCATCGAACATCATCCGAGAAATATTAAATACCGTAAGGAAAATAACATTTCATAAAATAGAGAAACAAAAGAGATGTCCTTTTTATGGGAATGCTGTCCAAATCCTAATTTTTACATATAAATTATTATAATTTTAGCACAACAATAACGAAGATATGAGACTTTTTAATATCTTTGCCTCAAAATAGAGCTTTCAAAAAGCTCACAATTTGAGAGAATTTCAATTACAAACATTTAATTTATATCAAACAATGACTAAGAAGTTGTATTTGCCATTACTAATGGCGTTGGTTATCGCATTAGCATCTTGCGGTAAAATGGGCGAATTAAAGCCTGAATATTTCACAACTACTCCTCAGGTATTGGAAGCTGTTGGTGGTAAAGTTCCTGTTACAATCAACGGAAAATTCCCGGAAAAGTATCTAAAGAAGAACGCAGTTGTTGAAGTAACTCCTGTTTTAAAATGGAATGGTGGCGAAGTTAAAGGTCAACCTGCAACTTTCCAAGGTGAAAAAGTAGAAGGCAACGACCAGACTATCTCTTACAAAGCTGGTGGTAACTACACTATGAAAGCATCTTTCGACTATGTTCCTGAGATGGCTAAATCTGAGTTATATCTTGAATTCAAAGCTAAAGTTGGAAAGAAAGAAGTTAATATTCCTTCTATCAAGATTGCAGACGGTGTAATTTCTACATCTGAATTGCTTGGCAAGACAGTTGGTAGCGCAAATCCTGCTGATGCAGAAGATGCATTCCAACGCATTATCAAACAAGCTAAAGAAGCTAAGATCATGTTCCTTATCCAACAAGCTAATCTTCGTGCAAGCGAATTGAAGTCTAATGAAATTCAAGATTTCAATCAAACTGTAGTTGATGTTTACGCTGACCAAAAGGGTAAGAAGATCAACAATATCGAAATCTCTGCTTATGCATCTCCTGATGGTGGTGTTAAGTTGAACACAGGTTTGGCAGAAAATCGTGAAGGTAACACTGCTAACTATGTAAACAAAGAATTGAAGAAAGGTAAAGTTGAAGCTACTGTAGATTCTAAATACACCGCTCAAGACTGGGAAGGATTCCAAGAATTGGTTTCTAAATCAAACATCCAGGATAAAGACCTTATCCTTCGCGTTCTTTCTATGTATCAAGATCCTGAACAAAGAGAAGCTGAAATCAAGAACATCTCTTCTGTTTACAAAACTTTGGCTGACGAAATCCTTCCTCAATTAAGACGTTCTCGTTTGACTTTGAACTATGACTTAATCGGTAAGTCTGACGAAGAAATCATGCAATTCGTTGATTCAGATCCGAAACAACTGAATGTAGAAGAACTTCTTTATGCAGGAACATTGACTAATGACAGAGCTAAGAGAGAAAAGATCTATACTTTGACAGTAGAACAATTCCCTAACGACTATCGTGCATATAACAACTTAGGCGAAATCGCTTACAGAAACGGTGACGTTGCAAAAGCTGAATCTTTCGTTAACAAAGCAGCTAAGATTAACGCTAGCGCTCCTGAAGTTAACATGAACCTCGGTTTGATCGCATTGGCTAAGGGTGATAAAGCTGCTGCTGAAACTTATCTTGGCAAGGCTTCCGGTGCTAAAGAATTGAACGAAGCTCTTGGTAACTTATACGTTGCTCAAGGTCAATACGAAAGAGCTGTAAACGCATTCGGTGATACTAAGACTAACAGTGCTGCTCTTGCTCAGATCCTTGCTAAGGATTACAACAAAGCTAAGAACACTCTTTCAGGTATCCAGAATCCTGACGCTTACACTGATTACTTGATGGCTGTTCTTGGTGCAAGAACTAACAACAGTTCTATGGTAACTAACAGCTTGGCTAGCGCTATCAAGAAAGAACCAGCTTTAGCTAAATATGCTGCTAACGATATCGAATTCTCAAAATATGCTATCAGCTCTATCATTAAATAAGCGATAGATATTTAAACTTATAAGAACGGGATTATCTTCGGATAGTCCCGTTTTTTTATTCCCGCAAGTATAGAAAATACCAATCCAAACAAAACATCGGCATTTATGCACATA
This sequence comes from Bacteroides sp. OM05-12, assembly GCF_003438995.1. Classification (GTDB taxonomy): domain Bacteria; phylum Bacteroidota; class Bacteroidia; order Bacteroidales; family Bacteroidaceae; genus Bacteroides. The sequence goes on from NZ_QSUN01000010.1 coordinate 38,292, forward strand.
TTTCAAATTACATTCGCCTTACCTTCACTTATCACTACGGCAGCGTAAATTGCTGATGTATAGCGAGTAGAAGGTGAATGCAGTTCTTTTATCGGAAGTTATGTCAATTGAGAATTGAGCATTGAAAATGGGAGGGTAAATTTTCGATTTCCCATTTTCAATTTTCCATTGCCTAAAAAACTGCCTTCACTTTAATTAAATAGTAATCAATAATATAAGAGTAAAAAGTGATAAGGTGAAGGCAAGTCCAAGTAAAAGTTGAAACTGCGAAATTGGCAAAAAGAGCAAACAAAATCACCCAAGGGAGTGATAGACAACGCTCCAGTAGATGTAAGCTATCGCTCCCTTGAGCGTTAAGTGATGCCTCCTTGAGCGATAGACAACGTCCCCTTATGTGATTTTGAAATGACCTTTATGTTTTTAAAAACATAAAGTTGATTGAAAAAATCATAGGACGATTGAAGACAAAGATACGGTCGATTGATTGCAAACGATAGGAGTTTGCAAACAATCGACCGTATGCTAAACTATCTTCTTATACTTCTGACTAAATTAATCAAAAATAATCAGGAAATTTTGTCTGTCTATAAAACAAAATAAGTACTTTCGCAGGAAAGTAAGCTTGTGTATGAAAAAGATAGTTCCAATTATATTATTACTGCTCTGTTTATGTGGATGTCAAAAAGATAATCGCACTTTTACACTGAACGGAACAATCAGTAATCTAAAAAACGACACGCTTTTCATCTACAACGATTTCAGCGAAAAGGGTAAACTAGATACGATTATCACCCAAAACGGTTCATTTACGTATACCACCCGCCTGGATACAATCACCCCTCTGACACTATTGATAAATGAGACGACAGAATATCCCATCTATGCCGACAAAAACCTAAAAGTAACAGTAGACGGAGATGCCAACATGATAGAGTCTTTTATCATAGAAGGAGGAGTGCATAATGAGGACTTAAATGAGTTTCACAAATCCATCAATGGTATAACACAACAAGAACTGATTACGGCTAAAGCCGACAGCTTCATCCGTCAACATCCCAATTCTTATGCAAACCTTTATTTAATAGATAAGTATTTTGCCCAAACGGCATCACCGGATTTTAAAACGATTCTGACATTGATAAAGTCAATAAACGGAGAGTTACAAGACCAGCCGTCCATGAAGCAACTGAGCGAAATCGCCAAAAAACAAAAAGAAAGGATTAACAATAAGATATCTCCCTACTTTAGCATCAAAAACAAAAAAGGAGAATTACTGACATTGGCAAACTATAAAGACAAATATCTATTGATTAACTTCTGGGCTACATGGGATGATGCTTCTTTAAAAGAAAACCAAGCACTGAAAAAAATTAGTAAGAAATTCAAGAAAGAAAGGGCATTTACAATGCTCGGTATTTCTTTGGATATTGATAAAAAAGCATGGGAAGAAACAATCCAAAAAGATACACTCAATTGGGAACAAGTGATAGAGCTCGATGGTTTTGATGGAAGTACAGCAGAACAGTTCTGTATAGAAAAGCTCCCTGCCAATGTATTGATTGGTCCTAAAAAAGAAATTATAGCTGTTAACTTATTCGGGAAACAACTAACCGACAAATTAGAAGAAGTATTAAAAGAAAGTAGCGGCAAAAACAATAAAAACAACAAATAAACATACATGCTTGTAAAAGTTTTCGGGGCGGCAGTTCAAGGTATTGATGCTACCGTCGTTACCATTGAAGTGAATAGTTCCCGAGGATGCAAGTTCTACCTGGTAGGATTGCCGGATTCCGCCGTCAAAGAGAGCCATGAACGCATTATTTCCGCATTACAGGTCAACGGATATAAATTTCCGACAAGCCAGATCGTCGTAAACATGGCTCCTGCCGATATACGAAAAGAAGGTTCTTCTTATGATTTACCTTTAGCCATAGGCATATTGGCCGCAGTAAAATCCATATCCGATGAGAAGCTCCATAAATATATCATAATCGGAGAGTTAAGTCTCGACGGAAGTTTACAAGGCATAAAAGGCGCATTGCCCATTGCCATCAAAGCACGCGAAGAGGGATATGAAGGTATTATTCTGCCGAAACAGAATGCCCGAGAAGCCGCCGTTGTCAATAATCTGAATGTATTTGGTGTAGAAAACATCAAAGAGGTTATTGAATTTTTGAATGGTGAAAGGACATTAGAGCAAACTATTGTAAACACGCGAGAAGAGTTTTATGCTCAACAAAATGAATTTGATGTTGACTTCTCCGACGTTAAAGGGCAAGAGAATGTTAAGCGTGCTTTGGAAGTTGCCGCTGCTGGCGGGCACAACCTTCTTATGATTGGCGCCCCGGGTAGTGGTAAATCCATGATGGCGAAACGATTACCATCCATTCTTCCTCCTTTATCATTGGGAGAAAGTCTGGAAACGACCAAGATACACTCCGTAGCCGGTAAACTGGGGAAAGATACTTCGCTGATTACCAAGCGACCGTTTCGAAGTCCTCACCATACCATCTCGCAAGTTGCAATGGTAGGCGGCGGAAGTTATCCTCAACCGGGGGAAATTAGTTTGTCTCACAATGGAATTTTGTTTTTGGATGAACTTCCGGAATTCAACAGAAGTGTTTTGGAAGTGCTACGCCAACCTTTGGAAGACCGCCAGATTTCGGTTTCACGCGCCAGATACAGCATTAACTTCCCGGCAGGTTTTATGATGATCGCTTCCATGAACCCTTGTCCATGCGGATATTACAATCATCCCACCAAACCATGTGTATGCAATCCCGGAATTGTACAAAAATATCTTAGCCGTATTTCCGGCCCGTTACTGGACCGTATCGACATACAAATAGAAATTGTGCCCGTACCTTTCGAAAAAATATCAGACACACGCGTCGGAGAATCCAGCGAAAGCATCCGTCAACGGGTTATTAACGCCAGACAGATACAGGAACGGCGTTATGCCAATTACAAAGGCATTTATTGTAACGCACAAATTACCCCAAAGCTATTATCACAATTTGCACAACCGGATGAAAAAGGATTGATATTATTGAAGAATGCCATGACACGACTGAATCTGTCGGCACGTGCGTATGACAGGATATTAAAAGTATCACGTACAATTGCAGATTTGGAAGGAAGCGAGGAAATAAAAAGTTCCCATCTTGCAGAGGCTATCGGCTATCGTAATTTAGACAGGGAAAGCTGGGCTGGTTAATTATTTCAATCGATTATAGTGGCAAACCAAAAGTTCCCCGTTATTGTCACGCAGATGCATACCATTACCTTCACAATAACGGAAGAAACTGCAATCGGCACACTGTCCTTTCTTTGCCCATTCACGGTCACGGAATTCACGGAAACCATTTTCCCATACATCCATAAAATTATCCTTATAGATATTCCCTTGATGATAATCACTACGGATACTCGGACAGGCAGAGATCGTACCGTCTGCCAAGACAGAAGCTATGCTTATTCCGGCATTGCAGGAGTAGAAATGGTCACGTACCTCTCCCTCATATTCTCCCAAAAAGCCTTCACAAGCGAAAGAAATATGCATCCCTCCTACCTTACGCATACGTTTGATAAACTCCATTAAACCGATAAGTTCAGTATTCGTTAATTGCAATTCCGGAGATTGAGCGGCTCTTCCTACAGGGAATATAGTAAAGATACGCCAATTACGCACGCCCAGATTGACTAGGAAATTTCTAAAAGTCACGAGATACGGATAGTTCTTCCGATTGATGCAAGTAACAACGTCCCATAACAATTCACCATCCTCTGCAAGCATTTTTATCGCTTTCGTAGCACGTTCAAAACTTTCTTTATTGCCACGCAACCAATTGTGCTCCTCGGCAAAACCGTCTAAACTGATGGTCGCGGAGCGCACCCCCGCATCCATCAAATTATCCAACCGTGCCCGAGAAAGGTAGAAACCATTTGAAACGAATCCCCAAGGATAGCCACGTTCATAAAGTGCCTGTCCACATTCTTCCAAATCATTTCTCAGGAGTGGTTCTCCTCCGGAAATAATAACACTGACATCATGCGGATTAACGTGCGGGGTAATAGAATCAATCACAGAAATAAAATCTTCGACAGGCATATCTTCTTTCTCGATGTTCTTCTGACAATCACTGCCACAATGCCGACAATGAAGATTACAACGCAAAGTACATTCCCAAAATAACTGTCGGAGAGAATGAAGCTCGATATTGTTTTTTCTTATCTTGCGCGCAGCTTCCAACGCAAGACGTTTACGGAGAGAAAGTTCAAACGGCATGATTCTTTCTCTCGTTTAAAGTATTTAAAATATATGTTTCTCCGGATTCACAAATCATTGTATCCGATGCAACTTCTGCAGATTTATCTTTTGCCTTATATATAGAAGCAGGCATCCCATACATAGGGACGATCTCATTTACTTCGTCTTCATCCGAACACGAACCAAAACCCATCAGGGCTAAAAGCCCTGACAGCATTTTGTTATATAAATGCAGCCATTTTGCCTTACAACTTTTCTTTATCATGCCTAATTCTTCTTCTAAAATCAAAGTCTTTTAAAAGGCTTTACTATATAAACGGACAAAATGGGAGATACTGCATATAATTATTACATTTTTCCACATATTTTTTTATTTTTCTACCCTAATTCTCGCGTCGACAGCAATAACATCTGTTTCTGTTGCCAATAACGGATTGATATCCATCTCTTTAATCTCAGTGGCAAAACGCAAGAGAGTAGACAAGCGAACTATAATCTCAGCAAATTTATCTTCGTTGACACCTTTCTGTCCACGTGTTCCTTTTATAATCTTATAAGCGCGGAGTGAATGAATCATTGAATAGGCTTCCGAATACGACAAAGGTGCAAGACCCGAAGAAACATCTTTCAAGACTTCAACAAATATGCCTCCCAAACCGCATAATACGACATGCCCGAATTTTTCCTCATATTTAGCTCCAATAAACAACTCTGTTCCTTTCAACATCGGCTGTACCATTATAGCCGTAGCTTCAGGAATCTTCATCATCCGGTCGAACTCCAAAGACAAATGCTCTTCTGTTTTAATATTAAGTACTACTCCACCTACGTCAGACTTATGCACAGGTCCCACTACTTTCGCAACCACAGGAAAACCACAACGGCGGGCAAATGCCAAAACTTCTTCTTTTTCCGCAGAAACAAACTCTGCAACCAAAGGTATTCCTGCCGCACTCAACAATTCCTGTACATAATTTGGAGCTATGTAACCGTTCTCCGGCACATCATCAATTATGTGACGAATACGGGGAACATCTACTCCGAACAATTCTATCTCTTTTACCGCAGGATTCGGAGCATTAATAATTCGTGAAAGGGCCGTACCTAAAGTTACTTCATCAGAAAAGTTCACATGACCTTTCTTTAAAAAAGCATCCACTTCCTTACCGGCAGTATGCACAGACGGAAGAATCGGGAATACAGGTTTCTTACAGGTAAGCATCTTTTTATGTAAAACCTCATAAGCATCATACATCTTCACCAATCCCGGAGTTCCGAAAATTACCAGAATAGCATCAATCGTATCAAACTTTTCTTCACAATAATCGATTGCAATGCCAAGATGCTCCGGAGTTCCTGTTGCCAAAATATCAATAGGGTTGCCTACTGCCGCACCCGGAAAGAGTTTGCTTTTCAATTCGTCGGCTACTTTACCTTCCAGTTTAGGAACATTCAAACCTCCTTTTGACAAAGCATCCGTTAACATAACTCCCGGTCCGCCGGCATGAGTTACAATAGCAAAATTCCGACCCTTCAAGCGAGGCAATGTAAAAATACCTCCGACGGTAGTCAATTCTTCCCTTGAGAAACAACGAACAATACCCGCTTTACGGAAAAGAGCCTCAACAGCAGAATCAGAGCTGGCGATAGCTCCAGTATGGGATGAAGCCGCCCGGCTTCCGCTTTCCGAACTTCCAGCTTTTATAGCAGCAATCCTGCAACCTTTTCTGATTAATGAGGCTGAATGGAATAAAAGTCTATCCGGGTCTCCGATACTTTCAATATAAAGCAACTTAATTTTTGAATCTTTTCCAGGATCAAAGTGTTCGTCCATATACTGCAACACATCTTCCACACCTATTTGCTTCGCATTACCGACAGACCACACGGAATTAAACTGCAAGCCTTTGGTTACAGCACTCTCAAGGATAAAAACTGCTGTTGCACCGGAACTGGAAATAAGGTCTACCCCTTGTGGATGAAGGTTAGGAATAGGTTGTGTAAACACACTGTGATGCCACGTATTCATTAACCCGATACAGTTAGGACCTATCAAAGATGCACCATATTTATTTACGGTTTCAAGAATACGGTCTTCCAATTCTGCCCCTTCATGTGTCTCCTCTCCAAATCCGGCAGAAAGAATAATAAAAGCCTTTACACCTTTATCTTTCGCCAAAATTTCAACGGCAGCAGGACAAGCAGGAGCCGGAATGGCAAGAATGGCCAAGTCCGTTTCTGGAATTAAAGAAACATCAGCATAAGAAAGAATGCCCTGCACTTCAGCTTCTTTAGGATTCACCGCACGAAGTTCTCCTTTATAACCACCGTTTATTACGTTTCGCAATATTGCTCCGCCCGGTTTCTGCACATTATTAGAAGCACCTACAACAACAATGCTATTCGGGTGCAGTAATTGATTTGTAATCATAGTTTGTATATTTTTCGGTTAAATATAGGAAACAAAGATAAACATCCCTTTGAACATTTCCTATTAAGATTAGAGATTTTTCCATCAACTCTTAATTTTCTTTCGCAAAACGGTTTTGCATAGCAAAATCTTTAGGAGTTATTCCAAATTGTTTCTGGAATATCTTACTAAAATATGCAGCAGACTGAATACCTATCATTTCACTGATTTCTCCTATGCTGTGTTCTCCTTCCTGAATTAATTCAGCCGCCCGTTTTAGCTTTATTGTTCTAATAAAATCAATGGAGCTCATTCCTGATAAAGCCTTTATCTTGCGGTGAAGATTAGAACGGCTCATACAAATAAGATCAGACATCTTTTCTACATTAAATTCCGGATCAGCCAAATTTGCCTCAATCAATTCTATACAATGGTTCAAAAATTGCTTATCTGCCTTACTCATCTCCAAGTTATTTATAGGAAAAAACGGCCTCCGAGCAAATGCTTCACGTTCTTTCTCCCGATTTCTTAATAATGTACTTATCTGAGTAAGCAAATAACGAAAAGAAAATGGCTTATCCAAATAAGCGTCCGCACCTTGTTCCAATCCCTTTATCTTACTTTCAAGATCATTTTTCGCTGTCAATAAAATAACCGGAATATGACTATAATCAAGAACCGATTTTACATGACGGCATAATTCCAATCCATCCATTACCGGCATCATCACATCACTAATAATCAAATCTATTCTTTTATTTTCCAGAACCAAAAGTCCTTCTTCGCCATTGATAGCCATTTCCACTGCATAATAAGGCAATAAACGTTCAGCTATAAAATTACGCATATCATCATTATCTTCCACAACCAAAAGAGTATATGAAGATTTTGCAAGAAGAATATTCTCATCATCTTTTTTATCTCCAACAGATTCTGGTTCTAATTTAATCACGCATTCTTGATTCAGCGGCAATGTAAGCACAAAAGAATTCAGTCCATTCACTTCCTCAAAATGAATTTCTCCATTATGTAACTCTGCTAACGATTTCACCAAAGGTAACCCTATGCCCGAACTATTTTCTTTATTACAATCAATACGGAAAAACGGTTCAAATATTTTATGACGCAAATGAACAGGAACTAGTTTCCCATCATTACTGATACGTAAGGTGAAAGTCGTGGCTTCGACCTGCAAATCTACCAATATTACAGATTCGGAATATTTCAACGCATTATTGAAAAGGTTACTAATTATCTTTATCAATCCATCCTTATCCACAGCTGCTACTACCGTAACATTAGGAAATGACAACTTAATATCTTTATGCTGTTGTGTAATCAGTGGTTCAAAACGTTCCTTTGTATCCAGCAACAACTTATTAACATCAATCATTGTGAAAATCATCAAAAACTTATTTGAATTCACTTTACGGAAATCCAATAATTGGTTTATTAACGTCAGTAATCGATTCGTGTTTTGTTTCATTACCTGCAAATTTCTACGGATACCAGAGTCTCTTACATCCATTTCACACAAAGCTTCTAACGGACCATTTATGAGGGTTAAAGGTGTACGTATCTCATGCGTTATCTGTGTAAAGAAGTCTACTTTGGCCCGATACAATTCTTTTTCTTTTGCTATTTCAAAAAGATTTTGTTTTTCTTTTGCTTTATGCTCTTGTTTACGCTTATAGTTGCGAAACCAACTATAAAAAACGCCAATAAGCACTACTATATACAATAAATATGCCCACCACGTTTTCCACCAAGGAGGCAAAATATCAATACTAATTGTCTGTTCATTTTCATTCCAAACACCATCATTATTACTTGCTTTTACGCAAAACACGTAATGTCCGGGAGGTAGTTTAGCATAAGATGCCGTATGTGTCTCATCAGTATATATCCACTCTTTATCAATTCCTTCCATCTTATAAGCATAACGATTAGCTTTAGGGGATGTGAAACTTAAGGCTACAAAATCAAAACTAATATTTGAACGATTGTAAGGTAAAACAATATTCTCCGTCATCGTTATACTCTTCTTCAAAGGAGAATCCGGTTCACCCACTTTCATTTCTCTATTAAAAATAGAAAGATTGGTGATAAAAACAGGTGGAACAAATGTGTTTCTTTTTATCTGGTACGGATTAAATGATATTAAGCCATTTATAGTCCCAAACCAAAAAGTTCCGTCATTACCTTTAACTGCCGATTTATATGAAAACTGATTATCGGGTAAACCATCTTGTTTTGTGAATACACGAATATCTCTATTTTCAGGATTTAAACGAATAAGCCCCTTGTTTGTACCAAACCAGATATAACCATCATTATCTTCTAATGCACGATAAGAAACATTATCGGGCAAACCATCTTTTACTGAGAATGTGATAAAATAATCTTTATCAACTGCATAATAACAAATTCCACCTCTATCTGTAGAAAACCATAAATTACCTTTAGCATCTTTGGATATTCCTGTTATTTCTTTTGTACTAATGCTGGTACTGTCATTAGTATCCGGCATATAATTCTTAATTTTATCCATCACAGGATCATAACAAAACACACCGTTACCCATCGTTGCTACCCAAATACGCCCTTTATCATCTTCTAAGATATCTTGCATAAAAGCATATCCAAATTGAGACATACGATGAAAAGTATCCCCATTATCCATAGAACGAAAAATACTCCAACCATCACCCAACCAGATGTTCCCATTACTATCCCGATAGAAAGCAAACGGACTCCCTTCATCTAAATGAAGCTGACTTGAAGAATAAGTCCGTACTTTTCCATCTTTATCAAAAACATCTATTCCTCCCTGGAAATAACCAATCCCAATTTCATCTTTATCCGCATAAAGACTCAAGACATTTTTACGTTCCTGTTTTAAATTGGGTTGTGAAAAAAGGCCCGTAGCAGGATCAAACTTATTAACTCCGCCATCTTGTGTACCAACCCAAATATTTCCTTTACCATCAACCCCTAATTCACTGATTCGTCGACCGTTTATAGATCCTTGTTTTCCTGTAGGCAAATATTTATTAAAATTAATACTGTGATTAGGTAAATAATTTGCGCCACCAAAATTAGTGCCAATCCAAATTCCTCCTTCTTTATCTTTATAAATCTTCTCTATTATATTATCTGATAATCCATCCAAAGCCAAGGTATTACCAGGGATATGTGTTTCTGTTTTATTTGATTCATTCAATATATAAACACCATTTTGTGTGCCAACCCAAATATCATTTCCAAAACGGGTAATACAGCGAATGATTTTATAATGAACATCTACTGCATCAAAAGGTCTTACTAAATGTATTTGTTTATCAAACTTGATCAATTGCCCATCATACGAACCTACAATCAATTCATCGTTATAATCACAAAGTGTAAATACGAACTCATTTTGCAAAGAAATATTTCCTAAAGAATCCGAGCACTGAACAAACTTATCTTTAGCCGGATTATATAAAAATATACCAGAGCCGTTTGTTCCGACCCAAACCTGATTCTTCTTATCTACAGTTAAGCAATGAGGATAGTCTTTACTTTTATTATTTGTTATGCGACTGAAGTAATGATGCAATCCTTTATCCTGTTTATCATAACGAAACAAGCCCAAATTAGGAGCCATAATCCATATATTACCATTTTTATCAGATATAATATCTTCTATCCATTGTTCAGCTATCAGCACACCATCGTCTGTTTGTACATCAAAAAAAGAAAAATTTTCTTTAGACGGATTATAAATATAAATACCATCATCTGTCCCTACCCATAAACAACTATCCGAATCTTCATAGAGAGCAGAAATAACTTGATTCCCTCTCTTTTGTTTCTTATCATAACAATCAAAAAGACGCATGGATATGCCATCGTAGCGATTCAGCCCATTTTGTGTGCCAAACCATAAAAAGCCACGGCTATCCTGTAAAATAGACTTTACATGACATTGCGATAGACCATTCTCACTATTAACATAAGTGAAATAGTAATCGGAAGCTTCTGAAGCAAAGCTGGAGACATACAAAATTATTAAGATAGCTAACAAAGCCAATCTATTTTTATCTTTCATATCATGCAGATAATCTTAATTTAGTGCTTAAAGATAAATCTTTTAAAATAAAAGAACAAACGAATGTTGCATGAAATAACACAAATGTTTCATCACACTTAAAAATCAACATATCAACTAATTCTTGCAAAATCTGTATCCCAATTCATAACTAGCTCTTCCCTACATTTGCACCATTGACAGATTAGAAAACCTTTGAATATTAACCAATAGTTTCATAATATGAGAAAACATTATTTTTTTAAAGCACCGAAATTAATGATTGTTGTTACAACCACTTTCGTAAGTCTTACAGTAACTGCACAAGAAAAAAAAGATTCTATAAGTACAAAAGAAGAAAGCGGACGAAACGTCATGCTCAATGCTTCAGATGCCAATAAACCTCGAGAGATTCAAATAGGACTACCCAGTGAAGACGTGAATGTATATGAGAATGGGTTACCTGCTGTTTATTCTTCAACAATTCACCAAGTATCTGCACATTGGAGAAGTGATTCTAGTCTTGAGCGTATAGGTCTACTCACTCCTTCCGAGTCAGCTATCACTACCGGAAACATCGCTTATGCAGTAAACTCTTTCACACAATTGGGCAGTGAAAGATTTAAAGGTGTATTAAATTACAAAGCCAATCATTTCGGTTTACAGCAATTCGACATGAATCTTTCCGGTGGAATAGGAAAAGGATGGCTTTATAGCGGAAGTATTTATCAAAACTTTGATCCCGGATCATTCAAAATTAAATTTACGGACTTCAATGACCGTACACAAATATATAAAGCCGGCATTACCAAAAAAATTGCAGACAAAGGTAAAATCAGTCTTCTTTATAAATATTCTTATGACCGCCGCATGGCATCTGTCACAACTGCAGCTCCTTTCATCTATGTAGGTGACGGTAGCGTGAAAGAGCTTCCCGACTTTAAACTAGGTACTAGTTCCTATGCACCAGAGGACGGACGTATGACTTATATGGATGTAATGGATGGAAAAATTAAGGAAGGCAGTATCAATGAGTTTGATCTGAACAAAGCAAATGAAGTTTCTTTTCTTAGCGATTATAGATTCAACAACAATATGCTTTTCAGCTTTAATATGAAATATATGGATGCGACAGCCAATTACACAGATTTTGGTGGAAGCACTATCTCACATATTGAGAATGGCATAAACCTGGATGACACATCCGACAAAAACTTATATTATAAAGACGCTGAACTTTATTCCGGTTTAAAGGAAGGTAGACGTACATGGTTTCATACCGGAAAAGTAAAGAATTTCCTTATCACATCCGAATTAAGTAAAGATAATGGCTTGCATAATTGGAAAGTCGGATTAAATGAATGGTACTATCGTATTAATTATCACTCAAGTTCTACACAGTGGAATGGAACCGTAACCGAATATCCTACTATTCTCTCTTTTAAAGATGAAAACGGTAATATGAATAAGTTCTATGGTTTTAATGAATTAAGCCCGGAATATACGAAAGGATATGAAAACAAACTTGCACTTTATTTTACAGATAATTGGCGTCCACTCCATAATCTGAATATCTACTATGGAGGAAGATTAGAATATTATCGCATGGATGCGGAACAGCTCCCTTATGACCGGTTTGCAAACTTTCATATTAATGCAGTCAATACCGCCGGACAAACAATCAGTTCACAGAAAGTAACCAAAGACAAATTGAACTATGCCGCTACGGCACAAATCACTTATAACATCAACGGAAATTTTGGTATTACTGCCGATGGAACTGTGGCAACACGTTACCCTCGCATTAATGAATATGCAGGAAAAGGTCCTTCCGAAGAAGAATACAGACAGGTTGTAATTCCATTGGTACGTGGAGGATTATTCTATAAAAACAACTGGATTAACGCCACTTCAATGGTTACTTACATTTCAAAATCCAATAATATCGACCAACAAAACATTACGCAACCTGGAACAACAGAGTCACAGACAAAGCTTCTAATATACAGTATCCAAACAATCGGATGGACAACATCTGCAAAAATAGATCCTTTTAAAGGTTTCCATTTACACGCATTGTTCACCTATCAAAAGCCTAAATACAACAATTATAAAGTAGACGTTACGTTCAAAGACGGACAAACTTTCAACTTAGATGCAAGCGGTAATATTGTGAAAGAAATACCACAAATACTTGTTGAATTAGACCCAAGTTATAATATAACTGAAAATTTGCGTATATGGTTAAGTTTTCGTTATTTCGGCAAAACTTATGCAAACCTGACTGACGCTTTGTATTTCAATGGTCATTGGGAAACATTCGCTGGCATAAACTGGAATGTAAACAAACATCTTAGTTTAAATGCAAGTGTTGTAAACTTTTTAAATCAAAAAGGAGCGTCTGGCACAATCAACGGTTCTGAACTGACTAGTAAAAAGGATGCCGCAAAGTTCAACAACCACCTAATGAGCGGCAATTATCTACGCCCATTCACCTTAGAACTGGGAGCATCAATTAAATTTTAGAAAACCATTTAAATAATAAAAGCCATGAAAAAGTTAACTGTATTATTATTAATTATGCTATGCGCCATGCAAGTAAAAGCCACAGAGCAGAAATTCATCCGTATATCAACAGACGCCACCGACCTAATTTTACAGGTTGCACCTAACGGACGACTCTATCAATCTTACTATGGAAGCAAACTAATGAATGAAGTTGATATAAAGAATCTTCCATACTATGTACATGCAGGAAGTGATGGTAGTGTTACTCCTCGTGGATGGGAAGTTTATGCCGGCAGTGGAGCTGAAGATTATTTTGAACCAGCTATTGCCATCACACACAACGATGGTAATCCGAGTACTATCCTACGATATGTTTCTTCCGAACGAAAAGAAATTACCGGAGGCACGGAAACAATCATTCTTCTTCGCGATGATAAATATCCCGTAGACGTTACACTTCACTATGCCACATATCCAAAAGAAAATATAATTAAAACATGGAGTGAAATCAAACATCAGGAAAAAAAGCCAGTAACATTATGGCGTTACGCTTCTACGATATTATATTTCAATAATGCAAATTATTTCCTTACGGAATTCAGTAGTGATTGGGCACGTGAAGCACAAATGAGTACTCAACAACTTCAATTCGGAAAGAAGATACTCGATACAAAATTAGGTAGCCGTGCTGCTATGCACGTTCAACCGTTTTTCCAACTTGGACTGGAACAACCGGCACAAGAACAACAGGGAAATGTACTGGTAGGAACGATTGGATGGACCGGTAACTTCCGTTTTACCTTTGAAATAGACAATGTAGGAAATCTACGGGTTATCCCGGCCATTAATCCTTATGCTTCCACTTATGAATTAAAACCGAATGAAGTATTCACAACTCCGGAGTTCATATTCACTTTAAGCAATCAAGGCACAGGCAAAGCCAGTCGTAACTTGCACACGTGGGCACGCAAGTATCAAATAAATAACGGACAAGGTGATCGCCTGACTTTACTTAATAACTGGGAAAACACTTATTTCGATTTTAATCAGGAATTACTAGGTAATCTAATGAAAGAAGCCAAGCATCTCGGTGTGGATATGTTTTTATTGGACGATGGATGGTTCGGGAATAAACACCCACGCAATGACGATCATGCCGGACTAGGCGACTGGGAGGCAATGCGTTCCAAACTACCCGGCGGTATACCTGCCCTAATTCAATTGTCAAAAGAAGCCGGAGTCAAATTCGGAATCTGGATTGAGCCGGAAATGGTAAATCCTAAAAGTGATTTATTTGAAGCCCATCCGGAATGGGCAATCCGGTTACCTAATCGTGAAACCTATTATTACCGTAATCAATTGGTTTTAGACATGAGTAATCCTAAAGTACAAGATTATGTATTCAACGTTGTAGATAAAATAATGACAGAGAACCCCGAAATGGCTTATTTTAAATGGGATTGCAACAGCCCTATTACCAACATCTATTCTCCATACTTAGAAAATAAACAAGGGCAGTTATATATAGACCATGTCCGTGGTGTTTACAACGTATTTAATCGTGTAAAGGCAAAATATCCTAATCTGCCGATTATGCTTTGTTCCGGTGGTGGTGCCCGTTGCGATTATGAAGCACTGAAATACTTCACAGAGTTCTGGTGCAGTGACAATACCGATCCTATAGAACGTATCTATATTCAATGGGGATTTTCACAAATATTCCCTTCAAAAGCAATGTGTGCCCACGTTACAAGCTGGAACAAAAATACCAGTGTTAAGTTTCGTACAGATATAGCCAGCATGTGCAAACTCGGATTCGATTTAGGATTAAAGGATCTAAATGCAGATGAACTTACTTATTGCCAAGATGCAGTGGCTAACTGGAAACGTCTGAAGAAAGTAATTCTTGACGGAGAACAATATCGTCTCGTTTCTCCTTATGATTGCAATCACATGAGTATCATGTATGTAGCACCGGACAAAAACAAATCTGTTCTATTCGCTTATGATATACATCCCCGCTTTCAAGAAAAGCTTCTACCGATAAAACTGCAAGGACTGAATCCTGAACAGATGTATAAAGTGGAAGAAATAAATTTAATGCCGGGAGTAGCGTCCACACTAGATGTCAACGGAAAAATATTTTCCGGTGATTATTTAATGAAAGTCGGGCTCAATGCATTCACAACAACTAATGCAAATAGCCGGGTCATTGAAATAACAGCACAATAAAACACATAAGATCAGATTTAAATTCACAAAGTTACCAATTGTTTTTAGGATGACTTAAAAGTTCCTCTCGTTCTTTTCGGAAGGAACTTTTGCTTTTTATACGAATACATTTTATATTTGTAGTCAAAGAAAGAATATAAATTATGCACCCATTAGAACAATTCAAATATTGCCCCAAGTGCGGTTCCTCACATTTCAATATTTATAATGAAAAGTCCAAGCATTGTGATGATTGTGGCTTTACTTACTATTTCAATCCGAGTGCAGCAACGGTAGCTTTTATTCTTAACAATAAGATGGAACTATTAGTCTGCCGCCGGGCAAAGAACCCTGCAAAAGGGACATTAGACCTGCCCGGTGGATTTATCGATATGTATGAAACAGGAGAAGAAGGAATAGCGCGAGAAGTAAAAGAGGAGACCGGAATAGAAGTAAATGAAAGTTTATACCTTTTTTCCATACCCAATTTATACGAATATTCCGGTTTTTTAGTTCATACATTAGATATGTTCTTCCTTTGTAAAGTAGAAAACGCGAATAAAATCAAAGCGCATGATGATGTAGCGGAGTGTTTCTTCATGCCTCTTGAGAAGTTAAAACCGGAAGATTTCGGGTTACAGTCTATACGACAAGGGTTAGAAAAGTTCTTAAATATAGTGCCAAAACTTTGACACGAACAGATACATTAAAACGATTACTATGAAAATAGTTACATTATTTTTCAGTACGTTGATATTAGTGCTCATTCTACTTATCATTCTTATCCGGTGGTATTTCCGGATTTGTAATGGAGAAAAAAAGTTGGGAAAGCAAGAACGTTTACTTAATGCTGCCAATCAAACAATAGCCGATCAACGACTTGAAATTATAGCTTTAAGAAAAGACATTATTTCACTACAACGCTCATTATACAATACGGACCCGATCGTATATAAAATACGGACTTTCAACGACAGACCGGAACAAGCCGCTTTATCAGAACAGGAATGGCATGCTTACCTAAGTCTGCTAGAGGACATCTTTCATTTTATTTCCCGTCTTAAACATGACTACCCTTCACTTACGGACAATGATATTCGTATTTGCGCTTTATTAAAAGAAGGTGTACAAAACAGGCACATAGCTTCTATCATGGCACTGACTCAGGAATCACTTAGCGCAACTATAGAGAATATCAAGCATGAAAAGATGAATTTGGAAGGACAGCAGAAAACATTGGAGGACATCATGAAAACATTTTAGAGCTAAGCCATTGTTCTCTATAATTTTAGATATTTCGCTCTTCTCAATCGAATCGTTTCACCATGGGCAACCTGTCGTTTACGCATGGGAAGCCTGTCGTTTGACCTAGGGTAAACGAAAGAATCAGCCGGACTGAACGATTCGACAGTCCGGCTGATTATATTCAAATATCCTAGTAGAAGGATTCTCTTTCCTTAATTAAAAAAGAAGAATTGCTTATTTCTTTTTAGCAGCAAAGCGTCCGCGTTTAGGAGTCGTTGCCGCCTTTTCCTCTTGCAATTTTATCAATTTAAAACAACCCTCCAGATTCAGGTCTCTTGGTTCTATATCTTTAGGAATTTTATAATTGGAACCTTTATAGGAAATATAAGGGCCATAGCGACCATTTAATATCTCCATTTCGGGATCTTCGGCAAAAGTACGAATCAACTTCTGTGCTTCTGCCTGACGCTTGCCCTTGATTAATTCGATGGCTTCCTCCAGCGTTACTTCCATCGGGTCTGTACCTTTAGGCAAAGAAATGAATTTATTATCATGGCGCACATAGGGACCGAAACGACCTGTACCGATTATCACCGTCTTATCTTCAAACTCTCCTAAAGTGCGAGGCAATTTAAATAAGTCCAACGCTTCCTCCAACGTAATCGTTTCAATAGACTGACCTTTCTTTAATTGTGCAAAGCTAGGTTTATCTGCATCATCCACCGTGCCCACTTGCACCACAGGACCAAAACGACCGATCTTAACAGAGACCGTTTTACCCGTAACCGGATCTGTACCAAGGATACGCTCACCGACTTTATGCTCTGTTTTTGTAGCCAACGTATTCTCTACCGACGGATGGAACTTCTTATAGAAAGCTTGCATCAAGTTCGTCCACTCAATATCGCCTTCTGCTACTTCATCAAACTGCTTTTCTACACTGGCGGTAAAGTTATAGTC
Organism: Bacteroides sp. OM05-12; assembly: GCF_003438995.1. Classification (GTDB taxonomy): domain Bacteria; phylum Bacteroidota; class Bacteroidia; order Bacteroidales; family Bacteroidaceae; genus Bacteroides. Next base: position 55,968 of record NZ_QSUN01000010.1, read on the forward strand.
TAGAATATTCGGGAAATATTCCGTCAGGAAATCATTTACAACCGTACCGACATCAGTAGGTATCAACTTGGATTTCTCCGCTCCTACTATTTCTGTCTTAGTTGATTCTACCACCTTATCCCCCATTAAAGTAAGGATATCGTATTTACGTTCCTCTCCTTCCTTATCCCCTTTCTCTACATATTCACGTTGTTGGATAGTAGATATCGTAGGAGCGTAGGTAGACGGACGTCCGATTCCCAATTCTTCCAATTTACGTACAAGACTTGCTTCCGTATAACGGGGAGGATGCTGTGTAAAGCGTTCTGTTGCTACAATGGCTTTTCTCTCCAATGACTGACCTTTAGATAAAGGAGGCAACAGACGGCTTTCATCTTCCTGTTCGTTGTCATCATCATAAGATTCTTTATAAACGCGCAAGAAACCATCGAACTTAATGACCTCTCCTGTTGCTACGAATTTATCGCTTTCTCCGCTGACGGTAATGGTAGCCGTAGTCTTTTCCAACTCAGCATCAGCCATCTGTGAAGCAATCGTACGTTTCCATATCAAGTCATAAAGACGACGTTCCTGTGCCGTACCTTCAACTTCCTGCTGATCCATATAAGTAGGACGAATCGCCTCATGAGCTTCTTGTGCTCCTTTTGTTTTAGTAGCAAAATGACGAGTAAACAAATACCTTTCACCCATTGTACCCATAATAGTCAGTTTACTAGCATCAATCGCCAGTTCTGAAAGATTAACGGAGTCGGTACGCATATAGGTAATCTTTCCCGATTCGTAGAGCTTCTGTGCCACAATCATCGTTTGAGCAACGGTAAAACCAAGTTTACGTGCTGCTTCCTGCTGCAAAGTGGAAGTGGTAAACGGAGCTGCCGGTGATTTCTTTAACGGACGGGTAGTTATATCTTCAATAGTGAACTTCGCATTCTTGCATCTTTCAAGAAAGTCCTGTGCTTCTTTCTTTGTCTTAAAACGATGGGAAAGCTCTGCTTTTACTTCTACCTGAGCACCATTCTCATTCGGAACCATAAAAACCGCTACAACTCTGAATGAAGCTTCGCTTTTGAATGCCTGAACTTCGCGTTCGCGTTCCACAATCAGACGAACAGCAACAGACTGCACACGTCCGGCAGACAAAGCCGGCTTTACTTTCTTCCAAAGTACAGGAGAAAGTTCAAAACCTACTATACGGTCAAGAATACGGCGTGCTTGCTGAGCGTTTACCAAATTAACATCAATATTACGCGGATGCTCTATTGCTCTTAAAATAGCAGGTTTAGTAATTTCATGGAATACAATTCTCCTTGTATTTTCCGGCTTTAATCCCAATACTTCATAAAGATGCCAGGATATAGCCTCTCCTTCACGGTCCTCATCAGACGCCAACCATACAACTTCTGCATTCTTAGCCTCTTCCTTTAATTCTGTGACCAATTTCTTTTTATCAGCTGGAATTTCATAATGTGGCTTGAAGTTATCATCAATATCAATACTAAACTCTTTCTTTTTCAGGTCACGGATGTGCCCGTAACTAGAAAGAACTTTGAAATCTTTCCCCAGGAACTTCTCTATTGTTTTGGCTTTTGCGGGAGATTCGACAATAACAAGGTTTTTCTGCATGATGTTTTGTTTATCAATTTCGCCCGCAAAAGTATGAAAAAACTTGTTTCCCTACCTTATAATATAAGAAAGAATCTACTTTTTTTTATCAAAATAGATTCTTTTCATTGATTTTCACTTAAAAACGATAGGATATACCGGCTATGAAATTAAACTTTTCTAGCGGATAACTCCAATAATAACTATACTGTTTATTCAATAAATTATCCAATTTCACATAGGCAGAAAGCCCCTTATAGATGTCATAAGTAGCACCCGCATAAAGATTATTAATCGAAGCGATTCGTTCATTAACAACTTTCTCACGTTGAAGATATTGATAACCTACGTTTACTGTTAAAGCTTTCAACGGATGAATATCCATCTTCAGGTTCAGCAAGAAAGCCGGCTTAAAGAAAAGAGCCTCATCGCTCATATTCCAATGGCGGTAAACACCTTCTGCCGAAATATTCAATAAATCTCTGTAGCCGTATGAGATATTGGCTCCACCATAAACATTACTACTATTCTCCTGTCCTATGGAAATAAAAGGTGAAGAAACCCCTCCAATAAGTACATCATTAAGTTGGTACAGATCATCTTTTAAATTTTGGTATCCTCCGAACAAATGAAACCAAACACCCGGATAAGGACTTGCCCTAAATCCCAATGAAGTATTGATTTGCTCGTAAGTATTATCAATCTTTTCACCTTTTAATAATTCTGCATACGGACAAAATTGCTCCAGCTTTCTAAAATCATTCACCTGTCGTCCTCCGGTAGCTTTTACATAAAGTACATAGCTATCGCTAAAGACATATTGTACAGTTATATCCGGAGATACTTGCACTGTTTGCCCTAAACCTAAAGATAAATCTGCATTTACTCCCAGATGTAACTTCCAATCCTCATTATCAAACTCATAATAAGGATTCAACTGTAAAGAGGTATAATTATCCTGATATCCTTCTGTATAAAAAAGATTATTCATCTGCAGGGCAATACCAACTTGTTGCTCTTCATTGATATTCCCCTTGATATTCGCCTTTGTATAGATTCTACTTTCATTGACCTTATCTGCCTCAGCTCCAATACCAGTCCAATTATGGACTCTTGAGAACAACAATAGATTTGTTTCCACATCAAAATTCACCGGAAGCATCTCATCGGTAGATTTTACGCCAAGATGAACATCACCGGAAGTAAAGCGCTGATGTGTCAAAGGTGCCAATGGTTGATAATTGAAGTTACTTAATCCCCACCGTCCGGCAATGTCCATGTCTACTCTATCAAACTGATGCAGATAATCAATTTTTGCCATTGAATGATAATAATGAAGCCTGTGCTTCCCATCTCCAAATTCTAATTTCCCTTTCATTCCATCGATACCCGCAGCAACTCCCAATTGATCCTTACTCGATAAACGGAATAAATAATTCAATTTCCCATCCATATTGCCATAGTTACCATATCCCAAACGGACAAAACCACGTTTTGCAACCTGCTGCTTCTCCGGATAAGTAAAAGGAGCCATTTCCTGATAAGTATCAAACGAAGACAAAGGCATAGATACGATAGAATATTCTATTTCCTTTTTCGCAACCGTCGGTTCTTCTACTTTCGGTAAAATATTAATCTTTGAAGCATCCAATATATCCGGATTATATTCCTGCTCTACCACCACAGTACGGTTTAGTGTACTATCATTATCAATCTTCTGTGCAAAAGAATTTATCGACAATAAAGATAAAAGAATGATACCTGCTTGTTTTTTATTTATCTTTTCCATTATAAGATCATTAATTTAGTTTTTTAAGACGAGCCTCAATCATACGTTCTATATCATCATCTGCATGATAGTTCTGCTGCAAGGAAAGCAAATATTGTTTTGCATCCAAATTTCGTCCCATTTTCATATATACATCTGATAAAAGAATAAAACTACGCGCCAACCAATAAGCATGAGGAGTACTACGGTCAATATAATCCAATATTTCTTTTTCCGATTTATCCATCTCACCTTGGTCATAATATAGTTGTGCCAATAAATATTTTGCTTCCGCACCATATAGATTGCGTGTGTCTTTAGCAAGCTCATTCAGATCCTTGACTGCTGTATTTGCTGCATTCTGTCCTAGATAGGCTTTAGCACGATAATAACGGGCCTCATTAATCAGTTCCGGAGATATTTTACTTTCGGATAACAGCTCTGTAGCAGCACTAATCACCTCCAACTCATCATTCAATATATAAGCGCTACGTAAAATGCCAATCTCTGCCAATTGTCGTCTCTCTGCCGTGGACGATTTTTCTTTCAGATGTTTATATACAATTAGAGCGCGTTCAAAATCTCTAGAGTTAAACAAAATCTCTGAAGCCAGCACCATTGCATCTTCTGAGAACTTATTATTTGGAAATTCCAGCACTTTCTCAAAATGCGTTAGCGCCTCTTGATAATTCTTCTGATTATAATCAGTTAAACCAATATAATAATGTGCATCCAAACTAAAAGCTCCTTCCGGAAATGTCTGTAAATAACGAGTAAAACTATTCTTTGCTTCTCTCACCTCACCTCTCATATATGCTTTTTCTGCTGCAATATAAGTAAGAGAATCACGTTCATTCCCATCAAAACTCACTCCTCCCGGAATAGAAAATACAAAATTCACATAATCATCTACTTTATTCAAATCAATATAAATAGACTTCAAATCACGTTGTGCCAAACGTGCTTCTTCACTACCCGGATAAGTTACTATAACATATTTATAAGCTTCTATCGCATTCTTATATTCATCGTTTTGATAATAAAGTAAACCGATTTCATTAGCTCCTTTACGCGCCACCGAACTCTCAGGGAACTTATTCAGCAACTCGCGAAATGAATCAATCGCACGACTATTATCCTCCATCATTACATATGCCCGACCTCTTTCATAAAGAGCATCGTCTTGATATTGTGATGTAGGATATTCGCCTATCAGCTTATTAAGTACATGAATCTTACCCAAATAATCTTTTTGCAATCCCAAGACAAAAGCCTCTTGATACAAAGAATAATCTCCCAAAGATGGATCTAATTGCGCTGCTTTAGAGTAATCCTGCTGCGCTTCGGCAAAACGACGGGCATAAAAATTACAGTCACCCATTCTATTATAAGTATCGGCTAATACTGCCTTGTTAGAGTTCTCTTTCGCAAGCTCCACATAGCGAGCAAACCAATTCTCCGCTTTCGCATACTCTTTTTGTTTAAATGCAATATATCCCAAAGTATAATGAGCCAATCCATACATCTCATTATTCTTTATATTTGTAAATTCCAAATACATACGAATATCACGAGCCGCATCTTCCAAATGATTTAAACGATAATATGCCTCTCCTCTCCAATAATATGTATCCGCTTTTGTTTGAAGACTATAACGAGAAAGTTCCAACGAACGATTAAAATAACCAATAGCCTCATCAAAATTTGCATTTGCAAAAGCCTGTGTCCCCAATTGGAATAGAATCTTTTGCTTTGCCTCTAAAATACGTGTATCCGGATGAGCTATTTTGGCTATTGATTTAAGAGCAGCATCGTAACTTCTGGTATTCATATACACCTCTACTAAATAATCACTAACCTTTCCTGCATACTGTGAATTCGGATATTCATTTAAGAAGCGTTCAAAAACCGTAACAGATTCATCAAAAGGAGAATATGATGTTTCATGGATACAAAGCGCATAATCGTACAAAGCCTCTTCCTTTACTTTCAGACTAAAATCCATCGAAGCAGCTTGTTCAAAAGCCATACGAGCTTTATTCTTATCCTGCAACTGTAAATAAGACAACCCCATATGCAAATAAGCATTCTGAGATAATGCATCTCTTTCTGTCGTCACAGCCCCAAACATTTCTGCAGCATGAGAAAACACTCTTGTTTGATAATAAGACATTCCTAACAAATAAAGGGCTTCTCTATTAGGCCTGCTAACTGCATTCACATACGAGAACAAAGCCTCTGAAGCCTGAACATACTTATTCAGGTAATATTGAGACATACCTAAAATACGTTTCATCTCTACAGCATGACTATTATGAGGATAAGCAGACAGATAATTTTCAGACACAATCTCAGACTTATCATAGTTTTTCTTCACCAAATAAATCTCTGCTATATAGTATGGAACAAGTTCCCTATATTTATCATCACTCTGTAAACTCAAAAATATCGGTAATGCTTTATCATAGCGTTTCTGTACGTAATCAATATAAGCTAAATAATATTGTGCATCCTTACGATATACGACACTACTTTCTTCTAATGTTCTAAACCAAACTGCAGCTTGTTGCAATTGCCCTACCTCCATATAAGACATAGCTAAACGATATGTACAAGCATCTCTTTCCTCATTCCCTAACAAATAAAGCTCACAGGAATTAAAAACGGCAATAGACTCATCATATTTTCCATCAAAGAAATAGGCTGAAGCAATCAATGAATAAATTCTATTAGCATAAGGAGAATCCGGGTATTTATCCAAATAACTTCTTAATACCTCAATACAATTCTTCGAACTCAATTCATAGTCAGTACAAGCAAGCATATATTCTGCTTTCTGTCGATATACATCAGCCAAATCTGAATCAAGAAGTTCTTTAAAAATTTGTCGTGCCCCAATATAATCTTTATGAAGAAAAAGCTGTTCTCCCTCAAGATATAAATTAATAGGGGAAATAAATGATGAAGCCCGTTGAGCTTCTATCCATGAGGAATATCCACACAAAAAACTAATAAACAAAGCTATTATTATTTTTTTCATAATAAAATTTATCAATACATTAGGAAGATAACTTTCGCAAAAGTACAATCTTTAAATGGAGTATTATATACCGAACTTGGTAAAAAAGCTAAAAAAAAAGAGCCTATTATATCTATTTATTTTGCATATTTGCAAAATAAATAGATATAGTCTCTAAATAAGATTCGACTTTATAATCTAATAAAAATGTGATTTCATTTTTAAGTTCCGAGATAAATATTATTCGAAATTATTGCTCCTTAAATCAATAGAGCAGAACGATATTAAACTTATTAAAGAACAAGTAAAAAGAATTTCTAAAGATTACTAAATTAAAAACAATACAACAATGGCCATTCAATTAGGATTAACACGAAACGAGAACGAAGAAGATCATATATTAATACATCTTGAGACAGAAGACTTATTAAGACTAGAGAGGATATTCAAAGGTATGTCACATTGCTTGGTTGAATATACAATACCTGAAATACTCTCCTTAGATAAATCTCAAAAATTTGATCTGAAGCTACAAAATAACAATGAGAACATCGGCTTAAAACAGACAAGAACTGATTATTTCGAATGGAAACAAAGAAGCGAAACTTGGTACATATTCAGAGGAATAATTACAGAAATGTATCGAAACTCACGACATGAAATGTTTTTTGAACTAACTAAAGATATTAGAAACCAAGATAATATCAAGATATTTATTTATTGGGAAAAATAAAATCTTCTCTCCCTAAAATACAGGGAGAGAAATCCATATATTATCCACGAACATAATGTGGCATTTCAGTAGGAATTTCCATTGAAATTTCCACTAATCCGGCTATGACTCCATCTTTAAACCATGCCGTTTGATAGATCATTTTCTTTATCCCTTGTTTATCAATTGTATAAACATTTGTTCCACCTGTTAAGAGTAATTCGTCTATTGTTTTTAAGGCACGCTCTGTTTTATGGCAATCTTTTAAATTACTACCAATCAAATCACCGTACTTTGCAAAAGTTTTTTTAGCTTTCTCATTCATATAAAAAATCACCCCATCCGTATTACATACAGTAACAGCGCAATTCATTTCATCTGCCCATCGTATTGCATTTTCCATACCTTTCCTTTTTTATACCTTATCTTTGTAATCCCCATTAACTTTGATAAGTTCTATTAATTTATCTACAGCCTCTTCTTCCGGAATATTCTTTTCTATGCATTCTTTTTTCTTATATAAACTGATTTTTCCACGTCCTGCACCAACATAGCCATAATCGGCATCTGCCATTTCGCCAGGACCATTAACAATACAGCCCATAATACCAATTTTTAATCCTTTAAGATGAGAAGTTGCGTTTTTTACACGTGCTATTGTCTTCTGAAGATCAAATAAAGTACGCCCACATCCAGGACATGAGATATATTCTGTCTTGCTTGTACGAATTCTTCCGGCTTGAAGAATTCCAAATGCTGTTGCATCTACTATAGAATGTGATATTTGCCCCTGATTATATAAAAAAACACCATCACATAAGCCATCGAATATAAGAGCTCCCATATCTATCGCAGATTTAATTTGAAAATTGTCTTGTTCATCTTCCTGATAATGTTGAAAGAAAACAACCGGATTAGTTATTCCTTCGGATATCAACTGATGAACTAAGGCACGATGTTCACCGACACGATTTATATGATTACTTTGTGATACAATAACTAACTCCGGATATGCTTTAATACATGCAATCACTTCTTCCGTTAAAGTCATATAAGACACAAAAAGAAATTTCAAATCCGTATGACAAGTACCTAAAAACATTAATTGCTGATAATTGAAGGTAGGATAAGTTCCATCTTCACCTTGCCATGAATCGGCATCTAAAATATAAGATACACCCGGTTGACGAATTTCCGGCAACTCTTTTCCAACATAAATATAATCCGGTTTAAATTGCAAGTCAATCTCCTGACTTTTATCAAGACGTTCTGATATAACGACAGGAAGATTATTACCCCCTATATTTCTTACAGCATGTGTTTTACGCTGGGAAGGTGTTAGATAGTTAAAACCTTGCCCCATCGTGCCGGGAATATACGGATGCTTTTCCAGACAAGTAACATAATCAACGATTTTCTTGGCAACAGGAATCTCCAATTCAGGTTCTTCACTTAGAGATACCCGAATTGTATCACCTAATCCGTCAACAAGAAGAGCTCCGATACCTAATGCAGATTTTATCCTACCGTCTTCACCGTCACCGGCTTCCGTTACTCCCAGATGTAAAGGAAAACTCATTCCTTCCTGTTCCATTACAAACACAAGTAAACGAACGGTCTTCACCATCACCACTGTATTCGAAGCCTTAATAGAAATTACCACATCCGTAAAACATTGTTCTACACAGATACGAAGAAATTCCATGCAAGATTCTACCATACCCTCAGGGGTATCGCCATAGCGGGACATAATGCGATCTGACAGTGAACCATGATTTACGCCAATACGAATGGCAGTATGATTCTCTTTACAAATATTTAAAAATGGAATAAAACGCTCGCGAATCTTCTGAAGTTCTTGCGAATATTCTTCATCTGTATACTCCATTTTCTTAAAAGTACGTGCCGGATCTACATAATTACCCGGATTAATCCGAACTTTTTCAGCATATAAAGCAGCGACTTCAGCAACTTTCGGATTGAAATGAACATCAGCAACTAGAGGTACCATATAATTCTGAGAACGCAAACCTATATTTATATTTTTCAGATTTTCCGCCTCTTTTATTCCCTGTGTCGTTAAACGCACATATTCACCACCGGCATCTACTATGCGCTTTGCCTGGGCAACAGATGCTTCCGTATCTTGCGTTGAAGTATTTGTCATTGACTGTATACGGATAGGATTATCGCCTCCTAAAGGTACTGCACCTATATTTACGACAGAAGTTTGACGGCGAGAATAATTAAAGTAATCCATTTCTAATATATTAAAATCAAAGTGGAGAACGGACTATAATGAAGTCGTAACAAAAACGGCTTCCCTATCCAGTTCTCCACTTTCAATCAATTAATTTGTTTTAAATTCGAACTTAACGTCTTTCAGTTCTTCGTTTGCTTTCACGATTTTCTTTTTCAAACCTTCTTTATAAGCAGAGAATTTATTCTCCAGTTCTTTATCACCCAACGAAAGCATCTGTACAGCAAGAATCGCAGCATTAAGAGCACCATTAATTCCCACTGTAGCAACAGGAATACCCGGAGGCATCTGTACGATGGCCAATAAGGCATCCATACCTTCAAGTGATGATTTTATAGGTACCCCGATAACCGGCAAAGTTGTAGAAGCAGCAATTACCCCCGGTAGGTGTGCGGCCATTCCGGCAGCAGCAATAATAACTTTAATGCCTCTACTTTTAGCATTCTTTGCAAATTCCTCTACAGCTTCCGGAGTACGATGCGCTGAGAGTGCATTCATTTCGAACGGCACATGTAAATCATTCAAAAGGTTAGCAGCTTTTTCCATAACAGGAAGATCCGATGTGCTACCCATAATTATACTTACAACTGGATTCATTCTCTCTTTAATTAGTTATATTCAATTTTCAATCAAGCATTAATAACTTTCTTGTAGGCCTCAACATCCAGTAAGTTATCCAACTCACTTACATCAGACGGCTTAATTTTAATAATCCATCCTTCACCATAAGGATCTTTATTAACTAAATCCGGATTCTCTTCCAGAGCTTCATTAAGTTCTAGGACTTCCCCGGCAACCGGCAAGAACAAATCTGAAATCGTTTTAACAACTTCAATTGTTCCAAAGACTTCATTAGCATCCAATGTCTCACCTACGGTTGTAACATCAACAAATACAATGTCTCCCAATTGTTCTTGCGCATAATCAGTAATACCGATATAAGCTACATCACCTTCAAGGCGAATCCATTCATGTTCGTTCGTGTACTTCAAATTTTCTGGAAACTTCATAATAATAAGTTTTAATGGTTAATATTTTAAGAATACAAAATTCCATAAACAGCACATATCACCCCAACCACAAACCCCGACAAAACTTGTCCCAGAGTATGTTGTTTCAGAATAATACGTGAAGTACCCAGCATACCGGCTATTAAAATAAAAAAGCAAAGCCACCACACCGGATTATAATTAAACAGAAAGCTGAAAGCGATCAATCCGCCAACTACACCTCCCATACCTGTCATATGCTCACTAATTTTCCACTTCAAATTAATAAATATACAAATAACCATCGCGATTAATGTTGCCAGAATAATTCCGGACATATAGCGGGGTAAATTCAATTTATACATCATCAACAGACAAAACACATAAGCCATTATCGTGAGAATATACGGAATAAAGCGTTTTTCACGATGGCTAAGCTCTTTAATGCCCCAACCGTTTATTTTTTGAAATAAAAAGATGGTAAGCATAGGCATTAAAATCGTAAAGCAATAAACCACTGCCAATACAATCAATTTGTACTGAAATGGCATAATCCTCAAATAAGAAAACAGGAACAACACCAAGAAACCTCCGAAAGGAATGATAAACGGATTAAATATTCCCGATATAATCCGTGAGGCTGTTCTTAATCTTTTCTCATTCATACTATTTCCTCAATCTGGCAACGGGTATATTCAACTGCTGCCTATATTTTGCTACCGTTCTCCTAGCTATAGGATAACCTTTCTCCTTTAATATACCGGCCAACTCATCATCCGTCAAAGGACATGCTTTGTCCTCATTATCTATGCACTCTTTCAAAATCTTACGGATTTCACGAACCGATAATTCCTCACCGTCTTCCGTGGTATATCCGTCACTAAAGAAAAACTTTAAAGAATAAATGCCATAATTCGTCTGTACATACTTACTATTACTCACTCTGGAAACAGTAGAAATATCCAAACCTGTACGTTCCGCTACATCCTTAAGAATCATCGGCTTCAACAATGACTCATCACCTTCAAGAAAGAAAGGACGCTGCAAATCTATTATAGCTTGCATTGTAGTCATCAGCGTATTTTGACGTTGTTTGACCGCATCAATAAATCCCTGAGCCGCATCCACTTTCTGTTTAAGAAACATCATTGCATTCTTCGATTCCTTGGACTGGTTCGCTTTATTCTTTGTATGCTCTTCTAACATCTCCGTAAACGAACGACTCAAACGAAGTTCCGGCACATTTCTATTATTCAAGTTTAATGTTATACTGCCATCATCATTCGTCTCCACAATAAAATCCGGTATTATCTGCTGCAAATTTTTGCCCATAGCCTCTCCTAAAGAACTACCGGGACGAGGGTTTAGCTTTGTCAGCTCCGATATTGCTTCTCTAAATTCATCCTCCGGCAAATTCAGACGCTGCACTATCTTCTCCCAATGTTTGCGGGTGAATTCTTCATAACATTTCTCTACAATATCTGTTTCAATCTGTTTCAAAGGACCGTTATCTTTCCGCTTTATTTGCAACAACAAACATTCCTGAAGATTTCTCGCACCAATTCCCGCCGGATCAAAATCCTGTATAATGTGAAGAATTTCCTCCAATTCTTTTTCTGAAGTTTCCACCCCCACATAAATAGCCAGCTCATCTGAAATACTATCTAAACTCTTTCGCAATAATCCATCATCATCCAACGACCCGATCAGATACTCCGCAAGCTGACGTTGATGTTCCGTCAAGTCACGTTCTCCTAACTGTTCCTGCAATATTTCATAGAAAGAAACATTATCGGAAAAAGGGATCTCTTCCGCTTGTTCTTCTTTTGAAGAATAATTACCATCCTGTAACTTATAATCGGGAATATCATCTTCCGTCCGATAATCCCCCAAAGATAAATCTTCCGGTTCCAAACGCTCTCCATCCTCATCCACCTGATTCGTATCCAGGCTGTCTTCGGCATCCGGTTGTTCACGCCCTTCTTCCAATGCCGGATTCTCCAACAGTTCGGCATGCACACGGTCTTCCAGCTCCAAAGCCGGAAGTTCCAATAGCCTGACGACTAATATCTGTTGGGGCGACAACGTTTGCAACTGCTGTTGTGCCTGCGATTGTATTTGACGAGAACCTTGACTCATTTTCTTGTCTGATTTATAATTCCGCTACAAAATTAATGATTAGTTGGATATACCATAGCTTTCAACGATGATATTTAACAAGCACTATCCGGAAATGTTCCATTAATACCTGAAACTACTGCCACCCAAAAACTCCCTTAACAAAGAAGTAGGTGGAATTTCCTTATCCTGCACCGGAACAAAGTACTTTATGAACTTCAATAAACGGTACGCCTCCGAATACTCAGGACAGTTACGGGGAACAGCATTCAATATAGGTTCCGCATAACGTCGCAAAACCGCAAATTCAAACAATAGTGCCGAATTAAACATTGCATCAGCATTCTCCTGATACGGGAAAATCCATTTATCCTCTCCCGCACGCACACTCGGCCACCGTGAAATAGTTTCCTGTGCAGAATATCCGCGATAATTAAAATCACGAATTATGCGGCGAAGCAAACGGTTATCCGTCGTCGGTATCCAGTTATGGTCGTCAAGGGATATAGTCGTTAAAGCCGACACATAAACCTTATACTTATTCGCATCGGGAATCTGAGGTGTCAATTCCGGATTCAGTGCATGAATACCTTCCAAGATAAGTATTGTGTTTTCATGTATCTTCAATTTATCTCCTTTGAACTCCCGTTTACCCGTAGAGAAATTAAATCTCGGCAATTCCACTTCCTCACCTCTCAACAGAGCTTGAAGCTGTTCATTAAAGAACTTCAAATCAAGTGCGTAGAGTGATTCATAATCGTAGTTTCCATTCTCATCTCTTGGCGTTTCTTCCCTATTCACGAAATAATTATCCAACGAAATAGGAAAAGGGTGCAAACCATTTGTCATTAACTGAATTGACAAACGTTTGCTAAAGGTGGTCTTTCCCGAAGAAGAAGGACCTGAAATCAATACCATTTTTACACGGTCGCCATTTTTACCACGATTATAAATATCATCCGCTATATGCGAAATCTTTTTCTCCTGCAAAGCTTCGGACACATTGATAAGATCTGTTGCAAATCCCTCATTGCAAGCGACATTAAAATCGCCTACATTACTCAGCTCCATAATATCCAACCAATGAAGGTATTCTTTAAATACTTCCAACATCTTCTCTTGCTTGATGACTTCTTCAAGTACAAGAGGATTATTCTTATTTGGAATACGGAGCAAAACCCCATCGTAATATTTCACAATATCAAAAACCTTCAAATAGCCTGTACTTGGCAATAAGCTACCATAATAATAATCTATTGTGTCACCCAAGGTATAATAATAGGTATAAAGAGACCCTGATGTTTCAAGCAACTTCACTTTATCCATCATATTCCTTTCACTGAACAATCTGACAGCTTCCGTCGTATGACATTCAATCCGATGATAAGGAATGTCCTCTACGATGATCTCCATCATACGTTGCTTTATTCGGCTTACATCTTCCAAAGTTATCGGCCGCCCTATTTTCAAATTACAAAAATAACCTTTTGAGATGGGATGTTCCAACAAGATTCTACCGTCCGGAAATATTTCTTCAACAGCTTTGCAAAGTACAAAGCAGAGAGAACGCACATAAGTACGCATACCGGAAGATTCCCGGACATCCATAAATTCCACATCCTTATTATTATATACCCTGAAGTTCAATCCTTCCGTGCGGTTATTGACCTTCGCACTAACCACTCCATAAGGCATTTCCAGATTAAAATCATTATAAATATCCAAAAGTGAGCTCCCAATGGGGATATTTTTAATAATATTATTATTTTTGCAACATATTTGTAACATCTGTTTCATAATGCACCAGTTTGTATTAAGACGGATAAATATATCATATAATTGGATGAATGACAACAAACCATCAAATTAATTATAGATGCAATATTCTTTTTATGATTTTTTAAAGCTCATTGGTTCTCTTGCTTTATTCCTATACGGAATGAAAATAATGAGTGAAGGTCTGCAAAAATTCGCAGGCGACAGACTTCGAAAGATTCTGACGGCAATGACGACCAACCGAGTTACCGGAGTACTCACAGGAATCTTAATAACCGCACTTATTCAATCGTCTTCCGCCACAACAGTAATGGTCGTTAGTTTTGTCAACGCCGGTCTACTCACCCTGACTCAATCTATCAGTGTCATTATGGGAGCCAATATCGGAACGACAGTTACAGCATGGATTATTTCAGTATTCGGTTTTAAAGTAGACATCGCAGCATTCGCACTCCCGTTATTAGCATTCGGTATCCCATTATTATTCTCGCAAAAAAGTACAAGAAAATCCATCGGTGAGTTTATATTCGGCTTTTCTTTCCTCTTCATGGGCCTCTCTTTCTTACAGAAAAACGCTCCCGACCTCAGCCATAATCCCGATATGTTGGCATTCGTTCAAAATTACACGGATATGGGATTCCTTTCCATTCTCCTTTTTGTATTCATCGGAACGATACTGACAATGATTGTACAGGCTTCTGCCGCTACAATGGCCATTACGCTGATTATGTGTGCCAACGGCTGGATCAGCTTCGAACTGGGTGCAGCACTTGTATTAGGAGAAAACATCGGAACTACCATCACGGCAAATTTGGCGGCATTAACAGGAAATACCCAAGCAAGAAGGGCCGCATTGGCACATCTTGTATTTAATGTATTCGGAGTCATCTGGGTACTTTGTCTGTTCAAACCGTTTACGTATGGGATTTCATGGTTTGTAGAAGATGTGATGAAGACTACCGATCCGGCCGTTGCCGTTTCTTTCAAGTTATCGGCATTCCATACCGCATTCAACATCGGCAACGTACTTATCATGATATGGTTTGTCAACTTCATCGAAAAAACAGTTTGTACGCTTATTAAACAAAAAGACGACGACGAATACCGGCTTCGGTATATCACAGGCGGTCTGTTATCCACGGCAGAACTTTCCATTCTTCAGGCACGAAAAGAGATCTGTCTCTTTGCAGAACGTACGCATCGTATGTTCAATATGATTCGCGACCTGCTGACCACTACCAATGATAATGATTTCAACAAACTTTTCAGCAGAGTAGAGAAATATGAGAATATCAGCGATAACATGGAACTGGAAATCGCTAACTATCTGAATATGGTATCCGAAGGAAGGTTAAGCTCCGAAAGCAAGCTACAAATTCGGGCTATGCTCCGTGAAGTAACCGAAATAGAAAGTATAGGCGACAGCTGTTACAACCTCGCACGAACTATCAATCGCAAACATCGTGGTAATCAGGATTTCACGGAAAAGCAGTACGAGCATATCCGTACCATGCTTGACCTTACAGACCAGGCACTACATCAGATGGTTATTATCGTAGAAAAGCAAGAACGTCATACACAGGATGTCAACAAATCATTCAACATTGAGAACGAGATAAATAATTATCGCAATCAATTAAAGAATCAGAACATTATCGACGTAAACAACAAAGAGTATGACTACCAGATGGGAGTACATTATATGGATATCATCGGTGAATGTGAAAAATTAGGAGATTATGTAGTCAATGTAGTCGAGGCAAGTAGTGATGTAAAAGAAAAGAAGGCTTAAGCGATATATAAAAAAGAAACGTCCTGACGATTTGATTTACGTCAGGACGTTTTTTTATTCTTCTACAGGTTCGAAATCTTCTTTTCCGACCCCGCAAAGTGGGCATACCCAATCATCAGGTATATCTTCGAATGCCGTTCCCGGATCTATTCCACCATCGGGATCACCTTTTTCCGGATCGTAAATGTAATCGCAAACTGTGCAAATGTACTTTTTCATAATTCTATTCTGCTTTTTAATGTTTATATATATAGGAACAATTATAAGAACTTAATTGTTTACCAATAATCAAATTAAACTGTTTTTCAATTCCTCCATACCTTCCGATGCACCTTTTTGAATTACGTGCACATGACAGTCCGAAGGCACTCTGACTTCTTTGGGATCTATCAAATAAACCGGGACTTTGTCCGGTACATAATTCAGCAACCCCGCAGCAGGATAAACATTCAACGAAGTGCCGATAACTACGAAATAATCGGCCTGCATCACTATATCAATCGCATCATTAATCTTAGGCACCGACTCTCCGAACCAAACGATATACGGACGAAGCTGCGAACCGTCTCCTGCCAAATCCCCCATCTTAACCTCATATTGATCGGGAAGTAATTCTTTTATATAATGTGGATTATTAGGGTCATAGCTGGAACAAACTTTGGTCAGCTCTCCGTGCAAATGAATAACTTTGGAACTTCCAGCACGCTCATGGAGGTTATCCACATTCTGCGTTATCACCGTTACATCCAGATGGTTTTCAAGTTCAGCTATAATCTCATGTCCACGGTTCGGCTTAACGGTCAGCAATTGCTTCCTGCGCTCATTATAAAAGTTAATTACCAATTCAGGATTGCGTGCATAACCTTCTGGGGTGGCAACCTGTTCCACCGGATATTTGTCCCAAAGTCCTCCTGCATCGCGAAAAGTACTGATTCCACTCTCTGCGCTCATACCTGCACCGGACAATATAACTAATTTCTTTTTCATACTACTTCCCTCCTGTTTCAGTTAAGTATGGAAGCAAAAATAATAAAATTTAAAACAGTAAAAGAAGATTCATTCAAATAAAAGCCTTATTTTTGTATGCTTTTTGTAAAACACTGATTTTGAGTTTAGTGAAACAAAGAGTTATTTGATAATATTTAGAACTTTAAAATGGATAAATTTAGTTACGCCATCGGTCTGGGAATCGGACAAAACCTTTTGAGCATGGGAGCTCAGGGCATTAACGTTGAAGACTTTGCTCAGGCAATCAAAGACGTATTGGATAGAAAAGAAACAGCAATCAGTCATACTGAAGCACGCGAAATAGTAAACAAGTATTTCGAGGAACTGGAAGCCAAGATGAATGCAGCCAACATAGAGAACGGAAAAGCGTTCTTGGAAGAGAACAAAAAGAATCCTAACATTCATACCTTACCTAGCGGACTTCAATACGAGGTCTTAAAAGAAGGAAACGGAAAACAACCTAAAGCTACCGATAAAGTAAAATGTGATTATGAAGGCACATTGATAGACGGTACCATGTTTGACAGCTCCATCAAAAGAGGTCAGCCGGCTGTATTTGGAGTTAACCAGGTTATTCCGGGATGGGTTGAAGCTCTCCAACTGATGAGCGAAGGTGCAAAATGGAGATTGTACATCCCGGCAGAGTTAGGTTATGGTGCTCAAGGAGCCGGAGAAATGATTCCTCCTCATAGCACATTGATATTTGATGTAGAACTTATTGAAGTATTATAATAAAACTTTTAAGCAAATGAAAAAGATTAGTATTTTAGCAGTAGCAGCAATAGCTGCAGCAAGTTTTGCCTCTTGCACGGCTCAAAGCCCAAAGGCAAGTTTGAAATCAGATGTTGACTCATTGTCATATGCTATCGGTATGGCTCAAACACAGGGTTTGAAAGAATATCTGGTAGGCAGATTAAATGTTGATACTGCTTATATGAACGAATTCATCAAAGGCTTGAACGACGGTGCAAAGAAAAGCAGCAAGAAAGATGCCGCTTATATGGCAGGTATCCAGATCGGACAACAAATCAGCACTCAAATGATGAAAGGAATCAATCACGAATTATTCGGTGAAGACTCTACTCAGACAATCAGTCTTCCTAACTTCCTTGCAGGTTTCATCGCAGGAACTACCGGAAAAGGTGGCATCATGAGCATGGATAGTGCACAGAAGTACACTCGTACAATGATGGAAGTCATCAAAGAAAAAGCCAACGAAAAACAATTCGCCGATAATAAAGCCGAAGGTGTTAAATTCCTGGAAGAAAACAAAGGAAAAGAAGGTGTTAAGACTACTCCCAGCGGATTGCAATACAAGGTTCTTGTAGAAGGTAAAGGTGCTATTCCTGCCGATACAAGCAAGGTTAAAGTAAATTATAAAGGAACTTTGGTTGACGGAACAGAATTCGACAGTTCTTATTCTCGTAACGAACCTACAACATTCGTTGCCAACCAAGTTATCAAAGGTTGGACAGAGGCTTTGACAATGATGCCTGTCGGTTCAAAATGGATGCTTTATATTCCTGAAGAATTAGCATACGGTTCAAGAAATATGGGTAAAATCAAACCTTATTCTACTTTGATATTCGAAGTTGAGCTTGTTGACATCGAAAAATAAGAGTAAAACATACATTTAAGAAAGGGGCGTGAAAGGGTTTCACGCCCCTTTTTCTCTGTATATCCGGAACTAAAGCAATAAAATTATGCAATTATTTCGTTTTTTCTTTCTTTTATATAGATAAATTGAAAAATTTCCCTATATTTGCTTACAATATGACAATGATAGCAATTTAATACTCATAAACATGGAAAAAATAGATAGCCTCGACAGACAAATTCTGGAGATTATTTCCCAAAATGCCCGCATACCATTCAAAGATGTTGCAGCAGAATGTGGAGTTTCACGTGCAGCCATTCACCAACGCGTACAAAGATTGATCGATCTTGGCGTCATCATAGGTTCAGGATATCATGTTAATCCTAAAAGCTTAGGTTACAGAACTTGTACTTATGTAGGAATCAAATTGGAAAAAGGCTCTATGTACAAAGATGTGGTTGCCCAATTAAAGAAGATCCCGGAAATTGTAGAATGTCATTTCACCACCGGTCCTTACACCATGCTTACCAAAGTATATGCATGCGACAATGAGCACCTGATGGAACTTCTGAATTCAAAAATGCAAGAAATACCCGGAGTCGTTGCTACCGAGACACTTATTTCATTAGAGCAAAGTATCAAGAAAGAAATTCCGATCAGAACGGAGAAATAAATCTTTCAATACAAAAAAACAAGATAATTGGCTGACTCTTTGAAACAAAGGGTTCAGCCAATTGTTGTCTATATTAAATACTAAAATCATTCACATGGAGTTTTTAAGCACATACCACCTTTCCGGACTATTCATCGGAATCTGTACATTTCTCATTATAGGCTTGTTCCATCCCATCGTCGTTAAAGCGGAATATTACTGGGGAACAAAGAGCTGGTGGATATTCTTATTACTGGGGATAGGCGGAGTCATCGGCTCCATATATGTAGAAAACATCTTAATATCTTCCCTGTTAGGCGTGTTTGCCTTTTCATCTTTCTGGACTATCAAAGAGATCTTCGAACAAGTAGAACGGGTAAAAAAGGGATGGTTCCCCAAGAATCCCAAAAGAAAATACTGATCCGTTCCTTATCGACATTTTGTCTATAGTTACAGGATACGGTCGATTGATTGCAAACGATAGGAGTTTGTAATCAATCGACCGTATCTTTGTTTTCAATCGTCCTGATGTTCTTTTCAATCAACCTGATGATTTTAAAAAACATCAAGGTGTTTGTGAGAAACATCAAGGTCGTTTTTAATCGTCTAAGGGAGTGTTGTCTATCACTCAAGGAGGCGTTGCTTAACGCTTAAGGGAGCGATAGCTTACATCTACTGGAGCGTTGTCTATCGCCCCCTTAGGCGTTTTAGCTCGCTCCTTCTGTCAATTTAACAGTTTCAACTTTTACTTGGACTTGCCTTCACCTTATCACCATTTGCACCTTTGCTACTGGTTCTCAATTGGTTATAGTGAAGGTAACTCATTTTGAACTGCACCCCCAAAATAGATTGCATAAACTTTTTCTACAAGAAACTTAAAGAACTTGGTTCACGGATAACACGGATTAAGCTGATTATAACGGATTAATAATTTTAAAATCCGTCTTCATCGGCTTAATCCGTGTTATCCGTGAACCATCGGCTTTCTTTAATTGAGAGTTGAAATTTAAAATTTCCATCCAAACGCCTTCCACTCTGAACTCTTAACTCTCAAACAAAAAGTGCCTTCACTTTAATATGCTATATATCAACACTATACATTCAAAAAGTGATAAGTGAAGGCAAAGTGAATACAATTTGAAAAACGTATATATCTATATAAATCGGCGAACAAATCCCGAGAAAATATATCAACAATATTCCTGAACGACTTCTTCTCCACGCAAAACTCTTAAACCACTCATGGCTAATGCCTCGAGCTCATCCTCGCCCGGATATACATGAACAGGAGCTAAGAATGCAACTTGTTCTTCAATTGCTTCCATCCATTCTTTATCGTAAGCCATACCCCCGGTTAGCAAAATGGCATCCACTTTACCATAAAGGGCAGCACTCATTGCCGCAATCTCTTTGCCTACATTATAAAGCATAGCGTCAAGCACCAATTTCACTTGTTCATTTCCCGCCTTAGCTTCGTCAGATAAAGTTTTAGCATCATTAGTCCCGAAGTGAGCCATCAAACCGCCTTTGCCAAATATCATCGAAGTAATTTCTTTTTGCGTGTATTTTCCACTGAAACAAAGACTAACCAATTCTCCTGCCTGCATAGTACCCGAACGCTCCGGAGAGAAAGGGCCACTGCCATCCAAAGCGTTATTTACATCCACCACACGACCTTTACGATGCGCTCCGACAGAGATTCCTCCACCTAAATGAGCAATAACCAAATTCAAATCCTCATAATGCCTACCAATAGAAGCCGCATATTTGCGTGCTACCGCCTTCTGATTTAATGCGTGAAAAATAGTAATTTTAGGCACTAAAGGGCATCCTGTCACACGGGCTACTTCATCCAGTTCATCTGTAACCCCGGCATCGGCTATATAAGCACGACATCCTTCGATACCCGAAGCAAGTTCGGACGCAATCAGACCTCCCAAATTACAAGCATGCTGGCGACGTGCATGAACAATCTCCTCACGCATCAATTCATTTACTTCGAACACTCCACCGGACATGGGTTTTAGCAAACCGCCACGTCCCATTATCACGTTAAAGTTCAAAGGAATATTCTCTTTATCCAACTCTTCCAGAATCAACTGTTTACGAAAATCATATTGTTCCGCCACGGTATTAAAACGGGCCAACTCTGTAGCAGAGTGTCGGATTGTGGTACGAAGAATAGGTTGTTCATCCTCAAAGACAGCAATCTTAGTGGAGGTAGAACCCGGATTAATAGCAAGTATTCTCATAAGGTTAAAGTTTAAAAGGTTAATTACTGGTTAAGCATGCCATGGCTAGGCTGTAATATTTCGACAAACCGGAATCACTTCGAGAAGGGAGTACAACCGGACAAACCGGTCCTTGTAGCAATCCTGCCATATCTGCATGAGAGAATAAAGAGACAGCTTTGTAGAAAGCATTTCCCGACTCGATATTAGGAAAGATCAGGACGTCGGCTTCCCCGTTAATCGGAGAAACAATACCTTTGATATTTCCGCTTGTCCTCTCGCAAGATGTTTTCACGTCAAGCGGACCATCAATGATTACATTACCGAATTCTCCGGCTTCGGCAAGTTCCACAATATTCACATAATCCAATGAATGAGGGAATTTAGCACTTACCTTCTCCGTACAGTGAATTAAAGAAATACGTGGCTGTTCAATCCCAAAATGACGGCAAGTATTTATAGCATACCAAATCATTTCAATGCGTTGTTGCAAGGTAGGACGAGGAATTACCGCTGCATCCGAAAAGAACAACAGCTTGTCATAAGTAGGTATTTGCATTACCGCTAAATGGGTAAGCACCTTTCCTTTGGGCAATAAACCCTTTTCTTTATCCAGAATAGCATGCAACAGATTATCCGTATTGATAATACCTTTCATCAGAATATCCGCTCCTCCCTCACGCACGATACGCACAGCCTCACGCGCCGCTTCATCCGAATCCTCCACATGAATTACAGAAATAAATTCAGGATACTTTTTTAATGCAGGATATTTCTCCAAGACGGTAGAGTCTCCTATCATCAGGAATTCTGCAATACCTTCCTCCAATGCACGGGCAATAGCGTATTCTGTGTTTTCATCATTAGCACATACCACAGCAACCCTTTTGCGTTTTTTCAATGTTTGCAGGTGAGCAGTCAATTGATTAAAGTTTCTTATCGGTTCCATGTTATTAGATTTTTAGCAAATATCAGAAAAAGTATTGAAAAAATTGCTATTCGGAGGGATAAAAATATCAAAAGGATAGAGAAAAAGATTGGATTAGATATAGGTTAGTCTTTTTCACTGACACTATGGTAATAAAAAAGGATGCTATTACTAGCATCCTTTTTTCCAATATCATATGGATAATGTATTTTACTTCATTACCTTAACTGTAGCACCATTATCAAACTTCAGCAAATACAAACCGTTAACTAAGTTAGCGGCAGGAATTGTAGCAGAAGTTCCTTCCAATGCGTATGTAGCAATTACTTGACCGGCAACATTTACTACCTGAACAGAAGTTACAGCTTCTGGATAAGTTAATTCAAATGCATTAACAGAAGATACAACCTTAATATCAGCCTCAGACTTAGCACTAGCAATTGAAGAAGGATCTGTTTCAAATTTACCATTCAATTGAAGGAAGATATCGCAAACATTAACTTTTTGGGAAGAGATAAAATAATCAAATTTATCACCATGCAACGTATAAGCACTTCCTAAACCAAAAGCATTTTCAGAAAATGGAAGAAGTATATTATTTTGTGCTGTAACATTTACTAATGCTCCAAATGCTGTCCCACTATCAATTTTCGCACTTTGTTTATTAGGGAAATAAAAGTTAATAACGAATACACCAGTAGATGCACCTTTATCAAGCAATTCAATACAATCATCAGGAGTAGCAGTTGCTGTAGCAAATGGTTGCTGGAACGTCCCATTCTCTAATTTAGATAAATCAACAGTCATTGTTGTCCCTGCAGGAATAATATCCCCTCCATTTTCATCATTTAAATATGCAAATAGACTTATATGATCAACCATTAATGGAGCATTGAGAGCATCAAAACGAGACAAAAAGCCCGTACACGGAACACCACCTACTTTGTAACCCGGGAAAAAGCCAGTAGCATTATCAAAACCAGTATATATATCACCATAAAAATCTCCATTTGTTAAAGGGAATGCATCGTTCGGGCTAAAGAAAACATACCCTGCATTCTCATCTCCATATCTATATTCAGCAGTTGCACCATTATATTCTCCTTCAAGAATCGGCATAAAATAAGCGTCCCCTGCATCTCCTTTAAAAGATAATACACCGTCTGTAACATACTCACTCAAATCCACTTCTTGCTCATTATCATTAAGGGCATACCATGAAAAATTTCCTTGACCATTAGCATTGGAATATGCTAAAAATTGAAGATCAAAACTAGCAGGAGCGATAAATAAAGGTTTATATAGACCACCATCCTCGTCAACACCAGCAAGGAAAGAACCTACCGGACGTGGATACATCACATTATATGCGTCAGCTCTTGTAGAAGTTGAAGCTTTAATAATTCCTCTTCCATCTTTAGAAATAGAGAAATCAGAAACTTGAACTGACTGTACTTTCAACGGAGATTTATTAGTTATTTTCTCCATCACAACTTGCTTCTTTAAAGATGAAGCATTAACACTATTCTGCGCATTTGCAGAAAATGCAAACAGGAATGTAGCCATACCTGCTAATAGTAACATTCTTCTCATAACACTTTTTTTTAACAAAAATAATATATAACTTAACTGTATCTTAATTTAACTGTATCCATTGTTGATCAACTGTGCTAACCAGTACAGAAGAAGAATAATCAGCAGATGGAACCACTACTATAGTAGCATTATTTATTCTTTTATCCAAAAATGAAAATATTGGCTTCAATCCAGAAGAAGAGAATCTATTAAAAGAAAAAGTAATTTCGTCTTCCGTAGCCTGTTCAAATTTGCAACTCATATCTTCATAAATATACAATTTATTTTCTTTCACACTAAATGCTGTAGAAATAAATGCGTCTGGATAGGTAACACTCTCTCGGGTCTCTCCTTTATTGATATCTACATTCATATTCTTGACGAATCGCATATCATAAAACACAAAAGCCTTATCTTTCAGAGCGGGAGTGCTTTCCACCGATTCCTCAAAAGCCTTTTTATATGCATCTATCATTTCTTCAATATCGGGAGAAGCTGTTGAAACACGAAGGTCAGAATCCGCATTTTTATCAAAGAAATAAACTGCCTGCGACAAAGTTTGACTTGGGCGTACTACACCTTTCAATAACAATTCTTGACCATCTGCCAATTTCGCATAATATTGAGACCCTTTATTTACAAAAGATGAAATGCTATATTCCCCATAGTTTAACGGATGATAAAGATTCATTCCTTGGTCGTCAAAACCAAAAGGAAGTACATAATCATCTTCAAAAGCCCCTTCTTCCTCAACAATCGGGCGTGCTGCTCTAATCACAAAGTTATTACAGTCTACCAATGTCATCTTCTTACCATTTGGAAATTCAACTTCCTTAAAATAATAAGGATCTGCTGCATAACTGGAAAGGCTCTGATTTGCTTTAGTCATATAATCAACAGGAGATTCATTCAATTTTATAAAAATTATATTACCTCCTCTTTTCTTTCCTTTAAAACGAATCGAATCTTTTGCAGCACTTGTAGATACGTATATAAACTCATTATCTCCCTCATAACCTGTACCATATCCAAGTACATTTTCCGGATCGGACAAATAAGAAATAATATTATTATAGGTATCAAAAGTCAAATCTACGCCTTGTTTCAATGAAACTGAATAATGGCTGGAATAACCTTTAGTACCTTCACTACCAAATTGTTTTTCATCGCCATATACAACAACAGTACCTTTTCCATCCGATTTACCACTAGCAGTAAACTTCATCGCTAATGTAAACCCTCCAAATTTTTCCGGATTAGGATAATAAAGAACCTTCCACCCATTATCAGCCGAAACCAATAAATTATCACACTCTGTGGCTAGTTTTTCCATACGGCCTTCCGGAAATATATCATCCTCATATCGAGAACATGATACGCCACAAATACAAGCTAATAATATTACAATATATTTTTTCATATACCAATTTATCTATTAATTGTTAGTAATCGAAGGAGTATAACCAGGAACATTAAACAAGTCATAATCATCACTGATAATTTCACTGACTTGTTTCATTATTTCCGCTTGTAACTCATAAATTTCAATACCATAAGCTTCTTTGAAATACTTACGAACAAACTCCTCTTTACGACGTAATTTATTTTGAGCTTCAGCAGGCAAACGGGGATCATCAATCAGTTTATCAAAATCCTCCTTAGTTCTGGTTAGCATCCAAGCAACCATCTCTGCAAAATCCTCATCAGGATTCTCCCTTGAATACTTAGAAATATATCCTAATCTACGACATTTCATAAAATTCTCATTGAACCATTGAGCTGTATAATCACTCGGAGTTACATTCTTAAAATCCGCATCATAATTCTTCTTTTGATTCAAAATATGTGCAAATTCATGGTGCATTACATGGAAGAAAGTATGTGTATCTTCTAATGTATCATACTTAGCAATCAATTCATCTTTCGTAAAAGCATTAACATTATTAATAATAATCTTACGACCACTCTCTGCCGATCCTTCCGTAACAGTTCCATCACTATTATATTCCACAGAACCAATTAAATAGAAAAGACGAGGAATGTACTTTTCCATAAAATGCATTTCTTCTCCACCTTTTTGCGACAACTTTTGATAAGGTTCAATCCATGCTTTTTTAATGATACTTAGCAACGGCACAACATAATCTAAACGTGGTGGAATCAAATTCTTTGTCAAGTCAGCCTCTGAATCATCCCAACGATATTTAACTTCCATATTATAAGGAACCACCAGATTTTGATAGATCCAATAATCTTCACTAACAGAAGTTTCATTAGGAAGTTCAGGAACTGTAATACGTGATGTACTATCAACATCATCATTTGAACATGCAGACAGGAATAAACCGGCAAGCATTGCTATATTTATAAATTTTATAAACTTTACTTTCATAATTTGTCTACGATTTAAATGAATTACTATCTCGGATTAGGAGTAAGTCCCAAACTTCTGGCTTGAGAAGGTATCTGAACAATTCTCCGCGGATCCCCTTTTTTCAATACATCTTTTATTTTCTCATCATAAGACATATGAGTCACTTCTATATTAAAACGACGAACATCGAACCAACGTAATCCTTCTTCCAAAAATTCTAATTGTCTGATATCAGCCAAAGCAGAAAGATACAAAGCCTGCTTATCATTCAAGGTATAACAAGGATCAACAATAGAACGTGCTTTATACTTCGCAATGGTCGCATCAGTCACAGTATTAGTTCTAGAACTATAATTATCAACACGTTTTGAATAATAAGAATTCAAGTCTTTCAATGCAGAAGTATAATCCTCGGTCATTATATAAGCTTCAGCCCTGTTTAATAACAGTTCATCCATTGTAAATGCAGTAAACATAACATACGGCCAACCAGTCGTAGCATTAATACTGGCATATTTAAAATGTTCTTTAAACTTCGGTATGTGATTTAAAATATTCTGACCAAAGATTGGGAATGACAAACTATTACTAGATCCCATTGGGCAAGGCTGCAACCCTTGAATAACATTCGCAACAAAAGACGGAGTCATCTTATAACGGTACATAGCATAACGTCCCCAAAGTGTAATCTGACTTATTAACATGATGTTAGGAGTCTGCTCTGCCTTTGAATAGGCTATTTCCAACTCACTATAAGACATCGAACTATAGGTTCCGTTCCAATCCCTTAATTGAGCGGCAGGCTCAGCATATAAAACTTTATTTGCATAGAATATTACTCTTTCCCAGTCATTTTTACCATATTCATTCAAAGAATTCTCCGGATTATTGAATAATCCACGATATTGATAGAAGCGTGCAGCAAAAGCATAAGCCGCAGACTTAGTAAAATGATATTTATAAGCAAGTTCGCCTGCGGTACTATTATTATAAATATTATCATTTGCGAGTTTTATACCCTCTAACAAATCTTTTTCGATCAATTCATAGGTCTTGTCCAACGTTTCACGATAATAATCCCTCAAAGGAACATTTTCAGGAGTCGTAACATAAGGTACTCCTAAATCTGTCTTAGCTGTTTTAGGGTCATATGGTTTCGCAAAAATACTAGCCAGCATAAAATGATTATAAGCTCTGGATAATAAGGCTTCTGCTTTTTGAGCATCATAATCAGCAGGATTCTCTGCTTCTTCTATGATAGAAAGGGCATGATTGGCAGCAGCTATAGCTGCATAAGAAGCATCCCAAAAACCATCAGGAGTATCTACATTATCCCCAGATACATCCTTCCAATAATAAGCCTCTTCTTGTGCTCTATCATAATCCATAGTCCATTTTCCTACATCGCCTACATTATCAGACATCAATTCCACAAATGTATAAGAAGTTTCAGGATAAGCGGAAACAAGAAGTTCTTGTACGGCTTCCGGAGATTGAGGATTAGCACGATTATCCGGAACTTGGCTCAAGTAATCGTCACAAGCAAGTAGAGTAAAAGCACTTGCCAATAATATAATATTATATTTTTTCAACTTCATAGTCTTTACCTTTATTATAAACCAAATCTTAAAGTTAGTGTAAATTGGCGTGCATTAGGCATAGCCACACCACCCGAACGTAAGAACTCAGGATCTTGTCCATTCAATTTCTTATCTGCATAAATCAAGAACGGATTTGTAACCTGTGCTTTCAACTGAAGAGATTTAAATTTCGCTTTCGAAATCCAATCCTGAGGGAAATCATAAGATAATGAAATTTCTTTCATTCTAATGAAATCACCTTTCGCAACTCGCTCTGTAGAGAAATTATAGGCATTATAAGCTATCTTCAAATTACTATCTGCACTTTGTTGATAAGCACTTAAAATTGTAGGAATAGATGTCAGGTCTTCATCACCTGCAGTACGCCAACGGTTCTTAAACTCACGAGGCATTGCGTCCAAATCGGAATAAGAAGACTTAAATGCACTATTCAGACGAATTACATTACCAAATTGATATGTAATGAAAACATTTAATTTCCAATTCTTATACTGGAAAGAGTTATTCATACCACCGGAATAAGGAGGATCTACAGAACCTTCATATTTCAAATGTCCCAACTTATCACTTTCTTGAAAATCAATATCACCATTGGTAAGTTCCCCATCTTCATTAATATAAGTCGGGATACCATTTTCATCCAATCCTTTAAACTGCAATGAATATAGACCTCTTACATGCTTTCCTAACAAAGCATAACCTGATTCTGAAACTAAATCTATAACACGAGGTTTAGAATCTAATTTTGTAATCTCATTATGATTATAAGAGAAAGTTATATCCGTATTCCATTTGAAATCTTTTAAAACAATCGGTTTAAAATTCAAAGTAAATTCAACACCTCTTGATTTCATATCGGCATAATTTGCATATTTAGCTTTCTGACCACCTGTACCACCGGTATAAATCACACCGATCAAATCAAAACTTTTACGCCAATAAGCATCCAAACTTAAACTAATACGATTGTTCAATACACCAAAATCAAAACCGACATTACCTTCATATTGCTTTTCCCATGTTAAATCCTTATTCTGCAATTCACTAATATAAATATACGGTTCCTTTTCATTCTGATAAGGTCTATAAGTTGTACCTGACTTATAAACAGTCAAAGCATTTGTTACAGGTCCCATACTTGCAACCAATCCATAGGTTCCACGGAAACTCAATCTGGATATCCAATCAATATCACGCATAAACTCTTCTTCACTTGCGTTCCAAGAACCACTGACATTCCAAGTCGGCAACCATCTTGAACTCTTTGATTGACCCATTTTATTAGAACCATCATAACGTCCGGTAGCGTTTACTGTGTATTTTCCCTGATATGAATAACTTGCCGTACCAAAGAAAGCAACGAAACGGTCCCAACTTTCTCCATATGAATAATAATTAAATCCTCCTTCCAAGATTTGACGAATTATTCGATAATCTACGTATGGTTCACCACTATCATAATCATATCCGTAACCATTATAAGAATCTTCTTCACGATTGGTATGTCTTACTTCCGCACCACCTAAAATATTAACGATATGTTTGTCATTAAATGAGTCATTATAATTGGCAGTTCCTCTAAAATAATAATTCAAAACAGAATTGGAAGATGAATTTAAAAATCCACCTTTAGGAAGAACGACTTCAGCCCATCCATTAGGATCATCCGGATCACGGAATAAGAATTTATTTCCATCACGAATAATTGCATCGTCATCTGCACGATAAGCATTAGCCATATTGGAATTATTCATGATTTTATGACGATTCACCGATTTTGCATAACGGAAAGAACCGATTGCATTAAAATCTAACTTCTTTATCGGCTTCCAGTTTAACTCCAACTGCGCCTTCATATCCATCACATTAATATCCATATAATTATTCTCCAACTCATTTTTAATATTGAACGGAGCATAATTCATACGATAGTATTCATTCGGATCCAAAGCACGGCTACTATTCAGAGCATAGCTGAAAGGGTTAATATCAAAATCACGATTTACTTCACCATTTACAACATCAACCGTTCTATCTAATGTACCAGGAGCTTTCTGGTTACGATAAGATGCGTTAGTTAAGAACGATAAAGAAAAGTTCTTAGTAAGGTCAAACGATGAGTTAAAATTTGCTGTATAACGTTCTACTTTATCTGCAACAGACCAACCCGGATCATTAAAATAACTCAATGAAGCATAATAACGAGAGCGATCCGTACCTCCGGAAAGAGAAACTGAATGATTCTGTGTCCATGAATTTCTAAATAATTCATCAAACCAGTTTGTATTTCTCATTTCTGCATCCCGCAAATATAATGCTCGATCGTGAGCTGTATTAGGAAGTCCAAAACCTCCATTAGTTTCATTATACTGATTAATAAGATCATACATCTTATAATATACACCACCATTAGAAATACGTGCCATCGCAGCATTATTTAACCAACCGGAATTTTCCATTTGTCTGTAAACGTCCATCTGTTCCTGAGAATTCATAATATTATATTCTCCGTATGACGGTTTAAAACGAGTAGAAAATTCACCTACATAATTGATAGAAGCAGAACCTGTACGGCCTTTACGAGTTGTAATAACAACAACTCCATTCATCGCTCTTGCACCATAAAGTGCAGTAGCAGAAGCATCTTTCAAAATCTGAAAATCTTCAATATCATCAGAGTTCAATCCCGCAACAGCAGAACTAATTAAAGTCTTAGCATCACCCGAAGATAAATCATCCGCACTTACATTTACTAAATCTTCCAAAACGACACCATCAACTACCCACAAAGGACGTTGGTCACCATATATAGAACTTGCACCACGAACACGCATTTTAGGAGCGGCGCCAAAAGTACCGGAAACAGATTGAACAGATACACCGGCAACTTTACCTTGCAACATCTGGCTAACATCTGTTACACCATCAATTTTTGCATCTTTACCTTTGATCTTTTCAGCGGCACCCGTAAACAAACGGCGGTCAATCTTTTGATAACCTGTTACCACAACCTCATCCAATTCCTGAGCATCAGATTTTAGTATAACCTTAACAGAGCCAGCTTTTGCTGCAATTTCCTGAGTTTTCATTCCAATATAAGAAACGACCAATGTCTTTGCCCCCGAAGGCACACTCAATTGAAACTTACCATCAATATCAGTGACTGTACCGATAGAGGTATTCCCTTTAACCGTGATAGATGCCCCAATAACTGGTTCATTATCTTCCGCCGAAATTACCACACCATTCACTTTTATCTG
Organism: Bacteroides sp. OM05-12; assembly: GCF_003438995.1. Classification (GTDB taxonomy): domain Bacteria; phylum Bacteroidota; class Bacteroidia; order Bacteroidales; family Bacteroidaceae; genus Bacteroides. The sequence continues at coordinate 87,230 of NZ_QSUN01000010.1, forward strand.
CTGTGCATAAGCCACAGACGAGATAAAGAAGAATAGTAGGAATATACGTAAATAATTCTTCATAAATACTCTCGATTTATTTTAATGAATTTATAAAAATTAAAATTACAATGTTGAATAGATAACTTTATTACTTTACAAGTTTTAAATGATTTCACTAAATCTTTTTCTGTTTATCGGGAACAGTTCTTAAAGCAGCTACAAACCCGGGCATTCTTATACCCATGTTGAAAGAAACGTAGTTTGAGGTAGAGGTTAATTTTTTCATACGCATACACAATTTTAATAAAAACAAGAAATATCATTTACTCTCTAATATCTCATTCTTTATACACCCTTAATCGGGATATCTATCAAAATTTCGCTATACAAAAGTACCAAATTACGGTTCGTTTTTCATCATGTAAACTTATAAAACAATATTGCTACATTTTGATATGCCACAAAGATATATAATTTTATCGAAAAGAAAAGATTATTTGGATATTTTTTGTTGATGAACGTAAAGATAGGTAATAATATGAAAGTAGAAACAATATAAAACCTCTATATCACAAATATAGAACCTATATATTGAATAGTTGGCACTATTGTGTTAAAAAGACATATAATTAGTAGGTAAAATTTCAAAAAACAAAATAAAATACTTTCTTTTTGTTTAGTTGCATTTTGATTTGGTTTATTTTCCACCTTATTATATATAGCAACCCAATACAAGAATAAAAAAAGGGAATTACCTTCAGGCAACTCCCTTTTTTCGTATATAAAATTACTTAGAATTACAATTTCGGACCAGCAGCTACTAACTTCTTACCAGCTTCGTTACCTTCAAACTTAGCAAAGTTCTTAATGAAACGAGCAGCAAGATCTTTTGCTTTTTCATCCCATTGACAAGCGCACTCATAAGTATCACGAGGATCAAGAATCTTCGGATCAACTCCCGGTAATGTAGTCGGAACAACAAAGTCAAAGAAAGGAATAACCTTAGTAGGAGCTTTATCAATTGAACCATCTAGGATAGCATCGATAATACCACGGGTATCACGAATAGAGATACGTTTGCCGCTACCGTTCCAACCTGTATTTACCAAATATGCCTTAGCACCTGATTTCTCCATCTTCTTCACTAATTCCTCAGCATATTTAGTCGGGTGCAATGACAAGAATGCAGCACCGAAACAAGCAGAGAATGTCGGAGTCGGCTCAGTAATACCACGTTCTGTACCAGCCAATTTAGCTGTAAAACCAGATAAGAAGTAATATTTAGCTTGCTCTGAATTCAAGATAGATACAGGAGGCAATACACCGAAAGCATCAGCTGACAAGAAAATAACTTGTTGTGCAGCCGGGCCTTTAGATACCGGTTTAACGATATTCTCAATGTGATAGATAGGATAAGAAACACGAGTATTTTCCGTAGTGCTCTTATCTGCAAAATCAATCTTACCGTTAGCATCAACCGTTACATTTTCAAGCAAAGCATCACGACGAATAGCTTTGTAAATATCAGGTTCGCTATCCTTATCCAAATTGATAACTTTAGCATAGCATCCACCTTCATAGTTGAATACACCTTCATCGTCCCAACCGTGTTCGTCGTCACCAATCAATTTACGTTTTGGATCTGTAGACAAAGTTGTTTTACCAGTACCTGACAAACCGAAGAAGATAGCAGTGCTAGTCTCTTCCATGTTAGTATTAGCAGAACAGTGCATAGAAGCTATACCACGCAGTGGATTCAAGTAGTTCATGATAGAGAACATACCTTTCTTCATTTCACCACCATACCAAGTATTCAAAATAACTTGTTCGTTTGTTCTTAAGTTGAATACTGTAGCTGTTTCTGAATTCAAACCTAACTCTTTATAGTTGTCAACTTTTGCTTTAGAAGCATTGAATGAAACGAAATCAGGTTCGCCATAATTAGCTAATTCTTCAGCAGTCGGACGAATGAACATGTTTGTTACGAAGTGTGCTTGCCAAGCCACTTCCATGATGAAACGTACTTTCAAACGAGTAGCAGGATTTGCGCCACAGAAAGTATCAACAACAAATAAACGCTTTCCTGATAATTCTTTTACTGCTTTAGACTTCAAATCAGCCCAAGCTTCTTCAGAACAAGGTTTATTATCATTTTTGTATTCGTCAGATGTCCACCATACAGTCTTTTCGCTGGCTTCATTCTTAACGAAGAATTTATCTTTAGGAGAACGACCTGTATAAATACCAGTCATTACATTTACAGCACCTAGTTCAGTAACCTGACCTTTTTCATAACCTTCCAAACTTGGTTTGGTTTCTTCTGCAAAAAGTACGTCATAAGAAGGATTGTGAACAATCTCTTTTACATCGGTAATACCGTACTTGCTAAGATCTAAATTTGCCATTTTGTTTTAAATTTAAATTTGGGTATACTAATTTTATAATCTCTTTCACCGTTAAATTATATGCTTTACAACATCCTCTTGTAAATCGACTACAAAAGTAATACTTTATTTTTAAACAAGTCACATATTAAAGAAATTTTTCTTTAATTGCTTATACTTTTATACTTAGGTAACAAAAATGCAACTTTAACATTACACTTTTGAAATTTATTCTTTATTTTGCAAGCGAAACAGTAACCAAAACCGTTTTCTTTAAACATTAAACTCATGAAAATTATCAATTTAAATGAAAGTAATTCTATCCTGAACCAATATGTTTCTGAGATCAGAAATATTGAAGTACAAGGTGATCGCCTAAGATTCAGACGGAACATAGAACGTATAGGCGAAGTGATGGCATATGAAATAAGCAAGACACTGACTTACTCGCCCAAGAACATTCAAACGCCATTGGGAATAGCTTCCGTCAACACTCCCGATAATAATTTGGTAATCAGCACTATCCTCCGTGCCGGACTTCCCTTCCATCAGGGATTCTTAAATTATTTCGATTATGCAGAGAATGCTTTTGTATCGGCTTACCGTAAATATAAAGACACATTAAAATTCGATATACATATTGAATATATAGCTTCTCCAAGAATTGACGGCAAAACACTCATCATCACCGATCCGATGTTGGCCACCGGAAGTTCGATGGAACTAAGTTACCAAGCAATGCTGACTAAAGGACATCCACGAGAAATACATGTGGCTTCTATCATCGCAAGCCAGAAAGCTGTGGAACATATTAAACAAATATTTCCGGAAGACAGAACAACCATTTGGTGTGCAGCAATAGATCCGGAGATCAATGAGCATTCTTATATTGTTCCCGGACTGGGTGATGCCGGAGATCTTGCTTTCGGAGAGAAAGAATAAGGAAAACGGAAAGGACAATTAAATAAATCACCAAGTAAGAGTTTGGTTCATCCGATATTTGTAGGGGATACGCATAGGTATCCCTTTTTTACATACTCTCAGACCAATAATCACCCATAAGCTTCATCCTTCAGTTTGCCAATTTCATACTGATAATTAACAAGTTAGGCTGAAAGACAGGATCATTCAGCGAGTTCACTTAACACTTGCGTCGGCTGAATGTTTTCCCTAAAGAAAGTTCAGGATAACGCACTGATAATCAAACATAAATTCGCAGACTGAAAGATTGAAGGTTATTTGAGCGAATTTGTTTTTTATACTGTTTTCACCTGCAAACACCTTGATGTTTTTTAAAAGCATCGGGTTGTTTTCAAAAAACATAAGGACGTTTGAAGACAAAGATACGGTCGATTGTTCACAAACTCCTATCGTTTACAGACAATCGACCGTATGTTGAAAAGCAGGTGTTACTAACCAATAAGAGCTACCTTCACCTATACAAATAGATAAAGATAGCTCTCAATAATATAAATACTTCCCAAAGTGATTACTATTTCACTTCCCAAGTGTCATTTGTCATCAACAACTCTGCAAAATTATGGTATTTCTTTTTAGAAGAAACTTCTTCTATCTGCTCTACCAATGCATCATTATATGTCGGAGCCTCCACATCACGAATTACTCCTAAAGCAATCGGGAAATCAGGACCTTCCATTAAAGCCAATTTCAGCTGCAAAGTATTATCCATACAATGAGCATCATGAATGAGAATATCCTTCTCGGTTATTCCGTTTTCACCCAACTTCACAACTTTCAAACCAAAGCCTTCCTGGGCAAGACCAAATTCTTTGTTTTCTCCAAATAACATTGGTTTACCGTGCTCCAAATAAATCGCATTTTTCATACGTCCTTCTTTCGTAGCGACAGATTCATGCGTACCATCATTGAAGATAACACAATTCTGAAGTACTTCCACAACAGAAGTACCCTTATGGTTAGCTGCCGCTTTCAGCACTTCCACAGAAGCCGGACCATCCACAGCCACACAACGAGCAAAGAAACGTCCGCGTGCGCCGAAGGTTAATTCCGCCGGTCTAAATGGATCTTCCACCGTACCATAAGGAGAAGATTTACTAACAAAGCCACGCGCTGAAGTCGGAGAATATTGTCCTTTTGTCAAGCCATAGATTCGATTATTCAGCATCACTATGTTCAAATCGATGTTACGACGAACAGCATGAATAAAATGATTTCCACCAATAGCCAAACCATCTCCATCACCTGAAATTTGCCAAATAGTCAACTCCGGATTGGCTACTTTAACTCCCGTAGCAATGGCAGCCGCACGACCATGAATTGTATGCATACCGTATGTATTCATATAATAAGGTAAACGTGACGAACATCCGATACCGGAAATAACGGCTATTTCATGAGGAGGTATATTCAATTCGGCCAAAGCTTTATGAAATGAATTCAGAAAAGCGTGGTCGCCACATCCCGGACACCAGCGTGGTAATCCTGCTTTATAATCTGCTGCTGTATATTTAGTTTCGCTCATGTCTATTCCTCCAATAATTTAGTGAATGCTTTTACAAGTTCTTCTGTCACAAAAGGCTGTCCCTTTACCTGATTATATTGATGAACCATAATTCCCGGTAATTTCATGCGCAAATAATTGGCAAACTGCCCCATATTCTGCTCTGCAACAACAATCCTTTTGTACTTACGCAATACCTCTTCTGTATTCTTAGGCAACGGATTGATAAATTCAAAATGTGCCAAAGCAGCTTTTTTGCCTTCTTCATTCATTTGTTCAACAGCAGAATAAAGATGTCCGTATGTACCACCGAAACCAACAACCAAAAGATCTGCATCCGGATTGCCCTGAACTTCAAGAGCCGGAATACAATCAGCTATTTTATCGATTTTAGCCTGACGAAGCTGCGTCATTAAATGATGGTTATTCGGGTCCGTTGAAATAGCACCCGTTTCATTACTTTTTTCCAAGCCACCAATACGATGCATAAATCCTTCAGTCCCCGGCAATGCCCAATAACGCACCCCTGTTTCTTCATTCCGCAAGAAAGGAGTCCATTTCCCTGCCATATCCGATGTAACGTATGGAGGTTTGATTTCCGGATATTCACTCAAATCCGGTAATCTCCAAGCTGCCGAACCATTTGCGATAAATGCATCTGTCAATAAAACCACCGGAGTCATATGCTCCAACGCTATTTTTGCAGCCATAAATGCAGCATCAAAGCAATTAGTAGGGGAAGTAGCAGCGATTACCGGCATAGGGCTCTCGCCATTGCGTCCGAAAAGGACTTGCAACAAGTCCGTTTGTTCCGATTTGGTAGGCAGACCGGTAGAAGGTCCTCCACGTTGCACATCAACAATAACAAGCGGAAGTTCTGTTATCACAGCTAAGTTCATCGCTTCACTTTTCAAACAGATACCCGGCCCGGAAGTCGTTGTCACGGCTAAGTCCCCGGCAAATGCAGCTCCGATAGCCGAAGCACACCCTGCTATTTCATCTTCACACTGAACCGTCTTAACGCCTAGAGATTTATGCTTTGACAATTCATGAAGAATATCCGTTGCCGGAGTAATAGGATAAGAACCTAAATACAATTCCATTCCAGCTTTCCCTGCTGCAGCGATTAAGCCATAAGCTGTGGCTTTATTTCCATTAATGTCAGTATATAATCCTTTTGCTTTCGGAGCTTTACTTTCTATCTTAAAGGTAAGGGAAGTGGAAGCATGTGTATTAGCACCATAATTATAGCCATCATTCAACACCTTTACGTTTGCATCGGCGATAAGTGGTTTCTTAGCAAATTTCTCACGGAGCATTTTCTCTGCAATCGCAATATCACGATTAAACAGCCAGCATACCAAACCCAACGCGAACATATTTTTGCAACGTACCGCTGCTTTATTGTCAAGTCCAAAATCTTTTAGACTTTCCTTACACATAGAAGAAATAGGCACCTCAATCACCTCATTCTTAATGCCTAGTTCAGAGAAGGGATTCTCTAATGTAAAAAGAGCTTTCTCCAAATCCTTCTTACCAAAAGAATCCGTATCTATAATAATAACAGACTGCGGTTTACAGAATTTATATTGTGTTTTTAACGCTGCCGGATTCATGGCAACTAATACATCGCATTTATCACCGGGAGTAAACACTTTATCCGCGCCGACATGCACTTGAAAACCTGATACTCCGGTTAGTGAACCTTGTGGGGCACGAATATCCGCCGGATAATCGGGGAATGTACTGATATCATTGCCCACTGTAGCTGATACATTCGAGAAAATGTTCCCTGCCAACTGCATTCCGTCACCAGAATCTCCCGAAAAGCGGACAACAACCTCTTTCAGCTCTTTAACCATCATTCCATCTGTCATAACTTTGCTATTTTAAATTAAGATTAACCATTCCATACTATCGGTTTGCATAAATATTTTACGCAGTTATACATAATAACCCTACCGATGTATTTTAACTGACTTGCGGTTGCAAATGTCGGAAAGTTAAATGAAATTGCAAAATCTTTTTGCATTAAAATACCATCATATAACAAAATCGGCAAATAAAAATACGGATTGTTTTTATTATAAGAATAAATATACAAAACTAATATTCCGCATCCATCGAGTCCATCATATTGTTATCATTATCGGGACGTTTAGTAGATTTATTACCTTTCGCACGCATATTTCCAAAACTATGTGTAAGCGTTAAGCCAAATTGTCTGCCACCCCTCCAATTCTTAGAATCCTGTTCAAAACCGGCACCTGAGGTAATTGTATGCCATTTGCGAGAGTTCAAAATATCGCGTGCATTGATACTCACACTAATCTTTTTATTCAAGAAAGATTTTCTTAGCCCTGCATCCAACGAATAGTTAGCTTCCCTGTGTCCTTGTGCCACCACCTGACGAGAATTGTAATTTCCTGTTACTTGCAAAGAAATAGCATAAGGAAGTATTACATTCGCAATCATACGTGCATTCCATGAAAAGTCTTCTTCCGGTTTTCCGATAACCGGTTCTTTTGCATCGGCCGGTTGATAAGTAAACCCATCAAGTTTAGAATAATAAAGATTAACAGTAGTGGTTAAATCAAGGAAAGTAAATAACTTGTTTTTCCCTACAAGTTCCAAACCTGCCGAACGGGTCTTTGCAATATTCTCATAAGTAGTCTTCATCACATTCCCATCCAAGAAACGGATTCGTTGAATTACATCATCCGTCGTTCGATAATACCCTGATAAAGAGAGCATATGATTTTCCCAGTTCTTAATATAATTTACTTCGAATGCATTGGAATATTGTGGAGATAGATGTGGATTTCCAAAAGAGATATTAGCAGAATCCGTTATGTTCATGAAAGAGTTGAGTTGACCACCCCATGGACGGGAGATGCGTCTTGTATAATTTGCCTGTATTTCATTACCTTTAGGCAATGCATAAGAAAGAAAAACACTAGGAAAAAGGCTGAAATAATCATTCTTATATGGTTCTACATTACCTTCCGATTGACCAAACGCTAAAGATTTTGTATTTATACGAGAGTATTCTCCACGCAAGCCAACCTGAAAACCCAATTTTTCTATCTTACCGGAATAAGTAGCATATAGAGCATGGATATCCTGATCGTACATGAAACGATTGAATAATGCCTCATCTTCCTCCCAAATAGCTACTGCATTTTGTTTTGAAAATGTTTCTACAGGGCTATTTTCTCTTGAGAAGGTTCCTTTATATCCCGTTTCAAGTTTATTATTATCATTAAAAGAATTTACATAATCGAGTTGTGCTTCCCAATTATGGTTACGAATATTATTTGTTTGCCGTTGAAAAGAAGAAGTTTCTACGCCCGTTGCATATTGAGACGTTTGTATATAATTTGTCTCATTATTCATCCCCCAATTATTGTAAGAAACCGTAAAATCAATATTGCTATTCTTAGAAAAATCATGTTTATAACCAAGCTCCACATTCCCCCCGTTCATATCATTATCCGCATCAGAAAAACGTCGACTCGTTTGATAAGATCCCGGCACATTACTAAGATAATCTATTGTATTTTTATTCGTTCTATTTCCAAACATACCGAAGCCATTCAATGTAAAATGGTCATCTTTCGTTAAGTGATAAGTTAATCCTAGACGAGCAAATAAATTCCCGCCACTACCGTCACTTGATGATTTTTGATTCAGATAAGTAGTATCATTAGGATTAATATTCAGACGGTTGGTGTACCCTCCTCCATCTCTCTTACGTTCCCGGTAACCCAAATTAGCATACGCATCCAATTTACTACTACTATAATTAATATTTGCACTGGCATTATAACCACCTTTCGTGTCAACTCCGGCTTGTACACTACCATAATAACCAGCCTTACGGTCTTGCTTTAAAACAATATTAATGATACCCGCCGTACCTTCCGGGCTATACTTAGCTGAAGGATTGGTTATTACTTCAATCTTTTCAATGCTTTCAGCCGGCATCTGCTCCAGAATTTGTGCACGATTATCAGCAGACAGTCCCGAAGCTTTCCCGTTAATCCATACAGTCACATTAGAACTTCCCCGCAAAGAAACCTCACCTTCGTTATCCACTTCCACAGAAGGGATATTAGTCAACACATCACTGGCTGAACCTCCGGTAGAAGCTATATTCTGGTCAACATTGAAAACTTTCTTATCTATCTCGAATTTCATCTGGGCTTTCTGACCGACTACTTGAATTTCACCAAGCACCTGACTATCCTCTGATAAAGGAATCATCCGTAAGTTCACGTTTTTATTGGAGGATGTAATCACAAATTCTTTCAGAAAAGGCTTATAGCCAATATATGAGATGGTCATTTCATAAGTTCCGTCAGCTAAATTCCCTACGACAAACGCTCCCATTTGATCCGTAACTGTACCTTTTACCAATTCATCAGAGCCTTTTTTCCTGACACTTACGTTCACATACTCTAATGCCTCTTTTGACTTCGAATCAATAACTTTACCTTTTACACCTCCGGATAAATCGGGTTCAGCACTCACATACACACACAATAATCCCAAGACAATACCTATTAAAAACCTTTTCATATCAAGACGTTCTATTTCTTTATTGGCATATGACTTTCTTTCTCATCAAAGGTTTAATCCGTTTTCTTTATTTAACATAAAACAAAACAAGGAAAATTTAATTATCCATATTGCGATATTCATAAAAAGGGCTACCTTTGCAAAAGATTCAGTTGGTCTTGTAGTTCAATGGATAGAACAAAAGTTTCCTAAACTTTAGATCCGGGTTCGATTCCCGGCGGGACTACAAAAAAGTACCTTCACCACAACACATTGACATTCAACCACAAGAGCATAAAACGTGAAAAGGGAAAGCAAATAAAAGTAATTCCATTTAATGCAAAACAGCTCTAATATTTTCATAAGGGATATAACATTTTCAAAATCACCTTGATGATTAAAAAACATTAGGACGATTGACAACAAAGATACGGTCAATTATTCACAAACTCCTATCGTTTGCAATCAATCGACCGTATGCTAAAAAGGATAAATATTCACGTTATTAACCACCGCATTACCAAAAATAAAAGGATTACTACATCACGCAGTAATCCTTTTTATCTTAGTTAGTTATTCATAAATTTGAGAGAATTGAAACTTCACAGCTTCGAGTGTTTTAATTAAGCATACTAACTATATTTATTAAGCAAATGAAAATGTCATAATTTTAAGAACGCTTTATTTTCATAGAGTCAACTACACGACTAATAAACTTATCATTCATATTACCAGTAAAGTTAATCACAACAAACTTATTATTATCATTAACCAACATTACCAACTCTACGATTTCATTTTTCCTCTTACGAACCATAATCCTATAATTTTCAGAATTACCATCATAAGAACCAAATATCTTGAAACGTTCTGAATTCTTATCTAAGATGCCTAATGCTTCCTTAAAATACTTCGCACCTTCTACCTCGGATGTCAGCATTTGCATACTTTTTAAATTCGATATCATATCCAACAGATCGTTATTCTCCTCAACCACATCTATCTTCAACACTTCTTGCATCATTTTCGGACTAACACTGACACAAATCAAATGGGCATCCGGTTCGCGTTTATCCAAGAAACGAGTTACAAAATCCTGTGCAGACACTGCCAAGGATATGAACATTATCCAGCCTGTTAATAGAACTCTTTTCATCATTCATCAATCCCACCTGCATTTTCCATACGCGATAAGCTATCGGCAATATGCTGTTGCGACTGAGATTTATTAATACCTTCGGATACCATCTTCAATGCAGATGATATTTGCTCATAAGCCACCTGCGGATCATCATATGTATCCTTGTATGTTTCGTAATTATAATCTAAATTATCTTCACCGTTGAACGAACGTTGAGCAAACGTACCCAAAGAAAGAACAACGACTACCACAGCTGCTGCTTTAAACAACGGCATAAACCGACTCACCAAAGTCAGACGACGTGCTTTTACAACAGGCTTCTCTATCTTAACCAGAATCTTTGCATCAAAGTCTTCACCCAGCCCTACTTCTTTCTGAACCTGCTCATAAGCGAACAAGCTCTTATATTGAAGCAAATGGACAGGAATGTCTTCCTGACGGAAAAAGGCTTGCAATATCTGCTCTTCTTCTAAAGAAGTCTCGCATTGCCAATAACGTTCCAAAAGCTGTTCTATATACTTATAATCCATATTCATCTATCTCTGTAAACTGTTGCCTAATCTTTTGCCTCGCCCTGAAAAGGTTCACTTTTACCTGATCCTCTGTCAGTTGCATGACTTCTGCTATTTCCTTATAGCTTTTCCCTTCCATATCCCTCAACTGCATAACCGTGCGTTGTTTTTCAGGCAAATGATTAACCAATTGGTGAATGATATTCATTCGTTCTTCACTCACCAATTGGTCATAAGGGTTAGAGCCTGCGTCCGGAGTTTCACGCGTTTCGGGAGTGAGTTCTACGTTTTGGGCTTCTTTGAGCTGACTTCTGTCAATCGCCAAATTTCTTGTTATCGTCAGACAATAAGCCTCAATCGATTCAAACTGTGTCCATTCCTCCCGCTTGTTCCAGACTCGAATCATCGTTTCCTGCACTACATCCTCCGCTTCAGCGCTATCCAGTGTTATCCGGAGAGCCAACCGATAAAGTTTATCTTTTAATGGCAGAATGTCATTTCGGAAACTGATTTCTTGCATCTCTATAATAATGACGGGCTGGTAACACAAAAGTTACACCCGGAATGATATTTTTTCGATTTATTTTTTTATAACCGTACCTGTGCCTGTATTAATAGCTGAAGCTGAAGTTATTACGACTCGATATACTCCGGCATCTATTGCAGAAAAAGAGTTCTCCAGTTTAGGAATCATACCGCCTTGTATCGTTCCGTCCGCCACATAAGCATCAAAATCGGCACGGGTAAGTTGCGGGATAACACTGTTATCATCATTTTCATCACGAAGGACTCCTTTCTTCTCAAAACAATAAACCAGCGTTACATCAAAAAAACCGGCAAGTGCTTTGGCTACTTCCCCGGCAATGGTATCGGCATTGGTGTTCAACAAATGCCCCTCACCGTCATGGGTAAGGGGAGCGAGCACGGGCACTACACCTCTATAAAGAAGGTAGGAAAACAATGCGGCATTGACTTGATTCACATCGCCCACGTAACCGTAATCTACGTCTTTAACAGGACGTTTTACGGAACGGATAATGTTCATATCGACTCCGGTAAGCCCCAAAGCATTGATACCGCGGGCTTGCAGACCGGCTACGATATTTTTATTGACCAGCCCGCCATAAACCATCGTAACTACTTTCAGCATTTCGGCATCGGTAACACGCCTGCCGTTCACCATTTTACTCTCAACACCAAGTGAAGTTGCAATTTTTGTTGCCGAACGACCACCACCGTGTATTAAGACTTTACGTCCTTCGATGGCTGCAAAATCATCTAAAAATCGGTTGAGCGAATCTTCTTCTTCAACGATCTTTCCGCCTACTTTGATTAGCGTTAATTTCGGAAGTATACTTTCACTTTTCTCGTCCATCGTTATCTATCTCCTAATTATTCCAAATAAGTATATCCGTATAGTCCGGAACGATAATTGGAGAGGAATTCTTTGCCTTCCTCTACGGATATTTTGCCTTCCTTAACGGATTTTGTCACCCAAGTTTCGAGCGTACGCACGAGCTTTTTCGGACTATATTGTACATAGTCGAGCACTTCCGCCACGGTTTCACCGTCGATGATCTGCTCGATGGAGTAGCCTTTTTCACTCACGGAAACATGCACGGCATTGGTATCACCGAATAGGTTGTGCATATCCCCCAATATCTCCTGATAAGCGCCCACAAGGAATACACCTATATAATAAGGTTCGCGATTCTTGAGGGAGTGTACGGGCAGATAGTGTGACACGTTGCGGGTGGAAATGAAATTGGCAATCTTCCCGTCGGAGTCACAGGTGATATCCTGAAGTGTTGCCGAGCGATCCGGTTTTTCATCCAGCCGGTGGATAGGCATGATGGGGAATATCTGATCGATGGCCCAAGAGTCCGGCAAGGACTGGAAGAGTGAAAAGTTGCAGAAGTACTTGTCGGCAAGCAGTTTGCTCAACTGACGGAATTCGTCGGGAGCATGCTTCAAGCCGGAAGCTATCTGATGGATTTCGCGGGTGATGGACCAATACAGACGTTCGATCTGCGCACGTGTCTTCAAGTCCACAATTCCGTGGCTGAAGAGGTCGAGCGCTTCTTCGCGTATCTGCTGGGCGTCATGCCAAGCCTCCAGCATCCGGTTCTGATTCAACTTATCCCATATCTCGTAGAGCTCCCGCACCAGTTCATGGTCATTTTCGGATACTTCAATATCGTCATCCCACTCCGGTAGGGTGGTAGTCTCCAGCACCTCGAAGATGAGTACGGAATGGTGCGCCGTAAGCGAGCGTCCGCTTTCGGTGATGATGTTCGGATGTGGAATACCGTTCTTGTCGCTCACATCCACCAGCGTGGAGATGGAGTCATTCACGTACTCCTGAATGGAATAGTTGACACTGCTTTCGCTGTTTGACGAGCGGGTGCCGTCATAGTCCACTCCAAGTCCGCCGCCTATATCCACGAACTCCACATTGAAGCCCATGCCGTGCAGCTGTACGTAGAACTGGGAAGCCTCACGCAATGCCGTCTTGATGCGGCGTATCTTTGTCACCTGACTGCCGATATGGAAATGGATCAGCTTCAGGCACTCTTTCATGTCTTTCTTTTCGAGGAAATCGAGCGCTTCGAGCAACTCGCTGGATGTCAAGCCGAACTTGCTGGCGTCTCCCCCGCTCTCTTCCCATTTGCCACTTCCGGAGGAAGCGAGCTTGATGCGTATCCCAATATTGGGGCGTACACCGAGTTGTTTGGAGATTTGCGCGATAAGCTTCAGCTCATTCAGTTTTTCTACAACGAGGAAGATACGTTTGCCCATCTTTTGTGCCAACAGGGCAAGCTCAATGTAGCTTTCGTCCTTGTATCCGTTGCAGATAATCAGGGAATCGGAATCCGTGTTCACGGCAATCACGGCATGCAGTTCCGGTTTGGAGCCGGCTTCAAGACCGAGATTGAATTTCTTTCCGTGACCGATAATCTCCTCGACCACAGGGCGCATCTGATTCACTTTAATCGGGTAGATGATAAAGTTTTGGGCTTTATAGCCGTACTCTTCCGATGCCTGTTCAAAGCATTTGGCTATCTTTTCGATGCGGTTGTCCAAAATATCGGGGAAGCGAAGCAACATCGGAGCTGCCACGTCACGCAACTGCAACTCGTCTACCAATTCTTTCAAATCCACCTCTACACCGTCTTTGCGGGGTTTGACAACTACGTGCCCGTTCTCATTGATACCAAAGTAAGAAGTGCCCCAGCCGGTGATGTTGTAAAGCTCTTCTGAATCTTCAATACGCCATTTTCTCATTTCCGTATGATCCTGTTTTTAAGTGAAAAATATTAGTTTGGCAAAAATACGTAATAATCTATAGTTTACAACCTTAATATCCGTTATTTTTAGAAATACGGCGGAAAGTACCGCAAATATTTTATCTTTGCCGCAAAAAATCACCATTTACATTCATTTCAAAACAACAGAGATATGGAATTTCAAAGTGCGAACTTTCAGTATGAACGGGAGATGCCTTGGGAACCTGCCGGCGAAGGCGTGACACGTCAGATTATGGGTTATAATGACAACATGATGATGGTAAAGGTCAAGTTTGAAAAAGGAGCGGCAGGCACTCCGCACACACATCCTCACACACAAACGACCTATGTAGCAAGTGGCGTGTTTGAATTTACCACGGACGGTGAAACCCGCATCGTCCGCGCCGGAGACGGTGTTTATATGAAACCCGGAGCAGAGCATGGATGTGTTTGTCTCGAGGCAGGAATTTTAATAGATACGTTCAGTCCCATACGTCAAGATTTCTTGAAGAAATAAGACGTTTTTACGACCGTTTCGCAAGCCGGGAATCTGCAAGGATTTCGAGCCCGCGATTTTTATTTTTGGCAGGAAAAAAAATTTTCCCGCGAAGATAAAAATTATCGTCCCGATGATAATTATTCTACTCCCGACGATAATAATTATCATCGCCATCTAAATAATTATCATCGGGACGAAAATTCGCCCCCTCTACAGGGTACTGTAGGGCACTTTTTAGAGCTGTTTTTTACTTTCGAGGAGAGATGCCCGTGTAGGAGGTACAGGCAGGGGATAATAATAAAATACCCCTTTCACGCATGGGCGAAAAAGGGGGAAACGATGGGAAACGACTGTCAGGATAAATAACTACCGCTTCATTCACACTCCGAGCCGTTCACGGAAGCGGCGCACCGTTTCTGCTATTTGTTCTCTAGTCTCCAGCTCATCGGCAGGAACTACATATTCGGCGCGTATATAATAAGGTAGGCGAACTTCCAGCGCATTCCGTATAAAGTCCATCAGCTCCTCGTCGGATTTGTCGCGAAGCAGGGGGCGTGATTGCTTGGCGGCTTTCAGCCGGCGGAGAAGGGTGTCTTGGCTGGCATTCAGGAAAACCGTAGAACCGTGCTCGCACATGAAGTCCATATTGTCGAAGAAGCAGGGCGTGCCGCCGCCGGTAGAGATAATGACGTCCTCAAATTCCGCCACCTCATGGAGCATCTGCCGTTCCAACTCGCGGAAACCGTCCTCGCCCCGCTCGGCAAACACTTCGCTTACCGTTTTATGAAACCTCCCCTCTATATGCCAGTCCAAGTCGATGAAAGACAGATTCATTTCTCTCGCCAACGCTTTTCCCAGCGTCGTCTTACCTGCCCCCATGTATCCGATCAGAAAAATACGTGTCATTATCACAACGTTTATTAAGTTAACGCGTACAAATGTAGATGTTTTTTCTTGTAGTTTCCTTACTTTTTCGTTATTTTGCAAGAGATTTAGGTGCAATCCCTTTTAAATTGTCTTATATGCAACTATTGGAATTCAGTTTACAGCTCCCGATAACCGATCCCACATGGATATTCTTCCTTGTGCTCATCATTATTCTGTTTGCTCCGATGGTGTTGGGGCGTTTGCACATCCCGCATATCATCGGCATGATTCTTGCCGGAGTTGTCGTAGGGCAATACGGATTCAATATCCTGGAGCGCGACAGCAGTTTCGAGCTGTTCGGAAAAGTGGGGCTCTACTACATCATGTTCCTTGCCGGCTTGGAGATGGATATGGAAGATTTCAAGAAGAACCGGGTCAAAGCGCTCGTTTTCGGTCTTTTCACCTTCCTTATCCCGATGATTCTCGGCGTATGGAGCAGCATGAGCCTGCTGGATTACGGAATGACCACCTCTGTGCTCCTCGCCAGTATGTATGCCTCGCACACATTGATAGCCTACCCCATCGTAAGTCGCTACGGCCTGTCGCGCCTGCGGAGTGTGAGCATCACCATCGGCGGAACGGCTATCACGGTAGCCCTGGCGCTTTTGATACTCGCCGTCATCGGAGGCATGTACAAAGGAGACGTCAACGGCTTGTACTGGGTGTTCCTGCTGCTGAAAGTAATCTTTCTGGGATTCCTCATCATTTTCTTCTTTCCCCGCATCGGCCGCTGGTTCTTCCGGAAATATGAAGACAGCGTGATGCAGTTTGTCTTTGTGCTCGCGATGGTGTTTCTCGGTAGCGGATTGATGGAGTTTGTGGGGATGGAAGGTATCCTCGGTGCATTCCTCGCCGGATTGGTGCTGAACCGCCTCGTGCCGCACGTGTCCCCCCTGATGAACCGTTTGGAATTTGTCGGCAACGCCCTGTTCATCCCTTACTTCCTGATCGGAGTCGGTATGATTATTGATGTCCGCAGTCTCTTCACAGGTGGAGAAGCGCTGAAAGTGGCGGTAGTAATGACCGTCATGGCAACCGCCAGCAAATGGATTGCCGCATGGATTACCCAAAAGATCTACCACATGAAACCCGAAGAGCGCAACATGATGTTCGGGTTGAGTAATGCACAGGCAGCCGCCACCCTTGCCGCCGTCCTTATCGGGCACGACATCATCATGGAAAACGGCGAGCGGCTGCTCAACGACGATGTGCTGAACGGCACCGTAGTCATGATTCTCTTTACCTGTATCATCAGCTCCTTTGCCACCGAACGCGCCGCCCGCCGCATCGCCGTCAAAGAGGAAATACTGCTGAACAAGGACGAATCGAAAGAAAAAGAACAGCTCTTGATACCGGTTGCCAACCCGGAGACTATCGACGAACTGGTGAACCTCGCACTCGTTATCAAAGACCCGCGCCAGAAAAACGAATTGATCGCGCTCAATGTCATCAACGACAATAACAAATCCGAAACGAAAGAATTGCAAGGCAAGCGCAACTTGGAGCGAACGGCAATGGTAGCCGCTGCCGCCGATGTGCCGGTACGTACCGTAAGCCGTTACGACCTCAATATTGCTTCCGGCATCATCCATACGATGAAAGAATATCAGGTGACGGATGTCATTATCGGTCTGCACCGCAAAGCCAATATCGTAGACTCCTTCTTCGGTTCGCTGACCGAGAACTTATTGAAAGGTACGCACAGGCAAATTATGATTGCCAAGTTCCTGATGCCTGTCAACACCCTTCGCCGGGTCATCATCGCCGTGCCGCCGAAAGCGGAGTACGAGCCGGGATTTCACAAGTGGGTGGAACATTTTTGCCGCATGGGTAGCCAACTCGGTTGCCGTGTGCACTTCTTCGCCACTACGGAAACCTTACGGCAGCTCGAAGCCATCGTCCGTAAGAAGTACGACGGAACGCCTACCGAGTTCTCCGTCCTTGAGGAGTGGGACGATCTGTTAATGCTCACGGCACAGGTAAACTACGACCACCTGCTGGTCATCATCAGCGCCCGTCCGGGAGGAATTTCCTATACACCCGCATTTGAGAAACTGGCATCGCAAATCAGCAAGTACTTCTCCAACAATAGTCTGCTGATACTCTACCCCGACCAGTACGGTGATCCGGAAGAGATTGTTTCCTTCTCCGATCCGCGCGGGCACAACGAATCTCAGCACTACGATGATATCGGCAAGTGGATTTATAAATGGTTTAAGAAGTAAAGGATGGAAAACTGGCAGCAAAGAACAGAACTCCTTCTGGGAGCAGAAAAAGTAGACCGACTCCATACGGCACATATCCTCGTTGTGGGTTTAGGTGGCGTAGGCGCTTACGCAGCGGAAATGCTCTGCCGCGCAGGTGTCGGCAAAATGACCATCGTAGACGCCGACACGGTGCAGCCCACCAACATCAACCGTCAGCTTCCCGCCCTGCACTCCACCATCGGGCAGTCCAAAGCGGAGATACTTGCCGAACGTTTCCGGGATATCAACCCCAAGATCAAATTAAACGTTATGCCCGTCTACCTGAAAGACGAGAATATCCCCGAATTACTGGACTCGGCACATTTTGATTTCATCGTGGATGCAATCGATACCATCAGCCCCAAATGCTACCTTATATATAATGCGTGCACGCGAGGCATCAAAATAATTTCCAGCATGGGCGCCGGTGCAAAAACGGACATCACGAAAATCCGTTTTGCCGACTTATGGGAAACCTACCATTGCGGACTGAGCAAAGCCGTCAGGAAACGCCTGCAAAAAATGGGTATGAGGCATAAGCTACCCGTCGTATTCAGCACCGAGCAAGCCAATCCCCACGCCATTCTACTCACGGAAGATGAACAGAACAAGAAGTCCACAGCCGGCACGGTAAGTTATATGCCCGCCGTCTTCGGGTGCTATCTGGCGGAATACGTAATCAGAAAATTATAAAATAATGATAAAACTAGAAGGAATCACGAAAAGTTTCGGCGAGCTGCAAGTATTGAAAGGCATCGACCTCGAAATAAACAAAGGCGAAGTTATCAGTATCGTAGGCCCGAGCGGTGCCGGCAAAACCACACTCCTGCAAATTATGGGCACACTGGACCAGCCGGACACCGGGCGCATTTTCCTCAACACCGTTGAAGTAAGCCGCATGAAAGAGAAAGAACTTTCCGCTTTCCGCAACAAACATATCGGGTTCGTCTTCCAGTTTCATCAGTTACTGCCGGAATTTACCGCATTGGAGAACGTTATGATCCCGGCTTTTATCGCCGGAACTCCTGTTAGTAAAGCTACGAAGCAAGCCAAAGAAATCCTGCACTTCATGGGTCTTTCCGATCGCTCCGAACACAAGCCCAACGAACTGTCCGGTGGAGAAAAACAACGCGTCGCCGTAGCTCGCGCGCTAATTAACAATCCGGCCGTCATTCTTGCCGATGAACCATCCGGCAGCCTCGACACGCACAATAAAGAAGAGCTTCACCAACTATTCTTTGATTTGCGCGACAAACTTGGTCAAACCTTTGTTATCGTCACCCACGATGAAGGTCTGGCCGCTCTTACAGACAGGACTATCCACATGGTGGACGGGAAAATAAATTAGCGGGCAAACACCAGTTTGATCGGTTTTCTTTTACTAAATCATGATTTAGGATAAACTACAAACCTTAAAAATAAAAAAAGTCTTTCCCAACTTATATATTTGCGAATATCATCTTTACTTAAAAGCAAATAAAAGATTATGAAAAGACATGCACTCATCCGGATTACAATATTATTTCTAATATTTATCTCCGGGATTTCTTTATATGCCAATGAAAACTTCGCAGACTCCATCCGGCTAGGTCACTCTGATGAATCATACGATAAATATGATAAGTTGAGCAATCCGGATAAAGATCTGAGTTTAAAACGCGCTGCCGCCATCCACATTCCCGCATCAAAGATGAAGCTTTATAAAGGCAACAGTATCACCGCCATCAGATTCGCCCTGGCTCCGAATATATTCTTTACAGAACTGAATATCTTCGTTACGAAAGATTTAAATCAGCCATATACCTATCAACAGACGGTTAGCGCAAGACAGAAGACGGGTTGGAATAGTATTCAGCTGGATACTCCATATAAAATAAACACTGACGAAGGAATCTATATCGGATATGAATATAAATCAAGTAATAACCTTGTAGGTAAATTAACCTCAACAGAAGATACCTCCATGGACTGGGTATATAAAGATGGCTCATGGATTCCTTCATCCGATATTCATGATCACGCGTTAGCTATACAAGGTATAGTTAAAGGAGATCAGTTACCCCGGTACAACATTACCTTACAGCAAACCAAACTCCCCGCTTTCGTAAAGTTAGGTGAAAACGCGACGATTTCCGGAACATTCACTAACGTAGCGACAGCAACACTTCATAATTTCAAAGTAAATTACCGGATAGATGGAGGTGAGTGGATTTCGGAGAAAATAGAGAATGTAACGATTCCGTATGAAGCTTCATACAATTTTAAAACAGACCATCTGACTTTTCCAAAAGAAGGAGAATACATCGTGGAAGTCTCCATCAGCGACCTTAACGGTGAGGTCGATATTGATCCGACAGACAACATTTCACAACCTTATACTATTGGATGTGTAGCATCCCTAACCGAACGAAATGTTTTAATGGAAGTTTATTCAACAGAATTATGTTCTAATTGTCCCAAAGGTCATGAACACATTAAGAGTATCGTCAATGGAAACAATCGTGTCATCATGATGGGTCACCATGCCGGATATGGATATGATCCATATACACACCCGGCAAGTACAGAGTATGCAAGTTTCTATGACGTCAGAAGTGCGCCAACTCTAATGATCGACCGAACACAACCCAACCAATATGCTCCCCAATTAAGCGCTACCAACCCTTCATTTAGTGCAGGTAGTTTAACTACGGAACTACTGAACGAATTCCTGGATTTACCAGCTTTCGTCAGCCTTAATTTAACTACCGAATATAACGAAGAAAGTAGGGAAGCCACTATACATATAGACGGGAAACGACTTTTACCTTTATCCGGCACCGACAATCGGCTGTTTATTTATCTGACAGAAGACAATATACATACAACAAAACAAGACGGTTCAGGTGGCAGTTTCTACCACCAGCATACGCTCCGCCAAGTCTTAACAGATACATGGGGGGAAGCTATAGATGCGGACAACTTCTCAAAAGATTACCAAGTAACCATCGACGGCACATGGAGTTGTGATGACATGCACGTTATAGCTTCCGTTGGCAACTATGATAGCGACAATATCACCAACTGCATCATTTATAATTCCGCACAAGTGAAGCTCACCAAGCGCGAATCGGATATTAACAGTAAATCATTGGATCAGATTTCTGTCAAAACTACCGATGGAACCATCTACATTTCAGGAGAATATAATGGATTCCGGTTATACAATCTGGCAGGAAAATGCTTGATGCAACGTTCTGAATCACAACCGGAAATATCAATAAAGCATTTGCCCGAAGGCATCTATTTACTATATCTACAAGAAAAAGATGGGTGTAAGATATTTAAAATCATTTTATCAGAATAAAAGGAGCTAAGCTAAATCCTGAAATAGTGCTGTCCACAAACACGGATTTCTCTTTTTATGCATATTTTAAATTATACTTTTTCTACCTTCACCTTATCACGCTCCGGATATAAATCATTAGTGAATAGCCAATTAGAGTGAAGGCACTATTTTTTAGTTGAGAATTGAGAGTTAAAGCTCCTCCTACAAGTGTATCGTCCTGTTTTTGGTTGACTGGTTAAACTTAATAATCCTACTATAGGTTGTCT
>NZ_QSUN01000011.1 GCF_003438995.1 Bacteroides sp. OM05-12
TATAGAATCAATTATAGAAACAAATAATTAACTGTCCAACTTTTGGGGTGCAGTTCACTAAAAAAGTGCTTTCACTATAATTAATTATCAATCAGCAGCAAAGAAGCAAATGGTGATAAGGTGAAGGCAAGTCTAAGTAAAAGTTGAATAACTGCTAAATAGATAAAATGAGTGAACGAAAATCGCCTAAGGGAGTGATGTCTTACACTCCAGTAGATGTAAGCTATCGCTCCCTTGAGCGTTAGTCGTCGCTCCCTTGAGTGATAGGCAACGCTCCCTTAGGCGATTTATATAAATGATCCCGATGCTTTTTACAAACACCTCGATGTTTTTTTAAATCATCAGGTTGATTGAAAAAAACATCAGGTCGTTTGTTGACAAACATACGGTCGATTGATGACAAACTCCTATCGTTTGTAAACAACCGACCGTATCTTAATAATTCAAGGATATGAACCATCAAGCAACTTCATTTTAGGATATTTTTTTTAAGAAACGATACGGAAACTCCTAATTTTATAGTATGTTTGTCGAAACAATATAACCAAATCCGCATATGAGTAATACATTCGCACCTTTCGCACGTCCGCTGTACGTGATGCTAAAGCCTGTGGGAGCTGTGTGCAACCTCGCCTGTGAGTACTGTTACTATCTGGAGAAAGCACGACTATACAAAGAGACGCCCAAACATGTGATGAGCGAGAAATTATTGGAAAAGTTCATCGAAGAATACATAAATTCCCAAACAATGCCGCAAGTGCTCTTCACCTGGCACGGAGGCGAAACATTTATGCGGCCTATCAGCTTTTACAAAAAGGCGATAGAATTGCAGAAAAAGTATGCAAACGGACGCACCATAGACAACTGCATCCAAACAAACGGGACATTGCTAACCGATGAATGGTGTAAGTTTCTAAAGGAGAATAACTTTCTGGTCGGTGTATCCATAGACGGACCGCAAGAATTTCATGATGAATATCGCCGTAACCGGCAAGGTCAACCCTCTTTCCAGAAAGTGATGAAAGGAATCAACCTTTTAAAGAAACATGGAGTGGAGTGGAATGCAATGGCAGTAGTCAATGATTTCAATGCCGATTATCCATTAGACTTCTACCATTTCTTCAAAGAGCTGGATTGCCGTTACATCCAGTTTACCCCTATCGTGGAACGTTTGGGTAAGCGCAAGGACGGACTTACACTCAGCTCTGCAATCCAAAACACAGACGGGACAGAATTGGCAGAATTTAGCATCACGCCGAAACAATGGGGTAACTTTCTTTGTACCATCTTTGACGAATGGATACGGGAAGATGTCGGCAAATTCTTCATTCAGCTATTCGATTCTACATTGGCAAACTGGATTGGTGAGCAACCGGGCGTATGTACACTGGCAAAGACCTGCGGACATGCAGGTGTTATGGAGTTTAACGGAGATGTATACTCCTGCGATCACTTTGTATTCCCGGAATACCGTTTGGGAAATATCTATCAAAAAACACTGGTCGAGATGATGTACAGTCCCGAACAGCAACGTTTCGGCCAGCATAAACAGGATTCACTTCCCCGTCAATGCCGTGAATGTGAATTTCTTTTTGCCTGCAACGGAGAATGTCCTAAAAACCGTTTCATGCATACAGCAGACGGAGAGGCGGGACTGAACTACCTCTGTAAGGGATACCGTCAATTCTTCAAGCATGTAGCTCCTTACATGGATTTCATGAAAAAAGAATTAATGGCTCAACGTCCGCCTGCCAATGTCATGGAATGGATTAAACAACAATAAAACAGTGTCCAAATAACAATACCTGTTATTCCAATATCACTGTCACACCCCGTGCACCATGTGCACCAAACACCAATGCCTGTTCAATATCTGCTGTTTTGGACGGGCCGGAGATGAATGTGCCGAAACCATATTTTCCGGTATTCACAATGAGGTATGCCTCCGCCATATTATTCACTAATTTATCTTTATCCAGCAAGATAACCAGATTCTCCGAAATAAAATAGAGCGACCGGTATTTTACATTCTGTTCTATCCAGACTGCGCCATTCTCTGCAACGCCCAGACATCCACGTATGACGGCTACATCCGTCCCATTCAAATCAGCCGCCGCAGCTACATCATCAGGATTAAAAGTAGCAATCTTTATTTCCGGCAAATCCGAAGCTATCCTTTGAGCATCAGGATACAAATCCCGAATCACCTTATTTATATCCGCCCCCTCTTCTAACACAACGGCCTCACCTCCCACTTGCTTCAGCATAATACCGAATTGCTCCGACTTATCCGGATAAGTCATTAATTCATGTGAATCCAAATCGGGCATTTCATACCGGGTTTGTGTATGTTCACGGATACTCTTCAATATATCTTCTCTACTACTCATACTCTATTTCTTTTTATCGTTCACTTTGTCTTTTTTCCACATTTCATTGAATGACTCACCGGAGAATTCAGGGAGTTCACGTCCCTTGCCCCATGCATCCAAACTGTTATATTTCATAAAGCGCGGTAAATGATTGACAAGCGGAGCCGCCCACAAAGCCGCATTGAAAAGTTTAGGATGCTCCATCAGATACTCCATGCCGCCGGACATGACCTTCTTCGTTGCATCCGCTTTACCGATACCGTCCAAATCCTGTCGCCATTTATAAATCTGTTCCGCTAAATCCACTTTTACCGGACAAACAAAGGAACAGGAATAACAGAGCGAACAGGCAGAAACGTTGTCCGAGTATTTCGTTTCAGATTTCAGCATACCTAAATTAATACCGATAGGGCCCGGAATGAAATAAGTATAAGAATACCCTCCGCTACGACGGTAAACGGGACAAGTATTCATGCACGCACCGCAACGAATGCAGTTCAGAGTTTTGATATGGTCTTTGTTTCCCAAAATCTTACTTCTGCCGTTATCCACAATTACGATATGGAATTCTCCACCTTCACGCGGTTTACGATAATGCGATGTATAAGTGGTTATCGGTTGTCCCGTAGCCGAACGTGCCAACAGACGGGTAAATATCCCCAAAGCTTCCTGCGTAGGCACAATCTTTTCCAATCCCATTCCGGCTATATGTAATTTAGGTATCGAAGTTCCCATATCGGCATTGCCCTCATTCGTGCAAACAACCACTTCTCCCGTAGAAGCTACGGCAAAATTCACTCCGGTCATGGCAGCCTCAGCATGGATAAACCGGTCACGCAAGTTCTTACGGGCAGCATGCGTCAGATAAGTCGGATCGGAATTACCTTTCTCCGTTCCCATCTTTTCTTCAAAAAGTTTACCTACTTCCTCACGCTTAATATGAACAGCAGGAAGCACAATATGACTGGGTGGCAGATTCATTAACTGAAGAATACGTTCACCCAGATCTGATTCAACCGTTTCAATACCCCTTTCTATCAGGTAAGGATTTAATTCACATTCTTCGGCAAGCATGGATTTACTTTTTATGAACTTAGTCACCTTATGTTCTCGAAGAATATTGTATACAATTTCATTATATTCCTCCGCATCTTTCGCCCAATGTACAATAGCACCGTTTGCCGTCGCATTCCGCTCAAACTCTTGAAGTAGCTCTTCCAAATGGCTGTTGGAATATAATTTGATGTCACGTGCCGTGTTCCGTAACCACTCCCACTCCGGAACTTCTTTACTCATTTTATCTCGTTTGGCTCTTACTAACCACAAAGTCTCATCGAACCATGCAGCTTGTTTCTTGTCTTCAAGAAATGCAGAAGCTGCTTTTGCATGTTTGGTACTCATAACTGTGAAGCTAAAATTTCTACAATGTGAATAGTCTTAATAGGAGATTTTTCCCGTTTGATAACTCCTTCCAAGTGCATCAGGCAAGAACTGTCCGCACCTACAATATACTCTGCTCCGGTATTCATGTGGCGGCGTACTTTATCTTCACCCATACAAACAGAAACGGCATCTTCCTCAATGGCAAACATTCCTCCGAACCCACAACACTCATCCGGACGTTCAGGTTCCAAGATCTCAATCCCCTCCACCAAAGAAAGTAAATCGCGCAGCTTATTATAATAAGGTATATTCAACTCGCTTGCAGAGGACAGGTTCAACAAACGTACTCCGTGGCAGCTATTTTGCAAACTGACTTTATGGGGAAACTTCGCCGCCAGATGACTAGGTTTTACCACATCATGGATAAACT
Source organism: Bacteroides sp. OM05-12 (assembly GCF_003438995.1). GTDB lineage: Bacteria > Bacteroidota > Bacteroidia > Bacteroidales > Bacteroidaceae > Bacteroides. The sequence goes on from NZ_QSUN01000011.1 coordinate 4,186, forward strand.
CACATAAATCATAAATCTTTCCGTCACTGGTGCAAACATGATTTTCTTTCTTCATCAAACGTCCGTAATTGTCGCGTACAAAAGCCACACAACTTGCCGAAGGACCTACGATATAATCATAGTCTTTAAATTTTTCATCAAACTGCTGTGCCAACCGTATCGATTCATTCTCAAATCCGGCATTCGCCATCGGCTGCCCGCAGCAAGTCTGGTCTAAAGGATAATCCACATCAACTCCCAAACTCTTTAATAGTTTGTATGAAGCGACTCCCACTTTCGGATAAATCGCATTGATGTAACAAGGGATAAATAAACCTACCTTCATAATATTCAATGTTATTTTCAACTAAAAATATACACGATAATTCCCGTAATCACTACATATGCCAATGCATACGGTATAGCCGCTTTCAAAATTTCACCTTCCTGGCCTTGCTGATTACTTGCAGAAGTGGCGATCGCTATACTTTGCGGAGAAATAATCTTTCCGCCTGTAGCCCCTACGGTGTTGGCGGCTGAAAGCCAATCGGGGTTCACATGAATTTGTCCGGCAACGCTCGATTGCAACTTCCCGAAAAGGATATTCGAAGATGTATCGCTTCCCGTTATAAAAGTACCGAGACAACCGATAACCGGAGCAAAAAGTGGATATAAAGCACCTGTAGCTGTGGCAAGGACTGTGGCGATTACTGCAATCATACCGGAATAATCCATGATGGTAGAGAGACCGACCAAACAAATGACAGTGACAAATGTTTTCTTCAATTGTTTTATAGTATTCCACAATACGACAAACAAGTCTTTTACTGATGCACCTTGTATCAATCCACCTACAAAAGTACCAACAAACAATAAAACTCCCGCATGTGTAAGCCAAGAAATTGCATAAACCGTACGTAATCCGTTTATAGGAAATACGATTTCCGTAACCCAATTATTACTGAGGGTATGGCGAAGTCCCGGAAATATCGGACTGGTCAATATAATCAACACCAATATCAGTAGATAAATACTCCATGCATTAGCTATCTTACGAAAGTCTAAATGTACCTTCTTCACCGGTGCTTTATTCTTTCCCGAAGAAGTCAGTTTACCGAAAACTACAATAACAATAATAGAGGCAATACTTCCTATAATTGCCGGAGACTCAGCTCCCATATAACGTGCTGCCAGGTATTGTGTAACCAATGAAACCGCCCCGACCAAAAATGCAAGAAAAAGATTCTTCGGCAAAGACTTCACTTTGGGGTCTGTCAGGAAAAGTAAAACCAAAGGAATAAGAAACATCAGAACGGATAACTGTAATACAATATTTGCACTCAAGTTCATCACATCCAAATTGGTTTCTTTTGCAAGTACCAACACAGGTGTACCGATAGCTCCAAAAGCCGTAGCAACACTATTCGCTATCAAACTCACCACCGCAGAAAATACAGGTTTGAATCCAAGACTAATCAGGATTGCCGCCGGAATGGCAACCGCCGTACCGAACCCCGCCATTGCTTCAAGTAGTCCTCCAAATCCCCATGTCAATAACAAAACCTGAATACTCTTATCCGTGGATATAGAAGAAAATTGCTCTTTGATAATTTCCATTCTTCCGGTCTTCAATAAAACGTTGTAACTGAATATCGCCATCACAATGATAAATAAGATGGGTGATACAGCTTTTAAAGCACCGTACAGAAAAGAATAAAACAAATCTTTTACCGGAAAGCTAAATGCAAACAAGGCAACCAAGATTGTTACCCCTAAAGATATCACACTACTCTTATCACCGGACATTTTTAAAACAGCCATCAGAAAGATAAGAAGAAGAACAGGCAAAATAGCGAATACAAGTTCCATAATATCAAATGCTAATAGATAATTTCAAGCTAACTGTATCTATTAACAATTCATACGATTGTTTGTTCTCAAACGTCTTGATGTTTTTAAATAACGCCGGATTATCCCGGATAACAAAATTTTATGGTATATCAATCAGTTTATGAGTCTGCAAACTCAACCGCCATCGGGGATGCTCCAAAATATACGATACAACTTCTGCCGTATTCTTTCCCGAACAAGGTTGTAGAAAATAATGTAAAGCAGAAATACCCTCATACATACTTATATCCTGTCCCTCATAAACGACTTTCAGTTCATCAATATGCGTAACCTTTAGTGCTCCTCCTTTCTTAGGCGAACAAGTTACCCAATCCAGATTAACAGGAAGATGTCTTGTTCCATTCGTTTCAATACTCACGTATTTATCAACTGAATGCAATAGTTCCACAAAAGCCTCATCAATCCATAAACCGGGTTCGCCACCCGTCAAAACAACCATCTTTGCAGGATACTTACAAACCTCTGCAAGAATGGCTTCATCCGTCATCATCACACCGTTTTCATGCTGCGTATCACAGAAAGAACATTTCAAATTGCAACCAGAGAAACGGATAAAGACAGCCGGAGTACCGGTATAATATCCTTCCCCTTGAAGACTATAAAATATTTCATTAATCTTCCTCATAGACTGCAATATTTCCTTCGGACTCCTGAACCTCGACACGATAACAATACGGAACCTGCTCACATACCCAACGAGCTATATTTTCAGCCGTAGTATTGAAGGGAAGTACTTCATTCAAATTTTGATGATCAAGACGAGACATTACTTTCTCTTTGACATGGGTAAAATCCACCACCATACCATCTTCATTCAACTCTTTTGAACGACAATAGATCGTGATAATCCAATTGTGACCATGCAGATTCTCACATTTACTTTGATAAGAGAGCTTCAGGCTGTGTGAAGCCGAAATCTCCATTCGTTTAATAATTGTATACATTTTGTGTTATAATATAAATTAGATACACTGTGCCTAATGTCACCTCGACACCGTGCAAAAATAATAAATACCGGAAAAATAATAAAGCTTTTCGCTCGAAAGTATTATATTTGTGCAATGATAAAATTCACATGATGAAAAAGATAATACTACTTTATATCATCTGTTCATTTTACAGCCTAATAGTTCAAGCTGCAGATAATCAGATAATAGATAGCCTGAAGTTCCGACTGGACCGAACTGTTGAACCACAAAAAAGAGTCGATATACTGATTAATCTCTATGATTTAAGCGAATCTACAGAACATGAACTACCTTATGCATATCAATTATACAACGAAGCCAAAAATATAAAAGATCAATTTGCCCTTGCCACTCCACTGGGCACAATAACTTCTCATCTTTTGGAAGCAAACCGAACAGACTCCCTTGATTACTATTTGGACTATGCGGAGAATCTACTTAAAGGCAGTGCTTACGACGGACTAACCGACTATTATCGAATGACTTCCAAAGCGAGAATATTGCAGACCGCCAAACGCGAAGAGATTGCTAAGTTATGCGACAAATATAATAAAGAGTTGGAAGCACGGAAGAAAAAAGAGACTCCATTCCAGACAGCAGAAAGATTGTTCCTTTCGGGCATTATCACTTACCAGTTAATGTCTCTTTCTGAAAAATCTGACTGGAGCAAAGGGTTACCCTATTGGGAAGAAGCGTGGGCACTGGCTCAGAGTTTCCCGCTGATGACGCGAAAGAATTTCTCGGCCAATTTATGCGTATGCCTATTACCTTCTTATGCATATATAAAAAGCAACCAGAAAATGATAAATGTAGCCAATACATATCTGAGTAATTTAGATAGATATTATGAACAAGAAGAGATAAAGAAGCGCAGACCATTTATCAACAAAGATATACCTTATGCCATCTGCTACCAACAACTCATAACAAGTGACAACATCATCGGCAAAGAAAAAGCTCATGAATATTATCTGCGTTATTGCGACTTTATATATCAAAAGAAAGGAGATTCCTTGCTACGTAACAAAACATTCTTTTATGATATCAGTTGCAGGCATTATCTAAACAGAAAAGATTATGAAAATGCTTTGGCTTACAAAGATTCTTTAATTCAACTCATGGAAACAGGTGGGGCACTTACAACGACTAAAACCGGACATTATAAAAGTAGAGCCGCAATCTTAGCCCAATGGGGTAAATATAAAGAGGCGTGCGAAGCATACGAAAAGGCAATCAAAGCACAAGATTCTTTAATTGAAAAAGAATATGTAGGTAAGGTAAGTGAGATGAGAGTGAAACATGATGTGGACAAACTTGAGCTGGCTAATACGACTCTGCTGGCCGAGAAGCGTAAAACAGCACTTTACTTCGCCCTCTGTTTGATTCTTATAACCATTTCCATAAGCATATACTTATACTTGAACTTAAAAAAGGTGACTCATTTACAGAAAGAGTTAATCCGCGAAAGCGCCCGTGCACAAGAAAGTGAAAACATGAAAACTGCTTTTATCAACTCTATGTGCCATGAGATACGTACACCGCTAAATGCTATTTGCGGATTTTCGGAACTTATGTCTGATGAATCCCTAAGCAAAGAAGAAAAAAGAGACTTTCCGAATATTATCCAAGGAAACACAAAAATATTGACTTCTTTAATGAACGATATCTTAGAGGTTGCTAATCTCGACAGTTCTTCCAACATATTTCCGATGGAAGATACCGATGTTACTACCATCTGTAATACAGAAATGGAACGTCTTGAAGCAAACGAGAAGAAGCCTAATATTGAATATAAACTGATAATGCCTGAAGAGAATCTCACTATAAAAACAAACGCACGATATTTTGCTTTAATGATACGTTCTTTATTGGATAATGCGAACAAATTTACCGAGAAAGGTTCAATTACACTGGAATCTCACGTCAACACAGAGAAACACGAAGCAGTATTCAGTGTGACCGACACAGGATGCGGTATTCCAAAAGAAAAATACGAATATATATTCCAACGTTTCTCCAAACTGGATGAATTCACGCAAGGAACAGGACTGGGATTATATATCTGTAAGATAATAGCTCAACGTATGGACGGGCATATTTATATAGATCCGGAATATACACAAGGTACTAAATTTGTTATTACTATTCCCGTTGCCTAAAGACAATGAGATACCTATATATTATCTTAGGCAGCATATCATTGGCTTTAGGGATTATCGGAATATTTCTACCGTTATTGCCCACGACACCGTTCCTGCTACTCACTGCAGCGTTATATTGCAAAGGATCTCCACGTCTTTACAATTGGTTATTAAACCAGAGGCAGTTAGGTCCGTATATACGGAATTTCAGAGAGCATAAAGCTATACCGCTAAGAGCAAAAATCCTATCTGTATCCCTTATCTGGATTACTATACTTTACTGTATCTTTTATGTGGTGCCTTTCGTCTGGTTGAAACTTCTTCTTGCTGTCATCGCAATTTGTACGACATGGCATATACTCTCTTATAAAACGTTGAAATGAAACCAATAATAAATATTCCAACAATATTGTTAGGTTATGAAAAACATATTCGTTACATTTGTATATCTACAAACTAACAAATAAACAGACATGAAAAAAACTTTATCTGCTATGCTGGTTATGCTTATATGTAGCATCCCTTTGAGTTCACAACCGAGCTTGACGAAAATCTTCCGTTCTAAAACGCCGCAAAGAGAAACAAGTATCCCCCATCCCGTAACAATGTCTTCCCGGGCTGATGGAGTGCAACACGTACAACCGATGCATTCATTACTGTATGCAGCATACGATTCGAGTGGAATACCCGATACACTGACGTATGACCGTTTCGGCAATCTGACAGAACATATAGTTTCTATTATAAAGGATGTATGGGAATATGATTCCACAGGTAAAATACTTCTAAATAATTACACCTCATCACGTGTATCACCGGAACATCCGTGGGAAAAGCCGGAACCGGTCAATTATGAACGTTTTACAACGCTCAATGACCAAAACATCCGTATCTCCATTCAAGACAAAGATTATGATGAAATCAAACTCAATGAACGCGGATTAGTAACAAGCTACAAGAGTGAAGATGCTACAGATTTGGAGGAAGGCACACAAACATGGGACGGTAATCGTTTAACCGGAGCCATGTTCCACAGCAGCAGTGACAACGGTTCTGAAGAAGGATATATGGAACTCAACAATATTGAATTTGTATTCTCAAGTACCCCGTTTAACCCTTACAAGATAAACAGCTTTATCTATTTGTTCGGCATTGACGAAGAAACTATATTGAAATGGGGAATAGACCATACTCCGCCTTTCTTCGGAATCAACGCCACAGGAAAGATGAAATCCGTTTCAGAAGGCGAAACAATAGAGAGTCCGATGACAATCGACTGTATAGGAGAAGAATTGGAAGCAGGCAAACCGCAGGCTTTTAGAATGAACATTGCATTGACCGCTATTAATATGCCTGTAGCCATGTCATATAGATATGAGCCTACTGACTATAATGGCAGTTTCATACTTACGAACACGGATTACATGAACGATGAAATGGACGTTTACACGTGTGAATATAATGATCACAAAGATATTACCAAACTCCAGATAGTTAGTTCACATCTATTCACAGATGATCAATACGCAGATGAAGAAGAGAGCGCAACCGCACGTTTCGACTGGCAATATGATGCATCCGGCAACCCGCTTCAAGTTGAAATATACGCAGACGAGACGCTCGCTTTTAAAGAGGTATTCACAGCATGGCATGATCCGTCCGGCATCAGTGTAACTTCCGCTACCAACGCAACAGTATTAGAAGCAACGCTCTATACACTCAACGGTACTCCTATACGTACTCTAAACGCAGAAGAAGCACAAGCGGAAAGTATAGAAACTCCGGACAAAGGTATTTATCTGCTGGTAATTAAAACCGATAAAGGAACACAAGTTCGCAAAATAGCAGCGACAAAATAATTATCCCTTAACAAACGAATAAGGAAGCCGGTAATTATTGCCGGCTTTTTTATTGGCTGCTTATCCATTCATACGGTCATTTGAATCGTTTCACCCGGGCAAACCTGTCGTTTACCCAAGGGAAGCTTGTCGTTCAGCCCGGCTCAAACGATAGGATGTGCCCAGTGAAACGATTCAAGCGTTAGGAACAACGAATCTGCCGAAGCCCTCTAAATCTTTTTATAAATACGTCCGTTATTTGCGTACATCCGCAGATTTATCGTATTTTTGTAAGGTTATAAAATAACGGAACCGTGAAGTTTACATTAGATACCGACAATAAAGAGTTTCAGGATGCGCTGAATCTGATTCAGTACACGCGCCAATCCGTATTCCTGACCGGAAAAGCCGGGACGGGTAAATCTACTTTTTTAAAATACGTCTGCGAAATCACTAAAAAGAAACATATCGTGCTCGCACCGACAGGTATCGCCGCTATTAATGCAGGTGGAAGTACACTGCACAGTTTCTTTAAACTACCGTTTTATCCGTTACTACCGGATGATCCCAACTTTAGTCTGCAAGGAGGCAAACTACAGAATTTCCTGAAATACTCTTCCGCCCATAAGAAACTGATAAAGAACGTGGAACTGATTATTATTGATGAAATATCAATGGTACGGGCGGACATTATCGATTTTATAGATAAAGTGTTGCGAGTATATTCACAGAATATGCGGGAACCTTTCGGTGGAAAACAAATCCTGTTAGTAGGAGATGTCTATCAGTTGGAACCGGTGATAAAATCCGACGAGCGGGAAATATTGAACCGCTTCTATCCCACTCCTTATTTCTTCTCGGCAAAAGTATTCAACGAGATGGAACTCGTGTCCATTGAGCTGACTAAAGTCTATCGACAAACGGATAAAGTATTTGTCAATGTATTGGACCATATACGTACCAACACAGCCGGAGCATCGGAGTTACAGTTATTAAACACCCGCTACAACACCAAGATTGAGGAATCAGAACAGGATATGTATATCACCCTCGCCACACGTCGCGATAATGTAGATTATATCAACGAAAAGAAACTGGCGGAATTACCGGGAGAATCGGTTATCTTCTCCGGAGAAATCACCGGTGAATTTCCGGAAAGCAGTTTACCGACACAGATGGACTTGGAGCTAAAAGTCGGTGCACAGATTATCTTCATCAAAAACGATTATGAACGCCGTTGGGTAAACGGAACTATCGGCGTAATCTCCGGCATAGACAATGACGGTACTATCTACGTCATCACGAACGATGGTAAAGAATGTGATGTAAATAAGGACTCTTGGCGGAATATCCGCTATATATATAATGAGAAAGAGAAAAGAGTTGAAGAAAAGGAATTAGGTGTCTTTACACAATATCCTATCCGACTGGCATGGGCTATTACCGTACATAAAAGTCAAGGACTGACATTCAGCCGGGTTGTTATAGACTTTACCGGAGGAGTATTTGCAGGAGGTCAAGCATACGTAGCATTAAGCCGATGCACTTCTCTGGATGGTATTCAGCTTAAAAAGCAAATCACCAGAGGAGATATCTTCGTGCGTCCTGAAATCGTGAAGTTCGCAGAACGATTCAATAACCAACAAGCCATAGACAAGGCACTAAAACAAGCACAGGCAGATATTCAATACACCGAAGCCATTAAGCAGTTTGATGAAGGAAACTTCGACGAGTTTCTCGAACAATTCTTTCTTGCCATCCATTCCCGCTATGACATAGAAAAACCGTTGGCAAAACGGTATATCAGGAAGAAACTGGGAATTATCAACCAACTGAAAAAAGAAAATACCCGACTAAAAGAATCCATAAGAAATAAGGAAAAGAATCTGCAAAAGTACGCCAAAGAGTATTATCAGATGGGTAACGAATGTATCACTCAAGCCCGTGATGCGCGTGCAGCGATAGCCAATTATAATAAAGCGATAGAACTTGATGGAAAATTTGTAGATGCATGGATAAGAAAAGGCATCACACTCCACAATGAAAGCGATTATCACGAAGCCGAAGCATGTTTTAACCAAGCCGTGAAACTCAGTCCGAGATTATTCAAAGCGGTATATAATCGGGGAAAGAACCGCATTGCTACCGGAAATTATGAGGGAGCCGTTTCCGACCTTGACCGTGCCTGCACCATCAAGCAAGACCATCCCAAGGCGCACGAACTGCTGGGAGATGCTTTTTCCAAACTCGGCAAGATGGATGAAGCCGCCTTGCATTGGGAGATAGCGGAAAGACTACGAGAGAAATCTTAACCAATAAACCTTTAAATATATGCTATTAAAACTCTACGACAAGAATAACAATCCTAATGATATCGTAGAAATCATCAGGATTCTTGAGAACGGCGGACTTATCATCTACCCGACAGATACCAAATATGCCATCGGCTGCCACGGATTGAAAGAACGTGCCATCGAACGTATATGCAAAATAAAGAACATAGATCCCAAGAAGAATAACTTATCTATTATTTGCTATGATTTGAGCAATATCAGTGAATATGCAAAAGTAGACAACGGTACATTTAAACTGATGAAACGAAATCTTCCTGGGCCTTTCACCTTCATTTTAACTACAGGAAGCCGTCTTCCCAAGATATTCCGTAACCGAAAAGAAGTAGGAATCCGTGTACCGGACAATAACATTATCAGGGAAATCTGTCGGCAGTTGGATGCTCCTATCATGACTACCACTCTACCATACAATGAAAAAGAAGATATCGAATATAGCACTACTCCCGAACTAATCGAGGAGAAATTCGGTAACGAAGTAGATTTGGTTATTGACGGAGGCATCGGCGGAGTTGAGCCTTCCACTATTGTAGACTGCACGGATGGAAAAACAGAAATCATCCGTCAAGGAAAAGGTTGGCTGGACGAAGGGTAATAAAAAAGCGACCACAATTACCCGTGATCGCCCTTTGTATCTTTCATCTTATTTCAATAAGTTCTGAGGATCTAAATTATCAGCTTCAATATCTTTGAAATAGCGATAAGTACCGACTTTCAATTCTACCGTTGCAGCATCATCACATACAATAATTCCCTTTTCATGTAACTGAAGAGCACTAATCGTCCACATCTGTGTTATAGCACCTTCTACTGCATGATAAAGTGCCCGTGCCTTATTATGACCGTTCACAATAATCAAAACTTCCTTTGCAGACAATACAGTACCAACACCTACTGTCAGAGAGGTCTTAGGAACTTTATTCACATCGTTATCAAAAAAACGGGAATTTGCAATGATCGTATCTGTTGTCAGAGTCTTTACACGAGTACGCGAAGATAAAGAAGAGCCCGGTTCATTAAATGCAATATGACCATCCGGCCCAATACCACCTAGGAACAAGTCGATACCGCCATAAAATTTAATCTTTTCTTCATAGCGAGCACATTCAGCTTCCAAATCAGCAGCATTACCATTTAAGATATTTACATTATCCGGATTAACATCTACATGACTGAAAAAGTTATTCCACATAAATGAATGATAACTTTCCGGATGATCCTTAGGAAGCCCTACATATTCATCCATATTGAAAGTCACAACATTCTTAAAAGATACGATGCCTTTCTTGTTCAAATCGATCAAAGCCTTATACATACCAAGAGGTGAAGACCCGGTAGGTAAACCTAAGACAAAAGGTTTTTCAGCAGTAGGCTGAGCCTTATTTATCTTTGCAGCTACATAGTTGGCAGCCCATTGAGAAATAGTCTGATAATCAGGCTGAATTATTAATCTCATAAGTTTTGTTGGTTTAAATCTGTTATTTTATTAGGTTTATTAATTTCTATCTGCTTTAAGACGGTCCGCCATAGCCTTTCCCAATTCACGACACATCTTATAAACGTCAGCTTTCATTCCCTGTTTCATATCGACCGGATTACCTACCAGCTCAAATTTTAGTTTCTCATTATACTCACCGATACGCTTTACAGCCGCACTTGCCCAACAGAAAGAGCCGAAATACCCCATATATCTTCCCTTAACATCACGTACCGCAATTTTTGAAAGCAACGCTTCCACTTCCGGATATATCTGGTTACTATAAGTAGGACCGCCGATAATCAATCCCTTATAACGAAATATATCTGCCAGAATATAAGAGTGATTTGTATTGGAAACATTATGAATAACAATATTCTTGATGCCTTGTTCATAAAGTTCTTCAGCTATGGCTTCTGCCATTTGTTCGGTATTACCATACATACTTCCATAGGCAATCACGACCCCTTCTTCCGCTTCATAACGGCTTAATTTATCATAAACGCCAACGACTCTAGGGATATTCTCCCCTGTCCAGACAGGACCATGAGTAGAACAAATTGTAGATACAGGAAGACCACCAAGTTTTTGCAAAGCCTTCTGAACAGGCGAACCATACTTTCCAACTATATTGGAATAGTAACGCACCATTTCTTTCCAGTATATATCCGTATTAATTTTTGAATCGATAACTCCACCATTCAAAGCTCCGAAACAACCGAAAGCATCACCTGAGAAAAGAATACCGTCTGTTTCGTCAAAAGTCATCATTGTTTCCGGCCAATGAACCATCGGAGTAAGATAAAAACGAAGTTTATGATGTCCCAATGCCAGAAAATCACCGTCACCTACAAGATAACGTTCACCGGTTACTCCATAAAAGCCTTCAATCATGCCGAATGTTTGCTTATTACCAACAATAACGATATCAGGATAATGCTGCTTTATCAGACTAATCGAGCCGGAATGATCCGGTTCCATATGATTGATTATAAGATAGTTTATAGGCTTATCACCTATTACTCTCTTTATTTTTTCAAGAAAAACTTCAAAATAGCAAATGTCCACGGTATCAACAAGTGCAATCATATCGTCATCAATCAGATATGAATTATAAGATACACCGTAAGGTAATGGCCAAAGTCCTTCAAACAATGCCTTATTGCGATCATTCACACCTACATAATGTACTTTTCCTTTTATATTCATCTCTTCTTTATAGTTTTGTTATTTATATTATATTGTATAAGCAAAGTCATTCTTTATATTTACGGCAAAAATACTGATAATTTCTCAATCCACATACATCTTTCCTTGATAAGCCCCTCTTTCTTGCATTCTTTTTTTAACTCTTTCAGTAAATTCATAATTCTTTAGGCCCCAATCCGGAGCTATAAGCAACTCCTTAGGAGATTGTGAGACAAAACGTTCCAAAATGATGTCCGGGCGTAGACGCTCTACATAGTCAATTACAAGATCAATGTATTCATCAACCTCATAAAGATGGAACAATTCCGGATTCATCATATATTCTTTTGCCATTTTCGTACCCCGTATTAATTGAAGTTGATGTAATTTTAATGTAGTCAACGGTAAACGTGATAATTGAGTTGCCTGCTTCATTATTTGTTCGTGCGATTCCCCGGGCAGTCCTAATATAATATGACCACCAACATAAATGTCTCTCTCAACCGTCCTATTCACTGCATCTATCGTATCAGCATAAGTATGACCGCGATTTATACGTTGCAATGTCACATCATCTGTGCTCTCAATTCCATATTCCACTAATAAAAAGACTTTTTTGGACAGTTCTTGCAGATAATTCAATAACTCATCCGGCATACAATCAGGACGAGTGCCTATCACTATACCAACAACATCCTCTACTTCCAATGCTTGTTCGTATTTCCGTTTTAGTTCTTCCAACTCATCATAGGTATTTGTGTATGCCTGAAAGTATGCCAAATACTTCATCTCCGGATATTTCCTGGAAAAGAAGACACGTCCTTCTTCCAATTGCTCTCGAACTGTTTTTTCCGTTTTACAATATTCAGGATTAAACGTCTGATTATTACAATATGTACACCCCCCCAACCCTTTGGTTCCATCCCTATTCGGACAAGTGAATCCTGCGTTTATTGAGATCTTTTGAACCTTACAATTAAAATGCTGACGAAGGAAAGTCGAGAAATCATTATATAAGAATTTCGTCATTATACTATCTTTTTGCGCAAACTTACATAAAAATACGGGAATTTTATGTAAGTTCGCAGCTGAAATAACTTAAATCGGAAAAGGATGAAAAGAAATTTGTTACTACTGGCAATGGTTATCTGTACATTCTCAGTATTTGCACAAGGCAGCAAAGAGCTGACTTTGAAAGACATAACAAGTGGTGAGTATCGCTCGGAAGGAATGCGTGGACTCACTCCAATGGCAGATGGGGAAACATATCTCCAAATGAATCAAGAACGTACAAAAATCATAAAATACTCTTTTAAGAATGGAAAAGAAATAGAAACCATATTTGATGTAACCACTGCACGGGACTGCAAGTTCAAAACATTCGACGGCTATATACTCTCTCCGGACGAAACAAAACTATTAATTCAGACAGAAACCGCTCCGATTTATCGTCGTTCTTTTACAGCTATCTATCACATCTTTTCTATAAAGAATAATAAATTAGAACCATTATCCGACGGTGGTCCGCAACAAGTTCCGTTATTCTCACCAGATGGACAACAAATTGCTTTCGTTCGTGAAAACAACATCTATTTAGTAAAACTACTCTATGGAAATAGCGAGTCACAAGTTACCAAAGACGGGAAATTCGGTGAGGTGCTTAATGGTATTCCTGATTGGGTGAACGAAGAAGAATTCGGTTATAATCGTGCTTTTGATTTCAGCGCTGACAGTAAAATGATTGCTTTCATTCGCTTCGATGAAACAAAAGTCCCCATGTTCTCTTTCATGCTTTACGAAGGGCAATATCCCACATTAAAACAATATGCCAGCTATCCGGGAACTTATTCCTATAAATACCCATTAGCCGGGATGACAAATTCTACAGTCACAGTACATACATATGATATTAAATCTCATGTTACTCGTAAAATGGATTTGCCGTTAGATGCTGACGGATATATTCCGCGTATCCGTTTTACAAAGGATGAGAATGCCCTTGCTATCATGGCTATGAACCGGACACAAAATCGTCTTGATCTTTATTTTGCCAATCCTCGTTCCACGGTATGCAAATTGATTGTTCGTGACGAAAGTCCTTATTATATCAATGATTTCAATTTTGACAATATTGTATTCTATAAGAACAATTTCAGTTTCCTAAGTGAGAAAAGCGGATACAGTCATCTTTATTGGTATTCAATTGGAGGTAGCCTAGTTAAACAAGTTACTCAAGGAAAATTTGTAGTAAGCAAATTCTTAGGTTGGGATGAAACCAGTAATACATTCTATTATGAAAGTAATGAAGGAAGTCCGGTACGTCGTGCTATCTATAAGGTGGATAACAAAGGGAAAAAGACTAAGCTATCTTCCGGAGAAGGTGTAAACAGTGCAGTATTCAGCACTTCTATGAAATATTATATTAACACTTTCTCAAATCTGTCCACTCCCCCTATTGTTACTTTGAATGATGACAATGGCAAACAATTAAAAGTCTTAATTGATAATAGCGAATTAAAACAAAAAATCGCACAGCTCAACCTTCCGGAAAAGAGTTTATTCTCATTCACTACCTCACAAGGAACGGAACTTAACGGTTGGATGATTAAGCCTATCGGCTTTAATCCTGCTAATAAATATCCGGTCATCATGTATCAATATGGAGGCCCGGGTTCTCAAGAAGTAATGGACAGTTGGAAAATAGGAATTGACCGTGAAGGCATTGGTTGGGAAACATATATGGCTTCACAAGGATTTTTAATCGTATGTGTAGACGGACGGGGAACCGGCGGACGAGGCGCAGAATTTGAAAAATGCACCTATCTGACATTAGGTGTTAAAGAAGCACAAGATCAGGTGGAAGCTGCCCAATATATCGGTAAGCTACCTTATGCTGACAAGAATCGTATCGGGATCTGGGGTTGGAGCTTCGGAGGATATAATACAATTATGAGCATGAGTGAAGGTAGTAATGTATTCAAAGCCGGCATTGCAGTTGCTGCTGTTACCGACTGGAAATATTACGATAGTGTTTATGCAGAACGTTTCATGCGTACACCAAAAGAAAATCCAGAAGGCTACAAAGCATCTTCTGCTTTCACCCGCGCAAACAAATTATACGGTAAATTATTACTTGTACATGGAACAGCTGACGATAATGTTCATTTCCAAAACTGTACCGAATACAGCGAACAATTGGTTCAACTGAATAAACAATTTGATATGCAAATTTATACGAATCGCAATCATAGTATCTATGGTGGTAATACACGTCTACACCTATATACTAAATTGAGCGACTTTATGAAGAGCAATTTATAATGGAACACACCAAAAAACCTGAATGGTTAAAAATAAGCATCGGAGCTAACGAGCGATATGCTCAAACTAAAAAAATCGTAGAATCGCACAAACTCCACACTATTTGCAGTAGCGGAAGATGCCCGAATCTTGGAGAATGTTGGGGTAAAGGCACGGCAACTTTTATGATTGGAGGAAATATTTGTACCCGTTCTTGCAAGTTTTGCAATACACAAACAGGACGACCATTACCACTTGACAAAGAAGAACCTCGTCATGTAGCAGAATCTATACAGTTAATGAAACTGTCACATGCGGTCATCACTTCTGTTGACAGAGATGATTTAGATGATTTTGGGGCTTCACATTGGGCACAAACGATCAAAGAAATCAGAAATCTAACTCCAGAAACAACAATAGAAGTTCTGATTCCCGATTTTCAAGGACGAAAAGAACTTATTGAATTAGTCATTAATGCACACCCGGATATTATCTCCCACAATATGGAGACAGTACGTCGTATCAGTCCTAATGTACGTAGTGTTGCAAATTATGATACAAGTCTAGAAGTTATCAGACAAATTTCGGAAAGCGACATTACCACAAAATCCGGTATTATGGTTGGCTTAGGCGAAACAGCCAATGAAATAGAAGAACTTATGGATGACTTACGAAATGTCGGTTGTAATATACTTACTATCGGACAATACCTGCAGCCCACTCATAAACACTATCCCGTAGCTGAATACATAACACCTGAACAATTTGCCATATACAAAAAAACAGGATTACAAAAAGGCTTTGAGCAAGTGGAAAGTGCACCTCTTGTACGTTCATCTTATCATGCAGAAGAATATTGCAAAATAAAACAAAAGCAGTAGAACCTAACCTATCTGTTAATTGTTAATATAACGAAGTTAATTAGAATGGGGGAAATGAGACGTAGAAAAGCAATACCATTAGCATTTAACATGTCATTCGGATTGATTCCGGTTATACTATGTATGCTATTAAGTGAATTTATATTAGATGAACACGCACTCTATATTAGTTCTCTTGTAGGATTAATATATTCTTTCGGTTCATACTATTTATCACGAAAAAGAATCTATAATTTCGTCCTTTATATATCTACAGGAATACTTATTTTGCTTTCAGCAACGACATTACTTTCTATGCAAATGTTTCCATGGGGAACGTTGCCTTTCACATTGGAAGTAATGATGTTTATCATGAATGCTATTTTATTTTTCGGGCAAAACATAATACGCAGAATATTCAATCTAAAAAAATGTCCGGAATGTGATAGCGTGATATGTAAAAGTCTGGATTCCAGCATTGCATCTGCAAAAGTTATTTCTATAATGGGAATACTTCATTGTATTACTATTGCAATATTCTTAGCTTTTTTTCATCCATTAACAAAAGAGGCAAATCTCATTTTGTTCCAAATTCTACCACCATTTTTATTATTATCCAGCATTATTATAAACCAAATGGGTATCCGATATGCTAACCATGTTTTCTCACAAGAAGAAGAAGTTCCAATAGTGAATAAACAAGGTAACATAATTGGAAGGACCTACTTGTCAGAAGCCCCTATTTATAAAAATGACTTTATTAATCCGGTTATACGTATTGCCTTTATCCATAATGGAATGTTATTTTTGAGCAAAAGAAAAGCCAATTGTATAACAGAAAGTAATAAGATCGATTTGCCCTTGGAAATCTATCTACGTTTTGGAGAGAAAATAGACGAAGGAATTAAAAGACTATTACATTATCCATATCCTGACGGAAGCACTGTTCATCCGAGATTTGGTATAAAACATCTCTTTAAAAATGAAGAAACAAACCGCTTGATATATCTTCATATTGCATATATAGAAGATGAGAAACTACTCCAAAGCCCTTTCTTCCAAAATGGCAAATTATGGACATTCCAACAAATAGAACATAATCTGGGGAAAAATTTCTTCAGTAAATGTTTCGAAGAAGAATATCTTTATCTGAAAGAATCAGTGAAAATCTGGGAAGAATATAAATAATCTTTTATTTATAAATCAAAAAGATACAAGGAATCTTAGATAAATCCGGCAATTTTCCTTGCCATTCCTTTATCGTCTTAGTTTTTATATACTCCTCTTCACAAGTGATATTGGCAGCGATACAAAGTTTTGTCTGAGGACGGCAATTTCGCAATAAATCTTCAGCCATCTTATTGTTCCGATATGGAGTTTCTATAAATAACTGCGTTTGATTTTCATTATAAATACGTTGCTCCAAATATTTTATTGTCTTCACACGATCAATCTGCTCTATCGGAAGATAACCATGAAAAGCAAAACTTTGACCGTTAAAGCCGGAAGCCATAACCGCTAGAATTATGGAAGAAGGGCCAACTAATGGAACAACTTTCAGATTCCTACTTTGAGCAATAGCCACAACATCCGCTCCCGGATCAGCAACTGCTGGGCATCCTGCTTCTGAAATAACTCCCATTGACATTCCTGATTGCAAAGGTTTCAAATAGCCCGAAATATCTTCAGGAGAAGTATGTTTATTCAAAACATAAAAAGTAAGCGAATCTATATCAATATCTTTATCTACTTTCTTAAGAAAACGACGGGCTGAACGTACATCTTCCACTATAAAATGTTTGATACCCCCAATAATTTCTTTATTATAAGAAGGAAGTACAGTCTCTATGGCAGTTTCACCCAAGGTAACAGGCAACAGGTATAACGCAATATCCATATAATACATTTATAGTTGAAATCAGGGTTTGAATTTTGCATCTGTCAGCATTTGCTGATAATCAGTACATTCCAATAACTCCTTTATCCCTGCTTTCTTCTTATTCTTCATATACGAATCAACCAGCTGTGTACCCATCCAAATACCAATCAATGCAGGAGAATTATCTCCAAAAAAGGCTGTGTATGGTGCCGGTTTATTATATTTACGGATTATCATCGGATCAGTTGCAAAAAGATGCCCGTTCTGTAGCATATATTCCCAAATAGCCTTTTTATTGGCCTTACACCATTTAACCTCATCCTCTGTATAATCCAGTTCTTTTTCAACAGAACTATAATTCAAAATCTTGGCAACAACATAATGAATCTTACCGAAATGCATTATCAAATCAAGTAGCGTACGATTCCCATCCATCGGAAACGGATATTCACTCATCAAATAGTATACGAAACAATCAGGTACGATACGTTCTGGCTTCATGCTTTTACGCTGATAATTGTAATAAAAACGTTTATATAAAGGATAATCTTCCCCCATATATTTATCAATGCTAAAGCCGAGTAAACTATCACCGACAACTACCGATTCATTTAATGCTGAAAACTGGGAGTAAACAGAAGGTATTCTAATAAAAGGAACTTCGTGCTTCAATTTCTCGAAGCCATCCGTCAATTCTTTCTCTATATCACTTATATCGTCAAATTTCAGCAATGCATCCTTCATCAACGCCTGCAGTGTAGGATCAGAATAAAAAGTCTTTAGTTTGCCATTTATATTATCCTCATTCACTTCACCCAACCCCAAAATATCCTCTATTAATAATTTCATTTCCATCGGACATTCGGTATTCATCTTTTGTAATGCCGAGAAACTGTTAAACTCTACATAATCATTCAACAGCTTATCAAAACGAATTACAGAAATAGTCATGTTATTATCCTCTTTTTTCTTCTCCTGTACTTTCCACTGACAGGAAGAAAAAAGAATAATCAAACAAAGAAAAGAAAGTCCTATTTTCTGTAATCTCATGTTCATTATATAATAAGGTATAGGGGAGACCAAAACTCCCCTTTTCCCTTTTATTTATTATCCATAAATAATATTTCCATTTTCATCTTTATACTCGTCAAGCCCCTTTTCATAAGTAGCCATGGCACGAAGACTCATACCAACACTGGAGAAACCTCCATCATGATAAAGATTTTGCATCGTTACCTTACGAGTTAAATCAGAAAACATCACAATACAATAATCAGCGCACTCATCTGCCGAAGCATTTCCAAGAGGAGACATTCTATTTGCAAAATCAAACAACTTATCCATACCCTTCACGCCAGATCCTGCGGTAGTCATTGTCGGTGATTGAGAAATAGTGTTAACGCGCACATGATGTTCGCGACCATAAATATAGCCAAAACTACGAGCTATGGATTCAAGCAAAGCTTTTGCGTCCGCCATATCATTGTAACCATAGAAAGTACGTTGAGCAGCTACATAACTCAATGCTAAAATAGAACCATATTCAGAAATAGCATCCAGTTTTTTAGCTGCTTGTATCATCTTATGGAAAGACACGGCAGAAATATCTAAAGTTTTACCTAACATATCATAATCCAAGTCATCATAAGTACGTTTCTTACGAACATTGGGCGACATACCGATAGAATGCAATACGAAATCAATTTGTCCACCTAAAACTTCCATAGAACGTCTGAAAACATTTTCCAAATCTTCCACACTTGTCGCGTCTGCCGGAATTACCTCACAGTGCAATTTCTCCGCCAAAGCAGAAACTTCACCCATACGTACTGCTATCGGTGTGTTTGATAATGTTATGGTCGCACCTTCTTCTACGGCTTTCTCAGCCACTTTCCATGCGATAGATTGCTCATTCAAAGCACCGAAGATAATACCTCTCTTACCTTTCAGCAAATTATAACTCATACCTTTTTATTAGTTAAATTAGGTTGCAAAGATACAAACTTTATAATAAACAAACGAATAAATCAAACAGAAATAAAGGAAAAGACAATATTTCCTATTGAATTATTACGGAATATTTTTCACACCTGACAAATCAACAAAAAATACACCTAAACCAACAAATTGTACACATACAACGGAATAATCCAATTTATATTTGCACATGACAATTAAGAGGTTTTTTCATAGTATTTATTGAAGGTTAGAATTAGGTTAACAGTTTATTACTTTCGTAAGCTACTCGTGAGAGCCGTTTACGAAAGTATAAATAAAAAAACAGCTCAATTGTTCAATCTATAATTTAAATAAAGTATTAACCAAACTTTTAAAGTATACCAATGAACGCACTATTTAAAAAGTATTTTTTATTATCGGCATCTTGCATATTTCCATTAATATGTAGCTGTAAGACAGATGCTCCTCCTGTACAAAAAGCGAATGAAGCATCCATATACCAAGATCTACCATTTAAAATGGATCAGGTAAAACGTCCTTCTTTTCCGGACTACTCAGTTAATATTATTGAATTCGGTGCAAAAAATGACGGTAAAACGCTCAATACAGATGCTATTAATAAAGCGATACAGCAAGTTAATGCCAAAGGAGGGGGTAAAGTAATCATTTCCGAAGGTTTATGGCTGACCGGACCAATTGTCCTATTGGATAATGTAAACCTATATACAGAAAAAAATGCGTTAGTGGTATTTACAAATGATTTCAATGCATATCCTATAGTAAAGACTTCTTTTGAAGGATTAGAAACGCGCCGTTGTCAATCACCTATTTCCTCTAAAAATGTAGAAAACATCGCTATCACAGGATATGGTACATTTGATGGTTCAGGAGATAGCTGGCGTCCGGTAAAAAAGGACAAAATGACTAGCAATCAATGGAAAAAACTAATAAAATCAGGCGGTGTAGTCAGTGAAGATGAAAAGATATGGTATCCTAGTGAAAAATCATATAAAGGTGCGATGGCTTGTAAGAACTTTAACAATCCGGAAGGGATCGAAACTGATGAAGAATGGGATAGCATTCATGATTGGCTCCGTCCGGTTATGGTAAATCTGGTTAAATCAAAAAGGGTACTTCTTGAAGGAGTAACATTTAAGAACTCACCGAGCTGGTGTATCCATCCTCTCTCATGTGAAGATATAACAATTGACAATATCAACGTATACAACCCTTGGTATTCACAAAATGGCGACGCTCTTGACCTTGAGTCCTGCAAAAATGCATTAATTATCAATAGTGTATTTGATGCCGGTGATGACGCTATTTGCATTAAATCAGGAAAAGATGAAGACGGACGAAAAAGAGGCGAGCCTTGCGAGAATGTTATTGTAAAAAACAACATGGTATTACATGGACATGGAGGTTTCGTTGTCGGCAGTGAAATGTCCGGTGGTGTAAAAAATATATATGTAACAGATTGTACATTCTTAGGTACGGATGTAGGGTTGCGTTTTAAGAGTACACGTGGCCGTGGAGGAGTAGTAGAGGGAATTCACATCAGTAATATCAACATGATTAATATCCCTAACGAACCATTATTATTTGATTTATTCTATGGCGGCAAAGCTCCGGACGAAGTAACCGAGGAAGATAGGGAAAATAACAAAGATACCACAGTTCCTCCTGTAACAGAAGAAACGCCGGTGTTTAAAGATATTCATATCTCCAACGTTAGTTGCAAAGGTGCAGGAAGAGCCATGTTCTTCAACGGATTACCTGAAATGAAAATACAGAATGTAAATATTCAGGACGTTATCATTACTGATGCAAGTGAAGGTGCTGTATTAAACAACGCAGACGGAGTAGTAATGAAGAATGTAAGTATTAGCCCCAAACAAGGTCCGGAAGTACGTATGAGAAATGTAAAAAACATTACTATTAATGACAATAAACTACCGGAAGTAGGAAATACAGAAAAGATTATTAGTTTAAAATAAATTATTTTCTTTACTTTGCCATTCTGAATGCGATAAAGTTATCTATGGATGAAACCTGATAACCTTATCGCATTCAGAATTTCATTTTTATAAATTACTATCATAACAACATGAAGAAGATATTAAATTTTACAATTGCATTATGGTGTTCACTCAATATCTTAGCAACAGAGAAGAATGTCACTGTAGAAATTCAAAATAATTGGAAACAAGACAAAACGGATGCCCCGATTGCAATCAAACTTAATGAGATCAGTGTTGGATTCCCAATAAAATCGGCAATAATAAAAGACCAAAACAAGGAAATTCCTTCGCAATTGGATGATTTAAATGGAGACCGCATAGCCGATGAACTAGCTTTCGTTATAGATATGCCGGCAAATAGCAGCAAAAAAGTTACAATTACTTTTTCTTCTGAAGAATCAAACAAACAATATGAATCAAGAGTATATGCCGATATGTTGATTAGTGATAAAAAAGGTAAACATGTACCTATCACTTCACTTACAATTCCCGGAACAAGCAATGTTTATAATCAGCTTCATCATCACGGACCGGCTTTCGAATCCGAATTAGTCATTTACCGAATCTATTTCGACCAGAAACAGACAGTAGATATTTATGGTAAGTTTAATAAAGGCTTCGAACTAAAAGAAAGCGGATTCTACCCTAATGACGAACAACTAGCCAAAGGATTCGGTGATGATGTACTTCGCGTCAGTGGCAGCTGTGGTGTAGGTACACTAAAAGGATGGAATGGTAAAAAAGCAACTCACGTAGAGCCGGTAAGATACCGGACAGAAAGAATTATGGCTGCAGGCCCTATCCGTACGGTTGTTGAGGTAGAAGATAATGATTGGTTATACCAAGGCTCAAAACTCAATATGACTACCCGATATATTCTGTATGCAGGTCATAGAGATGCAGAGGTTTATATTTCTTTTGAAGAACCATTAAAAAAAGAAGTCTTTTGTACCGGTGTACAAGATATTAAAGAATCAGTATCCTTCTCTGATCACAAAGGATTAATAGCATGTTGGGGAACGGATTGGCCGGTTAATGATACCATAAAATACGCCAAAGAAACAGTAGGGCTCGCCACTTACATACCGCAAAAATATGTAAAAGAGGAGGTAAAAGATAAAAGCAATTACCTCTACACCGTAGGTAATGAAGGCCATAACTCTTTCAATTATAATATAACATTTACTTCTATGAAAGAGACATTCGGGTACAAATCTCCTGAAGAATGGTTTGCCTATGTACAAGAATGGAAACAAGAATTAGAGCACCCTTGTACTGTCAAAATTATCAAGTAATATAGCATTTCAAACATACGGTCCTTTGTTCGCAAACGATACTTGTTTGCGAACAAAGGACCGTATGTTTATAAAAAAACAATTATTGCCTTTTCTCCTAACTCTAAAAGGCAATAAAACAGAGATTACTCCAAAACTTCTTTCAATCCTTCAGCGTACAAATTATTGTTTGATTATCAATGCGTTATCCTGAACCTTTCTCCCCCAAAAGTTTCAGCCCGCAAAGAGTCAAAGATATATTTCTCTACAATAAAAAAGAAATGACTGAACCTTTTCATCTTTCAAATCAGCCTATACATCATTCAGGATAATTCATTCATTATCAGTTACTATTTATACAAGCTGAAAGATGAAACTTGCGAAAAGAAACTCCATTTGTCTATTAATAAAAGATCCTTTTTCAATCAACCTTATGTTTTTTAAAAACATCGAGGTGTTTGTGCTCAATCAACCCGATGATTATTTTAAAATCCTTGATGATTAATTTCATACCAACAATACGAAACACCAAATATTACACAGTAATTGCTGATTTTTACACATCAGTATCTACGCTTCAGGCTACCTTTGCCTATGTCAAACGAGACAAAACAAAATTAATTATAAACTTAAAATTTTTACTATCATGAAGAAACAATTACTTTTCGTGGCTGCTTTCGTAGCAACAATGTTTGGAACAGTGAGTGCACAAAACTCTGTGGTTTTCGATGACTGGGAACAAGGAGAGAAAAACATCACTTCAGTAGTAACCAAAGGTATCTTCACTTTTACCGCAAGTGAAAAGAATGCAATGTCTGTTGATGCTAATTCCTCTAAATTTGAAGACGGAGTTACTTATACAACACGTCTGAAAACAGCAGGAACCAGTAAAGACGATGATAGAACTGTAAAAATCGCTTGTCCTTCTGCAGGTACAGTTATTATTGCAGCACGTACAGGTAGCAACAGCGCTACAGACCGTAACATCGTAGGAACATTTAACGGAACAGAAGTTCTTAATAAAATATTATTGGAATCAGAAGCAGAAAAAGAAACCTATACAGATGATAATGGAGAAACAAAAACCAGAAGTATCTATCCTTATGTAAAAGTTAATATTTCAGGAGCAGGTGATTTAGTATTGAGCGCACCAACCGGCTCTATCAACTATTATTATCTTGCATTTGATAATGGTGATACTCCCAATAATATTGCTTCATCAGTTGCAGAAAAAGTAATCATCGGAACAGAATATTACAATGTAGCAGGTGTTAAAATGGCTGAAGCTCAAAAAGGTTTGAACATTGTTAAGAACATCTACGAAGACGGTTCAGTACAAGTTACTAAGACTTATATCAAATAAAGTTTTAATATTCAACACATTATCAGGCGGGGCTTTTACAAGTTCCGCCTTTTTTATCTATATATCTTTATATTTCAAAAATAAAAATTCAACTACTACACCAATTATTTTCTTTAACTTTGCCCCATTAAACGATAATTTATGAAACGACTGGTAATATTCGACCTTGATGGAACACTGCTTAATACGATAGCCGACTTAGCAAACAGCACTAACTATGCACTAAAGCAATGCAGATTTCCACAGCATGATGTTAGTGAATATAATTTCTTTGTTGGTAATGGTATTAACAAACTCTTTGAACGTGCACTCCCCGAAGGAGAAAAGACAGAAGAAAACATCTTATCCGTACGCAAAGAGTTTCTTAAACATTATGATGCTCATAATACCGATTTTAGTACCCCCTACCCCGATATTCCGGAACTTTTACGGGAACTGCAACAAAGAGGATTAATGCTCGCAGTAGCATCAAATAAATATCAAAGTGCCACTCAGAGGCTGATAGCACATTATTTTCCTAACATTCACTTCATAGCAATTTTAGGTCAGAGAGAAAGTATTCCTGTCAAACCGGACCCTATCGTTGTCAACGAAATCATTTCCATTGCCAAGGTAAACCGTGATGAAGTACTATATGTGGGAGACTCCGGAGTAGACATGCAAACGACAAAAAACGCAAAAGTAACCGGGGTAGGCGTAACATGGGGATTTCGCCCAAGACAAGAATTAGAGAAATTCCAACCCGATTATATTGTAGATAATGCCGAAGATATACTAAAATTGATTTAATAAGAAAAGACTTTGCCAAAGAATATAAAGATTGTATATTTGCACCGATTTTAATCGGTGTAAATGAAATATTTGTCTTACATATTAGCTTTATGGGTACTACTACTATCGACAGTTCCTTGTTTTTTAAAAGATGAATGTTTGTTCCAAAGTATGAACGAAGCACAAGAAGAGGCGTGCACTGATAATGATTGTTCTTGCACCGACTGTTGTTGTTCTCCCTTTTTACATTGTAATACTTGCACCGGCTGTCCTGTCCCTAGATTATTTCATTCATTTTCTGTCGTGAGAGTCTTATTAAATGACAATCTCCTTTCTTTTTACAGAGATAAACTGATTCCTCAATTTTCATCTTCTATTTGGCAACCACCAAAGATAGATTAACGTCTGAAAAGTATTATATTAATGTTTAGCGATGAATACTAACTTCATCGTAGAATTGTTATACACTTATTTTTTACCAATAATAGAAATATGAAGATAAGATTTATATTACTGGCAATGTGCATATTGTCAGTACAAAATATATTGTCGCAAAATATATTTAAAGCCATTATAAAAGATAATGAAAGTAAGGACATTTTAATCGGAGTAAATGCTACACTAAACAAAACGACTAATGGAGCAAGTTCTGATGAAAACGGCATAATTACTATATTAAACATACCTGATGGAGAGCAACATATCACATTTAGCTATCTCGGGTATGAAACTAAAACAAAATCATTTTTATTTCCTTTACCAACAACTGATCCTATTGAAATATTCTTAGAGCCGGATGAGGAAATGCTAGAAGAAGTAGTTATTTCATCTACTAGAGGAACACGAACCATTCAAAACATACCAACTCGAGTCGAATTTATATCAAGTGAAGAGTTGGGGGAAAAAGGAAGTATGAAACCTGGAGATATTCGTATGTTATTGAATGAAAGTACAGGAATCATTACCCAACAAACATCTGCCACATCAGGAAATGCAGCTATTCGTATACAAGGTTTGGATGGCAGATATACGCAAATATTAAAAGATGGTTTTCCGGTTTTTGCAGGTGCAGCTAGTGGATTGGGGCTATTACAGACTCCTCCTCTTGATTTAAAACAAGTTGAGATTATCAAAGGGGCAACATCTACTTTATATGGTGGTGGTGCAATAGCTGGTTTAGTAAACCTAATATCCAAAACACCAGAAGAAAAAAAGGACTTAAGCCTACATTTTAATGGAACATCAGGAAAAGGCTTGGATGTAAGTGGATTCTACGGTCAACGATTTGACAAAATCGGAACAACTATTTTTGCTTCATATAATAAGAATTGGGCCTATGCCCCCTCGAATACGGATTTTACAGCGATTCCCCAATATGACAGATACG
This sequence comes from Bacteroides sp. OM05-12, assembly GCF_003438995.1. Classification (GTDB taxonomy): domain Bacteria; phylum Bacteroidota; class Bacteroidia; order Bacteroidales; family Bacteroidaceae; genus Bacteroides. Next base: position 30,853 of record NZ_QSUN01000011.1, read on the forward strand.
TTCTTAATCCGAAATTATTTCTTTATTTCACAGAAAACACGCAAATGAGCATAGGATTAAATACTATGTTTGAAAACCGTTTAGGAGGAGACATCCAATATATCAAAGGTAAAGGAGGTGATGTACATTCTTATTTTGAGAAGAACAAAACTCAAAGACACTCTACGCAACTGACATTCAAACATAAATTCAATGAAAAAAACAGGTTGGATCTAAAAAACAGCGTAACTTATTTCAAAAGAAATATAAGTATACCCGATTATTCCTTTGAAGGTACTCAGATTTCAACGTTTAGCGAGCTATCATATATACATACTACCAAAAAATCAGAGTGGGTTGCAGGATTAAATCTTTGGACGGACAAATTCAATGAAAAGAAACTAACAGATTTTCAACTAAGGAATTATAACCAAACCATAATGGGCGCTTTTATACAAAACAACTGGAGAACAACGAAATGGCTCAATCTTGAAACCGGGTTAAGAACAGATTATGTCCCCAATTATGGAATAGCCGTACTTCCTCGTATTTCTGCCCACTTCAAAATAACTGATAAATTCTCATCACGCCTAGGTGGTGGATTCGGATATAAGGCTCCAACTATCTTTACGGAAGATAGCGAACGTTTACAATATCAGTGTGTGTTACCAATTGACAAGAACAAAAATAAACTTGAAAGAAGTTACGGGGTGAATATCGATTTTAACTATGTCACCTCATTCTGTGAAGGGGACATAACATTTAGCGTCAATCAATTATTCTTTTATACGTATCTTGATACCCCCCTTTTACTGCAATCTTCGGAAAACGGATTATACAGACTCAATAATATAACGGGCAACATGGACACTAAAGGTGGGGAAACAAATGTGAAGATCGGATATAAAGATTTCCATTTATATCTAGGATATACTTTTACAGACACCCACACTACTGAGAATTCTGTAAAGTACGAGAATATACTGACCCCAAAACATCGTTTAAACGGTATATTAATGTATGAAGTAGAAGATAAATGGAAAATTGGTTTGGAAGCATACTATTTCAGCCCTCAGAAATTAAGTGAAGGATTGAAAGGAAAACAATATGTTGTCTGTGGATTCATGATTGAAAAAATATGGGAACGATTTTCTATATATGCCAATTTTGAAAATTTCACAGACAGACGACAAACTCGTTTTGATACAATCTATACAGGCAGTATTTCTAATCCTGTTTTTCGGGACATTTATGCTCCATTGGATGGATTTGTTATGAATGGCGGTATAAAGCTGAGATTTTAAAAGTAGTTTAAAAATCACAGAGAATATCATTTAAGAAAGAGAAAGAACTTACCCCTGTTACAAAGCTGTAGCAGGGGTAAATCTTTTAATATAAATTTTTCAGAACAGTTTCTACAATACTAAAATTAGAGAAAGATATTCTGTAAATAGTAAATAAGTTTCAAAAGGTCTGCATTCTTACTTTATAACCATTTTTGCCGCCTCAACAGAACCATCATTATAAATACTACGAACGATATTTATCCCCTTCATCGGAGCTGATAACTTTAAACCGCTAAAATCATAATATTCTATTGCTATAACTTCTTTATTGCCATCTACTATTTGAATAAAAGTAGGTCCATCAATCTTACCCACTCCACAATAAACAGGAACAATATCCGGAACCTCAGACGCAGCATCAGCCTTATATGTATAAGGTGGACGATAATCAGAAGTTGGGATCTCATAAAGTTTATCATATTTCACTCCTTCTTCTGCATACTCTTGCGGGATTCTCTTACAATTCTCAAAGATGAGATCCACTAGTGTGGCTCCTTCCCCCTCACCGCTTGGCATTACCGGAGATTTCACATCTTTAAAATAACAGCCTTCAATATATGCAATGGCACCACTACGCAAATCATAACCATCCTGACAATTCTCTTGCAGATTATTATAATAATGATAGGTACCACCACGCTGCAAGGGTAAGCGAGAACCTTGTATGTTCAAAAAATAGTTGTGATGCATGGTAACAGTACGAGGATACATATCCGAATTTCCCTTACCACTCAGACAAGCCTTACTGTGTTCATGGAATTTACACCAAGAAATAGTTGTATATTGCACATTATTCTTCATATCAAGTAATCCGTCATAACGGTCTTTATTTACACCGTTCTCATTAAAGAATTCACAATGGTCTATCCAATAATGATGTCCATAATCAGTCTTTGCGCTTGTTTTGTCCGCCTGAATACTGATACAATCCGGATCACCAAGTACGACTTCCGCACCATCTCTCCAAGCAATCACTTTATTCTCACCACTTTTCACAACTGGAACATCTTTCATCGTAAACTTAATATTCCGAATAATTATATTACTCTGCGTTTGGATAACCAATCCTATACGATTGAAAAAAGCATCGTTCCCTACGCCTAACAATGTTTTGTTAGAACCTACTTTTAATATTTCACCATAAGTAGAAGCCGTACCGGAAGTAGAAATATGTCCGTCTCCATCAACAAAGCACGGAGTATCAGTCGTAAACTCTTTAGTAATCAAAATAGTATAAGGAGTAGTAGCATCCTCAACATATCTTTTTAATTCAGTAAAAGTAGCGGGAGTAACAATTTCTCCATCTGCGCCACCGGTTGTACCACCCTTTTGATAAAAACTGCCTTCGCCCTCCATTGCAGCATATCCAACCATTGAAAAATCCGGTTGTGCATATAATAAGGAACTACCCAACGTAAAGGTCAAAAATAAAAGTAACTTGTTTTTCATGTTATTCTTCATTTTAAAATTAATATTTTCCTGAGTGCTAAATTACTGGATTACATCCATAGCTATTGGTAAATTTTGTTTTTTGAAGGGGAAATATTATCCAAGTGAAGATGTTAAATACTTAGTCAGCAAAACAATAATAACATTTAGAATTTGCTGATTTATCTGCTATTTCTTTTCTTTGCGTATCAATAAACGGGTATAAAGAAACCCCTATAAATTTCCGCTTAATACCATGAACGAATCAAACTGTTAAATATCTGTTTTAAAACACCTATAACAATTAATTCCATCCTAAAAACAAAAATTACACACATGACTCTCCTATGACCACATATCTTTGTAGCGATGATTAACACTTAATTCATTGAATTTTAATTAAATCGTATTTATCAATTAATAAACATGCAAAGAATGTCTAACAATTTGAAAAACATGCGCACCTTGCTTCTAATACTATTAGCAGCGATATCATTAAACGTATCGGCGCAGACCATTACCCTCACAGGTAATGTGAAAGACAAAACAGGAGAACCGATTATCGGTGCATCTATTCTCGAGAAAGGCACAACGAATGGTACCATTACTGATTTCGACGGAAATTTCACCTTAAAAGTTTCCGGTAAAGTTCCGGTTATTGTATCATATATCGGTATGAAAACACAGGAGTTCAATGTAAAAGGTAAGACCAGAATCGATGTTACTTTAGAAGATGATACACAAAATCTGGATGAAGTGGTAGTTATCGGTTACGGTACGGCAAAAAAGAAAGACTTAACAGGTTCCGTATCTACAATCAATAGCGAAGCGTTGAAAGATATACCGGTTGCCAATGTAGCGGAAGCTATAAGCGGTAAGATGGCCGGTGTACAAGTTACCACAACAGAAGGTTCACCTGATGCAGATGTTAAGATACGCGTTCGCGGTGGAGGTTCTATTACCGGCGACAATACACCTCTTTATATAGTAGACGGATTCCCGGTAAATAGTATTTCCGATATTCCTTCTACTGACATCCAAGACATCGTTGTATTGAAAGATGCTTCTTCTACTGCAATTTATGGTGCCCGTGGTGCAAACGGTGTTATTCTCATCACGACCAAATCTCCGACAGAAGGTAAATTCTCCGTTTCTTATAATGGTTCTTACGGTTGGAAAAAACTTGCCGGCAAATTAAATGTACTTTCTCCATACGAATTTGCTGCACATCAATATGAAGAAGCTGCTATCGCAAATAAAATCAGTGACCAATACGAACCATATTTTGGTAAGTTCCAAGATATGGATATCTACAATACCATAGAAGGAACAGATTGGGTGGATGAAGTATTCGGACGTACCGGATATACAATCAACAATAATGTCAGCATAAACGGTGGTACTGATAAGATTAGCTATAATATAAGTTATAGCCGTGTAGATGATAAAGCTATCATGGCCGGTTCCGATTACACACGTAATGCATTAAGTGCAAAAATCAAAGCTAAACCGTTTAAATGGTTGAATCTGGATTTTTCTACACGCTATACAGATACCGATATCAATGGTGGTGGTGCAAATGATGTAAAAAGTGAAAAGTCGACTAACGACTCACGCCTAAAACATAGTGTTATCTACACTCCGATTGCCATGGGAAATGTTACAGCAGGAACCGATGACGAAGAAGAAGTAGGTTCATTATTCCCGCCAACAACAATGATTCGTGACACATACCGCTATAAAGACAACCAAATTTACAGTTATAATGGTGGGGTTACAATCAAACCGATAAAAGGATTATCCATACGTTCCGAATTAGGCTACGAAAACAGGCCCGGACTGGAAAACCGCTATTACGGTAAAAGCACTTATTATGCAAGACAAAACAGCTCTGTGCAGAATGAACCGGCTTTAACTGTTACTACAAAATATTTCAATCGTTTCCGTAACACCAATACAATCAACTATGATGCTACGTTCAAGAAAATCCATAAGTTGACTGTATTATTAGGTGAAGAGACAATGGCAACACGTAGTCGTACGGTTACGAATCAGATAGATGGCATATCCGATGCATTCTCACCTGAAGATGCATTCAAATACACAGTAAACGGAAAATATTCGTCTTTCAATAATTATACAGACCCGGACGTTAAACTGTTATCTTTCTTCGGTCGTGCCAATTATGATTTGATGGGACGTTATCTGTTAACAGCAACATTCCGTGCAGACGGTTCAAGCATATTTGCTCCGGGACAACGATGGGGATATTTCCCTTCAGTAGCAGTGGCATGGAGACTTTCTGACGAGAAATTCATGCAAGGGGCTTCCAAATGGTTATCAAACCTAAAACTACGTTTCAGCTATGGTACAGCAGGAAATAATAATATTGATTCTGATCAATACCGTTCTATGTATTCAGCAAAGAATACGGCTTATTTGGAACAAGGAACTTCTTACTGGACTACCGGAACTCAACTTTACAATCCAGATCTGAAATGGGAAACGACCTATACACGTAACCTTGGTATAGATTTCGGTTTTTGGAATAACCGCCTAAATGGTTCTATTGAGCTTTATTCCAATAATACCAAAGACTTGTTGATTGACTTCCCGGTTAATGGAACAGGATATAATACACAAGCTAGAAATATTGGCGAAACTTCTAATAAAGGTATTGAGTTCCAATTAAATGGCGTGATTGTCGATACAAAAGATTGGGGATTTGATATAAACTTTAATATCAGTAAGAATAAAGGTAAAGTTAAATCACTCGGTGGTTTGAAACAAATCATTGCAGGTTCCACTTGGACCAGTACCATGTCTGATGATTACCGCGTATACGTAGGACAAGAAATCGGTTTGATGTACGGCTATGTAACGGAAGGCAGATATAGCGTGGATGATTTTAATTGGGATGGAAGTAAATGGGTATTGGCAGGAGTCGTTACAGACGAAAAAGGAAATTATGTTTCCGGTCCGGCTGATAACAGCAGTATAACCGGAAAATCATGGGGACCGGGTGCTTTAAAGCTTAAAGATGTGAATAAAGATGGAAAGATTGACGCAAATGACCGTCAGGTTATCGGTCACGCCGCTCCTAAATTCACCGGTGGTTTCGGTATTAATCTCCGTTACAAGAACTTCGATTTGTCAAGTGCCTTTACATTTGTTTATGGAAATGATATCTATAACGCAAATAAGATAGAATTCACCTCAAACAACAATAACTACAAATATCGTAACATGATTACAGATATGGCTTTAGGTAACCGTTGGACCAACATTGACTGGCAAACCGGAGCAGTAATTACAGATAAAGCTGCTTTAACAGCTGCAAATGCCAATACCTCTTTATGGTCTCCTTATAACCAATTCGTATTCCACTCATGGGCGGTAGAAGACGGTTCATTCTTGAGAATGAATAACCTGACTGTAGGTTACAGTTTACCTAAAGAATGGATAAAGAAAGTATTCATGCAACAATGCCGTGTATACTTCACTGCAACCAACTTATTCTGCATCACTAGTTATTCTGGCTTTGATCCGGAAGTAGATACAAGAACAAAAACTCCTCTTACACCGGGAGTAGACTATTCTGCATATCCGAAAAGCCGTACTTATAACTTTGGTATTAACTTAACTTTCTAACAATAATAAAGTAAATAAAATGAAGAATCTATTTTATATATTAGTTGCCGGATTACTACTTCTAAATACATCTTGCGATGACTATTTGGATTCCGGTGCCAGTTCTTCCAAATCAGACGAAGAATTATACAGTGACCCGAACCTGACGGAAGGTGCTGTGATGGGTATCTACAACCTGATGACAGAGAATCGTTCTTATCGTAACCGTATGATTTGTTATATGGGTGTAAATACAGATATCGAAACCCATTCGAACTCAAAAGATGCAGCCGGAAAAACCGACCGTACAGCATTGGCTACTTACCAACAAACATCAAGTATGACTGATGGATTCAATGACTCCAACAGTTCAGACCCATGGAGCCGTATGTATGCCATCGTTGAACAGGCTAATTTAGTTATTAAAGGAATCCAAGACTTTGGAAATCCGACAAAAGAAAATCAAATGGGAACCTTACTTGCCGAAGCATTGACTCTTCGTGCTATGGTCTACAATGATTTAATCAAATACTGGGGAGATGTTCCCGCACGTTTTGAGCCGGTATCTGCTGATAATGTTTACATGAAGAAAAGTGACCGTAATAGTATCTATAACCGGATTCTTGATGACTTGAAAACAGCCGAAGAATTTTTACCATACAGCAAAACACAGTATTCAAACACACAACGTGTATCCACGACCTTTATTAAAGGACTCCGTGCAAGAATAGCTTTAATGGCGGCAGGTTACCAAATGAAAGTGTCTGAAGATTATCAGACTATTAATACACATTACAGAGTGGATGCAGCACGCAGAACGGAATTATATACAATCGCACGCGACGAATGTAAAGACATCATTGCTCAAGATCCACGTACATTAGGTAATTATGAAGATGTATTCAAAAGAATATGTGAACGCAACTTTGCATCAGGAAGCGAAATCATTTTCCAAATGCCATTTAGTTCCAGTCGTGGTGAATACGTCAGTTATCTCGGCCTTCGCAGAGAATATGAAAAGTTATCCGGAGATAAATACAGCAGCATTACCGTTAAAGGTGAAATCAGCGTAGTACCATCATTCTTTTATGATTTCCAAACCGGTGACACTCGCCGTGATGTAACAGCAGCTCCATACAAATGGGTTGACGATGTGCAAACATTAACAAGCGTCAACAAATTCTATCTGGCAAAGTTCCGTGCCGAGTGGATGAAAGACAATTTCCTTAGCAGTAATGATGATGGTATCGCACACTGTGTACTCCGCTATGCAGACATTCTTCTGATGGCTGCCGAAGCTATCAATGAACTGGAATCCGCTCCTACTACTGAAGCTATCGGATATTTGGAAGCTATACGTAAAAGAGCATTCTCCGATAATGAAGCACACATGAACTATTGCGGTGATTATACCACAAAAGAAGGTTTCTTGAATGCAATTGTAAACGAGCGTGCATTTGAATTCTGTGGTGAAAATATTCGTAAATGGGATTTAATGCGTTGGGGAGCATTAAAGAGCAAGATGGATGAAGCTAAAGCCAATCTAAGTGACCTCCGTGAACAAAGCGGTGCTTATTCCGGAGTTCCGGCTGACGTTTATTACAAATTAAATGCAGATAATCAAACTTTAGAGATTTGGGGATTAAACCGAGGAGAAGATACTCCAAGAAATACAGATGAAGATAAAGCCGAAGGTTGGAAAAAGAAATCATGGCTTACAGCTACTGACAGTAGTACAGGTAAATTATTACTTGATGAAGATGCTTACGTAAACAAAGCCCTTTATCAATGTGAAGATCCTGATGAGCGTCAATTACTACCGATCATGGATGTGGTAATCAGCAACAGCCAGGGAGCATTATCTAACTACGGATATTTATCCGCTTATTAATTTATAATTAAGAACATTTGTAAAAAGATATATTATGCAAATAAAAAAATATTTTTTAGGATTTATTGCGGCAACGGCATTACTCGTTGCCTGCAATGATGACGAGGATATGACGCAATCACGCATTTTCCGTCCTATTGAAATCACTGTTGACAACACAGGAGACGGTTATGTAGATTTCTCTTGGTATCCAAGTAAGAATGCATCCTCTTATGAAGTACAAATCTCTGAAGATGAAACTTTCTCTGAAGGTAAAACTAATACTTACAGTGATTTAAAAGAAACCACACTCCATGTAACAGACGGAGTAGCAATCAACAGTACCGATCTCGACTCTCTTTATGTACGTATCCGTGCATTCAGTGCATTGCAAGGTGTGGGTGATTCCGAATGGTTAGAAGCAATGAAATTCGCTCCTTACCGTGAAAACATCTTCTCTACATCCAATAACACTTTCAAAAAAGAATATGTTAATAATACTAGTGTCATTGTACGCTGGAAAGAAGGAATAACCGATGTAGACCAACTGATTTTAAGAAACGCAGACGGCTCAATCAAAGATGAACACCTGCTTACACCGGAAGAAATAGATGCACGTTCCTATACATTCGAAGGACTAACGCCTTCTACCGTTTATTCCGTATCTATTTATAATGAAGGCAAACGTAGAGGTAAAGTAGTATTTACAACCCGCAGTGCAAACGAAGTCATCGTAACCGGCGTTGATGAATTACTCGCACAGTTAAAAGCTGTAGAACCGGGATGGGTGATCCGTGTAAAAGCACTTTCCGAAGGAGCTCCTTATGAATTCTCTTCTGCACTTAATATCACAAAATCCGTAACTATCGAATCAGCATCAGATGCTCCGACTCAATTCTATCTTCCGGACGGAGTAAATCTTCGCGGAACTCTTGGAAAGGTTTCATTCAATGATTTAATCATCACAGGAGATGGTGCTTCCGGAGAGAATACATTTAATTTGGCAAAAGCCGGAAATGATGCGGAAAGTGTAGCTTTCGCAAGTATCGATTCACTTGTTATCAGCGGATGTGAGATTTCTAACTACAATAAAGCATTAATCTGCTATGGTCCGGATGATACCTCTTGTAATGTATTCATAGATAATAGTATTGTTCATGACATCAGTGCCGGTAAGAGCGCACAGGTTATTGATTTACGTAACGTTACCGTTACAAATATGAAGATTACGAATAGTACCTTCTACAATATGGAAAGAGCGTTTATCCGTGTGGCAAAGAACGAAAACAGTCAAAACTTTGAATTGAGCAACTGTACATTCTACAATACCAATGCTTCCAGCCAGTCATTCATCGATTTCAATAACGGCAGTAAGGGTACTTACCTTATTACAAACAACATCTTCTCCAATATTACAGGTAAAGGATGGACAATGCCTCAAGATAAAGATGCTGACGGGAAAGCTACACCGGCTAGCGGTTCAACATTGGAATACAGTTATAACTGTATATTCAATGTAAACTTCACCAGTAACGCTACTGCACAGTGGCATGTTGAAGAAGGTAACCGTCTGAATACCGATCCGATGTTTGCAGCACCTGAAACCGGTGACTTCACATTAAGCAGCAGTTCACCATGCTTATCAGGAGGTAAACGCGGAAGTATTATGGGCGACCCAAGATGGAAAAAATAACTTGATTTATTGAATTAAGAGTATCACTTTTTCAAAGAGTCGTTTTCTCATCATAGAGAAAGCGGCTCTTTTTATTTTAGTCCTCCGTACCTCCTATTCGTTCAGCCATGGCAAGCCTTGCGTTTCACTATGGAAAGCCTGTCGTTTGCCCATGCTCATCCTTCCGTTCAAGCAAGGGCAAACGCATCATCCATATAGAAGTTCATATCACTTGATTATTTAGTTTATCACTGAAATAATTGGTCCTATACTTCCTGCTTTACTATATTTTATGTATTTTTGAATGCTAATAATAACTTAAAAGGACCATGATGAAACACAGATTATTTATAGTTCTTGCTTTATTGATAAGTATATCCGCATCCGCACAATTAAAATGTTCTTTCAGGCATTATTCTTCCGAGGATGGTCTATCGCAAAACACTGTAATGAGTATAATGCAAGACCATAAAGGATTAATATGGCTGGCCACTTGGGACGGTATCAATAAATTCGACGGCTATAATTTTAAAACCTATAAGGCTCGTCAGGGCAACTTTATCAGTCTGACCAACAACCGTGTGGACTTTATAAAAGAAGATAAATACGGTTATCTTTGGGTTCTGACTTACGATAACCGTGCACACAGATTTGATCCCAGTACGGAAACGTTTGAACAGGTTCCTTCTTCCGGTGAGGGCAGCAACATTAACATACAGTCAATCGAAGTGATGCCTCAAGGTAGTGTTTGGCTACTGACCGAAAATGATGGTGCAATCCGTGCTACGACAGATGAAAAGACGCATGAACTGTCCACAGAAATCTATTCTTTAAAGTCCGGTCTGTTCCCATGCCAAAAAGTTATTAAGGCTTGTGCCGACAAATCCGGTAACGAATGGTTGCTTACAGACAATGGTCTGGCTTTAATAAAGCCGGATAGTAATATTCCTGTTTCTTATTTCGTTGAAACGAAAGAGACTGGTTCGGACAGGAAACAATATTTCTACTCCTTCCAAGAACACGGAAATGAAATCTTTTTTGGCTCGGATAAAGGACGATTGTGGCGTTATCAAAAAGACGGAAGCAGATTCCAACTATTAGAACTACCGGTAAAAGCCAATATCATAGAAATAAACACCCTTTCAAAAGATGAGATTGTAGCAACAACGCGTACCGAAGGGTTTTACGTATACAACTTGAAAACTCAAAAAATAACTCCATATACAAAAGAATCAAACCCTGAATTATCCGGCATTAAAATAATGTCTACCTATGTAGATAAGCATCATGAATTATGGTTTGAACTTAATAAACGCGGAGAAGTATGTCATTTCAATCCGTTTACCAAGAACTTAAAACGGGAAATACTCGTCACAGAACCCGGAAATGCGGCACGTTCGGAACCTGCATTCCATATACATGAAGACGTAAACGACAGATTATGGGTACATCCCTATGGTGGAGGACTGTCTTATTTCGACAGAGAAAAGAATACATTGATACCGTTCTATAATAAACCGGGATCACCTGATTGGAAGTTCTCTAATAAATTACATTCCATCATGTCCGATCGTCAGGGCAACTTATGGCTATGCTCCCACTCTAAAGGATTGGAAAAAGTAACCTTTACTAATAATGAGTTTAATTTAGATACGCCATATCCACATGACTATGAATCGCTTAGCAATGAGGTGCGTGCATTGCTTAAAGATAAGGATGGAAACTTATGGGTTAGCGTAAAAGAAGGTATTGTCCGATTCTATAATCCCCAAAACATTTATATGGGATATCTGACCGAAAATGGTACCATATCTCAAAAAGGAGCACCAATGACAGGAGTTGTTTATTGCTTCTTCCAAGATTCCAAAGGTATCTTATGGATTGCGACTAAAGGGGATGGACTGGTACGTGCTCAAAAAAGTGGTGACAATTATATACTTACCCGTTATAAATATAATGCAGATGACATATACAGTTTAAGCCACAATGATGTCTATTCCGTCTTTGAAGACCATAAGGGACGTATCTGGATAGCAACTTTCGGAGGTGGCTTGAACTATATAGACAATCATAATGAAAAAATCACCTTTATCAATCATCGTAATAACCTAAAAGGATATCCAATAGACCGTTGCCATCGCGTACGCCATATTACAACCGATAAATCCGGTAATATTTGGGTAGGAACAACAACCGGAGCACTTTGTTTCAATGAAAACTTCAAGAATGCGGAAGATGTTGTATTTCATCATTACTCCCGCGTTCCAAGCAATACAAATAGTTTGAGTAATAATGATGTGCATTGGATTATCTCTACCCAAAATAAAGATTTATATTTGGCTACTTTCGGTGGAGGATTGAATAAATTAACTTCCATAAATGAAAAAGGCGAAGCCATATTCAAATCATATACAGTAAAAGACGGCGCTCCTTCTGACGTAATGCTTTCTATTCAGGAAGATAATCACGGACAACTCTGGATTAGCACTGAAAACGGACTAAGCAAGTTCGTTCCCTCTACTGAAAAATTTGAGAATTATGATGAAGGCCGTTTCGACCTCAGTACCCGTTTCAATGAAGGGGCTTCGGCCAAATCACGTGATAATAAGCTTTACTTCGGAACAAGCAACGGAGTGCTTAGCTTTATTCCCGATTCCGTTCGAAAAAGTACCTATGTCCCTACCCTGATATTCTCTAAATTGTCCATAGCCAATGTGGAAGTAGTGCCTGGAGAGGATGGCTCCATTCTGAAAAAAGGATTGGACGATACAAACAAGCTGATTCTTTCCCATAAAGAAAATATCTTTACTATACAATATGCAGCATTGGATATGGTAAAACCGGAAAACATCAAATATGCTTATTTTCTGGAAGGATTCGACGAGGACTGGAACTATGTAGACAAGCAGCGTACAGCCACATACACCAACTTACCTAAAGGGAATTATACCCTCAAAGCCAAATCCACAAACAGCGAAGGTGTATGGGTAGAAAACGAACGTACACTGCATATAACCGTACTTCCTTCTTTCTGGGAAACACCACTTGCATTTTTGCTTTATGTGCTCTTTATCATAATAATAATCTTAATCACAGTATATATCTTATTTACTATATATCGTCTAAAGCATGAAGTTTCTGTAGAGCAGCAAGTTTCAGACATAAAACTACGCTTCTTTACCAATATATCTCATGAACTTCGTACCCCTCTTACACTTATCGCAGGTCCGGTAGAATATGTTTTAAAGAATACAAGGCTTCCGGAAGATGCCCGCGAACAGCTTCAGATAGTGGAACGCAATACAGATCGCATGCTGCGGTTAGTTAATCAGATACTTGACTTCCGCAAAATACAAAACAGAAAAATGAAGCTACAAGTACAAGAAATTGATATAGTACCTTTCACACGCCGTATAATGGACAATTTCGAAGCAATGGCAGAGGAGCATCATATTGACTTCATTTTCGAAAGCGAGACTACAAGTTTAAAACTATGGGTAGATGAAGACAAATTTGAGAAGATCATCTTTAATTTACTATCCAATGCGTTCAAATACACTCCACAAGGGAAAATGATTACTGTATTCATCCATGAAGATGAAAAGACAGTAGCACTGGGTGTACAAGATCAGGGTATAGGAATTGCCGAGAATAAAAAAGGATCGTTATTTGTTCGTTTTGAAAACCTGATGGATAAGAACTTATTTAACCAAAGTAGTTCCGGTATAGGACTTTCATTGGTAAAAGAGCTTGTAGAAATGCATAAAGCCTCCATTACAGTAGACAGTGAATTGGGAGAAGGAAGCTGCTTTACTGTAAACTTCCGCAAAGGAAAAGAACATTATGACGAAAACGTTGAACTCATTCTGAATGACTCCGACTCACCGATGGCTTCAAATATCAAAGTCATCGATATGAAATCCTCTGTTCCTGAAGTTGAAGAAGACATAAATATAGATTTAGAAGATAATCAAAAAGATACCATGCTTTTAGTAGAAGACAACTTAGAATTACGTTTCTTCTTACGCAGCATTTTCTCCTCCGAATTCAGAGTTATAGAAGCAGCAAACGGTATAGAAGGTTGGAACAAAGCTCTAAAGTTCATCCCTAATATTATCATCAGTGATGTTATGATGCCGGAAAAAGATGGCATTGAATTAGCAAAGGAACTACGTGCCAATATTTCTACCAGTCATATCCCTATTGTACTGCTAACGGCAAAAGCGTCTATTGAAAGTAAATTGGAAGGGTTGGAATTAGGTGCGGATGATTATATCACAAAACCATTTAGCTCCACTTATCTAAAGGCCAGAGTAGACAATCTATTGGCACAACGCCGGAAACTCCAGGAAATCTATCGGGCTAACTTAATGAACATACCTTCTGCACAGGAAGAGAAGGAAGCTCCTATACAACCGGAGATGTCATCCAGTGACCGTAAATTCATGGACAAATTAGTTGAACTGATGGAGAAAAACATGGATAACGGTGATATGGTAGTGGACGATCTTGTACAAGAATTAGCCGTAAGCCGATCCGTATTCTTCAAAAAATTAAAGACTCTGACAGGACTTGCTCCTATCGAATTTATAAAAGAAATGCGTGTTAAGCGAGCAGCGCAATTGATTGAGACCGGAGAATTTAATATGACGCAAATCTCTTATATGGTAGGTATTAATGATCCTCGTTATTTCAGTAAGTGCTTTAAACAGAAATACGGAATGACTCCTACAGAATACAAAGAGAAAGTCATAAAAAAATAAGAAAGGCATTTTATCCAATATCAGAACATCGTTTTTCACGATGTTCTGATTATTTTATTTCAGTTGTAGGATTCCATCCGTCATCACCCGAAAGTATCTTTTCAACTGTATAATCTTTTATATTTTCCAACTGTCTTGAAAAAGATGCGCGGGCTTTGGGATTTGCTCCTTCCCCTACATTCTCATACTCAGCATAAAAAACAGTTTTCTCAGCTTCTTTTTTATTCCAATTATTCCAACCTTCGGCCAAAATATGCTTTCCTAAGTTACAATGAATAAAAACGGCTTGCGCATACGGACGCCATGGACGAGACAGATATACTTTATCCACATCATCGTCTGCCGTTAAGTTACAATCGAAGAAAACATAACCGTAAGCTTTTCCCCGATCCGTGGCAGGAGCTGTTACATAGCCATTTCTTTTGCTATGTACTATGCAACGATTAAAGACAGCCATAGACCATCCGAAAATAAAATCCACAGTTCCTTCAATATAACAATCCTCATAATATTGACGACTGTATCTGCCATAAGTATAAAGTGTATCTTGATTACCTAAAAAACGACATCTTTTAAAAGTAGTACGGTCTCCACTAACAAAACAGGCTACCGCCTGCCCCACTTGTCCTGCCGTATTCTCGAAAGTTATGTTTTCAGCATAAAAATCGGGAGCATATATATAACATGAGGCAGATCCCGAAGTAGACATATTCTCGCCAAAGCGATTCTTCTTAGCAGCATAATCATCACCACTAATCACCGCTCCTTCTTGCCCGATTAAGGATAAATTGATCTTGCTCTCCGGGATAATCAGTTTTTCTTTATAAACCCCTTTACGAAGCAAAATAGTAGTTCTCCTTTCTTTGCGGAAATCAGGCACGGCATTAACAGCCTCCTGTATTGTAAAAAAGTCACCACTGCCATCTTTGGCCACGACAAAATCATAATAACAAACATATTTCTCTAATTCAGGAATAGCTTCACTTATAGCTGTAACAGCAAGTTTTGCCACTACCCTTGCACCATATATATTAAGATGTGTATTATCCTCTTTTCCTTTCGGACATATCGGAACGGTGTTCTGAGGTATCCACATATATAATTCCTTTGACTTTTCAGGTCCTAAACCTTCCACTAAATCATGAGTAATCCGGTTCAAATCAATAAACACCACATCCAAATCTTTAGCCACATTACGAGGTGAATTAAGATACTCACCGTGTGTATCGATCAATATATCTCCTTCTTTAGGATGCTCACTTATGGCAGAAACAACTTTAGGTGCATCATCTTCAAGAATTGCATTCGTGTTATTCCGAAAATTACGTCTGACTATGGAATTAAACAAAACAGGTATCCCCCCTTTTTCCTTTGTTTCTTTTACGAAACGACGCAAATTATCATCAAATGTACTTCCCGGGACCGTATGACGCAGTTCATCAGGTTTTTCATCATTATGTCCAAACTGAATGAAAACATAATCTCCCTTTCTAACCTGAGAGATTACTTCATCCCAAAGTCCTTCATCAATAAAGCTTTTCGAGCTGCGTCCATTCTTCGCATAGTTACAGACACGAATATTTTCAGTAAAAAAACCGGGAAGCATCTGTCCCCATCCCCGCTCAGGATTACCACCGACTAAATTCTTATTAGCCATAGTAGAATCACCAATCATAAAGATTGTGATGTCTCTTTGTTCTTCTTTGAAAGCAAAAAAGAAAAAGCTAACCATCAGTAATAAGACAGCTCTATGCCTAACTTTACCACAGATAATTCTATGATTACTCGTTATCACTTGAATGGAAACCAATTAATATCCTCTCCGAATATATTTTCGATAGAGAGTAACGCTTCTTCTTTCGTCAACTGCTTTGCCCATTTTACTCTGCCTGTTGTGTCGGCACCTTCGCCTTTATTCATGAATTCCGCATAACGTGCTGTTTTTTCATTATCCGGGTTCTTCCAATTATGCCATCCTGCAGCACAAATATGTTTACCAAAATCACAATTCATAAATATAGTTGAGGCATACGGACGCCACGGACGTCCCAAATAAACTTTCGTAACGCCATTATCTGCCGTTAATCTACAATTCTTAAAAACATATCCATATTTTACCTCTTTAGGAGTAGCCGCAGCCGTAATATAAGAATTTGATTTACTGTGAATCTGACAGAAATCAAACAAAGCAGTAGAAGGTCCGAATAAAAAATCAGTAGTACCTTCTATATAGCATTTATAAAAATACAAGCGTGTCCTCTCTGCTCCGGTATATACCGTATCCTGATTCCCAAGAAAGCGACAACCAATAAAAATCAGCCGATCTCCTTCCGTGTGTAAGGCTACAGCCTGCCCTGTTCCTTTAGGAGCATTATTCTCTATTGTTATATTCTTCAAAGTAATATCACTCCCTTCAATTTTTAAAGTATAAGAGCGAAAAGTCCCCATTTTGTTGATATTAGCTCCATCATCATAAGTGAGGATCGTTTTCTCAGCATCCTCTCCTACAATAATCACATTTTTTATCCAAGAGGGCACTACAACTTTTTCCTTATAAACTCCATTTTTTACATATACCACAACTGTATAATCCATAAAAGCACGAATACTTTCAATAGCATCTTGAATCTTATCGTACTTTCCACTTCCATCATGGGCTACAACCAATGTATCCTTTATCTCTGCTTCAGCACAAAGACTGGAACAAAGAAATAAGAGCAAAAGCCTAAATACTCTGACAGACATCTTTACTTAATCAATGAATTTATATAAACTTCAATATTAGTATATTGCTTATCCAAAGTATATTCAGAAGCATCCTCCGGATTGTTCGGATCAAGATTATTAGCAACTTCCCAAATATCAGGCATACCGTCATTATCTGAATCCGATTCTATAGAAGTTTGAGAAACAAACTTCAAAAATCCACCAACTTGATTTTGAGAATCTATCATACCTTTATCTCCGTATGTATAAGTTCCTTTCCTCACTTCCTCAACAACCCGGCTGTCAATTTTATCACGTACTAATGAAGCTCCGGCTTTCTCTAAAACCAATTTATAAGCTTGTTCTGCAGGTTGTGTACTCACCGCTTCATAAGGTAACGGAGACCAAAGAAGCACTGTGTCCATCTTTACCTCTCCTTTAGGCTTAACTCCCAACCAATTACTATTTGTCACTTTAGGTTCACCTTCTACATAATTTCCTTCAATATAAAACTTTCCACACGGCAAATACGGCTGAAAGATACGGGAACGATTCTTTTCAGTAGCAGGTCCCGGTTTATAATAATTGTTCACAATATTAATGGTACGGGTATCTCCACCATAAGAACTGTTTTTACCCCAATTATAAATAACATTATTTCTGAAATCGATTACTCCGGCAACACTCGTTATACCCGGATGGCAGAAACGAGGATTACGGCTATCATGATGGGCCAATAAATTATGATGGAAAGAAGCTCCATCACCACCCCATATACCCCCATATCCATGATTACCTTTTACATGGACACTCTTTCTCAAACTTTCGGAGATCAAGCACCATTGCAAAGTAAAGTTCTGATTACCATAGAACGTTGCACATTCATCCGTACTCCAGCTCATAGTACAATGATCGATAATAATATCTTTATATGCAGGTTTGCCATTATGTCCTCCGACACAATTAATGGCATCATCTTCCACCTTATTAATATCACCCAAACGGAAACGAAGATAACGGATAATTATATTATCAGCCTTTAATTTTACAGGATAACCCGCAATAGTAATACCCTCTCCCGGTGCAGTCTGTCCGGCAATAGTAACGTTTCCCTTATTGATATCTAAAGAACGGGTCAGGAAAATAGTTCCTGAAACTTTAAAAACAATAATACGAGGTCCATCCTTCTGTAATGCATGACGCAGACTTCCTTCACCGGAATCTTCCAAATTAGTAACACAAATCACTTTACCTCCACGTCCACCGGTAGTATATCGCCCAAATCCTTCAGCACCAGGAAAAGCCAATGCTGTGTTTTCATCTTGCTGTGCAAAAACTGTTCCCGAAAGAATCACACACAGTAATAATAATGTTTTTCTAATATTCATTTTAGTATATCTTTAAATTTTATTTCAAAACTGTATAAGAAGGATGCAAACGCTCCCATTCCAAACTTGCCATAATAAAAGGTCCTACAGCCTTCGGGTCATTATCACGAATCTTCTCATTGATATAATAATCATAATCTCCCATACGATAAACTTTACCTCCGAGCCCGGCTACGGCACATGCCTTTGTTATAGTCACCAAACCTTTATCATCTACCTCAATAAAGTTCTTCAATATTCCTTTGTATCCCTTCTCCGCTACATTTAAATAAGACTTATCAATATATCCCATTCTTACAGCCTTGAATAAGGTATAAACGAACATTGTAGAAGCCGAAGATTCCAGATAATTTCCTTTGTCTCCACTTCTATCCAACACTTGATACCAAACACCCGACTTTTTATCTTGCAGCCTCTTAACCTGTTCCGCCACTTTATCCAACAAGACGAGCAATGTATCACGCTTCGGTTCATGTTTGGGAATAAAATCAAGTACATCCACAAGGGCCATTGCATACCATCCCATCGCACGTCCCCAAGCATGGGCAGATTGCCCGGTCATTTTATCGGCCCACTTTTCCTGCTTACTCACATCACAAGCATGACGAAACACATCATTCACCGGATCATACGTATGGCGTGCCACTGTTACAAACTGATTAATTATATCCTGATAATCTTGCGGACGATTATTCCTATAAGCATATTCTGCATAAAAAGGTGCACCCATGTAAATCCCGTCCAACCACATCTGGTGAGGATAAATCTTTTTATGCCAAAAACCGCCATCGTCATTACGAGGATGAGTATCAAGCTGACTCCTTAGCAAATCCAACGCTTTTTTATATTTCTCATTCTTTGACTGCTCATAAATACGAAAAAGGAATTTCCCAGAGTTCAGTCGATCAATATTATACTCTTTCAGTTTATAGGTTTTTATATTTCCATCTTGCATAATCATCGTATCAGCATAAGCCAAAGCATAATCATATATACTATCATCACCATATCTATCATATACATCCAGCATTGCCTGCAATTCCAAACCATGACAATAATCCCATTTCAATTTGGGCTGAAAGTCCAATTGCCAAGACTCAGGACAACGAACCATTTCCGATTCCGTCATTCTAATAGACCATGGTAACTTATCACTGATTGACTTTTGAGCAAACACTTGGGTTGAGCAGAATATAGCTCCTAAAAGAAGAAACTTACTAATGGTTTTATTCATTCCGTTTTTCATGATTCTAGTAATACATTTTATTCTATGTTACAAAAATAAGAAGTCTTTTTCATGTATCTGTGGATTTTTCGTGATAAAAGGTGGATTTATTGAAGTATTTTTCAGTTCACCCCTTGTTCTAAATATGTTAGAAAACATATTTATCAAATGTACTATTTCGCCAAAACACATTAATTCACTAGTAATCAATGCAATGACAATACATAATGGCATTCGTGTGCGCACACAAAAGTGTTTTTTCCTTGCTTTATTTAATAATTCGCTATATATTTGCACTGTTTTTGATTAAAACACATTGATTTTTAGGTATCTACTTATAGTTTTAGACAATATTGAAAGTTTTAAAACAATATGTAGACCTTTTTAGGCAAATATTAGAAGCCGGATAAAACAAAGAAAAGTAATTTTGAATCCGAATATAAAACTATTAATATTTAAATCAATTATCATGAGTACATTTCAGAAAGTTGGCGAGAAAATGACAAACTACAGATGGGCAATTTGTGCTATGCTGTTCTTTGCAACTACCGTCAATTATTTAGATCGTCAAGTACTATCCTTAACATGGGATGAATTTATTAAACCGGAATTCCACTGGGATGAATCACATTATGGAACGATTACCTCCGTATTCTCCATTGTATATGCAGTCTGCATGCTCTTTGCAGGACGCTTTATAGATTGGTTGGGTACTAAAAAAGGATATCTCTGGGCAATCGGTATATGGTCTGCAGGTGCCTGTCTTCATGCTTTATGCGGTGTTGCAACAGAAGCACACGTTGGTTTGCATAGTGCAGCAGAATTAGCGGGAGCAACCGGTGATGTAGTCGTAATAATAGCCACAGTAAGTATGTATTGTTTCTTGGCAGCACGATGCGTGTTGGCTTTGGGTGAAGCCGGAAACTTCCCGGCAGCTATCAAAGTAACTGCCGAATATTTCCCTAAAAAAGACCGCGCTTATGCTACAAGTATCTTTAACGCAGGTGCTTCCATCGGTGCATTAATTGCTCCACTTAGTATTCCTTTATTAGCAAAAGCTTGGGGTTGGGAGATGGCTTTTGTTGTTATCGGTGCACTAGGTTTTATTTGGATGGGATTCTGGGTATTTATGTACAATGCTCCATCTAAAAGCAAATTCGTAAATAAAGCGGAACTTGCCTATATTGAACAGGACCATCAAGAAGGTTCCAATCCTGCAAAAGAGGAAAAAGAAGAAAAAAAGATGAGCTTCTGGCAATGTTTCAGCTATAAACAGACATGGGCATTTGCATTTGGTAAATTCATGACCGATGGTGTTTGGTGGTTCTTCTTATTCTGGACTCCGTCTTACCTTAATACACAATTCGGTATCAAAACTTCCGAAGGTTTAGGCGTTGCTTTGATATTTACTTTATACGCCATCACCATGTTATCTATTTATGGCGGTAAATTACCAACTATTATTATAAATAAGACAGGTTTGAATCCCTATGCTGCCCGTATGAAAGCAATGCTTATTTTTGCATTCTTCCCATTATTAGTGCTCTTCGCACAACCATTAGGAACAATATCACCATGGTTCCCGGTTATAATGATTGGTATAGGAGGAGCAGCGCATCAATCATGGTCTGCCAATATTTTCTCTACCGTAGGAGATATGTTTCCTAAAAGTGCAATCGCAAGTATTACCGGTATAGGTGGTATGGCCGGTGGTGTAGGTTCAATGATTCTGCAATATTGCGCAGGTATATTGTTTGTACACGCAGACGAAACGCAAATGGCTTTCATGGGATTTATCGGTAAACCGGCAGGATACTTTATTATATTCTGCATCTGCGCCGTAGCTTATCTTATTGGATGGGTTGTAATGAAAGCATTAGTTCCTAAATACAAACCAATTGAAATTTAATCATCCAAAAGGTTATAAAATAAAAGACTTTGCTTGGTTAAGCAAAGTCTTTTATTTTTATATACTCAATTATATATATTGATCCAACATCTCTAATAAAGCCATCTTAGATATTGGTTTTGTCAGAAATGAATTACATCCTGCCGACAAAGCCTGTTGTCTATCATTGTCAAAAGCAAATGCTGTAAGTGCTATAATGGGTATATCTTTAGATATTTCCCTTATAGCCTTCGTTGCTTCCAAACCATCCATATTCGGCATTTTTATATCCATAAGAATTAAATCAGGTTTATGCTTTTTAAACAATTCCACAGCCTCCAAACCGTCATTTGCCCGAATAAGAATATACATTTTACCTAAAAAGGCTCTCAATAACAAGAAATTACTATCAACATCCTCAGCAACAAGGATTGATTTCATATTTGTATCCTGATTGACAGAATTCAAATTAAGGTTTTCAGATTTTAGCTCTTGACTCATATTTCCCCCTTTTTCATTTCGATAAGGTACTATAAAACGCAATACTGCCCTATCCCCTTTCAATATTACACTTATTTCATCACCGATTAATTTAATAAAACGGTCAAAATACACTATCCATCTTTTCTTTCAGAAAACCAATTGCTACATCTTTTACAAAGAACTTCGAACGTTCTTCTTCAAAACAAAATCAAGCCGAATCCAAGTGAACAATATATGTGACAAATATATTTGTATTTTTTGACTTAAAGAAATAAATACGCCTTTTCTTAGCTTACTAATTTATAAAGATTACCTGACTTTTCAATTAAGAGTCAGGATGGTAATAATACATGCTGTTCAGCATACGGTCGATCGTTTGCAAACAATAGGAGTTTATCATCAATCGACCGTATCTTTGTTTACGATCGTCCTTATGTTTTTTTCAATCAACCTGATGATTTAAAAAAACATCAAGGTGTTTCAGAAAAACACCAAGGTCGTTTTTCATTACTTCTATTGATCATTTAATTAAATTATTAAGTGGAACCATATAAAACGAGTTACTCTTATTTGTCTTTCAATCCTTCAGTTCCGGATATTCTGTTTGAGTATCAGTAGATTATCCTGAACCTTTATCGTAAAAAAGGTTCAGCCGGGAAAACAAGCGATGGATTCAAATGATCAACTGAATGATTTGAAAAATAACTGAAAGATAGAATCATTCAGCTTAACCCATTCTGTATCAGTTCGAATATTGGCAAACTGAAGGATGAAACTTATAGTCGTTGATTCTTCCGGATAGTGGATAAAGCAGGGGATTCCGAGTCATAAAAACCTTAGGTATAGACATAAAAAAAGGGAAGTCTCACGACTTCCACAATTCTTCTAACCTTAAATCTAAATCTCTATGAAAAAAACGTATTGCAAATATAGCGGTTTGTCAAATACAAAGGTGTTAATGAATTGCATAAAGTTTGAATATAAATTAATGTTTCCATAAATCTGTAAAACCATCACACGAATCTATTAAATTTAGCAAATTAGAATAGATAGAATTTTGACGCAAAAGGTCAGGGACTCCTGTTATAAACAGTTGCTTTCGTGCACGGGTTAGTGCAACATTCAGCTTACGATCTATCAATTTGCCATTTTCCTCAATCACATTGGCTAAGAACTTTAACTGCCAAAGGTAGTTGACACTAAACGAATAAATAATGACATCCCGTTCACTTCCCTGAAATCTTTCTACCGTATCCACAACAATATCATTTACTGCCGGGATAGACAATTTGGCTAATTCTTTTTTTATCAAAGCTATCTGACTGCGATATGGTGTAATAATTCCCAATGTCTGAGTCGGATTAAACTGTTCTCCATAACATTTATAAATCTCGCCCACCAATACCCCCACAATTTCAGCTTCATATATATTTGTTTTTGCCGAAGTTCCATTTCGTTGAGGTTTAGAAGGAATAAAAACCATCCGTTTACTCATTAACCTAGCCAAATCACCTGACGCATATCTTTCAGGAACAAATAGTTCGCCTTGTTGATGCGGTAATCCTACCGGCTCCAACTTACCACTGTAAAAAGCATGATTAGGGAAGAAAGCCACTTCCGGATTCATACGTCCTTGTTTACACAGCATGTCAATCGCCCAACTCCCGTTGTCTCCCGACAGTTTATTGATATGTAAACGGTAAAGGCGTTCAAAAAGAGAATCACGCAAATTCGTTAAACCAATGGAATTTAACTGTTCATCAACGACACGCGACTGCTCTTCATTCTGCAAAACAACAGCCGGCAATTGCTTATGATCACCAATCAATATAAATTTGCCTAACGCATTTTCCCCCTTTCGGTTCTTCGCGCAAAGTATGCCTAGTAATTGAGGCTCAAGAATTTGAGTTGCTTCATCGACAATAGCCACATCAAAAGTTTTCAAATTGAAAAGTTCCGGCTTGTTAGCAATAGAAGCAACTGTTCCTACAAACAATCTGCATTTCGTAATACATTCATATACCTCCGAACGACGGCTACAATCGGACAAAACATTCTCTATCAGATATTCACGATACATTTCATCACAAGAAAGCTCACTCCCAACGCGGATAAAGTCTACTTTAGGTTCGATAGCAAGCAATGATTTGCATATTTCATCAACAGCCCGATTCGTATATGCCAGCAGAAGTATCTGCACTCCCGGATTCTCATAAAACATTTCCACCATCTTTCTCAAAGCACGTGAAGTCTTGCCTGTTCCCGGAGGACCCACCAACAAGAAATAATCTTTTGCTGCTACTGCTTTCAAAGCTACGCGAGCGAAATCATCCTTCGCCTCTCTAACCGCATCTGCATAAGAAAGATCAAAACTTGGTTCACGTTGTGACAGTAACAAGTCTCTCCTATCCTTATTAGCGACTGAAAAAGTGTGCAACCCCTGATACATACACCTAAATGCGGTATCCATCGTATCATGTTCCACCGCATAAAGACTATCATCCGGCAAAACCGACACATTCTGCTGTGCAGCCCTGATTCTGATCTTAATCCGTTCCGAAGATATTTCATCAATACTTCCTTTGAAAACCATCTTGTTTGTAACCCGGTCTTCATCGTTATTCCGTTCATAGAGAACAACAACATCTCCAGCCCTAAAATTAGGTAGAAAATCATCTCCATACTGAGGTACAGCCAAGATTACATACGCTTTATGTTCATCGGCAGCATGGTTATCAATAATCTTCAAATCATAGAGAATCTCTCCCGCCTCACATTTTTCC
Source organism: Bacteroides sp. OM05-12 (assembly GCF_003438995.1). Classification (GTDB taxonomy): domain Bacteria; phylum Bacteroidota; class Bacteroidia; order Bacteroidales; family Bacteroidaceae; genus Bacteroides. The sequence continues at coordinate 56,014 of NZ_QSUN01000011.1, forward strand.
ACTAAAGAAGAAAGCCATAGCGAAGCCGCACCTGTCCTACCCTCATAATCTATATCTCCTGATTTCGAAGTATATTGCTCTTTTGTTATGAAGTTATAGAGTGAAAGATAATACGCCTGCTCCAAAGATGACATTTCCGCATAATGCTTTCGGAAATTCTCAATAGAAGGTGAAAGATACTGTTCCCAGAACTTACCGGAAAGATGTTTTTCATTCAGGGTAACCGGATTTATTTCTCCCAATTTGAGAGCCGTATAAGATAAGTTATTATGTAACTGAACGCCGTATTCATTGGCTACGATTAAATTCCGGACATTGATAACCCGCTTGACTAATGCCCACGAAGCTCCCGCCGGATAGAGCAGCGGGTAACGTGTATAGAGTAAATACGGATGTTGCTGTCTATGGTCTTTTCCCATACTGTACTCCAATACAGCCATATAAAGCAACATCTGTATCCTGTTATTCTCTTTCGGCTCTATCTTGTTACGTATGGCATACTCATCAGCTTTTCCGGATTTCATTTCTATGAAACTACTCATATCCCTTTGCATATAGTCCAGACGCCCCTGTATGCCCAATGCTTCACAGATGTACGAAGGTTCAAGTACCGCATCCTCTTTATTCAAATCATATCCGGAATCATGAAAAGTATAGGTCACTATTTTACGGATATGCTCAAAATGCAGCTTACAATCATCAAAGAACTGCTTTTCTTTTACCTTATCCTGCAAGTCCTCACAAGCGGCAATCTCTATCGGATACCTCTTAAACGCTTTCTTCATGCAAGAAAGGTAATCCACCTCTCCATCCGAGTGAATCCATTCGTCCAAGAAAAGATTCACTATATTTCCCAATAACAGAGGGCGGGCATTCGATATGGGAACGAGCTTATTTAGATTATAATTTGCCGGATGGCATCCGTAATCTTTAAAACATTCGGCCAGTGTGCTGATGTCAATCAGATAATCAGGTTCCAGCACAATGAAAGCCGGAGTATATACACCTTCTTCATCTATAGAAACATCCAAAAGGTTGACTTGCGCATATCTCCACAACTGTGCTACCGTAGAATTAAATGCATCATTCATCCCGGCTACATCATAACGGACTTTCAACAGTTCTTCCGCAACAATATCTACCGGTGTTACATATAAATAGGTATCATCCGAATACTGGTAACAGACACGGATCTTTTTAATCTGCTTCCGTACGACTTTATGCACCGGTATAATAACATCATTTTTAGGCAATACGGAATAAAGTCTCAGCGGAATATCCTGCCTATATAATTTACGAATAGTAAAAGCGATGGTCTTTATATCACGTAGAAACAAATCGTCGGTCGGTTCTACACGTTTGTTCAGTATATCATTAGAAGTCAAACGGAAGGTATGCAAACAATTCTGTTCCATACCTCCCAGTTCATATTTAGCTGCCAAAAAGTTAATCCTTGCCGCAAGGTCTGTCATTTGCAGACTTTCGTTTTGCATGAATGCACGGCACAGACGTTCTAACAATTCACGCAACTGGCGATAGGCAACGACTAGCGACTGCTCCTTGACAGCATAAATATCCCATAAAGCACTGAAATACTCATTCTCTTCCTGTTTCATACGACAAAAATACAGAATTTAGAGCAATACTGTTGTCGTAACAGATTAATACTTTTATCTGACTATTACTTTTAAAGAATCAGAGTCCCCTTTTATAATATAGATGCCGTCAGCCAAAGCCAGTTCATTCATTCCTTTACCTAACATTTGACTTCTGACCATTTTTCCATTCACATCATAGACACAAACCGTTTGTTCCTTATTGGAAATCAACACAACGCATCCATTTTTACTGCTATCCACTATCAAAGAAGCTCTAGTTTCCAACCCAACCATAGAATCAGGAGCCGGCTTTTCCAAATCCGCAATTATCTCTTTAAAGTTTTTCCAGACCAAAGCATCCTTATATTGTTCGTCGGAGTCCTCAGGAATATGCAAAGTCATAACAGACTCATTTCCATCAAAGATATCTTCCGCCGCACAGACCGGAGGTTCCGGATTCCGGCTATTTACCACCATCAAATCCGAACAACTGGAAAATGCCATGCTACCTATAGTATCGACCTTTACCCCCAACGTCACCTCTATCAATCCTCTACAACTGCCAAAAGCAGCATCGCCTATCATCGTCACTTTATCCGGGATTACAATACTTTCCAGCTTCTTACATCCCCAAAAGGCATTTCGTCCTACTTCTTCCGCATTCTCTGATATAGTTACTTCTTTCAAACTTTGGCAACTCATAAAAGCATACTTTCCTATTATCCTTACTTTATCAGGAAGAACCAACTTCTCCAATCCTGTACAATACTCAAACGCATCATCGCCAATAATTTCCAAATCCTCCGGTAAATTGAGTTCGGAAAGGTCACTACAATCCGCAAAAGCATAAGCACCAATACTGACAATAGATTTAGAGAAGGTCACGGAAGTCAGATTAGTTCCATAAAAAGCATAATCGCCAATTGCGTTCACAGAAACCGGGATGTCATAATTATCACCTTTCCCTTTAGGGTATAATAATAATGTAGTTTGCTGTTTATCATATAAGACTCCATTTAATGAACTATAATCCATATTTTCAGGATCAACCGTAACCGCCATTAACTGAGAACAATTGATAAAAGCACTTTTTCCTATCGAGCTGACAGCCTTTGAAATAGAGACAGACACAATACCTTTACACCCGTTAAAAGCCTTATCACCGATAGAAATCAAAGAAACAGGCAAATTCACTTCCGTTAGTCCTGCACATTTTGAGAATGCCGCATCACCTATTTTAACCAACGTACCGGCAAATTCTATATCCGTCAGCATTGCACTTTCAGAGAAAGCGAATTCGCCAATCTCCACAGTTCCTTCAGGAATAGTATAACCGGTACCTTTTCCTGCAGGATAAATCAGCAATATATCTTTCTCCTTATTAAATAATACACCGTCCACAACTGAAAACTCCGTATTTGTGCCGTCCAACTCAAAGGAGGCTAGTTTTGAACAACCCGCGAACGCATTACCGGCTATACTGGTCACAGATTCAGGTAAACTAAAAAAGGTCAGCCCGTTACAATAATTGAAAGTACCATTACCAATAGAAACTATCGAATTGGGAACAGTAATGGAAGTTAAACTGCCACACCCGGAAAAGGCATAATCTCCAATAGACGTCACACTGTATTTAGTTCCATTGTTGGTGACCGATGACGGTATCTCTATATCAAGCAGAGCCCCCGAATTATAACTGCTCACTTCCACCGTATTATCCGTCAATACCTTATAGGTGAACCGATCTACTTCAAACTCTTCCGCTGACATTCGTCCGGCTAACACCAATAAAACAAAAAGTAAAAAGTTCTTCTTCATAACCAATAAATTTTATGTTCGACTATATGCAAATATACAAAATGAACAGTATTCTTATACTGACATTAACCATATCATCCAAAACATTAATCTACTGATTATCAATAGCGAAACAAATATAAAGGAAAGAAAAAACGGACAGTTGCCCTATATACACCCTTCTTTTCACTTAAAATTCAATGAGGAAGCTATCCAAAGACTTTGTATTATCCAGTCCTAATTTAACAGCAAGGCGCTGACGTGATTTATAATAATTATCTTCTTCCAAAGCACAAAGTCTTTGGATATTCCTAGCAGAAACTTCCAGTTTCAACAAACAGCAAATGCATAAATTAGTTTGGGAGAACTTACCGAAGCCGGCTACCAAACGTGCTGAGAAATCAGGGTATGCCAAGTCCACGGCTTCAATTAAAGCATCCTTTTCTTCCGCAGAAAGTTCCGTGACATTTTTCTTCTTCATCTGGAATGCCGGAATGAGTTTAGATATCGGCATTTTCTGAAACAGGCATTTCCCTAAAGCCCCGTTCATTTCTTTATATTCCTGTAACTTCAATGCTATATCACTTACTTCCGACAAATAGCTTGCATCCCGCTCTACATACAATTGCTTTATCCTCTCCTGATTCTCCAATATCTGTTTTTTCAAAGAATCAATCGTTTCTTTATTCAACAGCAATTCATTTTCCTTTTCCAGCATCTTTATCTTCAGTGTACGTTGCTTTGCCCGTAACCTCTGTATCAGAATATAACTGCCAACCAACAGCAAGACAAAACAAACCAGCACAACAAACAAAGTAAACTTACTCCGCTCATTTTTTAGTTTCAGCTCAGCTTTTTCTGATCTTAACTTCTCACTTTCATATTTCTGCTGAATTTCCGCAATCTTTTCAGGAATGACAAATTTAGTAATGCTATCATGCAAAATCAGAAAAGAATCCGCATAGACCACCGCCTGCTTCATATCTCCTTTCTGCTTTTCCATTTCAAATAAGCGATAAAACACAGAACGCTTAAAATATATTTCCGAAGCCGGCAAACACTGTCGCAGATAATAACAAGCAGAATCCAACATTCCCATTCTTTTATACATATCGGCTTTTATGCTAAAAAGAACGCTCGGTACACACGAATCCGATTCTGCCCCCAAATAAATCAGAGCTTTTTGGAAATCTTTTCTATCCGTATAAATACTGGCAAGTTCCCTGCGCACGGATGAGATAACTTTTTCGGAAGTCTTGTCCGTCGTTACATCAAGTGCTTTCTCAAACATCATAATAGCACTGTCCATATCCTGCCTGTCTTTTCTTCCCGGCATTAAAATAGACCTTAACTGATATGCACGGGCCATATTTCTTAAAATCTCTGTCCGATAATAATGCAATTCCGGTTTGCCGTCTGCAAAACGATAAGCTATTTGAAGTTCCGATAAAGCCTCCTCCGGTAAATCCTGAAGTAAATGAATAAAGCCTACCCGATTGTAAATGTCCGCCAACAAATCCACATTACCGTCTTTTAATGCTTCATCTTTGGCTCGCATATAGCACAAAAAAGCAGCGGAATCATTATTTAGCTTCGCATAATTCCTTCCCAGATGATAATAGGCCAAAGCTAAAGTGTCAGTATTGTAATCCAGATCAGTAAATAAGGCAGAAGCGTTATTCTCTTTACAAGAAAAAAACGATGTAGACAAAAAGAACAATAGTAAACCTATTAAATAGATGTTTTTCATCAACTCATCCGATTATTATTACTATAATGATACAAAAATAAACGTTTCACTTTACAAAACCAAACTTATAAACAAGCAAACGCTTTCCTGTCTCGCACAAGTTTCGATCAACACTCCTTAGATATTTTCCATTGGAAAATTTGTATTCTATAAAACATTCAATATATTTGCATATATTTTCCATTGGAAACAATCAAACGATTAAAACATATCATTATGAAATACATTATTATAGGAGGCGTAGCCGGGGGTGCAACCACCGCAGCCAGAATCAGAAGAAACGACGAATCCGCGGAAATGATCTTATTTGAGAAAGGGAAGTATATATCCTACGCCAATTGCGGCCTACCTTATTATATAGGTGATGTGATTACCGACCGGGAAAAACTTTTCTTGCAAACACCCGAGTCTTTCGGCAGACGTTTCAACATAGATGTACGGATTCAATCGGAAGTTACCGGTATCGACCGTGAAAACCAAAAGGTGACCGTTCGCAAAGCCGACGGGGAAGAATATACGGAAAGCTATGACAAATTGCTTCTTTCTCCGGGAGCTTCTCCCGTACGTCCCCCTTTGCCGGGAATTGATTCGGAAGGTATCTTTACTTTGAGAAATGTAGCCGACACCGATAATATAAAGAGTTATCTCAACGACCGTTCCATAAAAAGGGCTGTGGTCATCGGTGCAGGCTTTATCGGATTGGAAATGGCGGAGAACCTGCATGCCAACGGCGCAAAAGTATCCATTGTAGAAATGGCGGATCAGGTGATGACACCGATTGATTTCTCAATGGCTTCACTCGTGCACCAACACCTGATGCAAAAGGGGGTGAACCTCTATCTGAGCGAAGCTGTTTCTTCATTTGAGAAAGACAACGACGAAATAAAGGTAACGTTCAAAAGCGGTAAAACAATTACTGCCGACATCGTGATCCTCTCAATCGGAGTAAGACCGGAAACGAAGCTGGCAAGAGAAGCCGGACTGGCTATCGGGGAAGCCGGGGGAATAGCTGTCAACGAGTACCTGCAAACTTCGGATGAGAATATCTACGCCGTAGGTGATGCCATAGAGTACAAACATCCTATCACCGGAAAGTCTTGGCTGAACTATCTTGCCGTCCCGGCCAACCGTCAGGGAAGAATCGTTGCCGACAATATGGTGTATGGCAATACTATTTCTTATGAAGGAGCTATCGGCACTTCTATCGCAAAAGTCTTCGATATGACGGTTGCTTCTACCGGACTGCCTGCCAAACGCCTGAAGCAAGCCAACATAGAATATTTGTCCTCTACCACACATTCCGGTTCTCATGCGGGATACTATCCGGACGCTTTGCCGATGAGCATAAAAATCACTTTCGACAAGAAAGATGGCACACTATATGGCGGACAGATAGTGGGCTACACGGGCGTGGACAAGCGTATCGACGAAATTGCCCTGATTATCAAACATAAAGGCACGATCTACGACTTAATCCGTCTGGAACATGCCTATGCACCTCCTTACTCTTCTGCCAAAGATCCCGCAGCAATTGCCGGATATGCCGCCGAAAATATTCTGAAAGCAAAAGTCCATCCGTTATACTGGAGAGAATTAAGAGATGCCGATATGCAGGAGATCACCCTTATAGACGTGCGTACTCCGGACGAACACAGCTTAAACTCCATCAAAGGCTCTATCAACATCCCTTTGGATGATTTGAGAGAGCGAATGAGCGAAATTCCTTCCGACAAGCCTGTATATCTATACTGTGCCGTCGGCCTGCGGGGCTACTTGGCATCAAGGATACTTCTGCAACATGGATTCGCCAATGTGAAAAACCTTGTAGGAGGGTACAAAACTTATCTGGCGGCAACTACTCCCGTTACGCTCTGCGACAATCCCGACGACTGTAAGGGAAAAGCGGATACGACGGATTATTCGGAAGAAAGAAATATGAAAACCTCGATAAAAACCATAAAAGTGGATGCTTGCGGACTGCAATGTCCCGGCCCTATCCTTAAAATGAAGAAAAGTATAGAAGAGCTGTTGGAAGGAGAACGGATGGAGATGGAAGCTACGGACGCAGGATTCCCAAGAGATGCGGAAGCTTGGTGCAATACCACCGGCAACCGTTTCATTTCCAAAGAGGATAAAGGCGGTAAGTTCAGCGTTGTCATAGAAAAAGGAGGAGCCAAAGCATGTCACACAATCAGTTCATGCGAAAGCAAAGGAAAAACATTTATCATGTTCAGTGACGACTTAGACAAAGCGCTCGCCACTTTCGTCCTTGCCAACGGTGCTGCCGCAACCGGAGAAAAAGTTACTATCTTCTTCACTTTCTGGGGACTGAACGCCATCAAGAAGCTCGATAAGCCGAAAGTAGAGAAAGACATATTCGGAAAGATGTTCGGTATGATGTTGCCGTCCAGTTCACAGAAGCTGAAACTATCCAAGATGAACATGGGTGGCATAGGCAGCCGGATGATGCGTTATATCATGAAAAACAAGGGCATAGATTCTTTAGAATCGCTTCGCCGGCAGGCTTTGGAGAATGGAGTGGAGTTCATCGCCTGCCAGATGTCTATGGATGTAATGGGCGTCAAGCGTGAAGAACTGCTCGATGAAGTCACCATCGGAGGGGTTGCTACTTATATGAACCGTGCGGATAATGCGAATGTAAACCTATTTATTTAAAACCAGTATGAAATCAATCTGTATAATGAGAGACATCTACAAGGCTCTCAACGAATTTGAAAGTTCACTCGAACAGGTACACGGCGTTTCGCTCAATGAAGCGATGGTGCTCTGCTGCATCAATGACCAAACGTTGACGGCAAGCGCCATCTCCGAGCAGACCGGAATAAAGGCCTCACACCTTTCCAAGGTAATCCGTTCCATAGAAGAAAAGAAGATGATCGGACGTGCATTAGGAGAGAAAGACAAACGTCAGATGTATTTTTCATTAACCGATAGTGGTAAGAAATGCCTTTCGGATATGAAATGCAATACGATAGAGATACCGGAAATACTGAAACCGCTCTTTGATGAAACCGCCTGAAAAGAATAACGAACTTACTCAGGCATAAGAGGGAACCCGAAAAGCCCTTCTATTCTTTTTTTCAGGCGCGGATTACGCGGATTACACGGAAAAGAGTAAAGAAATAATCCGCGTAATCCGCGCCTAAATCATATCTATATTAACCGTTCAGACATCATCGTCAGTCAATTCCTCTTTATCTTCTCTCGGTTTATCCTTTATCAGCAGGATGCTCATTTCGTAGAGCAGGCACAACGGGATAGCCACCACAGACAAGGTAAACGGATCTCCGGTAGGCGTGATGATAGCCGCAACGATAAATATCAGTACGATGGCATGACGGCGATACTTACGGAGGAAAGACTTGGTAACCAATCCCATCAACGATAGCAACCACGTCACCAAAGGAAGCTCGAACACCAACCCCATCATCAGCACCAGCATCATAAAGTTGTCGATATATGAGTTCAACGATATCTGATTCTCTATCTGCGTACTCAGTTCATACGTAGCCAGAAAGCGCAACGTCAACGGATATACCATGAAATAGCCCAGCAACACTCCCAGAAAAAACATGATTGTACCCACGCTCAATGCCATCTTCACGTTTTTTTCTTCATTCGGATAGAGGGCAGGCTTGATAAACAGCCATATTTCAAATAAAAGGTAGGGTACGGACATGACGACAGACATCCAGAAAGCAGTAGAGATATGTATAAAGAACGGTGATGCCAGATTAATATTAATCAGCTTCACCTCAAACTGCTGGGTAAAGAAGTCTCCCGACAGATGAAGCCAGTCACCTATCTTATGGAGAAAATGATAAAAAACAAAATCATTATGGCAGGGAGCCAGAATTACGTTGTCGAAGAGATAAGGCATGGCAATGAAAAAGCCTATGGCAAAGACCATCCATACCCCGATAACTCTGAAAAGCACACGACGAAGCACATCCAGGTGATCCCAGAATGTCATTTCGGCCATGCTTATTCCTCTTTTTTCTGTTCGTTGTCGGTCGTCGGCTTCTTCGTTTCCACCGGCTTGTCTATATCCTCTTTTGTTTTCTTTATCTCGGCCTCGGCTTCAGCAACCCCTTGTTTGAAGCTCTTCATCCCTTTTCCCAGTCCTTTCATCAGTTCGGGAATCTTCTTTCCGCCAAAAAGCAATACGATTAATAAAACAATCAGCAGGATTTCCATACCGCCCAAGTTCCAAAGCAAAATGTTGTTCATCATAAGATTAATCATTATAATTCTATTATAGACTGCAAATCTAAATAAAAGTAAGGTAGAGAGCAAGAAATTAAAGGTATTTATAGATTTCCATAATATCCCGGTCCCGGCGTATAAATCGGGAAATGATAGATTCCCTCTTTCCGAAGGTGTCCGTCGTCTACCAATGTCTTCAAACGGCGATTGGCAGTAGTTTTCGTTAAACGGCAAATACGCTCGAAATCCGCACGGGTTATATAGTTATTGTTTTTGAAATAGTCTGTCAGAATCGCGTCTATCTCCGCCAAAGATGTATCCTTGGAATGATTCTTTATGTCCACGCGTACAAAATGCGTAGAAGCGTACAACTCCCGCTTCAAATCCTTTTCAGGACGAAACGAGACGGATTTGAACTTTACGGATTCCGCTCTGATCTCTTTTTCCGAACGTACAGGCGGACAGGTGGCCGTCATTTGAAAAAAGCCGAGACCGTCCAGATGAACCCTGTCGCCATCCTTGAGTTTCTCCACGATGAGATTCCGCAAAAGATTTATAACCGCCCCTACTTCACTCTCCATGAAAGTGCTCCGCTGATGGATTGTCTTTGCCAATTCTTCACTGTTTACCGTCTGTCTCGGCAATACCCGCACGTGAAGTTCTCCCTTCTTCTCTTGTCCGTCCGGAACAGGTGTTTCATAGAAATCATAGATTACTGCCATATTCGTATGTATTAAAGCATGAATTAATTCTTTTCTTCGTATCAACTACTATTTTTCTTTGCATCGACTAATCTTTTCACATACGTGGAGCAATCGTTCCATATCTGTGGGACGAATGCTCCACAATAATGGAACAATCGCCCCACAGCCGTGAAAAGATTAATTCTTCAAGACAAAGATACTACTTTAATCCGACGTACACAATAAAAGTCTGACCTATTCCATTAGTTTTCCCCTTCCGTATAAATAGCCAAAACATTCCGGGAAACAACAGGACAAGGCACGGCCTTTCACATCATCCGAAACTAAAAACAAAGAAAAAAAGGAAGTTGGAAGCTATCGCTATTCTGATTTTATGAGTTCCGTCTATGGATACTTTTGCGGGAACTATTGCTGTCTTTAATGTTGTCATAATAATTTGGGATTCGTTTTAGATTCGTTATTAAGTCCAAATTGGAACAAAACATCCTTTTCTTATCTAAAATGATTAGAGCAACAACAAGAAGAAATCAGTTATATACCTCTGTATTACTGTGTTTTAAACTTAAATATTTCGTGGAGCATATCGGACTCGAACCGATCACCTCGACACTGCCAGTGTCGCACTCTAGCCAGATGAGCTAATGCCCCGATATTGTTTTGATACGGCAAATATAATATATTTATAGATACAGTTCACAAATTTAGCCTGAAAAAAGAACAAGGACATCCTATTTTAGTTTCCGGCCGATGCTTATCAGAGGAAATACGACCAGCCACAAAAGAGAAACGGGGATTCGGAGATAAAGGTAAAAAATGCAACAATTAAATAGGTAAAACTCCTGATTTATATAAAATTTAGCTTATATTTGTCGTGTCTTCCTGAAGTGGAAGATACATTTTATAATATTGAAGTAACGAGTTATTGTCCCAGAACTTAAAATCGCCAGTTTTATTCATCGGGGATGATAGCAACAGTTACCTCACGTTTATTGTTATATTCCTAATCAATATAATGATATGGCGTGGGGTACAGTTGTCTATTATCGATGGAGGGTTTCTGGCGATGCCTAAGTTCTGTAGTAGATTAGCTGTCCTCACGTCTTTTTTGTATCCTTTCGTGAGGACGCTTTTCTATTACGAACTCCCGCTTCCTCAAACAGAAAAGGAATATGGACGAACTATTGTTGACGGGTATCATGGGGATACTCTCGATCATCCTATTGATAACAGGATACCTATTGATAAAAAGGCACGAAAAACGATGCTGGAAAGTAGATAGAAATACCCGGATAGTATTGCATCTGCTTCAAACATTATTAGACCAGAAAGAGCTGGTCATGCTGGAAAGCGAACTGCATAAAGACCCTCACAGCAACAAGCTACCCAGCGAATTGCTCTACGGCGTCCCCACCGACGACGAGGACAAGTACCTCAACATCTGCACCTTCGATACCCTGCTCTGTTATCTTGCCCTGTTCGAGCAAGTAGCCGTTATACTCGCAAGAGACAAAGACCTGAACAATTTATTCCTAAACATCTTCTCCGAACAAATAGACGACCTCTACGAGAACATAAACATCTTCGAATTCATCTTCGAGCACGAGGATAAGTACCCGGAACTGCGAAAGTTACTGATGAACTGGAAAGACACCAAGTAAACTTCGCTCTCAAGTATATTCATGGTTATTACTATATTATCTTTGATAGGCCAAAACGTCACGACAGTAAATCCGTCATTTCCATTCGTCGGCAAAAGACACATATTCGTCGATAAATTGTTTCCAGTTGTCGTTTCCACTTTGCAAAAGTAACCGAAATGTTACGCAATCGTAATTTTAAGAGTTTTTCTTTAAACTTAAATGAAGAAATGTAACGAAACTTGGCAATTATTCCATGCGAAACTTGTAACTTTGTGACACGAGCATAAGAAATTCTATAATTATCCTATAATAAATACTAAAAAACAAGTTTATGAGTACAAAAATTACAAGATTTAGGAATCTACTGATAATGGCATTAGTATGTTTCGTCAGTGGGAGTGTTTGGGGACAGGAGACGACAGAAACATTTACAAATGCAACCAATTTAAGTGGTAGTCAAGCTTACAATGGAACAGAAGCATCTTTTACAGGAGTGAATAATATTGAATGGAAATTTCTACATTGCCAAGATGGAAATAAACAAAACCCCAAATATATAATAGATGGGATTACTCCTATACTCAGACATCCTAATGCCTATATGAAGGCTGACAAGATAGAAGGAGGTATATCATCTTTCTCACTAAAATACAAACGTGCATATACAGGAACAAAGCCCTCCAGAATTGTAGAAGTATATATCAATGACATCTTAGTTGGTTCCGGAGAAGAATGCAAAGATGATGATACAGAACGTACTTTAATTGTAAACAACCTTAATATATCTGGAGATTTTTCCGTAAAAATCAAATTAAGAGGTTCAGGTACGACTAATGCACAAACCTGTATTGATGATTTCAAATGGACGAGCAATGTGCCTACCATAGTAGCAGCTCCAACCATCTCTCCTGAATCTTGTGAATTTGCAGAAAGCCAAGAAGTAACTATTACTCAAAGCGAAGGAGCAGATATTTATTATACAACAGACGACAATAAGCCTACAAGCGGTTCTCTAAAGTACACAAATCCTTTTACCATTAATGAAACAACAACAGTAAGAGCTATTGCTATTAAAAATGGTGTAGAAAGTGACGAAGCAGAAGCAAGGATATATACCAAGCAAGCCCCTGCAAATAAAGTTAATACTCCTATTTTCGATGAAGCAAGCGGTGACTTTGAAATAACAAAAACAGTTAGATTATCTTGTAGTACAGAAGAGGCAAAGATATATTATAATATAAATGAAGAAAGCAATCCTACTTCTGCATCAACTTTATATGATGCGAATGAAGGCATCACAATTACTGAAACAAGTACAATTAAAGCAATAGCTATACTAGCAGGAAAAGAGGACAGTGAAGTCGCAACGGCTACCTATACAAAAGTTCTGGCTACTCCAGAATTCAAATATAGCAGTGAAAACGCTAGTGCTAATTTAGGAGAAACATTCACTGCTCCTACTCTAAGCTATAATGGAAACTCTGACCTATCAGGATTAACAATCTCATATACAAGTTCGGATACAAATGTTGCAACTATTAATGCAGAAGGAGTAGTAACACTTGGTACTGCCGGAAAAACAACAATTACAGCGTCCGTAAGCGCTACGGATGATTATGAAGCGGCAGAAGCTACTTATGTTTTAAAAGTTATTGACCCAAATGCACGTTTTGTTTTAGCCATAAATTATGGAAATCAATGGTATGCCATTAGCCAAGAAGTCGATGGTAAAGCAGAGGCTAAGGGTATTGAGGTTAACAATGACCAAAAAGTAATATCTGATATAACAGGTCTCCTTTGGACAATAGAAGAGGATAAATACCTAAAAGCTGAAAATGAAACATTTTTAGCTTACAAAGGTAGTGGAACTGATATTAATCTAGTAGAAACTGCTTATGAATGGATACTTCAAAAACAAAATGATGGAAGCTATTATATAAAAGCAACTACTGGTTCTAATCGTTATCTCGCATATGGAACAGCAGAGAATCAAAAGAAATTCGGAGGTTATTTAAATGCTAATGGATATGTTCTCAACATCTACATACTATCAGTAGCTACTCCAGAAGAACCTAAATCTACTATCAACCCAACTACCGGCGCAATGACCCTAACAGGCGCATGGACGGCAGAAGCAGTTAAAGCATTAGAAATACCTGCCAATGTAACTTCTGTGGATATGACAGCTATAAATGTAGATGTATTGCCGACAACGATCGGAAACCCGAATTGTCTGTTTTACGTGAAGGAAAATTCAACACTTGAAGATTTTAATGTTATCGCAGGTAATAGCGCCATAATCGGTATAGAGCTACATGATGGTTATGATTTTTATAATACTAAATCATTTACAGGTGATATAACTTATTCCCGTACATTTGCTTCCGGCTGGAATACCTTTGCATTACCATTCAATACGGCAATTCCTAACGGTGTTCAAGTTGAAGCATTTGATAAGAAAGATGGAAATCAAATTCTGTTCACAGAAGCAACGTCTATTGAAGCCAACACGGCTTATCTTATCAACGTTCAAGCCGGTGGAGAAATATCATTCGCTGCAAATAATGTAACAGTCCCTGTAACAGCCACAACCGGTGATACTTATAAAAGTAATTTCTTACACATGACGGGAGATGATATAGCAGGCAAATATATTTTAGTGATGGAAGAAGGCGTAGAAGTATTTGCCCGCGCTAATGCAGAAGCACAGATGCATGCATTCCGTGGATATTTGGATTTACCGACAGCTTCGGGCGTACAATACAGCATTTCTCATGACGGCGGAGCTACCGGTATCAATAATACAGATATAGAGGGTATCAAGATTTATTCTATAAACGGAACACTGATTATCAATGCCGACAAGACACAATCAGTTCAAATTTATGGATTAGACGGACGCATGGTTAAGAATATCCAAGTTTCGGAAGGAGAAAATACAGTTACAGGATTAGCCAAAGGTATTTATCTGATAAATAATCAAAAAGCCATTATTAAATAATAAACTAAACTGAATATAATTATGAAAACAAAAGATTATTATATCAAACCGACTATAGAAACAATAAAACTGGAAGTTGAAGAAAACACGAGTGTTGTTACTACTTCTTCGGGTACATCTGTCGGAGTCAGTGACAACGAGACAAGCGGAACTGCCCGTTCAAAACGCAGAAACTTCTGGGACGACGATAAAGAATAAACCTTTATATAGTAGTTTCAATCAAGAAAGTTGCCTGAAATCATTCGGGCAACTTTTTTTAATCCCTCCCTCCTATTTATCCCAACCTCTTTCATCCTTCATTTAGCAAATCTACGATTGATTAATAGCACGTTAACCTGAATGATGCTATCCTTCAGCTGAAAGATATAAACCCAAAAGGATGTACCTTGTACGTACTATCGGCTGAATCTTTTTCCTAAGAAAGGTTCAGTATAATAAACTGGTAATCATGTATATTATCAAAAGACTGAAGGATTGAAGGATAAATGAGGATAATTCTGTTTTAACAGGAATATACGGCAGCAAAATGCAGCATTTTTAGCTTCCGCAGGTTTTGAAATAATCATCAGGTTGATTGAAAAAAACATCGAGGTGAATTTAAAAAACATCCCGATGATTGAAAAAAACATCAGGTCGTTTGTGAACAAAGATACGGTCGTTTGTTTGCAAACTCCTATCGTTTGTCGGCAATCGACCGTATGTTGATTTACATCGGTTCGTCCAATAGTTCAGGGTGAGCTGCATAGTGTTCAAACCCTTTGATAAACAGAGATAACTGGTAGCCATCCATTAGGGAATGATGTCCCTCTACACATAAAGGCAACAGCTTTCGTCCGGCTGCTTCTTTCATTTTCCCGAAAGCTACTTTGGGATTGGACGATTGAGTACCGTTATTGGGTTGTTGAAAAGAGGTAAAAGACACCCACGGGATAGTTGTCATAAAAATCAGGTCACCGTCATACGGACCGGATTCGTGTTGACGTATCTTTTTATGTTCCACGATGTGCGCACGTTCACAAGTATCAAATTCACGAAGCGTACTTTTCATCCGGGTATTAATATTGGTATAAGTGCCGTCTTCATACCCTATCGTTTGTGCAGCATGAACCTTGTCATAAATATAAACCTCGCCGTCCTCTATACGAAGTCGGAAGTTTTCAATCTCATTGCACAAACGTGCGGCAATATAAGTATTCGCAAGATTCAAAGAATATCCGTTAGCTTTCACATAAGCATAAAGTTCCGTTACATCTATGTCTGCTCCCAAATGGGCAAAAGGATTACTGAAATCCAGGAAATAAAAATAGGCAGTCTTACGATTCCAATGTTCAATGTCAAAGCGTCTTTTCATATCTTCTTTATATACGATTACCATTTCAGTTTCAAGCGATGCTTCTGTGCCTCTTCCAACGGTACGGTCTCTACCTTCTTCGCTTGATTATTCTCTCTCAACTTTTCATATTCCTCCGTCACTTCACTGACAAATTCGTCTTTTACCTCCGGATTCAGCAGTTTCCCCACGACAGGCACTATCTGCGAAGCATCGCGCGTGTACACCACAGGAGCATTATAAACCGGAGCAATCTTCAAAGCCGTGTGAAGTTTGGACGTAGTAGCTCCCCCTATCAGTAAAGGGATGTGCAATCCGGCCTTTTTCAACTCTATTGCCACGTGTACCATTTCTTCCAGCGACGGCGTGATTAATCCGCTTAAACCGATAGCGTCCACCTTTTCTTCAAGAGCTTTCTGCACGATTGCTTCTGCCGGAACCATAACTCCCAGATCTACAATCTCATAATTGTTGCACGCCATCACTACGGAGACAATATTCTTTCCGATATCATGTACATCCCCTTTCACCGTGGCAAGCAAAACCTTTCCTGCCGAAGATGTACCTTCCGTCTTTTCCGCTTCAATGAGTGGCTGAAGTATGGCTACGGCTTTCTTCATCGTGCGGGCAGTCTTTACTACCTGGGGAAGAAACATTTTTCCCGTTCCGAACAGCTCACCGACATGGTTCATCCCGTTCATCAACGGACCTTCAATGATATCCACCGCCCTTGCATATTGCGGAACAGCCTCAGCCAAGTCTTCTTCCAGATAATCGGCAATTCCCTTTACCAAGGCATATTTCAAACGTTCTTCCACCGTGCCGTTTCGCCATTCATCATGGCGCACTGCCTGAGAAGTCTCCGTAGCAGAGGCTTTCAGTTTCTCGGCAAGTTCTATCAATCTCTCGGCTGCATCCGGACGACGATTTAAAACGACATCTTCTATCTTTTCCAAAACATCCGCCGGTATATCCGTATAAATAACAGAAGTAGCCGGATTAACGATACCGAAATCCATTCCCTGACTTATGGCATGGTAAAGGAACACGGCATGCATCGCCTCACGGATATAATTGTTGCCACGAAAAGAGAAAGAAAGATTGCTTACACCACCGCTGACATGCGCTCCGGGAAGATTCTTCTTTATCCAACCGGTTGCCTTGATAAAATCGACCGCATAATTATT
This sequence comes from Bacteroides sp. OM05-12, assembly GCF_003438995.1. Taxonomy (GTDB): domain Bacteria; phylum Bacteroidota; class Bacteroidia; order Bacteroidales; family Bacteroidaceae; genus Bacteroides. Next base: position 73,248 of record NZ_QSUN01000011.1, read on the forward strand.
GTGTTCTTCCATCCCCGTAGCCACGGCAAGCACGTTCGGGTCAAAGATGATATCATTCGGATTAAAGTCCGCTTTCTCTGTCAGCAGACGATAAGCACGCTCGCAAACTTCTATCTTACGTTCGAAAGTATCGGCCTGTCCTTTTTCATCAAAAGCCATCACCACAGCCGCCGCGCCATATTGTTTTACCTGACGGGCATGAGTTAAAAATACTTCTTCTCCCTCCTTCAAGGAAATGGAGTTGACAATCGATTTACCTTGCAAACATTTCAGTCCGGCTGTGATCACTTCCCATTTCGAAGAATCAATCATCACCGGAACGCGGGCTATCTCCGGCTCGGAAGCTATCAGGTTAAGGAAAGTAACCATTTCTTCTTTTGCATCCAGCAGACCGTCATCCATATTTATATCGATAACCAATGCACCGTCTTCTACCTGTGTGCGGGCAATGGACAAGGCTTCTTCATATTTCTTTTCCTGAATAAGACGCAAGAACTTACGCGAACCTGCCACATTGCAACGTTCACCGACGTTGACAAAGTTAATTTCAGGTTTAACTTCAAGCAATTCCAGCCCCGAAAGCCATAAATGTTCCGGTTTGGAAGCCAGTACGTGAGGTTGGGCGTCTTTCACCCAATCATTGTATTTAGCAATATAAGTATCCGTTGTACCACAACAGCCACCAATGATATTCACCAAGCCCTCCCGAATGTACTCTCCCACTTCACTCGCCATTTCATCCGGAGTCTGATCATATTCTCCCAAGCTGTTCGGCAAGCCTGCATTAGGATAAGCGCTTATATAATAAGGTGCACGGGAAGACAACCCTGCCAAAAAAGGTTTCAACTGTTTGGCACCAAAAGAACAATTCAATCCGATTGAAAATATATTCGCATGCTGTACAGAAGCAAGAAACGCATCCAAGGTTTGTCCGGACAAAGTACGCCCTCCGGTATCAGAGACCGTTACCGACAGCATGACTGGAACATTTCTCCCGACTTTCTTCATTGCCTTTTCCGCAGCGAAGAGAGCCGCCTTTGCATTCAGCGTATCAAAAATAGTTTCTATTAAAAAGGCATCCACACCACCTGTCAGAAGTGCTTCCATCTGCTCTTGATAAGATTCGGCAAGTTCGTCAAACGTCAACGCACGTGCAGCCGGATTATTCACATCCGGAGACATGGAGCAGGTTTTATTGGTAGGCCCAACCGAGCCTGCTACAAAACGGGGTTTATCGGGATTCTTTGCAGTATATTCATCTGCTATCTCACGTGCTATCCTAGCTCCTGCCAGATTAATTTCCGACACCAAATCCTGCACATGATAATCTGCCATAGACACACTTGTAGCATTGAAAGTATTTGTTTCGATGATATCCGCTCCGGCTTCCAAGTATTTACGATGAATATCACGGATAACGTCCGGGCGTGTAAGGCACAGCAAATCATTATTGCCTTTCATCTGACCGGGTAGATCAACAAACCGTTCACCACGAAAATCTTCCTCTCTCAGATTGTACCGTTGAATCATCGTACCCATCGCTCCGTCGAGGATAAGAATACGCTCGCGGATCACTTGTGGAATAGAATAAGTCATCAAGCTATTGTGTTAGTATTTAAACATCCTGTCCATTTCACGCTTATCGTCTTTTTCCTTCAACGATTCACGTTTATCATATTGCTTCTTACCCTTAGCTAACGCTATAACCACTTTAGCCAATCCTTTTTCATTGATATACATACGGGCAGGGACTATGGTAAATCCCGTTTCTTTGGTTGCCCGCTCCAACTTCCTCAACTCTTTCTTGCTCAAAAGCAGTTTACGGTCACGGCGAGCAATATGATTATTGTACGAACCATAAAAATACTCCGCTATATGCATACCTTTCACCCAAAGTTCGCCTCTTGAGAAAAAGCAATAAGTATCTACCAGACTCGCCTTACCTAAGCGGATGGATTTGATTTCTGTACCCGTAAGTACAATTCCCGCCGTATAAGTGTCTATAAATTCATAATCAAATGTAGCACGCTTATTCTTTATATTTACCGGAGCAAGTTTCATGTTCAATTTAAAATAACAGTCAATTTATTAAAGATCAATTCCAGTATAGCCGGACAGGCAATAAGGAGCAAAGACGCCATAATGGTATACGACATCTGCTTTTTCTCTTCTACCTGAATCAGGACGCGGGTACCTTCCCATACTATATATATAATGTAGAACTGGAATATCCAACTCAAGATGAAAAAGCCGGGAAGTATTCCCGTAATAATATCCAGCAGAAAAGTTACCACCATGGCATAGCCCGCAAACTGTTGTATTAAGGAAAGATTATTTTTAAGTCCGAACATCTTTACTCCCAACTGGTTGATGCCGTAAGCTGCCAGAAAGTATCCTCCGAAAAGAGCCACGAAAACAGCACAACACGCCGTCATAGCCCGTTGGAAAATAATATTTCCCTCACCTCCACCTTCAATAAGTATCCCAATGAAGACGGATATACCGCATAAACCGATCATAGGATAGACAAAAGCAGAAAAAACCGCCCGCCTATCCTCTAAACTAATTTCCTCCCATGCCTTGGCAGGAGAGGAAATTAACATGATTGCCCGTTTAAATAATCCTTTATAATTCAATATTATTTCAGTTTATATTTAGCATACTTATATTGCAGCTTATTATTTCTCAAACTTTCATCTTTAACTTTCACGGAAACAGCTACTACAATAGAGTCGGAAACCGTTTTTATACCGTCTGAAATCAAAGAATACACAGGAGGCATACGGAAGCTGCGTAATGTATATTTGTCCGACCATCTTACCATACCTTGAGATGCATTCAAATTCAAATGAAGATATAATGTATCTGCACTAACTTTCTGTTTTATCATGTCCATATAAACTCCAGTATTTGCTGCGTCAAAGGTCACCGATGTATTTACATAACCTCCATACGCCCACATCGTATCATAAGAAAGCACAGAATCATTGCGCAAGGTATCCCCTTTCTCTCCCGCATCAGGAATAGTCAACATATCTTTTGTCTGAATCGAAAAAGAATTCCAACCGGCAACAAGATCTACATGCACTTCTTTGGTGTTTTCCGTAATCTCCGTATCTTTTGGAAATGTATATTGAAGGGCAGCTCTCTCTATACCTTTTAAACCTCCCAAAGCCTGTACGGAAGAAGCAGAAGGAATAAATTTCATACCCGTAAAATCTTGTATTAGACTTTTGCCTGAAGCTGTCGTATAATCATCCACAACGGTAAAATAGAAAGCTCCTCCCTGTTGGTAATCATCACTTTCCAAACAAGAAGAAAACATAGTAACCACTACAGCCAAAACTGCTCCCAAAGACAATAACTTGAAATTTTTCATCTTAAATTAAATTGTTTATAAGTTTAGGAATTGCAAAAATATAAAAAGGAAAAGAGGTGTGCACTATCCTTGTCCCTTTTTTTTGTTATTTAATAAATAAATGATGAATTAAGGCAAATACTGCACAGCACACCTCATTTTTTTAATTATTCCGCCACGAGCAACTGTTTTTTAGCAAATAGTCATATCTTTGCAAAATATTAAAGAAACAAACATCGGAATGACCTATACCTATGGAGTGGCTTAACAGTTTATTTATAGAGCAGACCGCATTGCAGGCAGTAGTGATAATTTCCCTTATCTCGGCGATAGGACTGGGATTGGGAAAGATACATATCATGGGGGTTTCTTTAGGAGTGACAGTCGTTTTCTTCGCCGGAATTCTAGCCGGTCATTTTGGCCTGTCCGTTGATCCGCAAATGTTGAACTATGCGGAAAGTTTCGGCCTTATCCTGTTCGTTTATGCTCTAGGACTTCAAGTCGGTCCCGGTTTTTTCAGTTCATTCAGAAAAGGTGGTGTAGAACTCAATATGCTGGCTTTAGGGGTTGTATTACTGGGAACTGCCATGACAGTTGTATTCCACACAATGACAGGAGTTTCACTACCCGACATGGTAGGCATACTCTGCGGAGCTACAACAAACACACCGGCACTGGGAGCAGCACAACAAACATTGAAGCAGATGGGGATGGATAGCAACAGTCCGGCACTGAGTTGTGCTGTCAGTTATCCGCTAGGAGTAATAGGCGTAATTCTCGGAATTATCTTTGTCAGGAAACTATTCGTCAAGAAGAGTGATTTGGAGATAAAGGAAAAAGACGATAACAACAAAACATACATTGCGGCATTTCAGGTGCATAACCCTGGTATCTTTGATAAAAGTATAAAAGACATCGCTCACATAAGCCATCATAAATTCATTATTTCCCGTTTATGGCGGGATGGTAATGTAAGTATCCCGACTTCTGAAAAGGTGCTGAAAGAAGGAGACCGACTATTGGTCATCACTTCCGAAAAAGATGCCTTGGCACTGACCGTCTTATTCGGAGAGCAGGAAAATACGGACTGGAATAAAGAGGATATAGACTGGAATGCGATTGACAGTCAGTTGGTATCACAGCGCATTGTTGTAACACGTTCTGAAATTAACGGAAAGAAACTCGGCTCATTACGGTTACGCAACCATTACGGTATCAACATCAGCCGTGTCTATCGCTCTGGAGTACAATTACTTGCCACGCCGGAATTAACCCTTCAAATGGGCGACCGTCTGACCGTTGTGGGAGAAGCCGCCGCTATTCATAACGTGGAAAAGGTATTGGGAAATGCGGTAAAAAGCTTGAAAGAGCCGAATCTCATCACCATATTTATAGGTATCATATTAGGATTGGCTTTAGGGGCAATACCTATCAGTTTTCCCGGTATCAGTGCTCCCGTGAAACTCGGACTAGCCGGAGGTCCCATTGTCGTAGGAATATTAATCGGTACTTTCGGCCCACGTCTGCATATGGTAACCTACACCACCCGAAGTGCTAACCTGATGCTTCGCGCCTTAGGTTTATCCATGTATTTAGCTTGTTTGGGGCTGGATGCCGGAAAACATTTCTTCGAAACCGTATTCCGTCCCGAAGGTTTATTATGGATAGGGCTCGGTTTTGCCATCACTCTTATTCCGGTATTAATTATGGCTATAATAGCCTTCAAAATAATGAAAGTCGATTTTGGTTCCGTATCCGGCATGATATGTGGAAGTATGGCGAACCCAATGGCACTTACGTATGTTAATGATACCATACCGGGAGATAATCCTTCCGTATCTTATGCTACTGTTTATCCTCTCTGTATGTTTCTGAGAGTAATCATCGCACAAGTAATATTAATGTTCTTTTTATAAACCATAAAACACCAACTCTATGAGCGGATTCAGTCAAATAACTCCGGAAAGTATTTTGAACGATTTGCGTTATCTAGAACTCTTATCACGCAGCTTTCCAACAATTGCCGATGCCAGTACGGAAATCATCAATTTAGAGGCAATCTTGAACTTACCGAAAGGAACGGAACATTTTCTAACCGACCTGCACGGGGAATATGAAGCATTCCAACATGTATTGAAAAATGCATCCGGCGCCGTTAAGCGTAAAGTAAACGAGATATTCGGAAATACTTTGCGTGAAGTCGAGAAAAAGGAACTTTGTACATTGATTTATTATCCGGAACAAAAGCTGGAACTGGTCAAAACTACGGAAGAAGATATTGATGACTGGTATCTTATTACATTAAACCAGTTAGTAAAAGTTTGCCAGAACGTGTCGTCCAAATATACACGTTCGAAAGTACGCAAGTCATTACCGCCCGATTTCTCATATATCATTCAGGAATTACTGCATGAATCATCTATCGAGCCCAATAAACATGCTTATATCGATGTAGTAATCAGCACAATTATCAGTACGAAGCGTGCAGACGATTTCATCATCGCAATGTGTAATCTTATCCAACGGCTGACAATCGATTCACTTCATATTGTTGGCGATATTTATGATCGTGGTCCCGGAGCGCATATCATTATGGATACGCTTTGCAATTACCATAACTTCGATATCCAATGGGGTAACCATGATATTCTTTGGATGGGCGCTGCGGCAGGAAACCTTTGCTGTATTGCCAACGTAATCCGTATGTCGATGCGTTACGCCAATCTGGCAACACTTGAAGATGGTTACGGAATCAACCTTTTGCCACTGGCTACGTTCGCAATGGACACTTATGCCAATGATCCCTGTTCTGTCTTTGTTCCGAAAACAACTTTCGCCGACAGTGCATATAACGAAAAGACAATACGTCTTATCACGCAAATGCATAAGGCAATCAGTATTATACAGTTCAAACTGGAAGCCGAGATTATAAACCGTCGTCCGGAGTTTGATATGAAAGACCGTAATCTTCTTGAAAAAGTAGATTATGAACGTGGCGTATTCATGTATAAAGGCAAAGAATACGTTATGAAAGACAATAATTTCCCAACTATCGATCCGAAGAATCCTTATAAGCTGACGGATGAGGAAGAAGAATTGATCAAGAAACTGCACCATTCGTTTGTAAGTAGTGAAAAACTGAAAAAGCATATGCGTTGTCTCTTTACCTACGGAGGAATGTATATGGTAACTAATTCGAATCTTTTATTCCACGCCTCCATTCCGTTAAATGCCGACGGTAGTATGAAACATGTGCGTATCGGCAAGAAAGAATACTGGGGCAAGAAATTACTCGATAAGATAGACCAACTGATCCGAACGGCTTATTTCGACGAAGAAGGCGAAGAAAAGCTTTTCGCTATGGATTACATCTGGTATCTGTGGTGCGGTAAAGATGCACCTCCATTCGATAAAGATAAGATGGCAACTTTCGAACGTTACTTCCTAAATGAAAAGGAATTGCATAAAGAAGTAAAAGGACACTATTACTCACTGCGCAATGAGGAAAAAACATGTGATATGCTCTTAGAAGAATTTGGAGTGAAAGACCAACATATGCATATCATTAACGGACACGTTCCTGTTAAAACGATTAAAGGAGAGAACCCGATAAAGGCAAACGGTAAACTATTGGTTATTGACGGGGGATTCTCTAAGGCATATCAACCGGAAACCGGAATTGCCGGATATACCTTGGTGTATCATTCAAGAGGAATGCAGTTGGTACAGCATGAACCGTTCACCTCAACTCAAAAAGCGATTGAAGAAGGACAGGACATTAAATCCACTACTTTCGTCGTTGAATTGAATTCCCAACGTATGATGGTGAAAGATACCGATAAAGGCAAAGAATTGCAAACGCAAATCAGCGATTTGAAAAAACTCTTAGTAGCTTACCGGAACGGTTTTATAAAGGAGAGAAAATAAAGCGTATCTTCCAATCGTTCAACCAAGGTCATCCTTGCGTTTCACCACGGACAACCACTCGTTTTACCGTGCCCAAACGACAGGCTGCCCTTGGCTGAACGATTCTATAAATAGCTTATTCAAATAATATCCATACTACCCATCAAGAATATCTTTACCACCAATATCGTTTCAGTATAAACTACTGTGGCAAATCGTCAAACGACCTAGGTTTACGTTGCGGTTCAAATACATGCTTCGCATAATTGTAGCCGTTCAAATCATACAATCCCCTAAAGCGAGACAAACGATTCAAAAAGTCCTGATAGTCTTTCTTTTCCGGCATTGTCCATTGTACTTCAGACAAAGCAGCCATACGAGGTAATACCATGTACTCCACATGAGAAAAAGTGGGAATATATTCCGTCCAAAGATTAGCCTGTACCCCAACAATAAATTTCTTTTCATCATTAGTCAAAGAAGCCGGTACAGGTTCCAAGCTATAGACCTTATCCACAGGAACAAAGCCACCGATAGCCAATGGTTCATTCTCCGTATCTTTTGTTTGATAATAATCAAAATAAGCATAGACATTTGGTGCCATAATCACATCATGACCTCGTTTTGCAGCCTCAATCCCCCCTTTAGTTCCACGCCATGACATAACAGTAGCTTCCGGTATTAAATCACCTTCCAATATCTCATCCCAACCAATGATACGACGTCCTTTACCATCCAAAAACTTCTCGGCACAAGACATCACATAACTTTGCAACCGATCTTCTGCAGAATGTTTTTTATCAGACTTCAAGCCTAATTTCTTTATCATAGCCTGACATTTAGGACAATTCTTCCAACGAACTTTCGGACATTCATCACCTCCTATATGAATATACTCTGAAGGAAATATTTCCGTTATTTCATCCAACACTCCCTCTATAAACTCTATAGTCTTAGGATTACCAGCACAAAGTACATCCTCAGAAATTCCCCAACGTTTCCAAACTTCATACGGGCCACCCGTGCAACCTAGTTCCGGATACGAAGCAAGTGCTGCCTGCATATGTCCCGGCAAATCTATTTCAGGAATTACCGTAATATACCGATCCCGGGCATAAGCTACAATTTCTTTTGCTTCTTCCTGTGTATAAAAACCACCATAAGGTTTCCCATCATATTCATCCGTATTATGTCCTATCACAGTTTCACTACGCATGGAGCCCACCTTTGTCAGTTCCGGATATTTCTTTATTTCAATGCGCCAACCCTGATCTTCCGAAAGATGCCAATGAAAACGATTTATATTATGTAATGCCAACATATCTATATAACGTTTTATTGAATCAAGCGTAAAGAAATGACGGGAAACATCGAGCATCATACCACGATAAGCAAAACGAGGATAATCCTGAATCTTAACTGCCGGGAAAGAAACGTTAGCAGTTTTAGTTATAGGCAAAGATTTACGTAAAGTCTGAATTCCATAAAATACTCCAGCTTCGGAAGCACCGGAAATAATGATATTATCTTTATTTACATTCAATTGATAAGCTTCCGGATTCTCAGAAGATAAACCTAATTGCAGAATAATAGCATTTTTTGTTTTGTCAGTCAATACTGTTTTCAGACTCTTACCTGTAGCCTCTTTTACATATTCGGCAAGAAAACCGGCATTACGCTGCATTCCGTCATTATCTGCCGGATAAATAATAATCTTAGTTTTATTATTCATTATAAACGGCTCATTCTGGTCTATGACCAGCTCTTGAGGAGCTGGAATTACTTGGTAATCCGCATTCTCCAGTTCTGTCGTACACGACATAAAAGAAGCTCCCACCAAACTCAAAATAAAAAGTGTTTTATTTACATTTCTCATAATAAATAGGTTTATATAGATTAACAAACAAAAGAAATTCTATGAAAAGTAACCTTTCTCAATAATAGATATCACTAAACTAAGTTCATAAAAAAGTCTTGCACCTCTTTCAATAACAAGAAAGTGATAAATCTATATTTCAGTTCATAGTTCATATTATTGATCTATTCACAAATATACGAATAGCATAATAAATTCGGGTCTATATTATAAAATATTTTATTATTAAACAATCAAAAAGGTACTATTCTCAGAACAAGAACAGTACCTTTCAACAAAATATCGTAATAACTTAATCTATGTATTTCTACTCAGATTAGATTTTTAGAGAAGTCATTACACTCTTTATCTTTTCGTCGGCAGCCGCATTAGCAGAATCATAGCATTTACGACATCCCATTTCACCTTTCACTTCAATATAGAACTTAATCTTTGGCTCAGTACCTGAAGGACGAACAGAAACCTTGCTGCCATCCTCTGTAAAATATTGAAGGACATTAGAAGTATCCGGCATATCAATATCTGTAACCTTGCCATTTGCATCAGTCTGCTTTAATGTTTGGAAATCTTTCCAAAGAATAACTTTCGAACCTGCAAGTTCCTTAGGAGGATTACTACGGAAATCAGTCATCATCTTCTTTATCTCTTCTGCACCGCTCTTCCCCGGTTTTACAACACTAATTCCTTTCTCCTTTGAAAATCCGTATTCTACATAAATATCTTGCAATAATTCAAATAAAGTCTTGCCGTTGTCTTTTGCCCAAGCAGCAATCTCCGCAATTAAGCAACAAGCAGATACAGCATCTTTATCACGAACAAAATCTTCAGCTAAGAAACCATAACTTTCTTCACCGCCGCCAATATATTTCTTTACACCTTCTCTGATCCGGATTTCACGTGCAATCCATTTGAAACCGGTATAACAGTCAAGCATTTCAATATTATTTCTATCGGCAATCTCTTTGATTAACTCAGTAGTCACAATTGTTTTTACAACAAACTCTTTACCTGTCATCTTACCCAATTTTTTATATTGAGTAATGATATAATAAAGATACATCAAACAAGTCTGATTACCATTAATAAGTACCCATTCACCTTTATCATCCTTACAAGCAATACCAACGCGATCAGCATCCGGATCTGAAGCCATCACAAGATCAGCGTCTATTTTCTTCGCCAGGTTTACAGCCATCGTCAATGCTTCCGCATTCTCCGGATTAGGAGATACAACCGTCGGGAAATTACCATCCTTAACCATCTGCTCGGGCACACATGTTACATTATCAAAGCCCCACATTTTCAATGCACGCGGAATGAGCATCATACCTGTACCATGAATCGGAGTATATACTATTTTCATATCTTTATGACGTGCAATAGCCTCCGGATCAATAGAAACTGTTTTAACAGCATCCAAATATGGTTTATCAATGTTTTCACCAACGATTTCTATCAAGTCTGGATTTCCCTTGAATTTAATATCAGCAGCAGAAGTTATTTTATTTACTTCATCAATAATGCCTGTATCATGTGGAGCCAACACTTGTGCACCATCATCCCAATATGCTTTATACCCATTATATTCCTTAGGATTATGCGAAGCAGTCAAGATAATACCGCTCTGGCAACCCAAATAACGAATCGCAAAAGACATTTCCGGAGTAGGACGCATATCTTCAAACAAATAGACTTTAATACCGTTTGCTGAGAAAATATCGGCTGATATTTCTGCAAACTTACGACTGTTATTACGACAGTCATGTCCTACCACAACGGAAATTTGTTTTAAATCCTTAAAGTTTTTATTCAGATAGTTAGACAATCCTTGAGTAGCAGCACCAACCGTATAGATATTCATACGATTACTACCTACTCCCATAATTCCTCGCAGACCACCCGTTCCGAATTCCAAATCTTTATAAAATGCTTCTATTAATTCTGTTTTATCGGGATTATCAAGCATTCTTCTTACTTCTGCTTGGGTTTCGGTATCATAAGCCGAAGTCAACCATTTTTCTGCTTTTGCGGTTACTTCCGCAATCAGTTCCTTATTATCCATATTATTACTGTTTTAAGTTTTAGTTATATCTGATACTTGTCTCACAAATTTAGAGATATTACCTCATATATCCTAATATTATAAATATATTTTGCCAAAAAATATTTTTAGAGGTTAGCCATCCACACTCAATGAAATGCAGGTGTACTATTTATTTTCGGTTGTAGGAATTAAATAACGATCACCGGTAGCCTTTACAACTTCCCTTAAAAATTCTTCTGGATAACACGGACGTACCACCGGAGCTGCAAGCCCTGTTTCTGTCCTTTCAAATTTTCCGTCTTTCATTCTTCTCACAACCATATCGTTATATTTTACAACAAGGAATTCACCTAAATGTTTCCAACTGTCAAAAGCAGAATTTGCGGTCATGGAAGTATAATTCGTAAGAAACTCTTTTGCCTTAGCCGGAGAAGTATTATACAATTTCAAAGCTGAACTTTCAATGCCTTCTTGTCCATCAAAATACGTATTCTCCAAATTTTGCTGCACTTCACGTACATCTCCTATCATTAAGCTATAACGAGGATAAACCATATTTGCCACCCAATTAAATATCCAGAAAGATGAATCCCAAGAGAACGTCACATAATCCCCTTTTCCATATTCATAGCAATCAGGCACACGATCCGCACAACAATATACCGGAGTATAAACAGTCATATTAGCATCATCCGTTCCAAACCAGAACACTCCTCCTACCGCATCAGGCAAATCAGCACGCATTTGTGATACAAATGAGAAGCCCGTTTGCTGTGTCGAAATAGGACGTTCATTGAAATATTCTTTTCCATCTACCTTAAAAGAAAGCGGAGAAGGGCGATAAGGCATATGATATGGTCCGGCACCCGGATCATTTGTAATATCCAAAGGAGTTCCTTCATAATGATCACGCATGGCAGACATCACATCCTGTACCGACAATTTCCTCGATGGCTTTATAAAAAGAGGCATAGGCTCACTTTTCGTATCGCCCTGTACGTAAGAAAGATAAGCATCCATACCCGGAGCATAACGATGGAAGTAACTCCATACACGCGCTTCACAATATCTTAAAGCACCAAAATCAAGAGGAGCATAAGCATCCGCAAAACTGAAATCTTTGTTCACTCCACTGAAATATCCTTTTTCTCTTGCAAAAGAAACTACATCCGGTGAATAAATACAATTTTCTTTGTCACTCATATCAAATTTTCGAATGCGACTTTGATTAGCGTGTGCAGAAATACAATCATCAGGAACACGTACAGCAACCCATACAGCACCACGTATACCCGGTCCCTTACCTATCATTTCCAAGATCCATATCTCATTCGGATCCGCAACCGTAAATGACTCACCACTACTATAATAACCATATTCCTTCACCAAATTAGTCATTACATCAATTGCCTCCCTTGCCGTACGGGCACGTTGCAGAGTAATATATATCAAGCTGCCATAATCAATAACCCCTGTAGTATCAACCAATTCAGGACGCCCCCCAAAAGTTGTTTCACCAATTGTCAGCTGATATTCATTAATATTACCAATAACATTATATGTTTTACGTGCTTGTTCTATCTGACCCAAATATTTACCTGTATCCCACTCATATACATCCATCATTGTCCCTTTCGGATAATTAGCTGCAGGATAATGGCAAAGATATCCATAAAGTCCATACGAATCAGCAGAATAAGAGACAATGGTAGAGCCATCTGTAGAGGCATTCTTACCTACAATTAAATTAGTGCATGCCAAAGCCATTGTCCATGTTCCGACAAAAGCTGTAAGTAATAAAAATAACTTCTTCATACATTCTTGATTTTATTTAATAACTTAATATTCTTTCAACACAGGTTTTATTACCACAATAATCCTCTACGATAAGAGAGAACTTATGCTTTCCCACAGAAACACGTTTCGGTTCCAAGCGAGCAGTCAAAGTTCCATTTTTTGCACTATAAGCAACAAGTACAAATTTACCATCAACAGTTCCACGATATGATTTTATCCCTGTACCAATATCACTTACCTTATATATTATACGCGCACGGGAAGAGGAATCTCCCACCGGTACAACACAAGGTGCAATTGTATCCACTGCTATGCGAAAAGTTCCCAATTCTCGAATTTTTGTTTTTACCCAACCATTTTCGTAAGATCCCCCCACACTATAACGTTTCTTTCCGTCTCGTCTTTCTATAAAGTATTTAGTAGTATCCTTTACTGTTAAGTGACGTACTCCTAGCATCAATTCACATCCGGCATGCAATGGCAAAAGCTCGTTATGAAGTTGATATTCAAAAGAAATAGCCGAAGAATCAGTTCTCACTTTTGTGTCTAAAGCGACATTCTCATACAGCATATCTTTAGGAATAATCAATTGGAGACCGGGTTCTTGTACTACATTGGTACGATCATACCGCAGATAATGACGCATATCCGGATAATATTCCGGAATAGATTGTTCCCTGCCACGGACAATAAAAGAATACCGGGAAATATTCCCATGTAAATCCTTCAGCACATACATAAAATGAAAATCCCGCTCCTCATTAATCTGTATAATGCCTTTATTTTCATCTGTCTGTAAAATCCGAAGAGGGTTACCCGGTGCTACGAATGACTTCATAATCCACTTTCCCTCCTTCTTATAAGCTGAATAATCCGTCCAAGAATTTATAGCACGGCTTTCATCAAAAGAATAACAATCCACCGTACTTTCAAAAACTTTCATCGTATCGACAAACAGTTCCACAGACTGCACACCATAATTATTATGTGTTCCATCCATATAATCATTCGCCGATAATCCAATCCCAATATCTCCCCATGCCTCAATAATATGTTCCAGACAAGAAGCTCCGGATGAGGAAACAACAGAAAAAGTTTTTTTCTGCACACTTCCTTCAACAACGCCTCGTCCTACCTGCGGATAGAATGTTATGGAATTGGCTACAGGAGGTCGGGTATCTTTTATCCTAGTAAGATAAAAAGCTAACGGATCTACCGGTTCATTTGATGCTGTTTTTCTTATCTCCATGTGTAAATGCGGTCCAAACGAGAATCCGGTATTCCCACTCATAGCAACAATTTCCCCACATTTAAAATGGAACATTGTAGAATCAGGTACTATATCTACTGCAAAAGTTTCATGATCATATTGATATTGCTCTACATAACGAGATATAGCAGGAATAAAAGAATTAAGATGTCCATATACCGATGTATATCCATTCGGATGGCTTATATATAAAGCATTACCATACCCTCCTGAAGAAACCGTAATTCTTGAGACATAACCATCCGCGATACAATGTATTGGTTTGTCTATTACTCCCTGTGTCTTAAAGTCAAGTCCTCCATGTAAATGATTAGCTCTTAATTCGCCAAAATTGGCACTCAACGACAAAGGGAAATCAAAAGGTGAAGCAAACTTTTCATGCATTATTTCTTGTGCATGCAAAACTGAGCATGATAGCAAAATGGCAATTATATATCTTTTCATCGGAGTTTTATTCATGATGGGCACAAACTTACAAAATAAATATGAAAATTTCTGCATCAAAGTGTTACAACTTAACATGCAAATTCGTATATTTGGAATCGTATAACACCTTAAAATTTAACGCTTATGTTAATTGGAATTCCTAAGGAGATTAAAAACAATGAAAATCGCGTGGCGCTTACTCCCGCCGGCGCAAAAGAACTAACAAAAAGAGGACATCAAGTATTTGTACAAAAAACAGCTGGTATTAACTCAGGCTTCGCAGACGAAGAATATGAAAATGCCGAAGCTAAAATTCTTCCTTCCATTGAAGATGTGTACGCTACAGCCGAAATGATTATCAAAGTGAAAGAGCCTATCGAACAAGAATATTCCCTTATTCGTGCCGGACAGTTGGTTTTCACTTATTTCCATTTTGCCTCTGATGAAGTTCTGACACACGCCATGATTAAGAGTAAAGCTATTTGCCTGGCCTATGAGACAGTGACATGGAATGGAACATTACCATTACTTATTCCTATGTCAGAAGTTGCCGGACGTATGGCAACTCAAGAGGGCGCACGTTTCTTAGAAAAGCCACAAGGAGGAAAAGGTAGATTGCTTGGAGGCGTTCCAGGCGTAAAACCGGCCCGCGTAGTTGTCCTCGGAGGAGGTATCGTAGGTTCAAATGCCGCACTAATGGCTGCAGGAATGGGAGCTGATGTCGTGATTATGGATATCTCCCTACCTAAACTTCGTCAATTGGCTGAAACAATGCCTAAGAATGTAAAGACTCTTTTCTCTTCAGCTCACAACCTTGAAAAAGAACTATCAAGAAGTGATCTGGTTATCGGAGCCGTATTGGTTCCCGGAGCTAAAGCCCCTCACCTCATTACACGTGATATGCTAAAATTAATCAAACGGGGAACCGTCTTAGTAGATGTAGCAATAGATCAGGGAGGATGTTTTGAAAGTTCACGTCCTACAACCCATTCAGAGCCTATATATGATATCAATGGCGTAATACATTACTGCGTTGCTAATATTCCGGGCGCTGTGCCACAAACTTCTACTCTAGCATTAACTAATGCAACTTTGCCATATGCCATCCGCCTTGCAGATAAAGGTTGGCAGCAAGCTTGTCGCGAAGATGCGGGATTAGCAGATGGATTAAATGTCGTAGAAGGAAAAGTTACTTTCCGTGCGGTAGCAGAAGCATTCGGTCTGAAATATGAACCGATTAATCTATAAATCACTATAAATTAACCCGGTGACATTCAATCATCGGGTTAATCATTTCTTACTCATTTTATTTTTTCAAACCTTCAACAAAGCCTGAGTTATCAAGTATATACACAAAGGCATTGACATAATCATCCAGGAGTTCTCTCATAACTTGATTTACAGACTTCAAGTTCTTTAATTGTGAAGCAGCTTGCCCTATCTCCAAAGCTCCATTATCTAAATTACCTTCAAAAATACCCATGCGAGCTTTGCCTTTGCCCATGATACGATCCAGTTCATCCTTTTCTGCACCTTGGCTTTCCGCCTTATCCAATTCTATATATAATTGATTTTTCACCATTCGTATCGGAGCAAAATGGCGTATACCTACACCAGTATCTCCACCAGATAGTTGCAAACATCTTTCCTTAAAGTTCTCATGAGCAGAACTTTCTTCAGTTAAAGCAAAAAGAGTTCCTATTTGCACTCCATCAGCTTCAAGTGCCATTGCTGCCATCATAGCCTGGCCGCTGGCAATACCTCCTGCCGCCAACAAAGGCAAATGTGTAACAGCTCTTACCTCACGGATAAGACACATTGTAGTCGTTTCATCTAATCCATTATGCCCTCCGGCTTCAAAACCTTCTGCAACAATAATATCAACACCTGCTTCCTCACTTTTCGTTGCAAAACGAGCACTTGAAACAACATGTGCTACCCTAGCGCCTTTCTCATGCAAAAAAGAAGTCCATGTTTGGGGATTTCCAGCTGAAGTAAAAACAATATTTACTCCCTCTTTCACAATCACATCCATGATTTCTTCTACTCTCGGACACATTAATGGAACATTTACTCCAAATGGTTTATTTGTCGCCTTCTTACATTTCTGTATATGTTCTCGAAGAATCTCCGGATACATTGTTCCTGCACCTATCAGTCCTAATCCTCCAGCATTACTTACTGCTGAAGCCAACCTCCAACCGGAACACCAAGCCATTCCTCCTTGAATAATTGGATATTGAATGCCTAACAAACTGCATATTCTATTCATATATTCACAACATTACATTATTGGAATAAAACAAAAAAAATGCAGAAAGGTTCATTACCTTCCGGTCTATTTACCAATTATAGGTTCTTTTAAAATAAAAATATTCCGTTTTATAACGGCTATATGCTCCCAGATAACCCAATCCTCCAAGCACATTTGAATAAGGCTTTACCGGTTGAGCAAATCCACTATTCGCTAGGTCATCATCCCGTAGCATTTCAAGAGAACGGAGATAATTATAATACTCTTCAGACAACGTATAAAACTCAATGGCATACCGGATATATTCATGACTATAATAACCTTCATCCATTTTCGGTAATACCATATTTACAGAATCACAAGACTCCATCATTCCGGTAAGAAAATTACTTTCTTTTATATGAAAGGTATATGTTTGTCCGCTTATCTTTTCATCATCAAAAATCATAATACCGGATGCTTGCGAATCACTTCCATCCATAAACATATCATCAAGAATAGAATATGAAGAAGTAAAAAGTGGTTCATTTTCTTTATTAATCGTTGTAGTATAAGGATAAAAGCAGGGTAATTCTTCATTTTCATCCCAATATGCAGTTTCTGCATAAACAAGCAATCCATAATAGTTTTTCACATTTGAAATATCCGTAAAAGTTGCAGAAATATTCATATTTACACTACCATTAGTATTATTTTCAGGTACAAAACTTACATGTTCCAATGTAGTTAATGATGGTAATGTCGTTTCTGCCTGAATATCAGAGAATCCCTTAGCCGAAGCAACAACACGAACGCAATCCCCCGGGTTAAACTTCTTATGTTGACCGTAATATATTCCTTTTCCTGCATATTGCATTTGTTTGCCAGGTAAATCATTCACATATAAACACACCGTCGCCCCAATCAAGGAGTCTGCTTTCGGTTTATCCGTGACAAACCAACTTTCACTAAGATGAATATACACTCCATCTGTTTCAGATATAACATTACCTTTCATTACTATTTTCGGTGCAGTACGATAAGATTCCAAATCAAAATCCTGATAGCAAGACACAAAAACAAAAAGCGTTGCAATATATAAATATATCTTTTTCATCATGTATTCTCAAAATTTAAGTGTATAACTGAATGATGGAATAATAGGAATAACCCCCTTTGTACGAGACTTAATTCCATCCCAATGATATCCCCCCTTTTCATCATAATGTTCCAACGTTTTCACATCTAACAAAAACGGGTTAAAACGACAATAAGCATTATAAAGGCTAAAGTTCCAGATTCCTTCATTACCTCTTTTTGTACGAGTATAAAGATTTACACCAACATCTAAACGATGATAAGCCGGCATACGGATATTATTGAAATGCTCATAAGTAGCACCTCCATTATATTGTTCCAAAGGATAAGTAACCCAATTACCAGTCGCATAAGTCCAAGCAGCAAAGGCTTCCCATTTCTTATTAAAACGATATGCCAAACTAAGATTAAACTTATGCCTGTTATCAAATCTAGAAGGGTACCAATTTCCCTCATTATGCTGTGCAAAACGACGTTCAGCCCATGAAAGCGCATAAGAAGCTTCTGCTGAAATACGTCCGACCGAATGTTTCAACGACACTTCCAGACCATATCCACGAGCAGTTCCTTCAACCACTTTCTTTTCCCATCCCTCGTATGCAGGAGAAAAACGCGGAGAATCCCTATAGTCTATCACATGTTGCATATTTTTATAATACCCTTCTACACAGGCTTCAATATTCCATGGAAGTTTATAATACAGGCCTAATGATATTTGTCGCGAAAGCATCGGACGGATATTATTCGTAACCGGTACCCAAAGATCAGAAGGTAAGTTAAGATAAGTAGTTGAAAGCATATGTACATATTGATTCATTTTTGAATAAGAAACTTTCAATGAAAGCCTATTCGAAAGCAGAAAACGCGTAGAAAAACGAGGTTGTACCGATAAATAAGTCTGTTGCCGCACACTAAACAATGTACCACGTACACCGATATTCATCCTCCACCAACGAAACAAATCCATTTCATCTTCAACATAAAGAGAAAATTCATGCGCATGAATTGAAGGTACATTAGAGTTCGATTCCAATTGTTTATCTTTTCCTCCGTTTACAGACACTGTAACATCCCTATTCTCTTGCGGACTGAAGATATGATATAAATAATCCGAACCGAAACGGATATGATGGAAAGAGGACGGACGATAATCAAAATCCGCACGATACCCCAAATCTTGTATCGTTGTCTGATTTACACGGTCAGAAATCTTCGTATTCAACCATGAGCTATCATTTTTCTTTCCATCTAAAAACTTTTCATAATCATTCATACGGGAACGATAACGCGAACTAACGACAGAAATATTACCATAAAGATGATTATTGAATTCATAATTCCAATTCAAAGAAGCAATTATATTACCCCATTTCATAGATGTATGTTGATTATAATTATTCACACTCTCAGCATCATTCAAATCATATTTATCAGTCGTCTTAAATACATCATTACCCGAATAAACACTAAGATTAAGATGGCTACGATAAGAGAAATGATGGGTAATCTTTGCATTCAAATCATGAAAAGCATAACGAAAAAAATATTTATCTTCTTTACTTTTAGCATTCAAAATAGCAAATACCGGTGCAGTCAACACATCTAACCATGTACGTCGTAATGCTATATTAAAAGAAGTTTTATCTTTAATTATCGGTCCTTCCAATTGGATACGCCCTTCTGTTAATCCGACAGAGAAAACTCCATGAAAATGTTTCATATCACCATCTTTCGTACGAACATCCACAACAGAAGAAAGCCTTCCTCCATAACGTGCCGGAAAACTACTTTTATAGAAATCCACTGTCTTAATTGCATCACTGTTGAAAGCAGAAAAAAGTCCGGCCAAATGATTTATTTGATACACAGGATTACCATCTATCAGAAACAAATTTTCATCTGAATTACCTCCACGCACATACATTCCGGCAATTAACTCCGTACCGGAAGCAACTCCGGGTAACATTTGTAGTCGTTTCACCAAATCCGGAGAACTGAATACAGAGGGTACGTCCCGTATATCTGCACCGCTAAGTTGCACTTTTCCTGTTTGAGCACTTAATAATGAAGAATGTCTGTTTTCCCCTTCTACCACTACTTCTTGTAAAGTTGCTCGTTCCGGTAAAGAAAAAGAGATTACCGTATCCTGTTTTAAATTAAAAGTTATTTCTTTCTCCCGAAAGCCTACATAAGAAGCAAACAATTCAATGTTTCCTTGTGGCAGACTAAGACTGTAAAATCCATAATTATTCGTCGCCGTACCTCTATTAGTTAATCTGTCTTGCAAAGTAGCACCCAATAAAGTTTCACCGGATTCATCGGTTACATAGCCACTGATTGTGTAAGTATGAGTTCTCAGCATTTTCTTTAAAATAATGTATTTACCATTGCTGTGCCATTGCAACGAAAGCGGCCGAAACAAACGGTCCAAACATTCATCAAAAGGTTCTTGTATCGCACGAAAAGTAATCGGTTTTACATTCTTAAAAAGAGAAGACTCATAAGAAAAAGAAATATCCGACTGTTGCTCTATTAGAACCAAAACCTCTCGTAAAGGCATATTTCTTACAGAAAGAGAAATGGTTCCATGCACTGTTTTAGAAAGATTTTGCGCATTAACTCGTATGAAAGGCAAAAGAAATATAGCGATCATACAAAGTACTTTTCCTAATTTCCAATACATAAATTACTGTTTAATTTCTAATTTTACATCAAGGGTTTCATTTATCACTTTCAGGACATCCGGCAAAAGCATATTATTAAATGTAGCAGTCAATTGTTTATCTATATTCCCCACAGGTTTTAACAGAACATGATAATGTTTCTCCAATGTACTAACCACCTGTATCAAAGACGTCTCATTAAAACGAAGAACACCTGTTACCCATGATAATTCATTAGTATCCGGTTTTGTTTGCAACACAATCTTGTTATCCGTCGAACTATATTTGGCTGACATACCTGCAGTAAGTATCACATTATTACCGGATTTTTTTGCGGAAAAAGCAACCTTACCGTATTCTACCCATACTTCAGACTCTTGCATATTCGTTTCAACCTGAAAAGCAGTACCGAGTACCCTCACATTTGTCTGATTCGAGACTATAGTAAAAGGATGAGCAGGGTCACGCCGTACACGAAAAAAAGCTTTGCCATTCATCTGAACCGCACGATATTTACAGCCGTAAACCGCTTTGTCATACCGCAAAGACGAATTTCTTGCTAGTATAACCTCTGTACTATCCGGAAGATAAACAATATCTTTATCTATAATCGAATTTACAACGATCCATTCGGAAGAGGGATGAGTAAACCAATATAAAGCAAAGCCACCTAATATTAACATTAAAGCCACCGCAGCCACACGATACGCTTTTCTATAAAAAAGAATAATACGGGGTTTACCTATACGGGCATAAACCCGATTCCAAGCTTTACCACTATCTAATTTACCATCAACATAAAAGGATGAAACAAATGTAAGGCCTTCACGTAAATTTTCCACTTCTTTCTTATTAGAAAGAGATTCATCCATCCAATGTTCCACCAATAAACATTCCTCTTCTGATGCCTCACCGCTCAGATATTTAGCTAAAATACAATTGTCAATCTTACTCATAATAGTATTCCTTACCTCTTGTCTATCTTTAAGACAAGAAGAAAAGAAAAACCCCTATCATTAATAAAAGAAATTATCCAAAAAAGAAAAGATAAATACGGTAGGCCATTTCCCGAAGTGTTTTAAGAGCTTTTCCCATCTGATTTTCTACTGTTTTTATTGAGATATGGAGTTCAGCAGCAATCTCTTGGTAACGCATTCCATCACGTTTACACATCAAGAATATCTTACGGCGTTCGAGAGGAAGTTCATCTATCACTTTCCACAATCTCGCATCCCTTTCAGAACGTTCTATCATTTCTTCTTGTGAGGTATCCGGAATATCTCCCTCTAATTCTTCTTCCGGCAATTCTTGTTTTATAATAGACAAGTAATTTAAGCAACGATTTCTTACCGCCCTATAAAGATAAGCTTTAGGATTTTCAATAACAACTCCTGTCAATGATTTCTCCCACACATCCACAAAAGCCTGTTGCACTATATCTTCGGAATCGTCGACACTATTCAACATCCGCATTGCATATAAATTTAGCGGACGGTATAAAATCTTAAACTGACATTCAAATTCATCAACAGTTAAAGAAAGCATATATTAGGAAAGAAATTATTGAAGTAGTCACTCTGATGTTAACCGAATAACATCAGAGTAACAAAATAGTCTTATTAACAAGCCTTAAAACTCATATCAAGGCCTTTTACTGAGTGAGTCAAAGCACCTACAGAGATGAAATCCACACCACATTCGGCATAATCGCGAAGTGTATCAAACGTAATACCGCCTGAAGATTCTATTTCATACTTACCGGCAATCATCTCTACTGCTTTCTTCGTATTCTCCAGAGTAAAGTTATCCAGCATTATGCGGTCTACACCACCAATATTTAAGACTTGTTGTATTTCATCAAAGTTTCGGACTTCAATTTCAATCTTCAAGTCCTTTCCCTTACTCTTGCAATATTCTTTTGCACGATTAATCGCTTTATCAATACCTCCGGCAAAATCCACATGATTATCCTTTAGAAGAATCATATCAAATAAGCCTATACGGTGATTAACCCCACCACCTATCTTTACAGCCATTTTTTCCAACATACGCATACCCGGAGTAGTCTTACGAGTATCCAACACGCGCGTCTTCGTCCCTTCCAATTGTTTCACATATTTACGTGTCATGGTAGCAATTCCGCTCATTCGCTGCATAACATTCAGCATCAAACGTTCTGTTTGCAGCAAAGATTGAACTTTTCCCTCTACAATCATTGCCACATCACCCGGCTTTACTTCCTCGCCATCATTAATAAAAACCTCCACTTTCATGATCGGATCAAAACGATGAAAGATTTCCTTTGCTATCTCAATTCCGGCCAGCACACCGGCTTCTTTTATTAAAAGTTTGGATTTCCCCATTGCAGTAGCAGGGATACATGATAAGGTAGTGTGATCTCCATCACCTATATCTTCGGCAAAAGCAAGATCTATTAATTTATCAATTAGCTCATTCATTGGTTTTATCTATTCTTATTTGGTGTATTAAAAAGTTATTATCCGTTTTTTTAAAGAAACAGTTTATCCGATAGGTTCCTTCCGAAGTTGCAAGTGTACCAACAATAAACCCCGATTCATCACGTTTTCCCTGATGATTAATATTAAATCCCTTTACTTTATTATTTGCAAAAAAAGTTGCCATGAATTGCTTTGCTCCATCCTTATCATAATCTTTTGTTCCATCCGGTTGGATTATCTCGACATGACTCCCCATAAAAGAAGATAACTCATCCGCACTTCCGTGTTTAAAAGCGTTAGTTAAGCCTGCCGGAACCTCCTGAGCTATTGCAGCAGCCACAAATATCATGAAGCTGACGAGCATTAAAGACACTCTTTTTTTCATAACTTTAGGCATTTATGTATCGCAAAGGTATATATTATTCCGAAATAACCATACTGTTTTCCACTTTAAGTTAATGTTTTTCTTATTTTTGCATGATAAACTCTTTAAAACAAGAATAAGTATTTCATGAAAATAACACTCATTGTGGTGGGACGCACCGTCGAGAAACATTATGTAACTGCGATTAACGACTATTTGGAACGTACGAAACATTTCATTCCGTTTGACATTGAAGTTATTCCGGAGTTAAAAAACACCAAGAGCTTGACTGAAGATCAACAAAAGGACAAGGAAGGTGAATTAATAGTAAAAGCTATTCAACCGGGAGATGTCATAGTCTTACTCGATGAGTTTGGAAAAGAGTTCCGTTCAGTAGAGTTTGCTAATTGGATTGAAAGGAAAATGCACCATGTAAACAAACGGCTTGTCTTTATTATCGGAGGACCTTATGGATTCGCTCCTAAAATATATCAAATTGCTCAAGAAAAGATCTCGTTGTCTAAAATGACATTTTCACATCAAATGGTACGCCTTATCTTTGCAGAACAACTCTATAGAGCTATGACAATCCTAAACGGAGGGCCTTATCACCATGAATAAAAGATAATTTTCATGGAAGCACTATCTTCTTGGCTTCCAATGTTGCCAAAAAGACATCCTGTTCATATATTACATTACCGTTGTAAATCACTACTATATTTCGTTTACCCGTAGTCACCTCATAAGTATTATTTTTAATAGCAGATTTTCTATCTTTAACCACTTCGGCTTTAAATCTCGTTTCATTATCCACACAGACCTCTACCCCACCCTGATATTTACTAGCAGAAACGAAATACAGATAGGACAGATTGGGACGAGACGAAATATCACTATTGTATACCGTTTTACATCCGGCCAATACAACAATAACCATTACCAAAGATCCGAATAAAAGTAGACGATGTTTCATACTATTAATCTTTCATTCATCTATCAACAAGGGAGATAATTTACTTCGTTCCCCACAAATATAAAAAATATATTTATCAAATGAAACAAAATAGTGACATTTTATAGACTGAATAGTCTTTCTTGAAGTAAAGTAAATCTATATAGCATCCAAAAGACAGCAAAACGTACAAACAAAAAAACGTACAAGGGAGCGTTACCTTGCACTCCAGTAGCTATAAGCCCACGCTCCCTTAAGTGTATGGCAACACCCCCTTAGGCATTTTCAATCCATCAAGGCAATGAAAAGCACTATTTTTCTCAATAAGAAAGAACTTTCTATAAGATTTCGGCAAAGTCTGTCAAATGTTCATCGACATATTCAGCAAGAGTAGCCGTGACTAATTCCTCCATGTCAAGAAACTTTTCTTCCAAATCATCAAAAGCCTCATATTGTTCATACATAGCCATGAAATCATCATAAGAACGATCTTTTGTCAAATCCTCTTTATTCTTATCATAAATTTCTTTCGCTTCGTATATCAACTTTGAGAAATCAGTCAAGCCAAACAAGCGCATTGCTTTTGCAAAAGGATTCTCAAAAATATACGGGCCGTAACCATTCTGTATTAACTGAACGAACCCTCCATCCATCACTTCTTCACGAAAAAAACGATAGCCAAGCAATGAATGTTGACAGCCATTCAGCAATCCCATAGTCTCGGCTTTTAATTCTCCACCAAGCACCTCTAGGTATTTATCCGTAAAAACTTGTATAAACTCATCCATACCCTGTTCAGCCGCAGCCTTTAAAGCTGCATCCGAGATCTGTATCTTTGTCGTTTCCATCTATCAATATTTTCTGTTTAGCGACAAAGATAAAGTTATTCAGTCAAAAAATACCATACATGTACCAAAATATAAACACTTTGTTAGAGACATCAGATGTAAATTTGCAGAAAACAAATTTTAGTTATTGACATGAAAAACATTTATACGTACTTCTTAGGAATTATTTTAAGCCTTATCGGCTCACAAGCGTATGCTCAACTATCACCATATGACTTAAATAAGCCTGTTGGTTTTGGAGAAAAAGTAACAGGAGGAGAAGGAGGAAGAAACATCACGGTTACTACCCGTTCAGAACTATCCAACGCATTGAAGACAACTGATAAAGCCATTATTTATATCAAAGGAGCAATTGAAGTCAACAGTATGTTGAAAGTCGTAGCAAAGAATAAAACCATTTTAGGTTTACCCGGTTCCTACCTTTATAATAATAACCGTACGCAATCCGGCTCCGGAATACTCTATCTCAGTCAAGGGTCTAACAATGTTATTATTCGTAATGTGACTTTTAAAAGTGCGGGAGCTTATGATGTGGATGGCAATGATAATCTCTGTATCGACAAAGCGACCTATATTTGGGTAGACCATTGTGATTTTCAAGATGGCGTAGACGGTAATTTCGATTGTAAAAACGCTTCAGACAATATTGCCGTCACTTGGTGCCGTTTCCGTTATCTTATTGATCCAATGGCCGGTGGTTCTGGTGGTTCAAATGATCACCGTTTCTCCAATTTATGGGGATCAAGCGATGACGCGACAGGCGACCGCAACCATTTAAATACAACATTTCAATTTTGTATGTGGGAAAGTTGTGCAGGCCGTATGCCTCGTGTACGCTTTGGGAAAGTACATCTAATCAACTGCTATTATAAACCCAAATCAGGAGCAAACACTGTACAATGCGGAAACGAGTCCAGTTTATATATTGAAAACTGTATGTTCGACGGCAAACAAAATCCTTGGTATGATTACACAGCCAAAGGTGCAGCATTCAAGGTCACTGAAACAGGGAGCATTTTCAATAATTGTTCCCGACCTTCCGATACAGGCACAGGAACAGCATTTACTCCAAACTATGCAACTGCAATATCTGCCATTCCCGCAAGCAATGTAAAAGATGCGGTAACAGGTGATTATGGTGCAGGAGCAACACTGATTGTTAAAGAAAACGAAGGAGTAATAACAACCGTAGATGGTAAAAGTACAGATACATCACTAAGCAGTCTCAGTGTTAACAATATAAATATTCCTGTCAGCAAAGGAGTCTACTCTTACAGTGTCATACTTGAAGAAAGTGCAACTGTCTCATCTATTATTGCCACAGCAAATGACAACAAAGCCAGCGTAAGCAATATTACATTACCAACTGCATTACCGGCAACTGTCACTTTTACTGTTACAGCTGAAAATGGCGCTATTGCCACATATACATTATTAATTAAAGAAAGTTCAAAATCAGCTATTTGGGATTTTTCTTCTTGGAGTGATGCTACTTTAACAAACCTGGCATCGGATGCAAGTAATTGGAATACAATAAGCGAAACAAGATATTCGAACGAAATAACAATGTCCGGAACTCTATCTGCAAATAGCACTACTATCTATGAAACGGAAGGACTTATTTTTGGATCTTACGCTAAAGATAAAATCAGGATCAACCATGCTGAAACAAGCAATGGCAGTAACCTGCAACTAAACGGGGGAAAACTAACCATTACTATCCCGGAATGTAATGCAAATGATGAAATTACAATAGATTTCAGCTCTACAAATACGGAAGAAAGAGGATGGACGGTAGATAATGCATCACCGGCCACCGGAGCATTAATCACAACCCGCGACAAGCAAACATTCACTGTAACAACAAACGGAAGCGTGACATTCTCTACAACGAGCGGCTTACTTATATTTTCTATCGAGCGTCATTCATCAGGCACAGGTATTAGTACTGCCGAGACAGACAATTCAGAGATTATTAAAACAGAGTATTACTCTATCTCCGGCATAAAACTCCAAGTTCCTCAAAAAGGTTTCAATATAGTGAGATACTTCATGAAAGACGGCACTACGAAAAGTAAAAAAATATTGTTCTAAAACGCAGAGAAGCTACTCTTCATTTATAAAGATGATACAATAAGAGTATTAAAAGCCTTAGTTTTTCTTCTTATATAGCTGTCAATAATATCAGAAGACACAGGCTTTTAATACTCTTTTCTTCTACACTGACCACTCATAAGATTTACAATTTATAAGACAAACAGCTTTAAAGTAATTTGCAAACTCTACTTTACAAAACCTTATTTTAACAACTTTATTTAAGCCTTTTCTATAAAAAAGTCACAGACTACTGGTTGTACAAAAGAATAAAACGACTACCTTTGTGGGCGTTTTAAGAAAAGATGCGTCTTTTCCAAATGCAAAGTGGTTACGAAAGTTTTTTATTCTATTACTAAAAAAAAGCGAATATGACTTATTCACAAGAAGTAGAACACATGTGTGTTGTGAAGAAAGGTCCTAATCACGGACCGGCTCCAATTCCCGAAGAAGGAAAATGGGTAAAATCAAAAGAAATCGTTGATATTTCCGGTTTGACACACGGTATCGGTTGGTGTGCTCCTCAACAGGGCGCTTGTAAACTAACTCTTAACGTTAAGAATGGTATCATTCAAGAAGCATTGGTTGAAACAATCGGATGTTCCGGTATGACTCACTCAGCCGCTATGGCAGCAGAAATTCTTCCGGGAAAAACTGTTCTTGAAGCTTTGAATACCGACCTTGTTTGCGATGCTATCAATACAGCAATGCGTGAATTGTTCCTTCAAATTGTTTACGGACGTACTCAATCTGCTTTCTCTGAAGGTGGTTTGATTATCGGAGCCGGATTGGAAGACCTGGGTAAAGGACTTCGCAGTCAGGTAGGTACACTTTATGGAACTTTGGCTAAAGGTCCTCGTTACCTTGAAATGGCAGAAGGCTATATCAAAAACATCTATCTGGATAAGAATGATGAAATCTGCGGATACGAATTCGTTCACATGGGCAAATTCATGGACGAAATCAAGAAAGGTACAGATGCTAACGAAGCATTGAAAAAAGTTACCGGAACTTACGGACGCGTAACAGCAGAACAGGGTGCAGTTAAACACATTGATCCACGTCACGAATAATATAAGGAGGAAAGAATATGGCAATTAGAGAAGTAAAATTTGAAAGTCAAGACCGTCGTATCAAAGGCATTATTGCTGCTTTGAACGCTAACGGTATCAAAGACATTGAAGAAGCTAACGCTATCTGCGAAGCTGCTGGACTTGATCCTTATAAAACTTGTGAAGAAACTCAACCGATCTGTTTTGAAAACGCAAAGTGGGCTTATGTAGTAGGTTCTGCTATCGCATTAAAGAAAGGCTGCAAAAATGCTGCCGAAGCTGCCGAAGCTATCGGTATCGGTCTTCAGGCATTCTGTGTCCCTGGTTCAGTAGCCGACGATCGTAAAGTAGGTATCGGTCATGGTAATCTTGCTGCTATGTTGCTTCGCGAAGAAACCAAATGTTTCGCATTCCTCGCAGGTCACGAATCATTCGCTGCTGCCGAAGGTGCTATCAAAATCGCTGCAAAAGCAGACAAAGTACGCAAAGAACCTCTCCGTTGTATCTTGAACGGTCTTGGAAAAGACGCTGCTCAAATCATTTCTCGTATCAACGGATTTACTTATGTTCAGACTCAGTTTGATTATTTTACAGGAGAATTGAAAGTAGTTCGCGAAATAGCCTACTCTGACGGTGCTCGTGCAAAAGTAAAATGCTATGGTGCTGACGACGTTCGTGAAGGTGTGGCAATCATGTGGAAAGAAGGTGTAGATGTATCTATCACAGGTAATTCTACTAATCCGACTCGTTTCCAACATCCGGTTGCAGGTACTTATAAAAAAGAGCGCGTGCTTGCAGGCAAACCATATTTCTCAGTAGCATCAGGTGGTGGTACAGGTCGTACACTTCACCCGGACAACATGGCAGCCGGACCGGCTTCTTATGGTATGACCGATACTATGGGCCGTATGCACTCTGATGCCCAGTTCGCTGGTTCTTCATCAGTTCCTGCTCACGTGGAAATGATGGGATTCTTAGGAATCGGTAACAACCCGATGGTAGGTTGCACAGTGGCTTGTGCTGTTGATGTGGCTCAGGCTTTAGCTAAGTAACTTAATTTACTTTATATCGGTAGACTCCTGTAATCCAAACAATTACAGGAGTTTTTTTATTTCTGATAAATCAATAAGTATCAAATACAAATTAACATACGGTCGATTGTCTGCAAACTCCTATCGTTTGCAAACAATCGACCGTATCTTCGTTTTCAATCAACCTGATGTTTTTGAAAAACATCAAGGTGTTTGAAAAAAACATCTAGGTCGATTTTTATGAATTTCGGTGGTGTTTTGTGCTAAAACAGAATTTACTTCACTCCGCCTTCACCTTATCACGATTTATATATTTATAATTGGTTTCCAATTAGTTAAAGTGAAAGTACTTCTTTTATTGAGAATCGATACCTGAGAACAGAAAGTCTAAAATGAGAAAATACACTGTCTTGTCCTGCTATAGGTTGACTCAAACAGATCATCAAATGAGTTCAAAAGAATT
>NZ_QSUN01000012.1 GCF_003438995.1 Bacteroides sp. OM05-12
TGTAGGCTAAGCACCCAGCGCCTTGTCGCATTTCTGCGGTAGGTTTCCGGGCACTCGCCCCCGAACCGGACTTACACCTCTCAGCGTATCCGGCTCTCCACTAATATTGTCAGTCTTACACTTTGCCTAAATGCCTTAACCTATGACAGCTATGACAGAGAGCAACCGTTTTCCTCCGGCGGGCTATCATGTGCAGTTCCCATTTGTCCTTGCCGGGCAAGTCCTTGAGTTTGCGAACATGGTGCATAACCAGATTGTCCGTCGCCCCGCATACCTCGCACTTTTCGGCTTTCAGCCTGTCTATAAGGCTTGTCGCACCCGTGTCCGGCATGTTGTTCGGTAGCTTGTCGAAGTAGGCATCTTCCAAAGGGTTCTTACGTTTGAACCCATCGCTGTAAAAGCACCTTTCAGCCGTTTTGCCATGTTTTAGTGAGTACCTGACGGTAAACACCCCGTTACGCTTGTACTTTTTGCAAATCTTGACAACCGTGGTACGGTATTTCAGGGCAAAGGTTTTGTACATACTGTATTCCATTATGTACTTGAAAGTGTGCATCTCCGAGCAGTTGTTGGCTATCGAGAAGTAGTTGTAAAATCCCCGTATCTCCGCATTGTAGCGGTTAAGGATTTCGAGGTCGTCGTTATTGATGAACTCCAAACGAGCCTTCGGTTTCCATTGCTCCTTACCGTTGTGGGACTTGAATTGAACCACTCCGAGTTCGAGCAACTTCAGTTTCATGGCCTGTGTGGAGAGTTTCAGATACACCTTTTTGTTAAAGGCTCTCTTTAACCGCCCTCGCTTATCCCTCTTGGTCAGGTTGGACTTACGGACGTATATCTCATATCCGAGGAACATGGCCGATTTCTCCGTGTGTGTAATCAGGGTTTTCTCTTCCGACAGTTCGAGGCCGAGTTTATCAGCGAGGAAAATCTTAATATCCTCTTTGATGCGCTTTGCATCCTCTTTACTGCCGATTACCCCGATCAGGAAGTCGTCGGCGTATCGCACGTATTTGAGCCGTCTATATCCGCAGTCCATTTCATCACTGCAAGGAATAAGTGCCCTTTGCTTGTCGAATGCCTTGATCTGTCGGATGACCTCTTTCCTTTCGGATAGGTCAGTTACAGATTTCAGCTTTTGCACGGCAAGTCGTTTCCCATACTCATACTGTATGCGGTCTTTGTTCGGCCCTCTGAAATCCCCTTTGTCGAAGTTGTGGATGTATTCTTTCACGTACTTGTCTAATTTGTCGAGGTATATATTCGCCAGTAGTGGGCTGACGATACCTCCTTGCGGCGTTCCGCTGTAAGTCTTGTGAAATCTCCATTCTTCAACATATCCGGCGTTCAAAAACTTCCGAATCAGTCGGATAAAGCGGTCGTCCGAGATGCGTTCTTTCAGGATGTCGATTAGAACATCATGCTTGATGTTGTCAAAGAATCCTTTAATGTCGCCCTCGATAAACCAACTCGCACCGTTGAAAGTCTTTTGAATCTGGGCAAGTGCGGTGTGGCAACTTCGTTTGGGTCTGAAACCATGCGAGTTGTGTTCAAAACTTCCCTCGTAAATGGCACTCAGAATCATTCTCGTTACCTCTTGCACCAGCTTGTCATTCATTGCCGGTACGCCAAGCGGTCGCATTTTCCCATTTTTCTTCGGGATATACACCCGCCGTGACGGTTGGGGCTGATAGCTTTCGTCTTTCAACGATGCTATCAGTTTTTCAATGCGGTTTAGGCTCATTCCGTCGATGGTCTGACCATCTGCGCCCGGTGTCATGTTGCCCGGCTTCGCATAAATGCGCTCGTAGGCCACATACCACATTTCCTCATTGAACAGAAGCCGGTAAAGACGCTCGTACTTGTAGTTCGAGTCCTTACTATGCTCTGTCAGACTGTTTAATACTCTTGCGGGACTTCTCATAATGTCTCACACATTTTCCGTTAATTGTATTAATAAATATTAGCTGCCGCCCTTCGCCATGTACGAGGCTTTCCCTCGCTCGGACTACTACGGCGGCTCCGTTGCCGTGCCGGATATTCATAGGTCTGCACCTAATAGCCTTTCGGCGTTCCGGTTTAGGCAATCCCCGTTTGCGTGCATAACAACTGTTAGCGTGATAGATTGTCGGATATGGCTTCCGTCCTTTACCGCTTACTGCGGTTGCGCCATGATACGTTCTTGCTCCCTCTCCTCAAGGACTGGAAAAGGAGTATCATGGTACGGCGAGTTCAGCTATCTTACGCCGCAGGTACAACCTGATACCGCTCGGACTACCATTCAATCAATTCGGACTTTATCCTCATATCTATCGTTTCATCATGCTATTCAGTCGCAGTCTCGATAGCTGACTGACTTATAGCTTTTACCGACATGCTACACTCCCTGTCCGGTTTCCCTTTCAGATAAGTCGGTTGATGATAGGTTTTTCAAAGAACACTTACCTAATCTCTTGCTAAAGAGACGTTTGTTATGCCGCCTTGACGGGCGCACCCTTCACCGCGTCAATCTCGAATACGATAAACCGTTTGGAAAGCAGGTCGATATTCTCCGCCGAATTGAGCAGGAAGTCGAAACGCCCGCCCCGGTAATACTGCCTGAGGGTGGTCAGGAAGTTGTCGATATTGAAGTCCTCCCGGCTCACCTTGATCTCCCGCCCGTCCAGTTCCTTGCGGTAATCGTCCCGGATATACTCGTAGAAGGTATTAAAGGACGGCACGATACCACGGTCTGCCGTGATCCGCTGGATATAGGAGGAAACGGCACTGCCGAGTTCCCCGCTCTCGGTCTTGCTTATCCGGTCGTCATCGGATTTCCACAGTGTCAGCAGCAGGGTCTTGATGCTGTCCTTCTTTTCCACGTCGTACTTGTAATCGTCGGTATAGAAAGGGTTAAAACTGATCGGGTTCTCTTCCGTGTACGTGTAATAGATCCCGTCCCGCCCTTTGGTTTTCCGGCGTACCATCTCGCAAAGGCCCTGATACGAGTTACCCGTATCGACCAGGACGACGTGCGTGCCCTGCTCCCAGTATTGTCTTATCATGTGGTTCATGAAAAAGGACTTGCCCGACCCGGAAGGGCCCAACACGAATTTATTCCGGTTGGTGGTTATTCCGC
Source organism: Bacteroides sp. OM05-12 (assembly GCF_003438995.1). GTDB lineage: Bacteria > Bacteroidota > Bacteroidia > Bacteroidales > Bacteroidaceae > Bacteroides. The sequence goes on from NZ_QSUN01000012.1 coordinate 3,119, forward strand.
GTTTCATCGGAAGGTCGGAAATATCCACGTGCAGGGGCTTGCCCGAAACCCGGTCGCACATCTTTATACCGAAAGGCGACGGAGAGGACCGATAGTTCGTTTCCTCCGTGAAGAAACATAACGCGGGTTCGATGAACGTGTAAAACGTTTCCTCCGAGGGGAAATCCCCGCCGTTTCCGGGCATACCCGCCCAATAGAGGGTGGCCGCGTCAACGGTATTGTGCCGGGGCTTGCACTCCATCAGTGCCAACTGACTGCCGACATCGTTACGGATATGTTTCAGTTCCTCCGCATCTTCCGACCACGCCATGACATTGAAGTGAGCCCGCACGGAGGTAAGCCCGAAGCTGTGCGCCTCGTTCAAATACTTGTCTATCCATTCCTTATTGATCTGGTTGCCCCGCGAGTAGCGGGAAAGGGAGTGCATATTACGGGCGGATTTCTCAAAACGCCGCAGGTTCTCGGCCGAATCGTCCAGGAAGATGTACTGGTTATAGATATGGTCGCAGGACAGCAGCAGGCCGACAGGCGCGGCGAACGACAAACGGCAGTCGCTCCGGTCGGTGGACAGACGTTCGTAACGCATATCCGTAGCGACCGTTCCCGGCAAGTCCTCCACGTCGGAAACCGTATGCAGGCAGACCTTTTTATCCCCCACCCGCAAACCGTCCGCCCCAAGTTCCATATCCTCCAGGCAGGTCGTGTCATCAAGCGACAGGGCAAAGTATTTTTCCACCAGCCCCGCACTTTCCGGCGTGCCCGTTATTTCCTCTGATGTCAGCCGGGTTAATCTCACAAAACCGCTGTCGTTTACGATACGCTCGAACTGGCCGGACGCCTCCAGGAATCTTACCGTTGTGTCCCTGTTTACCTCCCTGGGGATGATGTTTCCCCGGCAAAGGCTCGAAAAGGAGGACTGCATACGCATCCGTTCTTTTGTCGTCTTTGTCAGGTAGAGGAAACAGGTATGGTTTAAATAGGGCCGCTCGTTAAAATGCCGCTCGAAGCTGCGGGAGAGGAAACTCATATCTCCCTGATCGGCGGCGGGCCGGTAGTTTTCCCGTATAAACCAATCCTGCTTATGGATAACGGTATAATCGGGAAGCACCTTTACGGCCTTGTTCCAGGCGGAGTGTATCGCCTCGTACTCGGCACCGGTCACCGTATAGAGTTCCGGCAGATCCACCCGGTAGGCTACCGTGATGTCCGCGTCCTTGCTGATGATGCAATCCCCCTCGACGACCAGCAGCGGGAACTTGCTCTCGATCGTGGCGGCTTTCATTACGTTACGCATGGGCCGCCTCCTTTCTCTTCGGGCATCGGAACAGGAGGCGTGCGTTGCGCCGGTTGATAAGGTAACGCGGATGACGGCTTTTGGCCATGATCTTCATTAATCCGTGTTCCCCGTACCGGGCGTTCAGGCGGAAAGTAAACCATACCAGCACCGAGGCGGCGACGAGTCCGAAACCGATACATATCCATTGGCCGATACCGATCATGTACATGATGATAAAGACCACGAATACGGATAGCAGGCCTCCCGCGAAGATGAACAGATATTGCGATTTAAGTCCCCTGAACTCGACGCTTTTTCCAATACCCTTATTTACATTATACTCCATAACTTACAGTGTATAATATTGGCTTACAGGAAGAAGGAACGAAGAATCGTTGCCGCTACGATTAAGAAAATACATGCGCCAAACCAACTGGCGGCGGTTTTTGCGGTGTCGGGATCGCCGGACGAGAATTTACCGTAGACCTTGACGCCGCCGATTAAGCCGACGACCGCGCCGATCGCATAGATCAGCTTTGTGCCCGGATCAAAATAGGAGGACACCATATTGGTGGCGTCGGTAATGCCGCCTACTCCGTTGCCTTGCGCGAAGGCGTTCGCCGCGGCAGCCATAAGAACGACCGCCGACAAAAAGAATTTCTTTTTATTCATTGCTTGATTTTTTAAAGGCGGCAGGGGGTGGGATGATTCCCCTGACCGCCGAGATTCTTGTTTACTGATTACTTCTCTGATTTTTTTAATGGTCGAACGGCGCGAGGCTATCCGTAATCTCTCTGTTTCATTGTTTCTTACTTTTTTGATTTTACTTAATTCAGGCAAAGCCGCGCACGTCAAAATCGGCAGGGGCTTTTACCGCCGGTGCGGGGTCGGCTTCCCGCAGGCGGTAGTAGGCGGCGAAGTAGTCGTCCATAAGGGCGGACACCACTTTCTTTTTAGGCTCGTCAGGCGCGATCTGGCCTATTATGTCAGTCATCCGCACCTCGGCAAGTACCCGCCCGGCTTCCTCTCTTTCCCGTGGGGTGGCACACCCGGCGTTCGCCACCATCCGCGCCATTCCCGCCAGTTCCTCGAAGCCGATGCCCGTTGCCCGGCCACCCGCGCTTTCATCCTCCGTCCCTTCGGTTTCCCAAACATCCAAATCCCCTTCTTCCCCGGTATCTGATTCCCCCTCCGGCTCGTTTTCGATAACTATATCTATCTCGCCTGAATCAGCTTCCGAGTTTTCGGGAACAGTGCCCGTTTCACCTGCGGGTCGAAGGACTGCCGCCGGAATGCCCCGCGGGTCGGTTTGCCCGTTATCGCCTGCAAATATAACCGCATTTTCAATCGCTTTTTCATTGATTTCCAAAGTGGTAGCTTGTGGCTGCGAGTGGCGCAGGGTAAATTTGCTTTTTCCGATTATATCCTCTTTCGGGACAGGGTGGAAGAGGTTATAACCCTTTTTTCGTGCGGTGTTCTTCCCGCGCTTTACCTTTCGCTCCCACAACAGGTAAATTACAACCACAAGGGCGTACAACAGAATCGCATAGATGAAATATCGTCCCATGGCTATACATTATTATAACAGGTCGCCCTGACGTTCACGGTACAGTGCGTTGATTTCCTCTTTATGGAGTTGTAGATGTTCATTCATTACCGTATCAATGTAGCCACCGACGGTTATATCATTTCCGGCATCGGCCAAAGCCCTGACAAGTTTCGTGATAACCGAATGTACCTCATGGCTGATATAGACACATTGACGCAACTTCATTTCATTGCGTTTTATGAATGTCTCTTTATAGTTTGCCACCTGGGTGCGTTTACGCTTGGACCGCTCCCGCTCTTTTGCCCCCTCGCTCTCCTTTTCAATCTCCGGCAATGGTTCGGATACCAACTCCGGTTCCGACAGGGGATCCGGAGCCGGCACGGGAGAGGTTACCCGGTTACTCTTTTTGGCCTGACCGATAACCATTGCCGCATCAATACCCGATGTATCCACTTTTTTACTCATGGCAGTCATTTAAAGAGTCCTAAAAGTTCATCTGCCAGTACATCCAGGTTGGACCCTTTCACAAGGGATTTATCTGCCGGGAACAGCGTAGACCGGAATAGGGATTTATGGCTTGCGGATTGTTCGCGCCGAAAGCGTTTGCTGTCCGGGATAAACGTTTTAAGCAAGGGTAAATCCAATTCCTTAATTACCGATTCATAGACTTCGTACAGTTCTGATTTCTCCCTCCCGTCCACAAGATTCCAAAGAAGGTAAATACCCTTAATATTGGATTTTCCGGTATTGACTATGTTATCTCTCACGGAAATAAGATAATCCAGGGTACTTTCCAGCACAAGGCGGTCGGCGGAAATAGGAGCCACGATATAATCCATACTCGCAATAGTACGTACCAGACCTTCGTTATTCAATGTTCCGGGCAGGTCGAAAAATATAAAATCATAATCTCCTTCTTTTATCAGATCCTCGGCTTCATTCAGCGCTTCTTTCGTATCACTTTCAATCACCGGATAGGCTTTCTTTTCTTCCAAACGCAGAAACTGTTCATACAGCATCCCTTTATAATACTCATCATTTTCGCAGGTTTTAAAATCCCGCTCGCGCATTTCGGCGATCGAATGCTGCGGATAATCGCAGTCGATCACGGCTACCGTATAGCCTTTGACATAATGCAGGTAACTTGCAACCAAAACGGTAAGTGTGGTTTTACCCGCTCCACCCTTCTGTGTAGAGAAAGCTACATACATCGGTTCTTTTTTACTTTCTTGATTTTCCATTGTTCCAATGTTTTTAATTGTTATTGAATTATTTTACCGTACCATTCAATCGGCACTTTTTTAAACCAGTTTATAAATAGCAAGACAAGGCTTCATTTATTCGTTTCGGTTCTGACGGACACCCTTTAGCCGATACGACAGTACAGCAGTACGACAATACGACAATACGGGAGTCTGGACTTCAATCTCCAACTAACTGTTTCCCGACCTGTTTACTCATTAATCGCCCTGCCAAATCAAATCATTAATTCATTTCCCAAGGCAAATAAAACACTTCTTTTTGGCACTTTCACTATGTTTTTTTGAGGTGGTCGCTTGTGGCTTTGAGTGGCACACTTCTTTATGATACAGCGTATTAGATAAGCCGATAACTTTGCGGCATGAAACGTTACGGCTAATCGTCCGGGGCATTTTAAGTTGTAGTACCCCTCCCTACAACACCCTTCCCGGAACAAATCTTACCCGTTAATATGAAGGGTAATCTTTGCCCCTCCGCAGGGCAAAATCCATTTGCATTTGGGCAAATAGCAAGATGTGTTATTTGCATCGCAAAACAAGTTTTGCAGCAAATAACCTCTTGCCCCTGCCGGGGGGGCGTCGCTACCTTCCGAAGTCAGTCGCTTGATTGGACGGCCGGGCCGTAACGGATTTATGTATCACTTAAAAAAATCCGTGTTATGAATCAAAAGAATGTACCCCGCAAGCGGGGTAAAGGGGGACGCCCCCCGAAAGACGATCCGGCGTTCCGCCGTCTGACTGTGAACCTGACCGGGCAGCAACACGCCGCTTTTCTCTCCATGTATGAACAATCGGGACTCGCCTCGCTCTCCGCTTTTATCGCCGCCCGTATCTTCGGTGACGAGTTCCGGGTAGTGAAAACGGACGCAACGGCACTGGAATTCGTCACCAAGCTGACCGCTTTTTACGGGCAGATCCGTGCGATCGGGACGAATTACAACCAGGTCGTTAAACAGCTTCACACCGTTTTCGGGGAGAAAAAAGCGTTGTCGTTGCTCTATAAACTGGAGCAACAGACTATCGAACTGGCCGGGATCGGACGCCTAGTACTGGCACTTTGCGAGGATTTCAAAGCCAAAATAGGATAACGGTATGGTGGCAAAAATCAATCACGGGAGCAACTTATACGGCGCGCTGGCTTACAACCAACAGAAAGTGGACGGGGATAAAGGGAAGGTTTTGGGGTGCAATTTAGTCCTGGAACCTGCCGACGGGAAGTTCAACGCGTATTCCTGCGCGGAGGATTTCGAGCGTTTCATGCCTTCGCATATACGAACGAAAAAGCCCGTCGTACATATCTCGCTCAATCCCCACCGGGACGACAAGCTGACCGACGCGCAGCTCGCCGACCTGGGACGGCGGTATCTCGAACGCCTGGGCTACGGTGACCAGCCGTATATGATCTTCAAACATGAGGATATAGACCGCCGGCATATCCACCTGGTCACTACCCGCGTGAAAACGGACGGTTCCCTTGTACCCGACAAATTCGAGAAAGACCGAAGCACCCGGATTGTGGCGCAGTTGGAAAAGGACTTTAGCCTGATACCGGCCAAGGGGCAGAAGCAGGGCGAGGCGTGGCGGCTCACCCCGGTAGACGCTGCGGCGGGGAATCTTAAAAAGCAAATTTCCGGGGTTATAAAGCCGCTTTCGGAAATGTACCGTTTCCAATCCTTTGCCGAATACCGAGCCCTGCTCTCCTTATATAATATAGGTATAGAGAAAGTCGAGGGGAATAACAAGGGGAACAGATACGAAGGGCTGGTTTACTCGGCCCTGGATGCTGACGGAAAACGTGCAGGCAAGCCGCTTAAATCCTCCCTTTGGGGAAAAACGGCAGGCATCGCCGCGCTGGACAAACGTATGAAGGAATCCGGTGAGATGATAAAGTCAGGAAAGGCAGTTGCCGGGACAAAGGCCACAGTAGCCGAGGCCCTGCAAAATGCCCGTACCGAAAGCCAGTTACGGGAAGCCCTGCAAAAGAAAGGTATCGACCTGGTATTGCGTCGAAATGATACGGGCCGCATATACGGGGCTACTTTCATCGACCATAACAGCCGCACGGTGACAAACGGCTCCCGTCTGGGAAAGGAGTTTTCGGCCAATGCCCTGAACGAACGCTTTGCTAATGATACGCACCGTGAGGATCTGCACGCTCCGGCGCGGAAGCCTGCGACCTCCCCCGCCGGTAAGAAGTCCGTAACGGAACTGCCGGACATGATCGCTGCGGGCGGCCTGCTCTCCGTATTTACGCCCGAATTTGAAGGGCAAAATGAAAATCCGCCCGCACCCCGTCGCCGGAAAAAGAAGAAACGGCGGTACGGCAGGCAGATGTAAACGACAAGTATTTCAAACCATTAAAATTTTAAGATTATGCAAAATGAAGATGATCTTCGCGGACTGGCTAAAGTCATGGACTTTATGCGTGCCCTATCCATATTGTTCGTAGTGATTAACGTCTACTGGTTCTGTTACGGGGCCATACATGAGTGGGGAATCAATATCGGGGTAATAGATAAAATCCTGATGAATTTTAACCGTACCGCCGGACTTTTTACCTCAATCCTCTGGACGAAACTTTTCGCGGTGGTTTTTCTCGCGCTTTCCTGCCTCGGGACACGGGGCGTCAAAAACGAGAAGATAACTTGGGCGAAAATTATTGCCGCCCTTACCGCGGGCTTTATCCTGTTTTTCCTGAACTGGTGGCTGCTCTCCCTGCCGCTCCCGCCGGAAGTCAATGCGGGATTTTACGTCTTTACAATGACCGCCAGTTATATCCTGCTGCTCATGGGCGGTATATGGCTTTCCCGCCTGCTGAAAAACAATATGTTCGACGATGTATTCAATACCGAGAACGAATCGTTCATGCAGGAAACGAGGTTGATAGAGAATGAATACTCCGTGAATCTGCCGACCCGGTTCTACTATAAAAAGAAGTGGCACAAGGGTTTCGCCAATGTCGTTTCAATTTTTCGTGCGTCCATCGTTCTGGGAACGCCCGGTTCCGGCAAGAGTTACTGTGTGGTCAATCAGTACATCAAGCAGAATATAGAGAAAGGATTCGCCATGTACATCTATGATTTCAAATATCCCGACCTGTCCACCATTGCCTATAACCATCTTTTGAACAACCGGGAGGGGTACGCCAAAACACCCACGTTTTACGTGATTAATTTTGACGACCCTTCCCGTTCGCACCGCTGTAACCCGATCAATCCCGCCTTCATGGAGGATATTTCGGATGCCTACGAGTCCAGCTATACGATCATGTTAAATCTGAATCGCACCTGGGTAAGCAAGCAGGGCGACTTCTTTGTCGAGTCACCGATCATTTTATTCGCGGCGATTATCTGGTTCTTGCGGATATATAAAGACGGGAAATATTGCACGTTCCCCCACGCAGTCGAGTTCCTGAATAAACCCTATGAGAAAATCTTTCCGATTCTCACCTCATACCCGGAACTGGAAAATTACCTGTCGCCCTTTATGGATGCATGGCTCGGTGGGGCGGCCGACCAGCTCCAGGGGCAAATCGCAAGTGCGAAAATCCCGCTCTCGCGCATGATCTCCCCACAGCTTTATTGGGTCATGAGCGGCGATGAGTTCAGCCTGGATATAAATAACCCGGACGACCCGAAAATACTTGTCGTCGGCAACAACCCCGACCGGCAGAACATATACGGGGCGGCATTGGGGTTATATAACAGCCGTATCGTAAAGCTCATCAACAAGAAAGGACAGCTAAAGTGCAGTGTCATAATAGACGAGCTACCGACTATTTACTTTAAAGGACTGGACAATTTGATTGCCACCGCACGAAGCAACAAGGTTGCCGTGCTACTCGGTTTCCAGGACTTTTCGCAGCTAAAGCGCGATTACGGGGACAAGGAGGCCGCCGTCGTGATGAACACCGTAGGCAACATCTTCTCGGGGCAGGTTGTAGGAGATACGGCGAAAACACTCTCCGACCGCTTCGGGAAGGTATTGCAGAAACGCCAGTCCATGACCATTAACCACAATGATAAATCAACCTCCATTTCCACACAAATGGACAGCCTCATACCTCCGTCGAAAATATCCAATCTGACCCAGGGTATGTTCGTCGGGGCGGTGGCGGACAGCTTTTCGGAGCGGATAGAGCAAAAGATTTTTCATGCCGAGATCGTGGTGGATAATGAGCGGGTAGCCGCAGAGGAAAAGGCTTATAAGAAAATACCCGTCATCACGGACTTTACCGACGAGAACGGCGTGGACAGGATGAAAGAACAGATACAGGAGAATTACGAGCGTATCAGAGCCGAGGCCAGGCAGATAGTCGAGGATGAGATACAGCGAATAAAGGATGATCCGGACCTTTGCCACTTGTTACCGAAAGAGGAATAAAGACAATTAGAGCCGCAAAAATGCGGCTCTAATTATTTTAAGTAAAATCCCTATTATAGTACTTTATCTAATTAACAACAACAGCATTATTAGCCGCTTCATTCATAACTTCCTCCAATGTGCTGGCATTAGACAATTTAGCACGTTCAATCTTTAATTTTTCCAAGAGATATTTTAACCGTCTCTCCACCTCATTAGTTATTTCGCTCCATTTCTTTACATATAGACAATAATTATCGTGTTTACGCAGTAGCCCTGATTCTTGATTTTGAATATCTGCCTTTACTATATTATCATAATCTTGCCCAATAAGATAAAAAGACCAATATTCATTTTGATCATTAAAGGAATCAACATTCAAAATAACATCAATATACTGCTTTAGCTGTGTAACTTCTTTCGATGTGAGTTTCTTAATTGTCGTTGGATTCTTAATCTCAACAATAACATTGTGAGGCTTGCCGTCTCTAAAATCAGTTCCAGCTAAAAATAAATCCATCTCTTTATATTTATCAGGATGATCTATAAATTCTTTTTCTGTAACACCGCGTAGAATATAAACATATTTCCTTAGAGCTTCTTCAAATTTAACCTCTTCAGCACAAACCAGTCTATATTCTTCTCCAAAAATCCAATAATGCTTTTCTATAAATTTTTGAAGATGATCTCTTTCATTTGCTTTCAATTCGTGATTAAAAACAAGTTTCTTCAAAGTTTCAAGAGTCAATAATCTATCCGATATTAGTTTTATAGTGGATATAACTTGCTTAAGACGAGTTGTTTCCAAAATTTTAGCAAACTCTTTTCTGTCATTTGAGTCTAATTCTACGACTGCATCCAATATTTTAAACAAATTATCTCTTTCTCCCGAATCCATTACAAGATTTAGGAGTTCTAAAAATACCCTCTTTTGCTCTTTATTCAATTTCATAAATACAGCAGGCTCAACTTCGTATAAGCCTTTTACTAAATCTTCCAAACCTTGTTTACGAGCTTTATCCCATTCGTTGTCGCTAAATACAGGAAATACCTTTTCTTCCTCATATTTGTTCACTAAAGCAACAGCTTGCTGTCTTAGAAATGGTCGTCTTTTACCTCTAAGAAAATCATTAAGTTTCTCAACCAAATCCTTAAACAATTTCCGATCTGCTACCTCACTAAATAATTTTCTTTGAGCAGTATTTTCATCCTCAATATCACAATTTATTTCATTAAAAAAATCATCAATAACAATTACACTGTGCCAAAATTTATCTCCTTTCTTATTCAATAAGGTGGTTTTTGTATTTTTTAATTCCAAATCATTATTAAGAAAATAGAATCTGGAATATTCATCATTCATTTTTGTATTCCACTGTATATACTTGCAATTGAACGTTTTTTTCTGATTATACAGTCCACTGGCAACGACTGGAAAATTCTCGTTTTTCTCTATTATTGAAGAATAATCTAACTCTGTATCATTAATAAATATTTTATATTCGTCTTTAAGTTCAAGAAACCAAGCAAATTCAGCCTTCAAATAAGGAATAAGGACTTGCTCAATAAAAGAAGTTGAGATAGCTGACGTAATTTCATTAAATATAACACACGTTCCTGTTTCGGGTTCTTGTGATTTAATTGGAATTGTCGGAGTATAATCCTTTAGATTATCGTTACTTATATCTATCTCATATGACATTATGTCATTCCCTTTTTGATAAAAAGTTTGCCATTGGGCGAAACGAGCAAATTTATGGAATGTAAAACGCCCATATCCATTTTTTCCGCGCGTCAAATCGGCATTATTATCATTGGCTATGCTTTTTTGAGATTCATAAAACTGCTTAAACTTACTTGGTAACTCTTCATAACATATCCCTATACCATTATCACAAACTCTGATTTCTTTTACCGTATCAAACTCCTGGTTATCAAATTCAAAATTTATTTTTACAATCGTAGCTTTAGCATCAAATCCATTCCATACATATTCTGAAATAGCACGCTCCGGCGTGTATTTATTCAGCATTTTACGGATTCCATTAGACGTAATCTCTACAGACTCAACAGTTTGTGATTTCATAATTTATAATTTACTAATGAGTTACAAAGATATATGATTTAGTTGAGAATATTAGAAAAACGACAATTCAAGTGGTCTTTTGTTTCAAAACTTTAACGCCACTCCCAGTCACAAGCTGCCACCCTTCAAAACCCTTGCAATCAATTCATTACTAAGCCATATCTTCGTTCCGCATTAATAGTGATGCAGAATTAAAAACCATTTTAATCATGGACGAGAACATCAAAAACGAAGAGCCTAAAGTCTTACTGGCCAAAGGCGAGGACGGCAAGCTGAAAGCCGTCAGCGGAATGGAGAAAGACGGTAAATTGAACACCGTCGATCCCACTAAAGAGAACGCGGACAAATTCTTTCAGATCAATCCCAGCGGAAACCTGATAGAGAATTTCATGCAGAAATTTTCCGGGCAATACCGGCAACCGTCACACACGGGGCTTTATGCCGTTGCCGGGAGCGCGGTCGATAAGATTGCGGCTTTCCTGGACAAGATCATCAAGATGAATCCCGACGACAAGGTGCTTGTACCCTACAAGGTAAAAACCGACGGGCAGATGCAGGAACAGTCCCCGGGAAAGTACCAACCACTCGACCTGAATAAAGTCGACTGGAAGGATGCCGAAAAGCTGGGGCTTTCGGGCGATCAGTTACAGGACACGCTCAAAGCTATGGCATACGGGCATAAATCCCCCGGTCTGGTGGATATTAAGGCCGAGATTAACGGACAGGAAATAACGGTCAAAGCCCGGCTTTCCTTGCAGGAACAACCCGACGGCTCCATCAAGATCCAAACACATCCCTTTCAGGAACAGCCCGATTTCGAGAGTCCCTATATGGGGGTAAAATTCACGCCGGAGGATATAGAGCAGTTCAAACAGACGGGTAACGGCGGACGGGTATTCGATTTGGAGCCCGTACCCGGAGGCGAGAAAATACCCTCGCTTATCTCACTTGACAAGCTGACCAACCGCTTCGAGTACATACCTACTTCCGAGGTCAAGATCGGCCCGACCATAAAAAATGCCGTACTCTCCCAAGAACAGATAACCACATTTGAACATGGCGGAAGTATATTGATAAAGGGCATGGACAAACGGGTAAAACCGGGCGAGGAGCCGTCCAAGATAGACCGTATAGGACAATTCAACGCCGCCAACCGTAACATAGATTTCCGCTTTACGCCTGAACAGATACAGCAGTATCAACAGGAACGGCAGGCCAGACGGGAACAAGCCGAAGAGAATGGCCCGCTGAAAGCCCGTAAAGTCGGGGATATTTGGATTCGCCCTGTTCAGGGCGGCGTGGAACTGACCCGCGAACAGTTCCAAAAAGTTTGTAAAGGCATACCGGTATGGGTGGAAGGTATGCAACAAGCCCCACCCAAACAGAAAGAGGGGGCACAACAGATCGAGACAGCCGACTGGAAAGGACAGAAATACAACGCCTGGGTATGGCCCGACCCGGAAAGGGGGCATGTGCGCCATACCTCGAAACATCCCGACGTATTACGGGCGGGACGCAAGGTCACACCCGCGGACAGCCACAAAACGCAAGTGGCCGTGAACAACGAGGGCAAGACCAACGAAGCCACCAAGCACGCCCAAAGTAAAGGCGAGCCGTTGAAGTCCGGGCAGACTAATCCCACTGCCCGACAAGACGAGAAGAAAAAAGAGCGGGAGCAGAAGCAATCCCCCGCAGCCCCCAAGAAAAGCACGGGCAAGGGACGCAAAATGTAATCCCGATTAATAACCACTAAAAAAATCAGAGAATGAAAGTTATAATAGCAGAAAAGCCCAGCGTGGCGCGGAGTATTGCCGCCATTGTGGGTGCGACCGTCAAAAAGGACGGATATATGGAAGGTGGCGGATACGCCGTAACCTGGGCGTTCGGCCACCTGGTCGGACTCGCCATGCCCGAAGCCTACGGCTTTACGGGTTTCAGACGGGAAAACCTGCCGATACTCCCGAAAGAATTTACCCTTATTCCCCGGCAGGTACGGGAGGGTAAAGAGTATAAGGCCGATTCCGGCGCACTCAAACAGCTAAAGATTATAAAGGGATTGTTCGACCGGGCCGATGAAATTATAGTAGCCACCGACGCGGGCCGCGAGGGTGAGTTGATATTCCGCTTCATATATAATTATGTGGAATGCCGTACCTCCTTTCGCCGCTTGTGGATAAGCTCGCTCACTGACCGGGCCATCCGTGAGGGGATGCAGGCCCTTCGTCCGGGAAGCGATTACGATAACCTGTATCTCTCCGCCCGCGCACGCAGCCAAGCGGATTGGATCGTGGGCATCAACGCCTCGCAAGCCCTCTCCATTTCCGCCGGAAGCGGCGCGTGGTCACTGGGCCGGGTACAAACGCCCACGTTGGCCATGATCTGCTCGCGTTACCTGGAGAACAAGGACTTTATCCCGCAAACCTATTTCAGGCTAAAGGTGCATACCGGGACAGACGCGACGGCGTTTGCCGTTCTTTCGGCGGATAAATATGACAGCCGCGGCGTCGCCGATCAGACGGCCGCCATCGTGAAAGCTGCCGGGGAACTGAGCGTTACGTCCGTCGTCAAGAAGGAAGTCCGGCAGGAGCCGCCGCTCTTATACGACCTTACAACCCTGCAAAAGGACGCTAACAAGCGGCACGGCTTTTCCGCCGACAAGACACTGACCATAGCGCAGGGATTATACGAAAGCAAGTTCATTTCCTATCCACGTACCGGCTCCCGATATATATCCGTCGATGTCATGGAGGAAATACCGCACCTGATCGCAACCCTGCGGGCGCATCCCAAATTCGGCGGCTATATCGACGCACGGCCCGATACCCGGCCGGGGACACGTCCGGTAAACGACGCGAAAGTGACAGACCATCATGCGCTGATTATTACGGAAGATCCCGCGAGGGGATTATCCGAAGATCAGCAGCTTGTTTACGATATGATAGCGGGCCGTATGCTGGAAGCCTTCGGAGAGGGTTGCGTCAAAGAGAACACCGCCGTAACGCTGAAAGCCGGCGGCGTACACTTTGTCGCAAAGGGCAGTATCATGTTACATCCCGGCTGGCGTAATGTTTTCGGAGCCGACCGGGAAGAAACAACGGACGAGGATTTAACCGTACTGCCCGATCTGACGGAAGGCGATAAGCCGGCCGTCCGTGATGTCGAAGTGCAGGAGAGACAGACCAAGCCCAAGCCCCTGCATACCGAAGCCACGTTGCTCTCGGCGATGGAGAGCGCGGGCAGGGAAATAGAGAATGAGGAAGAACGCGAGGCCATGAAAGACGCGGGGATCGGGACACCGGCCACCCGTGCCGCCATTATCGAGACACTCTTTTCGCGGGAATACATCGTGCGGGAGAAAAAAACGCTTGTACCTACCAACAAAGGGCTGACCGTTTATCTGGCTGTACACGACAAGAAGATTGCCGATGTCGCCATGACCGGACAATGGGAAGCGGCACTGGCGAAGATCGGCACGGGAGATATGGATGCCGGAGCGTTCCATCGCTCGATAGAGGTGTACGCCTCACAAATCACAGCCGAATTGCTGGATATGGCTTTCGCACGGCAGGATAACCGGCAGTCATGCCCCTGCCCGAAATGTAAGAGCGGCAACGTGGTTATCTTTAATAAGGTGGCCAAATGTCAGAACGAGGCCTGCGGGCTTACCGTATGGCGCACCATCGCAAAAAAGGAGTTATCCGATACGCAGCTTATATCCTTACTGACAAACGGCAAGACCGGGATCATTAAAGGACTCATTAGCGGCAAGACCGGTAAGCCTTTCGATGCCGCCATAGCTTTCGATGCCGATTATAAGACCGTGTTCGATTTCGAGCAGAAGAAAGGAAAGCCCGGAAGCAAACGTAAATCCAAGTAAATCATTATCTTTGCCACCGAAAGAATCTTTGCGGTTATTGCTGATAGGGATGTTTGCTTTAACTTCACTGATTTTTTTAGTGGTGGCGTCCGGGGCTATGCTTCGGACGCTTTTTTATTTGCCCGTTTCACGGACAAGCCTTGCGGGGACTCATCCGAGAGAAGATTGTCATTGCCTCTTTTCCGGATCGGTACTCCGGGACGACACCATACGTCGGAATCCTCCATATCTTATCGCTTTCCATGGTCAAGGCGATTTTTCAAAAAGTTCCGCATATAGAACGGCTTATGCCGGGTATCAATGTTCGTATGAAACCGTAACAGCCGTCCTTTATATCCATTCCGGCAATCGTCTTGACGCCATATATACCCGTCATATCTTTTCTTCCGTCTCCATAGGCTTCCTTTATAAGCCCTTGAAAGGCAGAATACGTTTTCGTCCCGTTCCCAGCTATAATTTCCTTGAAGGTTATCCCGTGCGCTTTCCCCATTATAGGACGGCAGAGCAATCCCGGATATTCCATGCCCCGGCCTCTTTGCCGCCGAAAGGCAAGCCTTCTTATTACTTCCATCGGTATTTATGGAAAGGTCTTGCCACTTTCCGGAAACCTGTAACAAAACATAAGTGCCGTTTCTCCCTCTTTCTGCCAGTCCATAACCTTATCCGCCTTCCTCCCGGCAAGGGTTGTTATTTCCGCGGGCAAAAGTGCTTACGTGGTCTTAACGGGCAGTAAAGTTCCTTCGGCCGGAGGTTCACCCGAAAAATCTTCCGACATCCCTTCGGGACATGGCGTATTTGTTCGGTGAAAACTTGACAGTCCCTAACCACTGCACCGAAAGAGGGCCCGTAAAAAACAACTGGCCCAAGGGTCGGTACTAAAAATTAAGGTTATGGAGAATTTATCAGAAGCAAGGATTTATGTAGGCACTTATGCCAAGTATAACAACGGTTCCATTTATGGAAAGTGGCTGGACCTATCGGATTATTCCGATAAGGAAGAATTTTATGAGGCTTGCCATGAGTTACACGGCGACGAGCCGGACGCCGAGTTTATGTTCCAGGATTGGGAAAACATACCGTCCTCCCTTATCGGGGAAAGCTGGTTATCGGATAACCTCTTTGAAGTGATCGAGGCCGTCTCGGAATTGGACGAAAATGAACAGGAAGCCTTTTATGTATGGCTGAACGACGGCAACCGTGATATGGATACGGAAGATCTAAACGGACTGATCGATTCGTTCCGCGACGATTACCAGGGTAATTACAAGGACGAGGAGGATTACGCTTATGAGATTATCGAACAGTGCTACGACTTGCCGGAGTTCGCTTTAAGCTATTTCGATTATGAAAAGTTCGCCCGCGACCTGTTTATGACCGACTATTGGTTTGAGGACGGACACGTATTTCGCCGGGCCTGACAGCTTCGATACCAACCGGAAGGCGGGAAATTCCCGCCTTTTTTATGGCATATCCCCTTATTAAAAACGCGTCCCGCCCAATCTCACGACTGTACGGGACGCTGACAAAGCACAAATAAAAACCTATTCCTCCGCGGAATCATCCTCGCAGGTCTCATCGTCGGCTCCATTTTCGCCTTTGGCGAAGTTCGCATTAATGAAAGCCTCCACGTCACTCTCGCGGTAATAGGTTTTATGGTAGATGGTCTGGTAGGGCAATTCGCCCGACGACCGGTAACGTTGCAAGGTACGTTTACTCACATGGAGCAACTGGCACACTTCCTGATTGTCCAGAAAGCGTTCGCCGCCTAAAAAATGATACCTGCCCGACATATTTTCCAAATTGGTGTCCAGCCGGTCAAACCGTCCCATGAAACGTTCAAACCATTCCTGTAACCACGTCGTTAATTCATTCTCTCCCATATCGCACGATTATTTAGAGGTTGTCACTCTTTTCCCTACGGGGAAAGACACGGCCGGCGATAAGCCGCTCGATCTCCGAAAGGCGGTAGCGTACCCGGCCGCCCCGAATTGAATAGGTTACTTCCCCGGCAGAACGCAGGCGTTGGAGGGTACGGGTACTGACCTCCAGTAATTCGGCCGCCTTCGCGTTATCTATCCATACCGTCGAGGGATCGGACGGCACGGCCTGCTTTTCGGTCTGCCGCTCGATATAATTATAAATCCGTTCGATCTTTTCTGCAAGTGACTTATAGGCATCACTGTCAATGGTGATTCGTTTCATATCTGATTCGTTTTTGATTTCGCAAAGGTCGGGAGTTTATAATTACCTTAAACTGTGGCACATATCACTTTTTTATCAATACGTCCGGGAACGGCTTCGGGAGGGGATTCTGAAAGAGGATTTTGTGGAAATTTGCAGTAAAATACACAGAAAAGACACAGTTACCGTTTTTATCAGAGGCGCCGAACGCCTCGTGTTTTTTGGGGATAGCGAGCATTTTTTCCTTACGGCCGAAAAACAGCAAATCCCCGCCGGGCACTCAAAAAAATATTACCGTCCGCATCTTTTATCCTTCACGGGAGTAAAATGCGGATAGTAATAACACGCTTTACAAGACTGTTGTTATGTCCCGGATTCTTTTTAACGAGTCCATAGTCCGTCTCTATGCCGGGAAGTGTATTTTTCCGCATATGCTCGTCGCACGGCGGAGAAGGAACACTGCGAACCTGTAATTATGAGTAAATATTTCCGGGTTTCTAACGAGGCCCGGAGGGATTAAATGTATATTCTATTAAATTCCGGTCTCGGTTAAATATAAAGAGGGGTGCTTACCGGCTAAGTCCGGGGAACGTAACGCATCTGCATCACGCCGTTATCGAAACATTGAAAACAGGCCATATCCCAAGACTGTTCCATCCGGTTACGGCTGAAAAGCGTATATCCGTTTCCGAGTATAACGGGCACTACGTTTACCGTTATCTCGTCTATCAGCCCGCGTTCCATAAACTGGGATAACAGTTCCCGGTCACCGGCCAGCCATATATCCCCGGAGATCTCACGCCGGATCGCCTCGACAGCCTCCACATATCCGAAACCGCTCTCCGGCCTCAAAAGCACAAAATCGGGCCTTTGCCCCGGTGTCAATACGGAGTGGTCCGGTAACAGCACTTTCGTCCGTATTCCTCGTGGAGGCCAAATATCGGTGGCCTGGAGCATTGCATAGTAAATCCCGTTTAAGACGGCACAACCTACCGTCTCGGCAAATCCGCCGAAACCGTAGTCCCTGTCCGAGGAAGGCCGGGGATAGCCGGTAAGCCAGTCGATACTTCCGCCCATCTTTGCCGCATACCCGTCCAACGATACGAAGGAAAAGGTCTTAATTTTACCTGTTTTATCCATTTTTCTGTCAGTTTTCCCCGACGATGTAAAAGAGGCGTGGAAATTACGCCGCCGAATCGGGAGGTACTGACAAATACCTTAAACGAGAACAACGCAACTCCACGCCAAATTAAGCATGAATATCGCGCCATGTTTTCCTCGTTTATCCGTTTAATTGTCAGTTTCCCCGATAAAAAGAATACAGCGTATATTCAGTTTCCGGCATCCGCAGGCGGATAGGCTTCGCAAGATCGGACGCCGACAGTTCATTTTTACCATTTATTACATCATAGGCATTATTCGTTTATATTCTATCCGTTACCACTTACGCGGTATCGTTATCTCCTTCTTTTCGTATGGCTCCGTTCTATCCGGAGCAAAAGCGCGTCTTTCAACAAATCGAAAATCTCCGTTACATTATCCAGGTCTTTTATCTCGGAAAAGACGCTGGTATAATTTCCCAGGTCAATACCCAGCAAGTGCTCCATCGCCTTGACCACCCGGGAAAGGGGTATCTTGCCGAAGGCCCGGAATGAATCCAGGGCGTATAAAAGCACAATGAGGTATTTCTTCTTTGTATTCCAGAGCAGCTGCGGCTTCTCGTCGGGATGTTCCAGTTCGTCCAGTTGGGATTTCAGCAGGATTTCCAGTCGCTCGTTCGCCAGTATCTTCGCCAGCTTGTAATCGCAGTTGGTGGAATATCTCGGCTCACGCTCGCTAAGGGTAGGCTCCAGGTATTGCAACCCGATCCGGAACTTGCCCCGCGTAAAATAGCAGACGTCGTTATGCGTCGAGCCCAGGCGGTAGTAACTGTAAAACTCCGGCCGGCGGTCGATATAGTCCTGCAGGTTCTCCAGTTCCTTGTTCAGGTATTCCCGCTGAATATCCGTGCCGCCATGCGGACGGTTCATTTCGATGTTATACACCTGGCAATGATAGATCAGTTGCGACACAAGCTGCGGCTTGGTCTGCTTGAAGAAATAGATCTCTTCTTCCTCGCTGGAAAACTCATAATCCATTATAAAGGTTTTCAGCCTCGAATTGGCATCCGCCAACGCGAGAGCCGTGGCAAAGGAACGTTTCAGGGTGTCTTTCTCGGTCGCCTCAATTTGTCGTACCTTCGCCGACGTTTCTTTCATCAATTCCGGCAAAAAGCCGTTCATAAATTACTTCTTACGGATATTAGGATGTCAGTTACTGAAATGCTTTTATAATATATCTCCATCATTAATTTGTTTTATATTTCTCCCACCGTTTCGTTCTCATGCAGGAGCGGAAAAAAGAGCGTAGCCAGTTCCCCGGACGTATAAAATGACCGCATAAGCATCAATACCGCGTCATAGACGGCGGGGTAATGACTGTCATCCGTCAAATAGGCGAAAAAACTTTTTAATACCCTTCCCAGCTTTTCACGTATCGGTAGGGAGGTATTTTGCGGTTTCTCCCGGAAAGGGATGTTTCTTAATTCTTCCATGAACGACACGTTACCGTCGGTTTGAAGGCCGGTACAGCCCAATATGACATAATTCGAGGACAGCAGTGTCGCGCAACTTATCTCACAATGCGGGGGAAGCAATATAAATTCCCGCTTGTCAAGCAGGATTCTTCCCAAGAACGCGCCTTTGAGGTATATCTTGCCTTCCAACAGAAAGAACAGGCGGTGGTGATTGCTGCTGCCTATGTATTCCACCCGCCCCTTTATTTGTCCGCGGCAGACCATATCGTTATCCTGATCCGCGTCAAATCCGTTCAGTCGTTCCAATAACATCCTTGTTATTCCTCCCGAACTGTTATATGCAATTTTCTCTTTTAATATATTCATACTGTCTTTTCTTAAGAGGGATAACCCCGTTTATTTTTTCGGCTCCGTTAAATGTCTGCCTCTGTTTCCCTATGCGTCCATCCGTTGACGGTTAGGCCGATAACGGAAGATGCTTTTTCCAGCATAATCTCAATATCGGACGATCCGGCTTTCAATAGCCGCGTACAGTTTCCAACCCACAGGTAGGGATTGTCACCTGCCCGGGCGGTGGCCGTTACCTCACAGTAATGCGTTTTCCCCGGCTTAAAGACCTGAGGGGTTATGGTATAGTCCTCCGTGTTTATGAAAACAAGGATATAGTGCGTTCCGCTTTCGGTATTCAACCTGATGCCGTTACCAGTTATTTGGTCGGTATAGCGGCTCTCAAAATAACCGTCAGCGTCGAACAGAAGTATCTCCGATGTTCGGGTATCATACTGTTCGGTGGCTCGCAGGGATACATTTACCGCTGCGGGTAAACGTTCCTCCGCTTCTTTGTCTGTGCAGGAACAAAGCAGGAACGCTAATACAGAAAATGTTATTATGCCTTTTTTCATAATTTATAAATTATATTCCGGCTGTTAATACCGGTATGACTTGTTCTGTTACCGCGTCCCGAAGCAACACCCGTTTATTCCTGTCAAGCAGATACAGCGAAGGGATTGCACGGATAGCGTACAGTTTACTTTTTATTTTTTTCGCCGCCGTACCGTCGCAGGCGTTCAACCATGTGGGAGGGATAGCAGACCGGTAGGCTTTCCAGGTTTCTATATCCTCATCGGGATATAGGGCAAGAATCTTTAGTTTTCCACTATTTACCAAATCTGTGACTTGCTCCGATTGCTGCAAGAATTCCCGTGTATGCCGACAGTCCGGACACTCCGGGTCATAGAAGAATAAAAGCGTATAATCGGCTTTTATCCCGTGGAGTGTTCCTTTTTTGCCGTTGGCAAGGGTGTAGGTAAAATCCGAGGCCACGTTGCCGGGGCGGTTCTTGTTTATCTGTTCCAGTTGTGCCTTAGGGCGGAGTTTATAGATTTCGTCCACGTCCGGGCTGTTTATGATATGTTCTACGACTACTGCATAACATTCTTCGTCACGAAACGGGGAATTGACGTCGTAGAGGTATTTGTCGAACATACCGGTAAACCAATTAAAAATGCTTTGCTGTGCGAGGGATTTATCCAATATTCCGCCGATTGAAGCAGTTGCTACTTTCGGTGTGGTATGCGACAGAAGGGAAAGGTAATCCGAAAATGCCTGCTCTATCTGATCTGGGTTTGCCAGCCAGGTAGTATCGGCAAAAGAGAAGTTATCCCAATAGTGCGATATGAGATATTCGGCCCTCTCTCCGGGATTGGTTATTGTAGCGGGGATTTCAGGTAGTGTAAAGGGCTTGTGAGCTATTTGAGTTGCTTGCTTTGCACTCACTTCGGGTTGCTTCGCTCTAATACGGGTACAACCTGCTGCTAATAGCGTACCGACTCCGAACAAACAAATGAAGCATCCGGCAAGCATTACCGACCATCCGCAGATTATATCCCAGCGGTATTTTCTTAGTATGTTTCCTATTACTTTCATTTACTGTTTAGTTATTCATCTTTACTATTTTTGTACATAAGTCCAGATGGTACTCCGAATCGGCGTTTTACTTGCAACCACAAGGGAATGAGCATCACCGGAGCGAGAATAGCTGACAGAGGACTGCCGAGTGGTATTCCTTCATACAGCGGCAAACTCCTGCACCACGCGGCAATCGCTCCGACATACTTTTCTTTGAAACTGCGCGGTACGTACCGCAGATTCAATAGATCCCGATAGGCTAACTGACAGCCTGCGATAATATCCCGATGGGACACCGACGGATAGAACCGTTTGATGTCCGTGCGGATGAAACAAGGGTATTTTACCTTGTGTCTACGGACAAAATTCACAATGAAGTCGTGCCAGTATCCGCCCAAGTGATGTCCGGGTAGCAGGCGTTTGACTTTGGGGACAAACTCCCGTCGCAGAGCTGCCGCAAGGCGATAATCATCGGGGCTTCCGGCACTGTTAAAGTAGGGAAGCGGACGAATTTGCGACGGATATGCTTTGTTTTCTTTCATTTTTATCCTTTTTTGCAGGGTCGGATTGACATTATATCCTGAATAATAATATATTAGCATTATCTTCGGAATTCTTTATCATTTCCTTCCTCTATTTTTTTGTTTTTCCAGTTCGGTAAAGAAAGCTAAACGCTTGGCTTGCAGTCTTTACCCGCGAGGATGTATTTTTACTGTTCTGAATTGTTTATTAAGGTATGTTTGTTCGACCCTCAATTTTGTTTATATACCAGGGCTTTTAATGCCCCGGTATATAAAGTAAATGAAACGAATCTATTCTCGGATGCACCTCACGGCTATGCCGTGTGTTCGATCTATGCTTTGGCTTGTACTGATAGACGATGTTGTAAATAGTGTGACACCCCCGTAGCCGTTGGATGCAACCCCGGCGTTTGTCCATAAGTATCCTTCTTTGTTTGCGACAAGCAGCCTCGCTTTTTGCGTGGTATGTCGGACGCCTTCCGCGGGTAGGAATATGCCCATAGTCGGATTACTTTTGTCCAGTGATGTATTATCATTTGTACCGACCCAATACCCGGCATTGCATTTGTAATAGCCATAGGCATTGTCATCACCATCGGGAACAGTAACCGTGGAAAAACCGCCAGTGGAAACATTGCCCTCGTTATTCAACTTCGTATATTCGGCAGGCGACGGCAAACGCCAGTTGCCACTTACCCAATGCCTGGCAGAAATATAGCGGCAAATATCACCTTTACCAACTGTAGCATTGAAGCCGGAACCGTCCTCGCCGTAATCTTTGAAAGCATCCTCATAGTATGCTCCGAACTTACCAGTTGTTTCACTGATATAAGGAATGTTTGTCCATGCGTAATTATAGGTAGTACCGCTTGGTCGGGGATCGAAAAGAATATGACCGCTCGGATATTTACCAGCGTTATAGCCCGTATCTGTTGACCCTGGAAGCGGTGCCGGACTAATTGCCACCAATGACCCCCACTGGAAGAACACGCCCTGTGAGTTGGCGGGTATCGTGGCATTGTCTGCCGGAGTTACGGCAAAGGTTAGGTAACCTCCTTCCGGATAGTTTGGATCATTCGGCTTAGAAACCCAAACAATATTGCTGCGTGCCCAAACATTGTTTACAATATTTAAGGTAACAGTAACGTCAGAGAATAGACCATCGGGGCTTGCAAATACAACGTCAATAGTTCCGGAAATGGTCTGGGTCGGATCGGTAATTACACTGAATGTAATTGTCTCCCCATTAGTGGTATTGTAACCGCCGGTTTCTCCTTCAATCATATTGTCGCCAGGCTGGAATTGCAGCATTGGGGTAGAACCGCCTTTCGGATGTTCCGTAATTCTCTCGATTCGCCAGCCGGTATTACTTTTCACATTGAAACTATATGTACTACCATCTAATATGTAGTCGGTTGTTCCACTTACTACAAAATTGTAATTGATCTGTCTAAGAAAGATACTGGCATTCGCAAATGAAATGCCATTAGTGGTTGTAAAATCAATTTTCGATACTTTTTCCAGGAATGGATTGCCGCCCTTCGATTCGTCCAGTTCGTCAGCCGTGAACGCCAATGGCTGGATAGTATAGGTTTTCGTTCCACCATTTCCTGCTGGTACCATTCCGCTGGTTGGCGCACCACTATTTGAAGGGAAGGCCTCTGTACCTACCTGCGCATTAATGACTGTCAAGTCTGCATCTTTCGGCTGCCAGTTTACCGTAAATGTCTGCGTTGCAGGATTAACACCCGCAAAAACCAATTCCGTTATCGGCTTGTTATTGCCATCCACTACCTGAATGCCCAATGCAGGGGTAAGCGACTGTGTTACCTTCACCGGATAGCGGAGCCTTCCGGCTGCAATCCAGATAATCGCACTACGCTCCGTAGTGGTCTTATTTTCTTCAACCGTTAGGAAAACTTCCGCTGGATTGTCTGCCACGCCCTGATCCGGAGAAAGGTCGACCCAACCGACCTTGGTAGTCCCATCCGTTGCGTCTACAATCTTTTCTACATACCAGCCCGACTTGCCTGCTGTTGCGGTAGTCTTATAATCGGTCATAATGCTCAGTACGTTATCTTCCTCTTTAGATATTTTTGCATCACGGGAAAAGAAATAGCTGTCCTGACTTACACTTAGTATATTCTGACCGTCAAAAACATTGTTACCTAATCCTGCTTCATTCCAGTATAGAATTTCAGCAACCATATTAACCGACTTACTTTTATAGGCTACGTCCACCGATTCGTGTCCGCGCCCCTTTACATCGGTGATATTAACCACGTACTGATAATTACGAAGAATATCCCGCAAGGTCTTTCCGTCGCTTTCAAAGAAGTCTACCCGGTAATAGGTCTCGTTGGTATCATCACCGTACAGCCCGCCGATCACAAGGCAAGTTGCCTTCATCCGATCTTCGTTTGACGGAGCCTTGGTCTCAAATGTATAGATAGCCCCTTTCATGGCAACATCCGGTGTTCCGGGCGCAGTGAAATCGGTGTATTCAATCGGCCCTTTCGAAAGGACTGCGTCGGAAGGGACGGTTGGCTCTTCAACAAATAAATAACGTTGGCTGGTATTACGTATTTCTTCTTTTACTGCCGCTATCGACGGTACTACATGACCGCTTGTATTCGTATTGTAGAGGTGTACGCTTTTCATCTTGAATTTATTCGTAAGTCCCGATACCGTTTCATCCAACTGAACGTTTATCTTGGCAATCATACGGAGCATGGGGATAGCCATTGAAAGACTATTGGTGCTTCCCGTTATCTTTTCCGCACCGCTTTCCCCCCACATCGGGAAAGCGGTATAATCGGATGCGCTGATTACTTTCCAGCGATCTTCCGTTTGACCTAACGATACTTTCAGATTGGCCAGCATATCTGCCTTATCTTTACCAATCCATGTATTAGGGTCGCCCGTAAGAGCGGTTACCGCATCTTCGGCATTGGTAATAACTACGAAACGTTGGTCATAGTACTTTACTTTTACTTTGACGGTAAAACTCTGCGAGGAAGCTCCTTCGGTATTCGTTGCTGATTTTATGCCGATTGCCGAATAATCGTAGGTTTCGCTCTTGATTGTACCGTTCTGTTCATATTCCACCTTGAACGCCAACACATAAATATTATCGATTGCATTTTCTTGGTCTGTCTCTATCGCACGGCTTTGTGTCCCGGTTTGCGTCCCGGTAGGTGCGGCATAGGGAACGGCAATTAAAAAGTTCACTTCTCTATCCGTTTGGCTACCACCGGATTCCGAAGGATAGATTTCTTCTTCGGATATGCAGGAGGCAGCTAACCCCATCATACCCAACAGCAATAAAGATATGGATTTACGCAGTCCGTTCCGCTTTTTACTGAAAGGGCCGGAAAAAACAGTCGTTATTCTTTCTATTCGTCTTTTCATTCTATATATTTTTTTTTTTCATCCTTTTAATAATCAGGGTACAGTTCATTACCGGAATCATTTACATTCCAGCCGTCCACCGTAACGGTAGCTTCCATGTTCGTGTCGAAGTCGAGCGTGATATGGAAAGTATGGCGGCGGTCAAAGTTGACTGTCTTGCCTTCATACGCCTTTAAGATTAGCTGTATGAGATCTGTTTGTTGACCGGCATAACTGGGATACAGTGTTTCCCCGGTCGTCTTATTGACAAGGGTAAACCGTGGATTGCGGTTACTGCCAAGCCGAAGAACGGTCATCGTACCATCCAGTACATCAGAGTCTGCCGGGAACAGTGCCCCGGTAGTATATTGGAACGCTTTACATGAAGCGTAATTATTGTCAAAGTCATAGGAGCCGTTATCGTCGGCTATGCTGAACGAATAGGTGTTGTCCGTCCGTTCCAACCCGTTTACTGTGAATATAAGCGTGTTGGTATTCTGTATCAAGTCGAAGTCGATTATCTGGTCATCGCCGGTAATCTCTTTGTTATCCACCTTTGAAAAGAGTAACCGGGGAAGTGTGAAATCCACTATCCGGTTAGCGGGTATATCCAAATTCATTGTGCTTTCTTCCTTGCCGGGTTTAACTGCCGGAAAGTCTGCGAAAGCGGGCAGAGTGTAATAGGGTGCTTTTTCTCCCACCCACACCACGAAATTATAGATGTCGGGAGCAAGGTCTATATCCAGTTCATATTCCCTGCTCACCACAATATCATTACGGGAGGACATGGCTACAAACCGGTTGTTACGGTCAAAAATATATAGGGTAGCTTTTTCTATAACCCCGGCATTGGACAGCCCCGTTTCGTCGTCCTCCGTATTAATCGCAAAGCGTACTTTTACAGATGCGCTTCGGGGCGGACACTCCGACAAATCCTCTTTGATGCAGGAGGAAAAGGCAAGCAGGGTACTTATAATCACAAGTACGGCGGTTATGTTATATAGCTTTCTTTGATTCATTTTTTATTTGCTTACATTTTTTCTATGATTGCTTGAAAGGAGCCGGACGGAAAGAGGGTACGGCCTGTTTTCCACCCGGCTTTTCTTTATTTACTTTGATATGTCAGACCTTTAGGGTTCCAGCTCATAATTAGAAAGAATCGGAGTGTTCCAATTCATAATATCAATATTCGTAAAGATATTGGTTTCCGCATCCGGCTTTTGAGTAGGATCTTTCACATCGGGCGTTGCGTTACCCGGAGCAACGATGCGGGTAATCTGACAGCGGAAAAATTCGTTGCGTACAACATCCCACTGGGCACCTTTTTCCCCGGTTTCTTTGTTGAGGTACATATTCCAGTAACACAAGCCATTGGCATAAGTTGCTTTCGATGTGTTGTTAGCTTGGGCATACGCATCGGCAGCATTGGCATCGTAAAAATAAGCCGTACCCGAAGTAGCACTGGCTGTAACGGTATAGAATGTTGTTGTCGGATTAGTAATGTTTAAATCACTCACTCGGTCTTTGATTTCATATCCACCATGACCATCAGATACAGTAATCTTATCCGGCATAAAGGTCGCACGTACCGTAACACGGGTAATTTCACCCATCGTTTTACCCTCCGAAGTGTTTTCAGCGGCATAGTGAGCATCGAGGTCTTTCACGTCAGTAACAGTCGTTACAACAGTTTTCCAATCCGCAGTTGTGGCTGCATCCGAAAATTCAGAGGACAGGTAGCTACCCGAAGCCCAGTTAGGATCTTCAAAATTTGGGGAAGCTTTTTGTACCAGGTAGGATCTTTCGTTGAAGTTGTTAATGGCAAACTCCAATGTGCCAAGTTCTCCTTCAACACCATCTTGTTTCATACCGGACGATTTTTCTACTGTTACCTTTGCCACCATACGCTGTACGGTTGCGATAATGGTGTTGCGCGAATCAGTTTCGTCAGCAACGAAATTAGCATCTACCACAGCAGTTGAGAACATCGGAATACCGTTTGTTAAATTCGTCAGTTGAGCACGGGTAAGTGTCTGGGCTGTCGTCAACACCTTGCTTAAAGTTTGATTTTCCAATCCTGTTGCTATCGCAGAGGGGAGGTTAATACCCACCAATATGGATTTAGGGCCCGTTGTGGTTGGAATCTTCTTTTGAGCTTCGTATAAATCACCGTTAGCAGTAGCCGCACCCTGCTGGAAATCACTTGCACCAAGATTTGTATGTGACAAATACGCACCACTGGAAGTATAGATATATACATCCACTCCTTTTACGGCCGCCTCAGCATCCGTTGCGTTCACATCCTCCGTTGTTGCACGTGTCTGCGGTGCATTCGTACTTGGGAAGTTAATGGAAACCTTCATGTAAGTTTCCGTACCGTTGTCGGTTTCTCCACCCGTTACCTCATCGTTATTAGAACAGCTTGTTAAGCCCAGCGTGAGGGCAGCGACAGCCATAATCGCATACTTGAATTTTACTTTCATCGTTTAAAAATTTAATTGTAAAAATTGTTTTAACTTGTTACCAATCACTTATTTATTATTCATTGTTTCTATCTGTCTGTTGAGCTCCAGTAAACCCGGATGAACGTTCCGTTACGCAGTTTGGGGAAAAGATTCGTTTTCATATATTCCCAACTACGACCACCATTTAATTGGTGTAGCAGGGTTTGCCGTCCCGTTTGCGTCCGACTGTCCCATATCGGGCGGGTGTCGATTATCTCCAGCACTTCACGCTGTGAGGGAACATTACTGTCAGCGGCAACAAGCCGTCGTAATCCCTGCCAGTCTGCCGAGCCGTTATGCAAGAGTATCGTTTCCTTGCTTACCGGGGTGTTTGCCAGTATATAATCCCGGACGGCCGCGGCCCTTTCTCCGGCAAGTTGTTCGTTTACACTCGCAGAGCCTTCCGGTGAGGCAAAACCGGCAATCACAATACGGCAGATCTTGGTTTCTTTACTATTAACTATGCTTCTTACGGCATCAAGTAACGCAGCCAGTGTAGCGGAATTTCCGGCAAAATAGCTTTCGATTACGCTCTTATTGACGGGATAATAGACCGTAAGTACATTATCTCGCTCGTCATTATAATACCGTATGGGATTTGCCGGGTCAAATTCCGAGGCCGGAAGTACGAACGGGTATTTCTCGGACAGGATTTCGATTTCTGATTTCTCCGGCAGGATAGTTACTACCTTCGGTTCTGTTTCTTCCACAGGTATAACCGGTGTCGTTGTTTCAGAAACAACCTCCGGTATATTCAGCGGGGCAGGACTTACAGTGGCCTTTTTCTTCCCTCCAAAAGTATAGATAAGGGTTATGCCCGCTTTGGTAGGGCCAAAATAATGCCGGGTCGCGTCTCCCAGCTTCTTGCCGCAGGTTACACACTCGTATTTACTATAATTCAGATAAGCGTAGCCAACCCCTAAAGTGGCCTCCATTCCCCAATTACGGGTAAAGTTCCAACGATAGCCGTATGAAAGCCCCGCTCCGGCAAGCCAGCCCTGGAAGCGGTGTGTCGCCATATAGTCGGAAAAAATGGAATTTGGAAGGCCGCCTATGTTATAGTAGGCATAGTGCGCGTGGAGGCCGAGGAAGTGGCCGGAAAAGGTTTCTTTCGTCCAGTAACGAAACTCCGGCTGGATCAGTAAGTGCTTCCACTTGCGGTTATCGGAAAAACTGAACGGATTCCAGTTAGCCGACATATCGAACGAAGTACGCCTGCCCGTGCGAAACTCAACGCCCAAGTTCAGCGTACTTGTCGCATCGTACAGCAGGTTTGTCTTTATGCCGACCGCAGGGGGCGGACTGACAATTTTCTCCTGTCCGTGCACTTTCTGTATCACCAATAGAAAAACAAGGGTAAGAAATACCCATTGCCTTAAATACAATCTGTAATTCACCATTAAATATTTGTACTTTGTTTAATCTCTTGAATGAATAATCGTTACCGACACTTTAGAAGTGTGGGTAACAATTTTAGAGAAAATAATACGCCTTAAATATCAATCGCTTACATAGCTTTTAGTTTTAATAAAGCAAGGGCTTGTTAAACATTAGTAAAACATGGCGTTTGGATTCCGGCCATAAATAGCAGAGACGATAACCCGTAAGGGTTACCAATTACCGGGTTAATGGTAAGTCTTTGATGTAGATTCGGTTTCTTAATTTGTAAAACATTAGTAAAACAATCTAATAATCACATAGTTATGGATATTTTATATAAAGCGGAACATTTGGCTTGCCCTTACTACGAACAAGGGGAAAGGCCGGTTATTGAGGTGGCAAAAATGGTAATAGGAGAAAAGAAAAAATTGTCAGTTGCCAATAATGAGATCGTTTGCATGATTGAAGGACGGATGAGATTCTATTTCCTGGAAATTCGGACATACGAGGCTGTAAAGGGAGAGATTTTATTTCTTCCCGTTGGAGGCAATTATTCCTATGAGGCTTTGACAGAGTGCATGGTTGTGATTTTCAGAGTGCACAAGCCGATCCAATTTTGTGAAAATTATTCCATTGAAAAACTGTACGGAAACAATAAATTCATATCCCCGGAAGATTTTGATACACTGCCACAGACCGTACCTGCCGGGATTTTGGAAATCAATTCGCGGGTATGGTATTTCTTGGACGGGGTTATCGACTGCATAACGGACGGACTAAAGTGCCGTTGTTGGTTTGATTTGAAAGTCAAGGAATTATTTGCCCTTTTCCGTGTTTACTACACAAAGGAAGCATTATCATGCTTTTTCAATACGATACTCTCCGGAGACACGGCTTTTTCCGAATATGTCCGGCTGAACTGGCGGCTCTATCATTCTATTGATAAGCTGGCCGAGTCCATGAACTTGACCCGCAAACAATTCACAAAGCGATTTGTGAAAATATTTGGAGAACTACCTAATCGTTGGATGATAGAACGTAAAGCGCAGGCGGTACATAAAGAGATCACTTCGACAAAAAAATCATTCAAGCAAATAGCGATGGAAAACGGTTTTAATTCGGACACGGTATTCATTCGCTTTTGTAAAAAAGAACTCGGAAAAACGCCTACCGAATTACGGGAAGATGCGGAGTAAGGGAAAAAAGGTAAGGAGAAAGTGAAAAAAAGTCAGGTAGCGGTAAGGAAATAGTGCCTATTTTTGCACCCGTTATGCTGACAAAGCACGAGTAGAGGGTATAAGGATTCCCACACTTCTAAAGTGTCGGTAACGGCACAATGCCATAACTACAATACAAAGGTACTAAAATCTCAAAGTTCAGACTAATTGTTTCCCGTTTTAACACTCATGTGTAAATTATCGGTTTCTCTATAAGTATAAGCACATGACATCCTTAACCTGCCGTATAGCGACAGGCTCTAGTGGGAGTTTGGAATGATAAAACAGTTATCCTTTGTTCGTGCCGCAGCACTAAAAAGGGCTTACCCGTAAACGGCGGATGTTATCTTGTCATTAGCTGAATCCAACAGAGAGTTATCCAACTGATCCAGGTAGATTAACGTTGTTTTTTCCGATTTATGCCCCAGGCACTCACTGATTACCCGTAAAGGTAAATCCTGCTGCTTACCCATATTTGCCCAGGAATGCCGCGCCCAGTGCGTACTTAGCTGCCGGGGAATGTCAGCCATGGCAGCCAGTTTCTTCAACCGCAGGTTTTGAATACGCAATCCGTTCTCGTATTGCGGCCTGTAATCTTTTCCCATATCCCGGATTATAGGAAATAAAAAAGGTGTTCCGATGGTTTCCTTAGAAAAGCTGTCAATGATCGCTTTCATTTCGTTATTGACCTTCACCTCCATTTGCTGACCGGTCTTTTTACGTACATACTTGATAACCCCGCTTCGGATATTACTTTTCTGCAAATAGGCCAGGTCGATGAAGCACATACCGCGAGCGTTGAAGCAGAAGGCGAAATAACGTTGCGCGGTGTAGAGTTTTTCCAATTCGATGCGCTTTGCGTTATCCGGCTCCTGCTCTTTGACAAGGCCGTTCAAATCCAGAGAGAGCAGCTTTTGTACTTCTTCCAACCTCAACGCACGTTTCATGGTTTTGGTTACGCCGGTATATACCCCGGCAAAGGGTTTCTCGTCCCGGCCGCGTATGATCTTCTCGGCAACCGCCTTGTTGTAAATCGCCCGCAGGTTCCGCATATAATACGAAATCGTATTGGGCATACAGCACGTTTTCAAGTATATCTCAAATTCCTTTATCAAACGGGCGTTGATCTCCCGCAGGGGAATATCCTGTCCTTTATTAAATTTGATAAGTCCGCGTGTTACGGTACGGTACGCGTTGGCGGTGCGGCCCTGCCCCAGCCGTTTGAGTTCAGACGCGAGCGTATCACAGTAACCCGAAAGCGTACTGTTGTCTTTTCGCTGGCGGTAGAGTCTTACCAAATCCTCCACACTATACCGCCCTTGCTTTTCCAGCGTCTGCAGGTGGGTATTCAGCAACTCCACCTCATCGTTCACACGCCGCGCCAACAGTTCCAATGCGGCCAAGCGGCGGGGATTGTTGTCGGGGTAAATCACTTCCTGCGTTTCCTTGTTCCATTCTTCGGGGTAAAGACGGCAACCCGGAAGGGTTACGGTCTTTACCTGCCGGTTGTGAATTACACGCAGGGATAGGCTTCCTGGATGGTGGCCTTCCTTTGTGGAAGGACGCAACACTAAATTCATGCTTGTCATACTAAATATTATATTAAAAATCAGTCACAAAAGTATAGTATGACCGCAACAAATATCTTCCTATGCCATATATAAAGACTTTATAATTAAAAGGTAAGGGGGTAGCATATCATCCTGTTACTTTCTTGAATAGACCATACCCATAACTCAGTTACCATGTATTTTGTTTTCGGTTACCTCCCAAACCGACCGGGTGGACTGCCCCGGAAATAAGGCTATATCCTTTCCGAAAATTACTAATTACAGCAGATATTAAAGTTTACCAAGTCCTATCATCCGGAAGCGGGATTGCAATTCCTCGATACGGGAAACAAGGGCATCAAATGTGAGCTTGTCTCCGTAAATCATAGAGGCTTTCATTGCTTCGTAGTCGGTACGCATTTTGTCGCGGATTTCTCCAGTGGGGCAGAAAGCGATTGTCGCAGGGAGATTGAGATTGTAGTTCACGCCTCCTACATGGTAGAAGCGGCAACGGTGCGCTATAATTTCCTGATAGAGTAACATATCGGCAAGAGCTACTGTGGCGAAGGGGGTATTCATCAGTCGTTCCAAGTCGTAGAGGTGACGGCTCATACGTTCGGTACGTGGGTTCTTACGTTGATACTCCTCGTTGAGCAGGAATGCTTTTTCGAGAAATGTACGGGTCGGGCTAATCGTCGGTATATCGGCCGCTGTCTCGTTATCGATTTGAGGAAATTTATCACCGACAAGAGAAGTTATGCGCTTAACTTCATAAGGCTCTTTCATCGAGAGGCAGCTAACTTCGATTTTTATTATCGGGCGCACATACAGGTCGGATTTAAGTCTCGGTATATAATGTACCTCTATCACAACCGGATCGCTGTCATGGTCGATAGGTGTGCCATCGTCCTTATGTGTCACCGGTAATACTTTACACTCAAGACCAGCTTCGTCAAGTCTCGTTTTCAGTTCATCAACGAACTCTCCTATAATGTAGTCACGATTAACGATACGCAAATTCTTAACTTGGTTATTTGTCGCAGCCTTTGCACACTCTTTACCAAGTTCGACCAAGTAAAAGTCACGATATAAGGCTATGTCAATGTCTTCTGAAAATCGGTCAATTAAATTCCAGCCTTTGCTCAAACTTGTACCGCCTTTGAAAAACATATATGGAGCAGGAGACAGCGTAAATAACGCTTTGAGAACGGCGGTTACCCACCAGTCTTTTTCTACTGCACCTTCGCTTATCATCTTTTCCTCGGCAACAATATGTGCAGATTGCTGTCGATCAGGAGCCGATGCGTCAATCCATTTACTCATGGTCGTATATCTTCGCTTTAATATTGATTATTATTAACCTTATCCAGTTTGGTGCGTGAGCAATATCTTCTTGCCATGTACTTTCTTCCGGATTCTTTTTCAGCACACCGTACACAACATCGAGTGTCTTATCGGTAATGTTATCTTGCCCAATGGATTGTAATGCCAATACAAGAATCGGCAAAATTTTTCCTTTATAGGCGAAAGTGCTTGGAACACGATGCTTGAATGTTATCGTGCGGTTCCCTATTTTTAGTTTTCTCGAAGTACCGGAGGTCAGATATATTATGTTCATCGGCACCTGTGTCGAGAAGCCGAGATAGTTTTCGGCTGTCGTACCATGAGGCAATAATTGGGCGTCATCACGCTTAGCCACAGCCTCAGCTATTTCATATGGCGTCGGCATCACCGGCCCGAAACTCGACATCACAGGTTTTACGTAAATACCGAATGCTACTCTCACAAGTTTTCCAGCTTTGGCAAGTTCTGCTAAAACATTTGCTGCATGACGTGTGTCAATAGGCATAAAACTGTCAGGCAAGAAGATAGTACCCTTCTTGCTTCGGTTTATCTTTGATATGATAGCCTGCTTCTGTTCCATATTCATGCTTCAAAAATGAAAATAAACATGTTATTTTCATTTTTATGGAATACAAATTTAGGTGTTTACTTCCAATGTACCAAATAATTATATCGAATATTTGGTAATTTCACATATAAGATAATCAGACGGTCTTTTAATAGTCTTTTGGAGTTTGCTTTGTTTAAGGTAGGGAAATCATTATATATGTGAGGCCGCTACAATGCTCTGAAATCATAATAGAATCTATATTGCCACTGTTCTAACGTTTAATTCGCCTAATATTGACAACCGACGAGTTATAAATACCTTATTAATTTAATTGTTAGTTTTCTTATGTTAGGAAAGAAATTGCTATACATAAAAACGATTTTTTCATTGATAATCAGATATTTTTCTTTATATTTGTATCGTATTGGAAATGGAAACAGTATTGCCAAGCAAAATGCCGAAAAAAGCACTATGTTCATTCATTTGCACGGTTGTTTTGATACTCTATAAGACATTGATAACGTGATAGTTGTAAAACACAACTGCGTTCTGGTGGCACCACCTTGAAAGAAATAAAAAAGTCCTGATTTCAAAACAAGATCAGGACTTTTTATTTTTGAGTTTATCGCCAAATGAATTCTGTTTGAAACTTTAAGAAATTAAGTAGAAAGCATACCTAAGGAACCTTTACTCTATTTTCTACGTTTCTATACTTCCTGCTATAAATCAAAACAAACAACGTTTTACAACACAGCTTTCAGTCTGCAAAGAAATTCTTGTGCTTCTTCCATATTCAGGCAAAGAGGAGGTAAAAGACGAATGACATTGCTACCACTAGCACCGGTAAATACTTTTTGTTCATAAATGAGCTTACTGCGTATTTCCTTGACAGGCTGATCAAACTCCATCCCTATCATTAAACCTTTACCACGTACTTCCTTAATCTGAGGTAACTTCTTCAACTCTTCCATTAGATAAGTACCAACTTTAGCAGCATTTTCCACAAGATGCTCTTGTTCGATAACATCCAGTACGGCAAGTGCAGCAGAACAGGCAAGATGATTACCACCAAAAGTAGTACCTAGCTGACCATAAACAGGCGTGAACATTGGACTGATTAGTACGCCAGCCATAGGAAAACCATTGCCGATACCTTTAGCTACCGTTATCAAATCAGGCCGTATACCGCTATATTGGTGAGCAAAGAACTTTCCGCTACGCCCGTAACCCGATTGTATCTCATCGAGAATGAGCACGGTATTAGTATCTGTACATATTCGACGAAGTTCCTGCATGAAGGTAGGGGTAGGAATCTGAATACCACCTACACCTTGAATGCCTTCAATTATAACAGCGCAAACATCCCCTTTACCCAATTCCGTTTCAATAGCATTAATATCATTGAGAGGCAAATAGGTCACATGTCCGTTAGCATTGATAGGAGCTATAATTTTAGGATTCTCAGTTGCTTCTACAGCAAGCGATGTACGTCCATGAAAAGCCCTTGCAAATGAAACAATCCGGGTACGCCCGTTATAGAACGATGCAAGTTTCAAAGCATTTTCATTTGCTTCGGCACCGGAATTGATAAGGAATAAGGAATAATCTTCATAACCGGATATTCTCCCTAGACGATATGCAACTTCCTGTTGCAGTTTATTAATAACCGAATTAGAGTAGAAGCCTAATGTAGCAACTTGTTTACTAACCTTTTCCACATAATGTGGATGTGCATGACCAATAGAAATTACCGCATGACCACCGTACAAGTCAAGATATTCTGTACCATTCTCGTCCCATACGTGACGACCTTTTCCTTTTACTATATTTATATCGAATAATGGATATACATCAAATAAATTCATGATAATATACTTTATGAATTTAGAAAGCCGAAGGTTTCAGACAGAGTCCAACGGTTTCTTCCAAATTAAATAACAGGTTCATATTGTGAACAGCTTGTCCGCTTGCACCTTTCAGCAGATTATCTATACAAGAAATAATGAGTAGCTTGTCACCATGTTTTTCTAGATGAAGCAAACATTTATTCGTGTTTACCACCTGCTTTAGGTCAATATTCTTATCTACGACATGAACAAAAGAGTCTTCTGCGTAATACTCCTCATACATACGAATAATTTCATCCAACGCCACTTTTGTTTTTACCACT
Organism: Bacteroides sp. OM05-12; assembly: GCF_003438995.1. Taxonomy (GTDB): domain Bacteria; phylum Bacteroidota; class Bacteroidia; order Bacteroidales; family Bacteroidaceae; genus Bacteroides. The sequence goes on from NZ_QSUN01000012.1 coordinate 38,818, forward strand.
AATGTAGCAAAGATGCCGCGAGGAAAATCGCCACGATAAGGAATAAAATCTATCTCTGCATCAAAACTGTTTTGTAACTGTTTAAGCGATTGTTTGATTTCAGGCACATGCTGATGTTCAAAAGCCTTATATACACTTATATTATTGTTACGCCAGCTAAAATGACTGGTAGCTCCCGGTTTCACTCCGGCTCCCGTACTTCCGGTAATAGCATTTACCATAACGTCATCATTCAACATCAGGTGTTTGGCAAGTGGAAGCAATCCTAACTGAATACAAGTAGCAAAACATCCGGGATTCGCTACATGCTTACTATGACAGATGGTTCGACGGTTCAGTTCCGGCAAACCATAGATAAAATCATGATCCTCAGAAGCGATACGATAATCCATTGATAAATCGATTATCTTCAATTCTTCCGGTATATTGTGACTTTCCATAAACTTACGGGTATCGCCATGCGCAGTACAAAAAAACAACACATCTATCTCGTCCAGCGGCAAAGCATCCGTGAATGCAAGGTCACACTCTCCATAAAGTCCCTCATGCACATCAGTAATCTTATTACCTGCATTGCTGCTACTGTTCACGAAAACAATCTCCACATCCGGATGATTGATGAGTAAACGGATAAGTTCGCCCGCAGTATAGCCTGCTCCTCCTATAATTCCAGCTTTTATCATACCTGTTGAATTAAATTTCTTCGTCTTTATGATTAGCATAATATACGCGTAATGGGGTGGAAGTCACTTTGATAAAACCTTTAGCATCCTCTGCCGTCCAACCTTTTTGCATTTCTCCGTATTCACCGAATTTGGTTTTTACAAGATCATCTTTAGACTCTACTCCCACTGTTGAGAATGACAACGGACGTAGTTCCAGAATGGCCGTACCGTTTACATTACGTTGGGACTCCTGAAGCATAGCTTCTATATCACGCATCACAGGTTCTAAATACTGGCTTTCATGCAGAAACATACCATACCAGTTAGCAACCTGATCTTTCCAATATTGCTGCCATTTACTCAGTGTATATTTCTCAAGAAAACGGTGTGCACCAATAATTAACATTGGAGCGGCAGCTTCAAATCCGACACGACCTTTGATACCGATAATTGTATCACCTACATGCATATCACGACCAATACCGTAAGGAGCACCTATTTCCTCCACTCTCTGAATTGCCTTTATTTTATCTTCAAAGACCTCACCGTTCACAGCATGCAGTTCGCCCTTTACAAATTCAAGACGGAGCTGTTCACTTCCTTTTTTCTCTACCTGCTTCAGATACGCACTTTCAGGCAATCCTTGAGCAGAGTCGAAAATTTCACCTCCACAAATAGACGTTCCCCACAAACCTACATTATATGAATACTTCAGTTTGGTGAAATCGGCCTCAAAGCCATGCTCTTTCAAGTAATTAATTTCATATTCTCTAGTTAGTGCCATGTCGCGTGTCAGAGTGATGATTTCTACACCCGGAGCCATGACAAGAAAGGTCATATCAAAACGAATTTGATCGTTGCCTGCACCGGTAGAACCATGAGCAATAGCATCTGCACCGATTTCGTTGGCATAACGTGCAATAGCAAGAGCTTGAAAAATACGTTCTGAACTTACGGAGATTGGGTAGGTGCCATTTCGCAGTACATTACCGAAAATCATATATTTCAGGCTTTTTTCATAGTATTCCTGAGTAACATCCAACGTAACATATTTAACAGCACCTAATTTATAAGCGTTCTCTTCGTTCTGTTTTAACTGTTCGGAACTGAATCCACCTGTGTCGGCACAAGCCGCGTAGACTTCATATCCTTTTTCCTTTGCCAGATACATAACGGTGAATGATGTATCCAATCCACCGCTGAAGGCCACTACAACTTTCTTTTTCTCTTCCATATTGTTCTATATTTAATGAAGAATGGCGATAAGGATCTCCACCTTCTCCTTTATTATTAATAATTAATTGCCAGTTTGTTCATCTTCTCTCTCCGGATCATATAACATAGCTGTACAGATACAGTATTTCCGATCCGTACGTTCCAATACATCATGATTGATACAGCCCTCGCATCCCCTCCAGAATGCCTCATCATCCGTGAGTTGTGCAAACGTCACGGGCACATATCCCAATTCCGTATTGATACGCATGACAGCTGCCCCACTCGTCAACCCGAACAATTTAGCGTGTGGCCAACGCAAACGCGACAAGGTGAATGCCGCTTTTTTGATACGTTTGGCAAGCCCTTGCCCGCGAAACTTCTCTACCACAATCAAACCGGAATTGGCTACATATTGCTTATTTCCCCAGCTCTCAATATAACAAAATCCGGCAAATTCATCTCCGCATAAAGCAATTATCGCTTTGCCCTCTTTCATTTTCTGGGCTACATATTCGTGGGTACGTTTGGCAATTCCCGTACCACGAACCTTTGCTGCGGCAGTTATAGTCTCCAAAATAGTGTCAACGTATACCTCATGTGAGGCGTCGGCTACCATAACATCTATTTGTTGAGTCTCCATTTCTTCCAATTAGTGTATATTATCCTAGTTTATTGTATATTTGGTATGACGTGAGAGAGTACCCCTTTGATACCTGTTCTTGATACTCCTTCTCTAAGAACCAGCATAATTGTGTCATCTCCGGCAATAGTACCAAGAATTTCATGAGCATTCAGGTTATCAATGTCGTAAGCAAGACTACTGGCATAACCCGGACGTGTTCTGATAACGGCGAGGTTGGAAGAAAATTCAATAGAGATGAATCCCGTATGTTGCATCATTTCAGTTACACTGTGTGCATCCGTCATGCGTTTGTACATAGTATTATTAGGAAGCACGTAGACGTAATTGCCGTTCATGCTTGCCGCTTTTGCTACTTTCAGTTGCTTCAAATCTCTGGAAAGTGTAGCCTGCGTGAGACTGAATCCTTCTCTTGATAGCTCCTGCAATAATTCCTCCTGACTTCCCACTTCCTTGCTGGAAATGATAATCTTGATAGCATCAAGTCTGTTATTCTTATTCTTCATCTGTATAATTATTCTAATTCGCTACAAAAGTATGCATAAATTTGAATATTATAAGTATAAAACGATAACTTTTTAAATTATTTATGCATAAATGCACTCTCACACCCCACTTTAATGAATAAATATAACGCCCAGCCACTTCAAGATGATATGAAAGTGCCAAAAAGTATAGCTTTTCCATCAAATATTACAATCTTTTCTTCATCGACATACCTTATTTTTGTATTGTCATAAATCTTTTAAATCAATAGTATGATGAATACAGCACATTTCTTTGCCGTAGACCTCGGCGCAACAAGCGGACGAACTATAATTGGAACAATCAATGGTTCTGCACTGGATATGCGGGAATTAACTCGTTTCTCTAATCCCATAATTGAAACCAACGGGCATTTTTATTGGGATATTTACGCCCTTTTTAATGAAATAATTAAAGGATTAAAGCTTGTAGCGAAAGAGGGCATACACATAGAATCCATCGGTATAGACACATGGGGAGTGGATTTCGTATTTATAGGAAAAGACGGTGAATTACTCCGTCAACCTTATTGCTATCGTGACATTCATACAGTGGGAGCACCTGATAAGTTCTTTGAACGGATCTCTCGTGAACGGGTTTATGAACTGACCGGAATACAAATCATGAATTTCAATTCACTTTATCAGTTAGATACAATACGTAGAAACAATTCATCCGTACTACCGATAACAGATAAAGTTGTATTTATGCCGGATGCACTTTCTTATATGCTCACCGGGGAGATAGTGACGGAATATACCATTGCTTCTACTTCTCAGATGTTGAATCCCCGTACAAAGAAGTTCGACAAGGAGTTATTGGATGCGATCGGTATGAGAGAAGAACAATTCGGACGATTTGTTTATCCCGGAACACGTATCGGTACACTCAATGAAAGTGTCCGCAAACAGACAGGATTAGGAGAAATTCCAGTAATTGCTGTTGCAGGACATGATACAGCCTCAGCAGTAGCAGCAGTCCCAGCTGACAATGAGCGCTTTGCTTATCTAAGTTCCGGTACATGGTCATTGATGGGGGTAGAGTTGAACGAGCCTATTATTAATAAGGAGAGTTTCGACATGAACTTCACGAATGAAGGTGGAGTAGATGGTACGGTACGCTTTCTGAAGAATATCTGTGGTATGTGGCTGTTGGAATGTTGCCGTCGTGAATGGGCCATCAGCAATGACTACTCCTATCCGGAGTTGATTGAAGCTGCAATGAAAGCTCCGGCTTTTGCTTCTTTGGTAAATCCGGATTCTCCATGCTTTGCAAATCCTCCTTCCATGATAAAGGCTATTCAGGAATATTGTAGCCGGACAGGGCAAGCAGTACCGGAAACACACGGAGAGATTACACGCTGTATCTTTGAAAGTCTCGCCCTCCGTTATAAACAAGTATTCAGTTATCTGCAACGCATATCCCCATTCCCGATTGAAAAGCTCCATGTCATTGGTGGAGGTTCTAAGAATAATGTATTGAATCAATTCACAGCAAATGCCGTCGGAGTAGAAGTTGTGGCCGGCCCGTCCGAAGCTACGGCAGTAGGCAATATCATGTTGCAGGCAAAGGCATCCGGAATGGTAGAAGGTATTGCAGGTATGCGTAAACTGATACGTAGTTCGGTGTCGGTGAGTACATTTACTCCGGCAGAACAGTCTTTATGGGAGAAAGGCTATGAAACTTATTTAAAAGTAGTTAGAGAAAATATATAATCAATTTAAAGAAATCCATATCATGAAAAAAGAACAATTAGTAGAAAAAGCGTATGAGATTGCAAAAGAGCGTTATGCAGCAATCGGTGTAGATACAGATAAGGCTATTGCAGATTTGCAGAAAATATCCTTGTCACTTCATTGCTGGCAAGCAGACGATGTTACGGGATTTGAATCTGCCGGATCTTTAACCGGTGGTATACAGGCAACCGGAAACTATCCGGGCAAAGCACGTAATATTAACGAATTACGTCAGGATGTATTAAAAGCAGCCTCTTATATCCCCGGTACTCACCGCCTGAATCTACATGAAATCTACGGTGATTTCGGAGGTACATTCGTTGACCGTGACCAAGTAGAACCTAAACATTTTGAAAGCTGGATGCAATGGGCTGCCGAAAACAATATGAAACTGGATTTTAATTCCACTTCTTTTTCTCACCCTAAAAGCGGCAATCTGTCTTTATCCAATCCCGACAAGAGTATCCGTGACTTCTGGGTAGAACACACGATACGCTGTCGTGCCATTGCCGAAGAAATGGGTAAGCGTCAAGGTGATCCTTGTATTATGAATTTATGGGTACACGATGGCAGTAAGGACATTACCGTAAACCGCATGAAATATCGTGAACTGCTAAAAGATTCTCTCGACCGTATTTTTGCCATTGATTATAAGAACATGAAAGACTGTATCGAATCAAAAGTCTTTGGTATCGGTCTTGAAAGCTATACGGTCGGTTCCAATGATTTTTATATCGGTTATGGCGTTAGCCGCAACAAGATTGTCACACTTGATACCGGGCATTTCCATCCAACAGAAAGTGTAGCCGATAAGGTTTCTTCGTTACTGCTTTATATTCCTGAAATCATGTTGCACGTAAGCCGCCCTGTACGTTGGGATAGCGACCACGTAACCATTATGAATGACGATACATTGGATCTTGCCAAAGAAATCGTTCGTTGCAATGCATTGGATAGAGTGCATATCGGTTTGGATTACTTTGATGCAAGTATCAACCGTATCGGCGCATACGTTATCGGTAGCCGTGCTACGCAAAAATGTGTAATGCAGGCCTTATTGGAACCACTTGCCAAATTGCGCGAATATGAAGCTAACGACCAGTTATTTGAACGTCTGGCATTACTCGAAGAAGGTAAGTCTTTGCCTTGGAATGCAGTATGGGATATGTTCTGTTTGAAAAACAATGTTCCGATAGGTGAAGATTTTATTGCGGAGATTGAGAAATACGAGGCAGACGTAACCTCTAAGAGATAAACGTAATGAATACGATTCTCGGATTATTAATCATAGCGATAGGCAGTTTCGGGCAAAGCAGCTCGTACGTGCCTATCAATAAAGTGAAACAGTGGAGCTGGGAAAGCTTCTGGCTGGTGCAGGGAATCTTTGCATGGTTGGTTTTCCCACTATTGGGAGCATTGCTTGCCATTCCCGAAGGTAGTAACCTGTTCGATTTATGGGCATCGGGTGGTGCGGGAGGCAGTATCCTTTATGGTATCTTATGGGGCGTAGGAGGATTGACTTTCGGATTGAGTATGCGTTATTTAGGCGTAGCATTGGGACAATCGATTGCTTTGGGCACATGTGCCGGTTTCGGAACAATCTTTCCGGCGATCCTGAAAGGAGAAGATTTATTTCATGGCTCCGGACTTATATTGTTAACGGGGGTATGTATCACATTGGCGGGTATCGCTGTTATCGGCTATGCCGGAAGTCTTCGTTCCAAAAACATGAGCGAGGAAGAAAAGAAAGCTGCCGTAAAGGACTTTGCCCTGACAAAGGGTTTACTTGTGGCATTACTTGCCGGTGTGATGAGTGCTTGCTTCGCACTCGGTCTGGATTCCGGTACTCCTATTAAAGAAGCAGCTTTATCCGGTGGAGTAGATGCATTGTATGCCGGACTTCCTGTTATTTTCCTTGTGACACTTGGCGGTTTCTTTACCAATGCTGCATATTGCATCTTCCAGAATGTAAAGAATCATACGGGAGGTGAATACTTTGCAGTAAAAGGCAGCGTGCTGTTGAACAACATCCTGTTCTGCGCTCTTGCTGGGGTACTATGGTACTCACAGTTCTTCGGATTGGAGATGGGCAAAAGTTTCCTGACAGACGCTCCTGTCCTACTTGCCTTTTCATGGAGTATCCTAATGGCACTCAACGTGACATTCTCTAATGTTTGGGGAATTATTCTGAAAGAATGGAAAGGTGTGAACGGTCAGACTGTCGCCGTACTGATATTGGGACTGATTATACTTATATCCAGTATCGTGGTAGTGGCTATCGCACAAAATTAGAATAGATAGTTTTAAAATAAATAGAAATGAAATCAGTATTAGAAAATAATCCGGCACTTGCCAAGCAAGTGGCAGATGTGGCAGAAGTAGCCGGATATCTCTGGCAAAAAGGATGGGCCGAACGTAATGGCGGCAATATCACCATCAATATCACTGATGTGGTGGATGACACCATAAAGAATTTGGCTCCCATCGCAGAAAAAGCACAGATCGGTAAATATTTGCCTAACCTTAAGGAATGCTATTTCTACTGCAAAGGTACAAATAAGCGTATGCGCGACCTAGCCCGTTGGCCGATGGAAAACGGTTCTATCATCCGCATCTGCGACGATTGTTCCAGCTATGAGATTATTGCAGACCAACCGGTTCGTCCTACGTCGGAACTACCGGCCCACTTATCCATGCATGATTATCTGATAGGCAGCGGTTCGAGCTATAAAGCGGCAATGCACACGCACCCGATAGATTTAGTGGCAATGTCACACAACCCAGCTTTCCTGAAGAAAGATGTCTTGACAAACCTGTTATGGAGTATGATTCCCGAAACCCGTGCATTCTGCCCGAAAGGATTAGGTATCGTGCCTTACGAGATGCCAAGCTCTATCAAACTGGCAGATGCTACAATCGAACAACTATGTGACTATGATGTTGTGATGTGGGAGAAACATGGCGTTTGTGCCGTAGGCGGAGATATCATGGAGGCATTTGACCAGGTAGATGTGCTTAGCAAGTCCGCTCAGATTTATCTTACGGCAAAATCCATGGGATTCACACCCGACGGTATGAGCGATGCGCAAATGAATGAATTAAAAGAAGCATTCAATCTTTAACCAAATAATTGACTCCTAAATTGTTGTTATTCATGGATTATTCTTATTTTTGTTCACGGTTAATGTGGTGAACAAAGATATAGGACTATGGATTACAACGATTTAGGAGTAACTTTTAAGTATCTTATTGTAAATGCGATGGACCAGAAATATGGTTTGTCGGTCAATACAGTAGGCTTCCAATCCATCCATCCGGATACCCCTTATCCACTGAAAGACCATCCTTCCGGCTATTTCTTTAATGCGCAAAAAGGCAGAGTCCTGCGTGAATACCAGTTTGTGTATATAACCAAAGGTCATGGTGTATTTGCATCCGACTCTACTCCGGAAACTGCCGTATCCAAAGGAAAACTTCTGGTTCTCTTTCCCGGTCAGTGGCATACATACCGCCCGCTACTGCAAACAGGATGGAATGAGTATTTCATCGGCTTTGAAGGAAGCATTATCGATAATCTGCTGAAAAACTCTTTTCTTTCCAAGGAGAATCAACTATTGGACGTGGGAATGAATGAAGAGTTGGTCAACCTGTTCTCTAAAGCATTGGAAGTAGCGGAGAAAGACAAGACATTTGCGCAGCAGTATCTTGCCGGGATTGTCATGCACATGCTAGGGCTTGTGCTCTCTGTCTCCCAGAACAAGATGTTCGAGGTGGGAGACGTGGGACAAAAGATAGAATCCGCTAAAATAATCATGAACGAGCATGTCTATAAAGATGTGGACGTGGAGGAGCTGGCACTCAAACTGAATGTCAGCTATTCTTGGTTTCGCAGAGCATTTAAGGAATATACAGGATATGCTCCGGCAAAATATTTTCAGGAGCTGAAACTCAGGAAAGCAAAGCAACTGTTAGTTGAAAGTTCCAAATCTGTCAAGGAAATCTCTTATATACTAAACTATACCTCTGCTGAACATTTTTTCTCAATCTTCAAAAAGCGCACTGGTTTCACTCCGATTGAATACCGGAATTACGGCAGGGAAACCGAGCATGAGAGCATGGAAATCAATTAATAGTCGAACGTATAAAGACATACGGTCGATTGAAGACAAAGGTACGGTCCTCTGTTCACAAACTCCTATCGTTTGCAAACAAACGACCGTATGTTGCAAAACACATAACCTATTCGACGAATTGCTACATCTTTCGGTAATCTCCCGGCGTCATACCAGTCTGTCGTTTAAAGTACTTCCCGAAAAAGGATTGATTGGGAAAATTCAGTTCTCCAGCTATTTCCTGTATACTTAAAGTCGATGTTTTGAGCAGGGCTTTAGCTTCAAGAATAACCTGGTCATCTATCCACTCTCCCGCCGACTTACTACTGATTTCTTTAACCGTAGCAGAAAGATGCTTGGGGGTGATGAATAACTTCTCAGCATAAAAAGCAACACTTCGGTCTATCTTGAAGTATTGCGAGACCAGCTTGACAAATTTGCTAAAGAGTTCTTCTTTACGGGTTTTCTTTCTTTCGTTATTGGGTATATGGTTCCGAAAAATATTGCTTACCTCATAAAAGAGGGCTCTAAGTAGATTCTGGGTTATTTCTCTGCGATAAGGATTCTCGTTTATCCGGGCACATTTCCATAAGAATGTATGATATTCTTTCAGTAATTCCACTTCTGCGTCATTGATGTCGGTACATGGATGATCTATCGTATAGAAAAATATAGGTAGAATCTTATCGAGCGTAGGAAGACCTCTTTCCATGAAAGAAGGAGAAATAACGATAAACAGCCCTTCAAAATCATCGCTTTTCCCTGTACTCTGAATAATGTGTTCAGGCAATATCAAGACCAGTTGGTTCTGATACATTTCGTATTCCCGAAGATTGATTTTTACATTTGCGGTTCCTTTCAAGCAAACAATAAGGACTGCCGGTTCTATCCTGCCCGGATATTCAAAGATAGGAATATCGGAAATGTCATTAAAGATAGCAAATTCATTACCGATAAAATCTATTTTATTGAAATATTTACTAGCCTCGAGTTTTACTCTCGCTAATTCCTGTTTTCTCATAAATCATCTTTTTGAGAACAAATATAGCACCAATTTTCTTTAAATAGACATATAAATCCGACTTTTAGAACAGACATGGGGTAAATAAGGACTTTCCCATCTGAATGAAATTTGTGTACTTTGCAACATAGTCATAACTATTCGGATAAATATTAGAAATAAAGATGAAAGATAATACCACTTTGATAGATGTACACCATCATTATAATCCCTTGTTCAATACAAAATTGCCGGAACCATTAAATAGCCGTCTGAAAAACGAAATGCAATGGAACTGGAATATCCGGGAAGATTTGGAGTTTATATCGGAAAACAAGATTTCTTACGCCATACTTTCCTATCCGGTAATTAACAGTATGCTTTCCGCATCGGAAAATATTCATTTGGCATCTATGATAAATGAAAGTTTTGCCACGTTAATGGCAAAGCACCGTTGTTTGGGAGCATTCGCTTATCTGCCGTATCAGGATATGCAATCAGCATTAGAAGAAGTGGAATATGCCTTGGATACATTACACCTGGATGGTGTTTTTCTACCCACAAGTATTGCCGGGCTTGAGTTGTATGACAGATATTTCGATGATTTTTACCGGGAGCTGAATAAGCGCAAGGCATTGGTATTCATCCATCCTACAATGGAGATGAAACAGGCTGATGATAAATATGAGAATCTGTTGATGGGACAAATGAATGAGGTGACCAGAGCTGCATGTGAATTGGTTTACGGTGGAGTTCTCCATCGTTATCCCGATATTCGTTTCATTCTCTCGTATGGCGGAGGAAACGTATCGTTCTTTTCTTCCCGCATTATCAAAGGAGTTGTCTACCCCAACTTAGCGCAACATTCCGAAAAGATGAACTATCCGAAAGGTATCGAGTATTATTTGAAACGATTTTATTATGATACGGCTCTTCCGGTACACACTAACATATTAAATTGCTTGAAGATGTTCGTTTCCCGTTCACAAATCCTGTATGGTAGCGACTATCCTTTCTCGCCGGTCTCTAATATCTTGCAGAATATATCTCATGTTAAACTGACGAAATATGTAGACGGCGATAATTTAGCCGATTGCTGCGAGAACAATACCGTGCAATTATTGAGAGCTGATTAGAAAGATAAAGGGGGAAATAGCGTCATTTAAATAATTTCTGAGAAAACTCAGTCAGATAAATACGCCAGTTACGCCAGATGTGTCCGCCGTCGGTTTCCACATAAGTATACTTGTATCCTTTTTGGTCAAGAAGTTGGCGATAGTTACAATTATCCTTATAAAGGAAGTCTGAATTTCCAATGCCGATCCAATAGAGTTTAGGAGCATCTTTGAATTGTTTGGCCAGTTTTTCCTCCAGATTTTGATAAACATCTATATTAGCACCCTCTTTAACCCTTCTATTGATAGCAGCGGAAAACAGCCCTACATAACCGAAAAGCGAAGGATTATTGGCTGAAATATACAAGCTATGGAATCCTCCCATGGACAATCCACAGATAGCCCTATGAGCTTTATCATTGATTGTCCGATAATGTTTTTCCACATAAGACATGACATCGGGGAATGCTTTTTCTATGCTCCCGTCCATACATACCGGATTTGAGAAAGAGGGCTTGTACATTGAATTCGGGTACTCTCCCGGAGCAGCTTCCTGAGCTCCATTCCCATTGGGCATGACTACAATCATAGGTTCTACTTTACCTTGGGCAATCAGGTTATCTAGAATTTGGGCCGCACGACCTAATTCTGTCCATGCATTCTCGTCACCACCGGCTCCGTGCAACAAATATAGAACAGGATATTTACCCTTACCATTCTCATAACCGGCAGGAGTATATACAGTCATCCGTCTCATTTTCAAATCCAAATGATTACTCGGATACCAAACCTTAGCGATTGTTCCATGAGGTACTTCCTGTACCTTATAAACATCTGCTTTCCCATCTCCTACGATAAAATAATTACTATATGTAGCAATATCACGCAGTTGGTAAACGTTTGAGGGGTCATATATCTGCTGTCCATTAGCTATCAGCCGGTAAGTATAAAGCTCTGACTCAAGTGGTGCGGTAGTATATTCCCAAACTCCATCCCGATTCTCAATCATATCGACAGAGGATTCCATTTCACCGAGGGAAGTCAAAATCTTATGTTTCGGCAAAAAGTCTCCGGTCAGTATCACACGTGATGCTTTCGGAGCATGGACTTTAAATGTCACCGTATGATCGGGATTGATAGCCGGAGAAACAATATTTGAAGTATTTGATATCAATTTTTCCTGCGCCGTTGCACCGAACGCTATCATCATAGCTACCAACGCAACCAATACTATACGAATTTTCATGGTAATGATTATAACAGTGAATATTTATTTGTAACAAATATAATTATTCTATCCGTAACAGCAAAAATCTTTCATCAAATAAGCTCAAGCAACATTACGACGATTCATTTTTCTTATCTTTGCAGCCGAAAGAATCAACAAGATTCTTATAATCATATGAAAATAACCCAACCACGAATAGCCAAAGACTTAAAAGAGAATGCAGACCTCGTCACTACCTTTTGTTGTGACGACGACATGGAAAACTGCCTATGCAGAAATCAAGTGATTACCTATATTGAAAAAGAACATTTCTCAATTCAATCCTGCACTTTTACAAACTGTAGCTTTAGCGACTGTAAAATAAAGAAGTCCCAATTCACTGACGTTATTTTCAAGAACTGTGATCTATCTAACATTAATCTATCGGGATGCAGCTTCTTCCGTGTAGAATTTATTGATTGTAAACTGACCGGAACCAATCTCACGGAAGGTACATTCAATCAAATCTTATTCAAGCAATGCAAAGGAGATTACATTAATCTTTCAACCGGTAAGCTGAGGACTGTTTATTTCACAGAATGCAACCTGCAAAGCGGAAGCATGGATAATTGTCAGTTCACTTCCGTAGCATTTGATACTTGCAATCTTGTAGAGACAGAATTTCACCGTACCAATCTGAAAGGAATCAACTTTACCTCTTCCAATATTGCGGGAATCAGAATCAGTACACTGCCCATAAATGAATTGCGCGGTGCAAAAGTTACTTCTTTACAAGCAATCGAAATCGCCCGTATGCTCGGAGTTATTATTGAAGATATCTAAGAAGCCCTACCCATAGCTTCTTCGGTTATTTTACCTTTCAATTCATAATTTGTTTGTATCTTTACTGCCGTATTTTCTAATTAAACGAGCTATGAATCAAAAATTATCAGCATGTCTGCTGTCAGCATTATTGCTATCAACAAATGTCTATCCTTACAATTTATCCGAACCAAAACAAAAGCAGGAACAAGTTTCTACCATAAAGAATCAATGGGAAGGGAAGCGGGTTGCCTTCCTCGGAGATTCCATTACCGATAAGAACCGCATCGGCACAAAGAAATGCTATTGGGAATACCTTGCAGAGTTATTGGGATTAAGTCCTTATGTATATGGCATCAATGGAAATCAGATGAGCGATATATTAAAACAAGCACAAAAATTATTGGAAGAACAGGGAGATAATATTGACGCTATTCTGATTTTTGCAGGGACAAACGATTACAATGCAGGAGTACCACTTGGCGAATGGTACACTGAAACGGAAATCGAGACAGAAGTTTCAGGCCGTAAAATGGAACGCCGTAAACATCGTGAACCTGTATTGAGCGAAACCACATTCAAAGGAAGAATCAATCAGGCGCTAACTTTCTTGAAGACCCACTACCCTACCAAGCAGATTATTTTATTGACACCTATACATCGGGGATACGCTTGCTTCGGAGATAACAATATCCAACCGGATGAATTGTTTCCTAATAAAATAGGTATCTACGTAGACGAATATATCCGCACGGTAAAGGAAGCGGGCAATGTTTGGGCTGTTCCTGTCATTGATTTAAACAGTGTCAGTGGTTTATACCCGCTTAATGACTCGCACGTCCGTTACTTCCATGACGAGAATAAAGATCGTTTGCACCCGAATGCAGATGGACACTATCGGATGGCAAAAGCTTTACAATACCAGTTACTCGCTTTCCCTGCTTCATTTGAATAAGTAAGGTTATACCGATTAATTTATTGACTAATTAAATAAATACGAAGAATCTGTATCTGTCCAATGGATATATACAGATTCTTCGCTTTAAGGTTATACGTATTTCTTACGCATATAAATATAAGAGAATACGAAAAGTAGGACAACATAGAGATGTTCTGCCGTCCAATAAACAGCAAGCGGAACATTCATACATGAAGAAATCAGGTAAAGATAAAACAAATAGATAACGATTGTCATCACCTGAAAGCCAAATGCCAGTCGTGTATGCCCCGTCCCGATAACCGCATTACAATAAGTATATCCCGGTACTGCCAGAAAATAATTGGAAAGCATCACTAGGAAAGGATAATATGCCAGTCTTATCAGAGCCTCATCATTTGTATAAATCCGCAACACCCAATCCGAGCATATAAACGTTAGTACGATTAACGGCAAACCTGTTCCATAGCTCAAACGGATAATCTTACGGCAAACCGATAAGACTTCTGTCTGTTTTCCCGCTCCTATCAGATTACTGACCAGTGCACTGGTGGTGGTTGCAAAAGAATTGACCACGACAAAAAAGATGGTAGAGATACTCCTTACAACATTGGCTACTGCCAACTGGCTTTTACCTAAATGCTCTATGGCAATAAAGAATAAGAACCACGGAGCGACACAAAAAAAGGAACGAACCATCGTCCAGAAAGAAAGATTAAACAACTCTTTCAACACCTGAAAATCCCAAGTCGCACTTAACCCGTATTTATCTTTAGGCAACCGTCCGCACATATAAATGACAAAAAACAGAAGTGACACCAAACCTGATAACGATGAGGCCATTGCCGCACCCGAAATTCCAAGCGCAGGCATTCCCATCTTTCCAAATATTAACCAATAGTTAAATAAAATATTGGCAACAAGCATCACAATCGAGTTCACAGTTAAAATTCCTGTTTTAGTTATGCCCACAAAGAATGCCCTGTAAGCCAACACGGGAAAAGCAAACAGAAAGCCATAATCTCTCCAACGAATATATTCTACCACTGCCTGATATACGTCGTCTGATTTAATCAACGAACGCAAAAGCAAAGGAGAGAATAACTTTGATAAGACAAAAACAGCTACTGCCAGCACCAACAGGAAATAAACGCCTTGAAAAAAAGTCCGCCCGGTATCCGTCAATCGTCCTTCTCCATTACGGCGTGCAATCAGCACTTGCAGTCCGAGGCTAAAGCCAAAGCCAAGCATATAGATTGCCATATAATAAATTCCGGCGAGGGCAGAAGCTCCTAATTCCACTTCTCCCACATGTCCCAGAAATATGGCATCGGTTATATTGATCAATTGTTCGATCAAAAGGCTCATCATCACCGGATAGTTGATGAGCCAGATTTGTTTATATGTAAAATTCATGATTCAACTTTTTGAATAGCACACGTCGGGACACGACACTACGATGCCATGCCACACAACGGTTGTTAATGTGTATAATAGGGATAATTAATTCTCAGACAAGAGAAGCTATATACAAGTTTGCCATTTCATAAGTTGAACACTTTGAGATTAACTTTGACAACGCAAATGTAGCCATTATTTTCGACTGAACAAGAGAATAAGGCGGATTGTTGATGAAGACAGAAAAGGGAAACGGATCAACGAAATAACCCTTATCCCAATTATAAACTAACTTGATGAACCATGAAACGAGAAGGAACAACCCGTCAATCAGACCGATTGACAACAGAAGAGAGAAAAGAATTAGATACATCCGAATTCGGCATACCCGAAGATCGTTCTTATCCGATGCCCGATGCAGCCCACGTACGTTCGGCAGAAGCATATTTCAGATATGCCCCTGACAGCGAAAAGCCCGAACTGGCACGCAATATTTTGCAAAAAGCGCAGGAGTTCGGGGTGGATGTAAAAAGCCCTACCGTATTGGAATGGGCGGAAAGATGAAATGCAGTCTATTTCTTCCAACGTTTAAGGGTCGGAAAGAACTGTCTCATCTGGGCAATTGCCTGCTCTTTGGTCAGTTTCTCTTCCGAATCCTTATTAAATTCATCCAAAAACTGAATGCAAGTATCAATCATTTCATCCATTGTACAGTCTTTTGTAAAAGCACCTTCTTTATAACAATAACAGCAATATTCTTCATTTCTGCTACCATCCTTGTTTGTACCGAAATCTGCATCCGCCTGTAAAGGCATACCGCAACTCTGACATAATTTCATTTCCATAATTTTATCTTTTTAATCTACAACAGCATCCTTTGCAGGAGCCTTTTTATACTCAAACATTAAATCAATCTGTTCTTTTACTACCCGTTCCAATGAAAGAGGAGGTAAATTATCCTGCCGGAAGAACCCTTTACCCTGAATATCGAATACTTCATTGAATTCACCGCCCATGATTCGGCATAGTATGAATATCTTATAAGCATAATGTAATGCAGGAGGATGATTATGGCATTTCTTATCATGGACAGCCAAAAGCCTCAAGGGCTCTACATCTAATCCAGTTTCCTCCTTTACCTCTTTTACCGCAACTTCACACGGCGAATAACCAACGTCCGCCCATCCACCCGGTAGCGACCAGCATCCGTCTGCTTTTTCCTGAACCAGCAATATTTCATTTTCATTATTAAAAACCACCGCACGCACATCCACCTTAGGGGTTACATAGTCTTTCTCCAAAGAAAAGCAAGCACTTATCTCCGATAGTGAATGCCCTGAAAGTCCGGCAGCAATACGGTTACTGATTTCAAGCAACTCCTCATACCGCTCGGTATCATACTCATTCGTAGAATAAACCAAACCATTCTGCGCCAACACGCGAATGCGGTTTACCGTATCGATCAGTTCTTTTTCTTTCATAGCACGAACATACTAAAAAAGAATGTAAAAGATACTGTTTTAATGTTTTTTAGAAGTATCTTTTACTGCGATACGCACACAATAGTTTATAACTTTTTCTACTTTTGCAGTCATGAAAACGATTACGGATACAGACTACATACACAGGTTGATAGCAGAGGGGGAGCATCAGACACAAGACTTTAAGTTTGAAATATCAGATGCATGTAAGATAGCCAAATCATTATCCGCATTTGCCAACACTGAAGGCGGCAGGCTATTGGTAGGCGTAAAAGACAATGGGAAAATAGCCGGCATACGTTCTGAAGAAGAAATTTACATGATTGAAGCTGCTGCACAAGTATATTGTGTTCCCGAAATACAATGCCGGATGCAAACTTATTCCGTAGAAGGGAAAACAATTCTTGTCGCACAGATAGAACCCAACAAACAGAAACCGGTCTGTGCAAAGGATGAAAACGGTAAACTCTGGGCTTATGTCCGTGTAAAAGACGAAAACATTCTTGCTACACCCGTACATCTGCATGTATGGAAGCAGTCGGATTGTCCCGCCGGAACACTGATGAAGTACACCGAACGGGAACAATTATTGCTAAACCTGCTTACCGAAGAAGATTATATCTCACTGAACCGTTACTGCCGTAAGGCCCGCATCACCCGTCGGGAGGGAGAACATCTGTTGGCTCAATTCATCCGTTTTGACATTGCAGAACCGGTCTTCATCAGCCATAAATTCTATTTCCGCCTGAAAAGCGA
This sequence comes from Bacteroides sp. OM05-12, assembly GCF_003438995.1. Taxonomy (GTDB): domain Bacteria; phylum Bacteroidota; class Bacteroidia; order Bacteroidales; family Bacteroidaceae; genus Bacteroides. The sequence goes on from NZ_QSUN01000012.1 coordinate 56,430, forward strand.
TACTATTCAATAGGAATACAAATCTCTGTTATCAAGTCTTCGGGACGGGTATTTTCAGGATTATTGATATAATTCTCGAAACCTCTGGAATCTCTTACTTTATAACTGCTTTCCGGAAGCCAATGCCCGTAAATCGTATCATAAACCGCACTCAGATTACTGTAAGGACCCTGATAACGGAAGATAGCATACTTTCCTCCCGGAATTTCTCTGACGCCTACTTCTCCCTTGGGCTGCGCAGGTTTCAGTAAAGTCAGACAGACATCGGTACGGAGATTTTCATTTGCCGTCACTTTCGGGTCGTCATGATAAACACAAATAAACTCAATTCCCGGAGGACAGCCCTCCTTTGCATTATCAGACAACAGATTCTCCTGATACATATAAGTAAACAGGCGTTGCCACGCTTCACAATAATTCAACTTCATATACTCCCCGGATAAACGAATATAAATCACTTGTTTCGGGTCCAGCTCTTTCACTTCCACACTTACATTCAAACTCGGATTAATTTCTAATGGTTTCATAATTACATGTTCTTTATTGTTACGGTAATCATTCGGTGAAATGCCATAGAACTGCCTGAAAACCTTCGACAGAGAAGAAGGAACGTTATAGCCTATCCTATAAGCAATATCACCAATCGACATATCCGAATAACGCAATAATCGAGCTGCAGTCTCCACCCGCGTACGGATAATATAAGTACCAATCGGTTCTCTCAAAAAAGCCCTCATGATACGATGAAAATGGTAAGACGAAAAGCCTGACATTTCTGCCAGCTTATTGAGATTTATATCTTCTCCCAAATGGTCATTGATATATTCTATCACCAGATTAACTCTTCTGAGATACTCTTCTTTTGTTGAGGGTCTTTGTTGCATATTCTTTTTTTATTTCACATGGCAAAGATAAGCGCTTATTTCACGATAAACTTTTCCAAACTTGCTAACTTGCATAACTTTTCGTTATGCTTCACAACAATTTTTGATGGATAAGCTAACTTTTTTTGCCCTATCTTTGTTGTGCAAAGAAAAGAGATTTTAAACCTTTAAAACAAAATAGTTATGAGTTTCTTAACAGACAAAAAACTGACGACTGTCGGTGCAGCCGGAATGATCGGTTCAAACATGGCACAAACAGCATTAATGATGAAGCTAACCCCGAACATCTGTCTTTACGATCCCTATGCGCCTGCATTGGAAGGCGTTGCAGAAGAGATGCTTCAATGTGGTTTTGAGAATGTGAACATTACTTTCACCAGTGACATCAAAGAAGCATTAACAGGAGCCGAATACGTTGTTTCTTCGGGAGGAGCAGCACGCAAAGCAGGCATGACGCGTGAAGACCTGCTGAAAGGCAATGCGGAAATTGCCGCACAATTCGGTAAAGACGTTCGCAAGTATTGTCCGAATGTGAAGCATGTTGTTGTCGTATTCAATCCGGCAGACATCACCGGACTTATCACTTTATTATATTCCGGTCTGAAACCATCGCAAGTATCCACGCTTGCAGCATTAGACAGTACCCGTCTGCAAAACGAACTCGTGAAATACTTCAAAGTTCCGGCTTCCGAGATTAAGAATTGCCGCACATACGGCGGTCACGGCGAACAAATGGCAGTATTTGCTTCTACAACTACCATCAAGAATGAGCCGCTTTCTTCATGGATTGGTAGCGAGCACCTCCCCAAAACGGAATGGGATGCAATCAAACAACGTGTGATTCAAGGTGGTAAGCATATCATCGACTTGCGCGGACGCTCCTCTTTCCAAAGCCCGGCTTATCTTTCTATCGAAATGATTGCTGCGGCAATGGGCGGTGCACCTTTCCGCTGGCCGGCAGGTGTTTACGTGCATTCCGGGAAATTCAACCATATCATGATGGCGATGGAGACATCCATTACCAAAGATGGCATCAGCTATAAAGAGGTTAAAGGCACTCCGGCAGAAGAAAAAGAGCTGGAAAACAGTTATGAACACCTTTGCAAGCTACGCGATGAAGTAATCGCGATGGGTATCATACCCGCAATCAGCGAATGGCATACGCTTAATCCGAATATTGATTAAGACAGGCTCAATTATAAGGATACGGCTTGCTCTATTAATTTAGGGCAAGCCGTATTATTAATCCGCAATGACTAACCTAAACCGGCTTTCCACAAATCAGTTCTTCCCTTCCCTCAAACTCACATATAGCAGCTTTGCAAGCCTCCGAAATAGGTTGAGACTGTTTGGTGGCAATGTCATATCCTACCATTACAGTCTGGCAAACACATTTTACTTCACCTGTTTCCGTATTCACGGCACGCTGCACCAGTGTAAAACTCTTATTCCCGATCCTCGTCGTAGCAGTTTGTATCGCTACTTTCTCCGAGAAAAAGATCGGAGAAAAGAAATTCGCCTGTACGTTGGCCACTACTATCCCTGTCTTACGCCAATCCACTTTACCCTCCATTACATCATTCAAATAAGTGGTCTTAGCCAAATCATACAAAGAAAAATAAACGGAATTATTCACATGACCGAACTGGTCTACGTCACTAAAACGCAACTGCACGGGAAGCGTATGTTTAAATTGTATGTTATCCTCCATCTTTCCTTTATTTTTGCTGCAAAAATACTCTTTTATGGTCAAAATGCAACAATCTAACCATTTATTCTTTACTTTTGCGGTATGTTTAAAGCATAATATAATTTTCAATTAATATCATATGAATAAGAAATTTAAAAAAGGAACAGTCTGCGTACAGGGCGGGTGGGCTCCCAAAAACGGCGAGCCAAGAGTATTACCTATCTACCAAAGCACAACATTCAAGTATGACAGCAGCGAACACATGGCTCGTTTGTTTGATCTTGAAGACGCAGGGTATTTCTACACTCGTTTGCAAAACCCTACCAACGACGCTGTTGCCGCAAAGATAGCAGAACTTGAAGGTGGTGTTGCCGCTATGCTCACCTCTTCCGGACAAGCTGCCAATTTCTACGCCGTATTCAACATTTGTGAAGCCGGCGACCATATGGTTTGCTCATCTACTATCTACGGAGGCACGTTCAACCTTTTCGGCGTCACACTGAAAAAGCTTGGAATAGATGTAACCTTCGTTGATGCCGACGCCAATGAGGAAGAAATAAGCAAAGCCTTCCGTCCGAATACTAAAGCACTGTTCGGTGAAACGATGTCCAATCCGGGTATGAACGTTTTAGACATCGAAAAGTTCGCACGCATTGCACATAATCACGGCGTTCCTTTGATTGTAGATAATACTTTTGCCACTCCTATCAACTGCCGTCCGTTTGAATGGGGTGCAGATATCGTAACCCACTCCACGACCAAATATATGGACGGACACGCCACTTGTGTAGGTGGGGCTATCGTAGACAGTGGAAACTTCGATTGGGAAGCTCATGCGGATAAATTTCCGGGATTGACACAACCCGACGAGTCTTACCACGGTTTGGCTTATTCGAAGAAATTCGGAAAATTGGCTTACATCACAAAAGCCACAGCACAATTAATGCGTGATCTTGGTTCCATTCAGTCTCCGCAAAATGCATTTCTATTAAATCTAGGATTGGAAACGCTACATTTACGTATGCGCCAGCACTGTAAGAATGCTCAAGCTGTTGCAGAATATTTGGAGGCAAACGACAAAGTGGCATGGATAAACTATCCGGGACTGAAAAGCAGCAAGTATTATGACTTAGCTCAAAAATATATGCCTGAGGGGACTTGTGGCGTAATTGCCTTCGGTCTGAAAGGAAGCCGAGAAGAAGCCATTCATTTCATGGATAGCCTGAAAATGATTTGCATCGTAACACACGTTGCAGATGCCCGCACATGTGTTCTTCACCCCGCAAGCCATACACACCGCCAATTGTCTGATGAACAGCTGATAGCTGCAGGTGTAGCACCGGACTTAATCCGCTTATCTGTCGGGATTGAAGATGCAGAAGACATCATCGCCGATATTGAACAGGCTATCAATGCTTAACAGATAAATTCCGTTAAGGCAATCTGAGCCATATCGGAAGAAAAGAATTAGTAACGGAATTGTCAAAAGTCAAAGCATCCAAGTTTCCCCGCTTGAGCGGGGATTAAGGGGTGTGTGATCTTTCTTTGATTATTAAACTGTTAGAAAATTCACACACCCCCTACCCCCGCTCAAGCAGGGGAATTGAGATAGTTTTGACAACCTCTTATATAATTCAAACAAGACAATTAATCCCCACACAAGTACAAAGAAATGTATTCGCAAGGTAAAAGTAGTTATCTCACATATTATGAGGTAGCTGTCTCACAGTATGTGCAATAGTTATCTCACCTATTGTGCAATAGCTATTTCACAATAGGTGAGACAGTAAATTGTTCTTTATAAAACGACTAAAGAAGCAGAGAGAATCAACTAAAGACGGAGGAGGCAAAGGTTAGTTAAGGCATTCCCTTGAAGAATCATAATATATACCGCTATTTTCCGTTCTAAGAATAAAAAAGAATATGGACATACATACAATAATTGCCACTTATCAACAAACGATTCAACAAGGCCGGGAAAAACTATCGAAGGTTAAGAATAAAATATACCGTATCGGTTCCCTCAAGTTATTACTATTTGTCGCCTGTATTGCCGGCATCATCTACTTTGTATCGGCAGGCTGGACCACCATTCTGGGAGTTATCGCAATAACGCTTATCCCGTTTCTCGTACTGGTCAAGTACCACAACCGCTTATTCAACGAAAAAGATTATCTGGAGAAAGAGATAGAGGTGAACGAGCAGGAGCTTTCCGCAATCAATTACGACTATTCCTGTTTCGACGGAGGAAAGGAATATATCGATTCAGCCCACTTATACACATTCGACCTAGACATATTCGGTGATAAATCTTTATTTCAATACCTCAACCGTACTTGTACCGCTTTCGGAAAGCAGAAACTCAGTGAATGGTTCATGGCGCCTTCAAATAACAAAAAAGAAATAGAACAACGGCAGAAAGCTGTACAAGAATTGACACCGGAACTAAATTTCCGGCAACATTTCCGCATTCTGGGATTACTTTATAAAGGCAATGCCAACGACGGAAAAGAGATTATCCAATGGACGAAAGAACGGAATTATTTCTCGGAGAAGAAATTGTACCGTTTCGCCATCTACTTCGTACCGCTTACCAATCTCATCTTGTTCATATTGGGAATTGCCGGGATCATCTCGTTCAACTGGTTCGGGCTGGCTTTCGTAGCTTTCGTCATCCTCAACTTCTCACTTCAAAAAAGTATCACACTGTTTCAAATATCTTATGATAAGAAGTTGAGTGTACTCTCTACGTATGCCAAACTAATGGAAATAGCCGAACAAAAAGAATGGAAAGCAGACGAGCTTAAACAAATCAAAAGCCAACTATCCTCGGCATCTAACGCGGTAAAGCAACTGTCTGAGATGATGAACTCTCTCAACCAACGAAATAACATTATTATCTCGACCATACTGAACGGGCTCTTGTTTTGGGAGCTACGGAAAGTAATCAATATCGAGAAATGGAAGAATCAGTATGCCCGACAGCTTCCCGAATGGCTAAAGGCAATCGGGGAAATGGATGCCTTGTGCTCTCTTGCAACTTTTGCCTATAATCATCCGGAATATACCTATCCTACTATCGCTACAACTCCATTTACACTGGAGGCGACAGAAATGGGACATCCCTTGATGGAACGTGAGAAATGTGTCAGAAACAGCATTCATATCACAAAGAAACCATTTTTTGTCATTATCACCGGTGCAAATATGGCGGGCAAAAGCACTTATCTACGCACCATCGGAGTGAACTATCTTCTGGCATGCATCGGAGCTCCCGTGTGTTGCGACAAGATGGACATATATCCGGCTCATCTTATCACCAGTCTCCGTACATCGGACTCTCTGACTGACAACGAATCTTACTTCTTTGCCGAGCTGAAACGTCTGAAACTTATCATCGATAAACTAAATGCTCAAGAGGAACTTTTCATCATTCTGGACGAAATCTTAAAGGGAACGAACTCTATGGATAAACAAAAGGGCTCGCTCGCATTGATAAAGCAATTCATGTCACTACAAGCCAATGGAATTATTGCTACCCACGACCTATTATTAGGTTCACTAGCCGAAATATATCCCAATAATATAAAGAACTTCCGTTTTGAAGCCGATATAACCAACAATGAATTAACCTTCTCTTACCGGCTCAAAGAAGGGGTTGCGCAAAACATGAATGCTTGTTTCCTGATGAAAAAAATGGGGATTGTCGTCAATGACGACTAATCCCCACTAGAACATATATGATAGAAATTAAAAAGAGTTGTCTATCTCTTGCTTTGCTGCAAATAAGTGTTCAAAGCCAAAGCCTTATCACCAGTAAAATAAAATACCTTCGTAACCGGATTATAAGTATAAGGTACGAATTGGAACAGTTGAACTGCTGCAAATTTCGAATCCTGCGAACGCAGGATATCTAAACGAAGATTACCGTTACCTACCGTTTTAATACAGCTCTCCAAGGGAAATGTTCCTTCTTCAAGTAAAGAAATGAGTTTATCCATGTACTTCGGATCGAAAAACAGAGAAGATTCTTTCGTTACACTTCCGGTGGGAGCATAAACCAAATGTTTGGATTTCCAGAATAAGCGGAAAACGCCCATAAGCAAAGCCGCCGTACCAACCACCAATAATAGCATACCGATGCTGGATGCCTTATCATTCAACTGAAATGCAGAAATAAAAACTCCCAGACCGGCAACGATCAATGCGGAAGACAATATTAAGGAAGGAACAGACGCACGTTTAACAACATCCGGATGAGGACTTACAAATAAAGTAGCCTCTATAGCTTGTGAATTATTCATAATCATAAGTTTTAAATATTAATAATAAAGATATTAGAGGTAATAAGCACTCATAAATGCCTGCTACCCCGCTAACTGGATATTAATAAAAAAGGCCTAAATGATTATACGCCTTAGAGCAAAGACATAATAATGTTTGCTGAAAGGTTCACACACAGAGCAATTAACTGCATTATAGAAACGCCCGGAATTAAGGGCGGAAGCAGAATCTAAATCGGACAAACAGCGTGATACATTCTTAAAAAAGGAAGATATCTGCAATGAAACAGCACGTTTCATCCGTGGAAGATTAACCCCTTGCTGAGAGGAAGAATAACTATTTATCTCAATAGCTGCAAGTGTATTGTGAAAGCTATTCCCGTCTACATAATTCGTATTTTCATTAGAAGTTTGACTCATAGCTTCAATTTCCTCTACATTCATAGAGAAAGCGGTCTCTGCTATCCCGCCTGTAAAGAGCAAGATAAACATAAAACATATAGCCATCCAAAACTTCTTCATATCACTTAAATTTGCACAAATATAATCATTAATTGATTGCTTCAAAAAATTATCTGCTTGAAAGGAATGATTAAAACGATTCTTCAAACTTTTATATCTAACTTAACAAACAAAACCGGATATTGTTCAGTAAAAGTAAATATGAGGAAACAAAAAAAGGCCACCTTCACAGATGACCTTTCTTTTAGTATATAGTTCAGAATTATTCTGCTTTCGGTTCTTCAGCAGCAGGAGTTTCTGTTGCAGGAGCAGCTGTTTCAGCAGCAGGGGCAGCTTCAGCACTCTTTTTAGAACGACGAGTACGAGTTGTTTTCTTAGCAACCTTTTCCTTAGCCATGTTTTCGTTGTAATCAACAAGTTCGATGAAACACATTTCAGCGTTATCACCTAAACGATGACCGGTTTTAATGATACGAGTATAACCACCCGGACGATCAGCAATCTTCACAGAGATTTCTTTGAACAATTCCGTTACAGCAAACTTATCTTGCAAGTTGCTAAATACAACACGACGAGAATTAGTTGTGTCGTCTTTAGACTTTGTAATTAAAGGCTCAACGAATTTCTTCAAAGCTTTAGCCTTTGCTACAGTCGTAGTGATTCTTTTGTGCTTAATCAAAGAGCAGGCCATGTTTGACAGCATAGCTGATCTATGAGAAGCAGTACGACCTAAATGATTGAATTTTTTATTATGTCTCATTTTTTATTCTTTATCTAATTTATATTTAGAAATATCAGTTCCAAACGATAGATTCAGACTCTCGAGCAAATCATCAAGCTCCGTGAGCGATTTCTTACCGAAGTTTCTGAACTTGAGCAGATCGGTCTTATTGAACTGTACAAGATCTCCTAATGTTTCAACATCAGCAGCCTTCAAACAGTTAAGCGCACGTACTGACAAGTCCATATCAACAAGCTTCGTCTTAAGCAACTGACGCATATGCAATACCTCTTCATCAAATTCTTCATTCCCGTCAGAATCACTCGTTTCAAGAGTAATCTTCTCATCAGAGAATAACATAAAGTGATAAATCAATATTTTAGCAGCTTCTTTCAAAGCATCTTTCGGGTGAATGGAACCATCCGTTGTAATCTCAAGAACCAATTTCTCATAGTCAGTTTTCTGTTCTACACGGTAGTTTTCTACTTGGTACTTAACATTACGAATCGGAGTATAAATAGAATCAATTGGAATTACATTCACATCGGTACAGAGTTCCTGATTTTCAGTATAAGGAACGTATCCGCGACCTTTGTTGATTGTAAGATCAATTTGCATTGTTGCTTTTGAATCTAAATGGCAAATAACTAATTCAGGATTTAACACTTCAAATCCAGTCAAATACTTACCTATATCACCTGCCTTAAATTCACTAGAATTCTCGATAGTTATACTAACCTTTTCGCTCTCGAATTCTTCAACAACTTGCTTGAATCTCACTTGTTTAAGATTCAAGATAATGTTGGTTACATCCTCCTTAACTCCCGGTACAGAAGAGAATTCATGCTCAACACCATCAATTTTGATAGTAGTAATAGCAAATCCTTCCAAAGAAGAAAGAAGAATACGGCGCAAAGCATTACCTACAGTAATACCGAAACCAGGTTCTAACGGACGAAACTCAAACTTACCAAATTTGGAATCCGCCTCCAACATTAATACTTTATCAGGTTTTTGAAATGCTAATATCGCCATGAAATTAATTATTATTTAGAATACAATTCTACAATCAAATGTTCTTTTATGTTTTCAGGAATGTCTGCTCTTTCAGGAACATGCAATAATTTGCCGACTTTAGAGCTTTCGTCCCATTCCAACCAAGGATACTTGCTATGATTAAATCCTGCAAGTGCATTTCCGATCACTTCCAAAGATTTTGATCTTTCACGAACACCAATCAATTGTCCCGGTTTCACTGCATAAGAAGGAATATTCACAACCTTTCCATCAACTGTAATGTGCTTATGACCTACTAATTGACGGGCAGCTGCACGAGTAGGAGCAATACCTAAACGGAAAACAACATTATCAAGACGTGATTCAAGTGCTTGAAGTAAGGTTTCACCTGTAATACCACTAGCACTAGCAGCCTTCTCAAACATATTACGGAATTGTTTTTCTAATACTCCGTAAGTATATTTAGCTTTTTGTTTTTCAGCAAGCATAATACCATATTCAGAAGTTTTTCTTCTTCTAGTATTACCATGCTGTCCGGGAGGATAGTTCTTCTTTGAAAGAACTTTGTCTGCTCCAAAAATACCTTCACCGAATTTACGGGCAATTCTTGATTTTGGTCCAGTATATCTAGCCATTTTATTTTTAAAATTAAATTGTTACTAATGAACTCAATTTGTTGCAGCCGCGATTACAGAAAGGAAATTGTAATCCATTAACTAAACCAAGTTTCATCTTATAATAAGGAAAACTTAAACTCTCCTTCTTTTAGGAGGACGACAACCATTATGTGGCAATGGAGTTACATCAATAATTTCCGTAACTTCGATGCCAGCTCCATGTATAGTTCTGATAGCAGACTCACGTCCGTTACCCGGTCCTTTAACATATGCTTTCACCTTTCTCAAACCAAGATCAAACGCAATCTTTGCGCAATCTTGAGCAGCCATCTGTGCTGCATAAGGAGTATTCTTTTTAGAACCTCTAAATCCCATCTTTCCTGCAGAAGACCAAGAGATTATTTGACCTTCACTATTCGCGAGAGAAACTATAATATTGTTGAAAGATGAATGAACATGCAACTGTCCATTAGCATCAACTTTTACATTTCTCTTCTTAGCTGCGACTGTTTTTTTTGCCATATCAACAATTATTATTTAGTAGCTTTTTTCTTATTTGCAACAGTTTTCTTTCTTCCCTTACGAGTACGTGCGTTATTCTTAGTACTTTGACCTCTTACCGGTAAACCGATACGATGACGCACACCACGATAACAACCAATGTCCATTAATCGCTTAATGTTCAATTGTACTTCAGAACGAAGATCACCTTCAACTTTGAATCCAGCGCCAATAATCTCACGAATCTTAGCAGCTTGATCATCTGTCCAATCTTTCACTTTAAGATCTCTGTCTATTCCTGCTTTATCTAAGATCTTTGCTGAACTACTACGACCTATACCATATATATAGGTTAACGCTATCTCACCTCTCTTGTTTTGAGGTAAATCTACACCAACTATTCTTATAGCCATATACTAAATTATTTTTTTTGCAAAAATAATAAATTATCCTTGACGTTGTTTATACTTAGGATTTTTCTTGTTAATTACATACAAACGGCCATTACGTCTAACAATTTTGCATTCCGGCGTACGTTTCTTTAATGATGCTCTTACTTTCATATCTTATTTTATTATTTATATCTAAAAACAATTCTTCCTTTAGACAAGTCGTAAGGTGACATTTCCACCCTGACCTTATCACCGGGTAAAATTTTAATGTAATGCATTCGCATCTTGCCTGAGATATGTGCTGTAATCTCATGCCCGTTTTCTAACTCTACACGAAACATTGCATTAGACAATGCTTCTACAATTACTCCATCTTGTTCTATTGCGGATTGCTTTGCCATATATTAATTAAATTGCTTTATTTCCTAAAACTTGTTCTACAAACTCAAATGAGGATAATATATCTGCCTTTCCAACACCAACAGCAATTGTATGTTCAAAATGAGCAGCAAATTTCCGGTCTTTTGTACGTACAGTCCAACCGTCTCTTTCCATTACTATTTGACGACTGCCTTGTGTTATCATCGGCTCGATAGCAATACACATTCCTTTTTTAAGAAGTGTACCATACCCCCTTTTTCCATAATTGGGAACTTGAGGTTCTTCATGCATTTCCTTACCAATCCCATGACCAACAAATTCCCTGACAACGCCAAAAGAATTAGATTCACAATGTTGCTGAATTGCATACCCTATATCACCAAGCCGTTTACCCTGAACTGCATTCTCTATTCCTAAATAAAGAGCTTCTTTTGTTGTTTCCAAAAGATGATACACCTCCGGTTCAACTTCACCCACACAAAAGGTATAAGCGGAATCTCCACAGAAACCATTCATAAAAGTACCACAATCAACTGAAACAATATCACCATCTTTCAACGGAATATCATTAGGAATTCCATGAACTACCTGATCATTGACCGAAGTACAGAGTGCATTTGGGAAAGGAGATCCATATTGATTTGGAAATCCTTTAAAAGTAGGAATAGCCCCATTATCTCTAATGAACTCTTCTGCTACTTTATCCAATTCCCGTGTCGTAACACCTGGCTTTATCAATTTTGCTACTTCCGCCAAAGTTCTACCAACAAGCAGATTACTCTGTCGTAACAACTCTATTTCCTCTTCTGTTTTAAGAAATATCATTTCTTAAAAATTAATAAGCGGCAACACCACCAGTACGTCCCTTAATTCTTCCAGACTTCAACAGTCCATCATAGTGTCTCATTAACAGATGACTCTCTACTTGCTGAAGAGTATCCAAAACAACACCAACAAGAATCAATAAAGATGTACCACCAAAAAATTGTGCAAACTCAGCTTTTACACCAAACACACCAGCAAACGCAGGCATAATAGCAACTAAAGCCAAAAAGAAAGAACCTGGTAAAGTAATACGAGACATAATCTCATCAATATATTCCGCAGTCTTCTTTCCCGGCTTAATGCCTGGTATAAAACCATTATTTCTCTTCATATCCTCAGCCATCTGGGTAGGATTAATTGTAATTGCTGTATAAAAATAAGTAAATAATATAATCATAACAGCAAATATCAAGTTATACCAGAATCCAGTATGGTCAGTCAAAGCACGCGCTACACCACTTGCACTTGCAACATTTGAATAACCAATAAATGCAATTGGAATAAACATTATTGCTTGAGCAAAAATAATAGGCATCACATTTGCAGCATTAACTTTCAAAGGTATATACTGTCTTGCACCACCGTATTGTTTATTACCAACAATTCTTTTTGCATATTGAACAGGAATTTTTCTAGTTCCTTGCACTAAAAGAATAGCAGCAGCAATAACAAGCAGTAAGAATACTATTTCAAATAAAAACATAATCAAACCACCAGCACCCGGAGAAGCCATTCTAGAAACTATTTCTTGGAACAAAGCCTGCGGCAAACGGGCAATAATACCTACCAAAATAATAAATGAGATACCATTACCAATACCTTTATCCGTAATTCTTTCACCAAGCCATAGAATAAACATACTACCAGCTGCCAATATAATGGTAGAAGTAATCATAAACACTGTCCAATCTAAAGAAGCATTTAAAGAAGGACCTGCCTGCATTTTAAGATTAATCAAATATGAAGGTGCTTGGAATAACAATATAGCAATTGTTAAATAACGCGTATATTGATTGATCTTTCTTCTGCCGCTTTCTCCCTCACGTTGCAATTTCTGAAAGTAAGGAACAGCAATTGCCAAAAGTTGAATAACAATTGATGCTGAGATATAAGGCATAATCCCTAACGCAAAAATAGAAGCATTAGAAAATGCTCCTCCAGAGAACATATTTAACAAGGCTAAAAGACCTTCACTCGTTTGCTGATGTAATTGAGTCAACATTGCCGGATTAATTCCTGGCAGAACGACATAAGATCCGAACCTATAAATCGCGACAAACAATATAGTGATGAGGATCCGTTGTCTCAGATCCTCAATCTTCCATATATTCTTTAATGTTTCAATAGATTTTCTCATTGAATCAGAGTTTTACTGCATTTCCACCTACTGCTTCTATAGCCGCAACTGCACTTTTTGAAAAAGCATTCGCTTCTACATCAAGTTTAGAAGTAAGGCTACCGTTGCCTAGTATTTTCACTAACTGATTTGAAGAAATATAACCAGCAGCAACAAAATCACTGATTCCAACTTTTGACAAATTGTTTGCTTCAGCCATTTTCTGTACAGTATCAAGATTGATAGCTTTGTACTCTACACGGTTAATATTCTTAAAACCAAATTTTGGAACACGACGTTGAAGAGGCATCTGTCCACCTTCAAAACCGATCTTTCTAGAATATCCAGATCTAGATTTTGCGCCTTTGTGTCCTCTTGTTGAAGTACCTCCTAGACCAGAACCCGGTCCACGACCAATTCTCTTTCTAGTTTTCGTAGATCCTTCAGCAGGCTTTAAATTATTTAAGTTCATATTGTAATATTTTTTACTATTCAACAATAAATTACTTAACAACGGTAACTAAGTGTTTTACTTTCTCTACCATTCCAAGAATTGAAGGAGTACATTCGTGCTCAACAACACGATTTAATTTACGAAGTCCTAGTGCATCGAGTGTTCTTTTCTGATCTGCCGGAGCACCAATTCTACTTTTAATTTGTTTAATCTTTATAGTTGACATAAAACCTCCTTATCCTCTAAATACTTTATCCATACTTATACCTCGGTTTTGAGCAACCATTCTGGCATCTCTCATTTCTCCTAACGCCAAAATTGTAGCTTTAACCAAATTATGTGGGTTTGACGAACCTTTAGATTTCGCTAAAACGTCTGTTACACCTACACTTTCCAAAACAGCACGCATAGCACCGCCAGCCACAACACCTGTACCAGTAGAAGCAGGCTTAATGAATACTTCAGCACCACCAAATTTTGCAGACTGTTCATGAGGTACAGTACCTTTCAAAACCGGAACTCTTGTCAGATTCTTTTTTGCAGACTCAACACCTTTAGCAATAGCTGCTGTCACTTCACCTGCTTTACCAAGTCCCCAACCAATAATTCCATCTTCATTACCAACTACCACTATTGCAGAAAAGCTGAAAGTTCTACCACCTTTAGTTACTTTAGTAACACGGTTAATAGCAACTAATCTATCTTTCAATTCAATATCGTTAGTTATTTTAACTCTATTATTTACTCCTGCCATAATTGATTAAAATTTAAGTCCACCGTTACGAGCAGCATCAGCTACCTCTTTTATTCTCCCATGATATAAGTAACCGTTACGGTCGAATACGACAGTCGTAATGCCAGCTTCCTGAGCTTTTTTAGCAACTAGTTCACCAACTTTAGCAGCTTGTTCCTTTTTAGGCAACTTATTTTCTAAACCTAAAGAAGAAGCAGCAGCCAACGTTTTTCCCGATAAATCATCGATTATTTGAACATAAATCTGCTTGTTACTTCTAAATACACTCATACGTGGACATTCAGTAGTACCTGAAATCTTATTACGTACTCTATATTTAATTTTTATTCGTCTTTCTAATTTTGTAGTCATGATAATACAAATTTACGTAAATTACTTAGCGCCGGCTGATTTACCAGACTTTCTGCGAATTTCTTCACCAACAAACTTAATACCTTTGCCTTTATAAGGTTCAGGTTTACGGAAAGAACGTATTTTAGAACAAACCTGACCAAGCAGCTGTTTATCGCATGATTCCAAAATAATAAGAGGATTCTTATTTCTTTCTGACTTAGTTTCAACCTTAATTTCGGGAGGTAATTGCATAAAGATATTATGCGTATATCCTAACGAAAAATCAATAATGTTACCATTATTTGAAGCACGATAACCAACACCTACCAACTCTAATTCCTTTTTATATCCTTCTGATACACCAACAACCATGTTATTGATCAATGAGCGATATAAACCATGGAACGCACGTTCTTGCTTTTCATCACTTTGACGGCTCAAAATAATATGTCCATCTTCAACAACTACGCTAATAAGTGGATTAACATATTGGCTTAATTCACCTTTTGGTCCTTTTACAGTAACCACGTCATCCTTTAGAGTTACAGTAACTCCTGCTGGGATACTAATGGGTAATTTTCCTATTCTTGACATTGCTTGTTTCCTCCTAAATTAATATACATAACACAAAACTTCACCACCAATCTTCAAATCAGCAGCCTCTTTGTTAGTCATTACACCTTTGGAAGTAGATATTATAGCAATACCCAAACCATTAATAACACGTGGCATATCTTTATATCCAGTATACTTACGCATACCCGGAGAAGATATTCTTTCCAACTTCTTAATTGCATTCACCTTATTTACAGGATCATACTTCAAAGCAACTTTTATAGTACCTTGAGGTCCGTCTTCTACAAACTTATAATTAAGAATGTAGCCCTTTTCAAAAAGGATTTTTGTAATTTCCTTTTTAAGATTTGAGGCAGGAACTTCTACAATTCTATGCTTAGCATTGATTGCATTTCTCAACCTCGTTAAATAATCTGCTATTGGATCTGTCATATAAAAATAATTAAATTAATCAGGACTACCCTGACAATATTTAAACAATAATTTACCAGCTTGCTTTTTTCACTCCTGGAATAAGACCATTTGAAGCCATTTCACGGAATTGGATTCTTGAGATTCCAAATTGGCGAATATAACCTTTTGGACGACCCGTTAATTTGCAACGATTATGCAAACGAACAGGAGAAGCATTTTTAGGCAAAGCCTGCAAAGCTTCATAATCTCCGGCCTTTTTCAATTGAGCTCTTTTCTCAGCATACTTGGCTACGAGTTTAGCACGTTTTACTTCACGTGCTTTCATAGATTCTTTTGCCATATTATATTAGTCTTTTTTAGAACTTTTAAAAGGTAAACCAAATTCCTTCAATAATGCATATCCCTCTTCATCTGTTTCCGCAGAGGTTACAAAGGTAATATTCATTCCGAGAATTCTAGTAATACTATCAATATTTATTTCAGGAAAAATAATTTGCTCCTGAATTCCTAATGTATAATTACCTTTTCCATCAAATTTACTTTCGATACCCTTAAAGTCACGAATACGAGGCAATGCTACACGTACTAACTTCTCCAAGAATTCATACATTCTTTCACGACGCAAAGTTACCATAACACCAATAGGCATTTTTTTACGTAACTTAAAATTTGCAATATCCTTACGAGAAATAGTAGCTACAGCTTTTTGTCCTGTAATAGCAGTCATCTCATTTATAGCAACTTCAATTATTTTTTTATCAGCAACAGCCATTCCTAGACCTTGATTGATAACAATCTTCTTAAGAACAGGTACTTGCATTGATGAAGAATACTGAAATTGTTTTTTTAATGCAGGCGCAATACGTTCTGCATATTCTTTCTTTAGGCTAGCAGTATTACTCATTATTTAATCTCCTCTCCTGATTTTTTAGAATAACGCACTAAAGTTCTTCCATCAGAACTCTCTTTTCTCCCAACACGTGTTGGCTTACCCGTTTTCGGATCAACTACATTCAAGTTAGAGATATGTATAGCAGCTTCTTGCTTTACTATACCTCCCTGAGGATGTTTTGCACTTGGTTTAGTACTTTTAGATACCATATTGATACCTTCAACAAATGCACGTCCTTCTTTAACTAGAACTTTCAACACGCGACCAGTCTTACCTTTATCTTCACCAGCATTAACGTAAACTGTATCGCCTTTTTTAATATGTAATTTACTCATTACTTAAATCTTTTACAATATTAAAGTACTTCAGGTGCAAGTGATACAACTTTCATATTTACCGCACGAAGTTCTCTCGCCACTGGACCGAAAATACGGCTTCCTCTTATTTCGCCGGCATTATTCAATAACACACAAGCATTATCATCAAAACGTATATAAGAACCATCCGGACGACGGATTTCTTTTTTAGTACGCACGATTAAAGCTTTTGACACAGCACCTTTTTTAATATCACTTGAGGGGATCACACTCTTCACAGAAACAACAATAATATCCCCAACAGAGGCGTAACGTCTTCTTGTACCACCTAAAACGCGGATACATAAAGCCTCTTTTGCTCCACTGTTGTCACAAACTGTGAGTCTCGATTCTGTTTGTATCATAATTACTTAGCTCTTTCGATTATTTCTACTAATCTCCATCTCTTAGTTTTGCTCAAAGGACGAGTTTCCATGATGCGAACAGTATCACCTATATTACATTCGTTCTTTTCGTCATGAGCATGGTATTTCTTCGTTTTACTAACGAACTTACCATAAATAGGGTGTTTTTCCTTGAACTTAGCAGCAACAGTAATGGTCTTATCCATCTTATTGCTCAAAACGACACCCGTTCTTTCTTTTCTTAAATTTCTAGCTTCCATCAAGACCATTATTTATTGTTAAGTTCTCTCTGACGCAATTCTGCTTTCATACGCGCAATCGTTCTGCGTAATTGTTTGATTTGTGCAGGATTATCCAACGGAGAGATAGAATGGTTCAACACCATTTGATTATAATTGGCAACTTCAGTCTCAATTCTTTCCACCAATTCATTGGTACCAATTTCTCTAATTTCTGCAATTTTCATAACTCTTATGCATTTTGATTTTGAGTATCGTAATCACGTCTAACTATAAACTTAGTAGTAACAGGAAGTTTTTGAGCCGCAAGGCGCAAAGCTTCTTTCGCAATTTCGTAGGATACACCTTCAGCTTCAATAATAATTCTTCCTGGTGTAACTGGAGCGACAAACCCTTCTGGACTACCTTTACCTTTACCCATACGTACATCAGCAGGTTTTCTAGTAATCGGTTTATCAGGGAAAATACGAATCCAAATCTGTCCTTGACGTTGCATATATCTTGTCACTGCAATACGGGCAGCTTCAATTTGACGACCCGTAATCCATTTGGTTTCTAAAGCCTTAATCCCAAAAGAGCCAAAAGCCAACTGGTTCCCTCTTTGGGCATTACCTTTTGAACGGCCTTTCTGTTGTCTTCTGAATTTTGTCTTTTTCGGTTGTAACATATTTCCTAAAATTCAAATTCGTTAGCGATTGTTTTTCTTTCTTTTGAAGTTTTTTCCGCCGTTGCTTCCACCATTGTTTCCACGACCACCTTCTTTGTTTTGAGTAAAGTTAGGAGCTAATTCCTTCTTGCCATAAACTTCACCTCTACAAATCCAAACCTTTATACCGAGAAGACCTACTTTTGTCAATGCTTCTGCATGACAGTAATCAATGTCTGCTCTAAAAGTATGCAACGGAGTTCTTCCTTCTTTATACATTTCAGAACGAGCCATTTCAGCTCCATTCAAACGTCCTGAAATCTGCACCTTTATACCTTCTGCGCCCATACGCATTGTATTTGCGATAGCCATTTTAATGGCACGACGATAGGCAATTTTTCCTTCAACTTGGCGAGCGATATTATTTGCTACGATAACAGCATCAAGTTCCGGTCTCTTAACTTCAAAAATATTAATCTGAATATCTTTGTCTGTGATCTTCTTCAACTCCTCTTTCAGTTTATCAACTTCTTGACCACCTTTACCGATAATGATACCTGGACGTGCTGTACATACAGTAATAGTCACAAGCTTCAACGTACGTTCAATTACAATTCTTGATACGCTAGCCTTGGCAAGTCTTGCATTCAGATATTTGCGGATTTTGCTATCTTCAAGTAAAGAATCACCATAATCATTTCCGCCATACCAATTGGAATCCCATCCTCTGATAATTCCTAAACGGTTACTTATTGGATTAACTTTTTGTCCCATCCTAGCCTTTAATTTTGATCATCATTAGTACTCTTAGAATCAACAAACAAAGTCACGTGATTTGAACGTTTGCGAATTCTATATCCTCTTCCCTGTGGAGCCGGACGCATTCTTTTCAATGTAGCACCACCATCAACATAAATTTCAGTCACAAACAATTCACCACTTTCTGCTTTGCGTTCGTTCTTCTGTTCCCAGTTAGCAATTGCAGAGCGTAACAATTTTTCCACTCTTGCAGAAGCTTCTTTTGAAGAAAACTTCAAAACTCCAAGTGCTCTATTCACCTCCATGCCACGTATCATGTCAGCCACCAGACGCATTTTACGAGGAGAAGTAGGGACATTTTGCAATTTTGCAAAATACATGGTTTTGAGGGCTTCTTTCCTTTTATCAGCCGATATTTTTTTTCTTGCTCCCATTATTATTACTTATTTTTCAAATTTATTTTTTCTTATTACCAGCATGGCCTCTGAAAGTACGAGTAGGTGCAAACTCACCTAGCTTGTGACCGACCATATTTTCGGTAACGTAAACAGGAATAAATTTATTTCCGTTATGAACTGCAATGGTATGACCTACAAAATCAGGTGAAATCATTGAAGCTCTGGCCCAAGTCTTAACAACAGCTTTCTTGCCAGATTCATTCATGGCAAGAACTTTGTTTTCAAGCTTTACATTAATATAAGGACCTTTTTTTAATGAACGACTCATAGTTTACTCAATTAATTCAGATTACTACTTTCTTCTCTCAATAATATACTTAGAAGATTGTTTCTTCGGTGCTCTTGTCTTCAAGCCCTTAGCATACAATCCCTTACGAGATCTTGGGTGACCTCCGGAAGCACGTCCTTCACCACCACCCATTGGGTGATCAACCGGGTTCATAACAACACCGCGGTTACGAGGACGACGTCCTAACCATCTCGAACGACCAGCTTTACCTGAACTTTCCAATCCATGGTCAGAATTACCCACACTACCGATAGTAGCTTTACATGTACTAAGTATTTGTCTTACTTCACCTGAAGGCAATTTGATAACACAATATTTACCTTCTCTTGAAGTTAACTGAGCAAAATTACCTGCCGATCTTACTAAAGCAGCACCTTGTCCCGGACGCAATTCAATATTATGAATTACAGTACCCACAGGAATATTCTGCAAAGGAAGTGCATTACCAATCTCAGGCGCTGCATTCTCTCCAGACATCAACGTACTACCAACTTGCAATCCATTGGGAGCAATAATATATCTCTTTTCTCCATCTGCATAAAACAACAAAGCAATACGAGCCGAACGATTCGGATCATATTCAATTGTTTTAACAACAGCTGGAACACCGTCTTTATTTCTCTTGAAATCTATAATTCTTATTTTCTTCTTGTGACCACCACCAATGTAGCGCATAGTCATTTTACCGACATTGTTACGACCACCAGAAGAACGCTTACCAAATACAAGAGACTTTTCTGGTACTGATGCAGTAATTTCTTCGAAAGTACCAATAATTTTATGTCTTTGCCCCGGTGTAGTGGGCTTAAATTTACGTACTGCCATTTTTATTAAATATTGCTATAAAAATCAATAGTTTCACCGTCTTTCAATGTAACAATCGCTTTTTTATAAGCATTTGTTCTACCATTGATAATACCGGCCTTTGTGTAACGACTCTTATTCTTTCCTGAATATCTTACCGTATTCACATCAACTACTGTAACATTATACAAAGCTTCAACTTCACTCTTAATTTCCAATTTGTTAGCCTCAGGACGCACAATAAACCCGAAACGATTATTTTTCTTTTCGGATATATTAGTCATTTTCTCTGTTACCAACGGTTTAATAATAATTCCCATTATTTAAGCCTCCTTTTAAATTAAGATTTTGTCGATAGCTGAAAGTGAGCCTTCAGTTAATACAAGCACGCCTGCATTTAATACATTGTAAGTATTTAATGCAGAGGCAATCATAACATTCGCACCTTCCACGTTACGAGCCGACAAATATACGTTTTTATTTGCTTCTGGTAAAACTAAAAGAAGTTTTTTATCAGAAACTTTAAGATTATTTATCACAGAAACGAATTCTTTTGTCTTTGGAGCCTCAAAAGCAAAATCTTCAACTACAACAATTGCATTTGCTTTAGCTTTATATGCTAATGCAGACCTTCTTGCCAAAGCCTTCACTTTCTTATTCAATTTGAAGTAATAGTCTCTTGGTTTAGGACCAAATACACGTCCACCACCTACTAAAACCGGAGAATTCATATCACCGCGACGTGCACCGCCACCTCCTTTTTGTCTACCGATTTTGCGAGTAGAACCACTGATTTCACTTCTTTCCTTAGATTTATGTGTTCCCTGACGCTGATTAGCCATAAATTGCTTTACGTCTAAATAAATAGCGTGATCATTGGGTTCAATCCCGAAGATAGATTCGTTTAACGTAATCTTTCTCCCAGTGTCCTCACCTTTAATATTATATACGTTAACTTCCATTATTTCTCAATTATTACGATTGAACCTTTGCAACCCGGAACGGAACCTTTTATTAAAAGAAGATTGTGTTCTGGAATTACTTTTAATACCTGTAAGTTATGAGTAGTCACTCTATCGCCACCTAACTGTCCACCCATACGCATTCCTTTGAATACTTTTGCAGGATAAGAACAAGCACCGATAGAACCCGGTTTGCGGGCACGGTTATGCTGACCATGAGTAGTCTGACCAACACCGCCAAAACCATGTCTTTTAACTACACCTTGAAAACCTTTACCTTTGGAAGTTCCGATAACATCAACAAAAGTTGAATCATTAAACAATTCCACGGTAATCGTATCACCGAGATTTAACTCATTCTCAAATTCTTTGAACTCGGCCAAGTGTCTTTTGGGTGTTACTCCTGCTCTTTTGAAGTGTCCCATCAATGGTTTGGTAGTATGTTTTTCCTTTTTGTCTTGGAAACCTACCTGAACAGCTTCATAACCGTCTTTTTCAACAGTTTTAATCTGAGTAACAACACAAGGACCTGCTTCGATAACAGTGCATGGTACATTTTTACCATCAGCACTGAAAACGGATGTCATTCCGATTTTCTTTCCTAATAATCCTGGCATTTCACTAATTTTTAATTACTATACTTTAATTTCTACTTCTACACCACTCGGTAATTCCAACTTCATCAGAGCATCAACCGTTTTAGCTGTCGAGCTATAAATATCAATCAATCTCTTGAATGATGATAACTCAAACTGCTCTCTTGATTTTTTATTCACGAATGTAGAGCGGTTTACTGTAAAGATACGCTTATGAGTTGGGAGTGGAATAGGACCACTAACTATTGCTCCAGTGTTCTTCACTGTTCTTACGATTTTTTCAGCTGACTTATCAACCAAGTTGTGATCGTAAGATTTCAATTTAATTCTAATTTTCTGACTCATTACTATTCAAATTAATAATTTATAAATAAGTGCGGGTTAAGAGTCATTCGCTAACCCGCAACTATAAAATTCATTTTAGATCAAATCAACACGACCTTTTACTTCTTCCAATACAGCCTTAGCGATAGAAGAAGATACTTGTGCATGGTGATCATATGTCATAGATGAAGTAGCACGACCTGAAGTAATGGTACGCAATGCAGTTACATAACCGAACATCTCAGCCAATGGAACCATTGCTTTCACAATTCTTGCGCCTGAGCGACTTGACTCCATACCTTCAACCTGACCACGACGTTTATTTAAGTCACCGATAACATCACCCATGTTTTCTTCCGGAGTTACAACTTCCAGTTTCATAATAGGTTCCATCAATACAGGACCTGCCTTGGCACATGCATTCTTATATGCCTGAATAGCACAAATTTCAAAGGACAACTGGTCAGAGTCAACCGGGTGGAACGAACCATCAATCAAAGTCACCTTCAATGAATCAAGTGGATAACCCGCAAGTACACCATTCTTCATTGCTGTAGCGAAACCTTTTTGAACAGAAGGAATAAATTCTTTAGGAATATTACCACCCTTCACTTCGTCTACAAATTGCAAACCACCTTGTTTGAATTCTTCATCAACCGGCCCGATCTTAACAATAATATCAGCAAACTTACCACGACCACCAGACTGCTTCTTATAAACCTCACGCAAATCTACAGTTTTAGTAATGGCCTCTTTATAAGCTACTTGAGGACGTCCTTGATTACATTCAACCTTAAATTCACGTTTCAAACGATCAATAATAATATCCAAGTGAAGCTCACCCATACCTTCAATCACTGTCTGACCTGATTGCTCATCTGTATGTACACGGAATGTCGGGTCTTCTTCTGCCAATTTAGCCAAGCCATTAGAAAGTTTATCAAGGTCTTTCTGGGTTTTAGGCTCTACTGCAATACCGATAACCGGATCCGGAAATTCCATAGACTCCAATACAATAGGAGCTGTTTCATCACACAAAGTATCACCAGTGCGAATATCCTTAAAACCTACTCCCGCACCAATATCACCAGCACCGATTAATTCAACAGGGTTCTGTTTATTAGAATGCATCTGGAACAAACGTGATACACGTTCTTTCTTTCCAGAACGGCTATTATAAATATATGAACCCGCTTCAATCTTACCTGAATACACACGGAAGAAAGTTAAACGACCTACATACGGGTCAGTAGCAATCTTAAACGCCAATGCAGATGTCTTTTCATCATCATCCGGCTTACGATCCTCTTCTGCGCCAGTAGAAGGATTTGTTCCTACAATATTCGGAGTATCTACCGGAGAAGGTAAAAACGCACAAACATAATCAAGCAATGTCTGAACACCTTTATTCTTAAATGAAGATCCACAGAACATCGGAACAATTTCCATTTTCAGAGTACCGGCACGTAAAGCACGTAAGATTTCTTCTTCAGTGATAGTTGAAGGATCATCAAAGAATTTCTCCATTAAAGCATCGTCGAACTCAGCAACTTTTTCGAGCATTTTTTCTCTCCATTCGTTAGCTTCATCAACCAAGTTTGCAGGAATATCTTCTACATCATAATCAGCTCCCATCGTTTCATCATGCCACAGAATGGCTTTCATCTTAATAAGGTCTACGACACCTTTGAAGTTTTCTTCTGCACCGATAGGAATTACAACAGGACAAGGATTTGCACCAAGTACGTCCTTCATCTGACGAACCACTTCAAAGAAATCAGCACCGGAACGGTCCATTTTATTAACGTAACCAATACGAGGCACATTATATTTATCAGCCTGACGCCACACTGTTTCTGATTGAGGCTCAACACCACCAACAGCACAATATGCAGCCACAGCTCCATCTAACACGCGTAAAGAACGTTCTACCTCAGCAGTAAAGTCAACGTGTCCCGGAGTATCAATCAAGTTAATTTTATAAGTATCGCCCGCATATTTCCAGCGAGTGGTTGTTGCAGCAGAAGTGATAGTAATACCACGTTCCTGCTCCTGCTCCATCCAGTCCATTGTCGCTGCACCATCATGAACCTCACCTATTTTGTGAGTCAAACCGGTGTAGAACAAGATACGTTCAGAAGTAGTTGTTTTACCAGCATCAATGTGAGCCATGATACCGATATTACGGGTCAAATGCAAATCATTTTTAGCCATTTTAATCCTTTTCCTTTTTAAATTTTACCTGATTAGAATCTAAAGTGAGCAAATGCACGGTTAGCTTCTGCCATTCTATGCATATCTTCCTTACGTTTGAAAGCACCACCTTGCTCATTAAACGCGTCAATGATTTCGGCTGCTAATTTATCTGCCATTGATTTTCCGCCTCTCTTACGTGCAAAAAGAATCAAGTTCTTCATAGATATAGATTCTTTACGTTCCGGGCGGATCTCTGTAGGAACTTGGAAAGTAGCACCACCTACACGGCGGGACTTAACTTCTACTTGAGGAGTTACATTATCCAAAGCTTTTTTCCAGATTTCTAACGCTGATTTTTCTTCGTTAGGAAGTTTTGTTTTCACTGTTTCCAAAGCTGCATAGAAGATTTCATATGAAGTGTTCTTCTTACCATCATACATCAAGTGGTTTACGAACTTTGAAACTTTTTGGTCATTAAACACAGGATCCGGTAGGATAATGCGTTTTTTTGGTTTTGCTTTTCTCATTTGTTTGAAAATAATGTTTTGTTTGGGCTGTATGCTTTGTGTGCTTCAACGCTCCCTCCGGAACATTTACTCAACCTTTATAGCTTTCTTCCAACAAATCAAAACGAGTTTAAAACTTTTTCTAAATTCTTTCTGCTAAAAGATTATTTCTTTTTACCAGCTGCAGCAGGTGCTTGTCCCGGTTTCGGACGCTTAGCGCCATATTTGCTACGTCTTTGAGTACGTCCGGCTACGCCAGCTGTATCAAGTGTACCACGAACGATGTGATAACGTACACCCGGAAGGTCTTTTACACGACCACCACGTACTAAAACGATTGAGTGCTCTTGCAAGTTGTGTCCTTCACCCGGAATATACGAGTTCACCTCTTTTTGGTTTGTTAAACGCACACGAGCTACTTTACGCATCGCAGAGTTCGGCTTCTTCGGTGTTGTAGTGTAAACTCTCACGCAAACGCCACGTCTTTGAGGACATGAATCCAATGCAGGAGATTTACTCTTTTCAACCAAAACAGCGCGCCCTTTTCTTACTAATTGCTGAATTGTAGGCATTTTAATTGTTTTTTAATTATTATATATTGTTTATTACTTATCAAATTTCGCAAGCAGACACGTTTCGAGAGTCTACATTTCGGGCTGCAAAAATACGAATAATATTTGAAATACCAATGGACGTCCCAAATATTTTTATCTTTTCCTCTCCAAAAAAAATCTGAAAGACAAGTATTTATTTATTTAAGGATAAAAAAAGAAGACCAGAAACCATCTCATAAGGATATATGGTCTCCAGTCTTTTTTACTATTTTTTTAATTTTTCCGTATTATGCTTCTCCTTTAAAATCAGTAATCGGAGGCATATAAGTTCCTTTTCCTTCCGGAATGCGTATCGGTCCAAAATTATTTTCATACTTGCCAATATTCTCTTGAAGGGCATGCAATAAACGCTTCGCATGTTCAGGGGAAAGTATTACTCTGGACTTTACACCCGCTTTTGGTACACCCGGAAGAACTCGGACAAAGTCAAGCACAAATTCTGAACTTGAATGAGTAATGATAGCCAAATTCGCATAAACTCCCTGTGCTATTTCCGGTGTTAATTCTATTTCAAACTGATTATTTGCTTTTTCTTTTTCCATGATTATTCCTATAATTTATAATGTGAACCATATTTTGTGCGATAAAGATACGAATAATCCGCCAATATTTCTTTCTCCATAAAACAATTTAATGGATTTATATTCTATAAAAGTTCATAATCAGAATTATTCTACTTCTATAATTTTAAAACGAAACTTTCACCTTTTATACATTCCAATATTAATTTTTCATCATTATTACCAATATCATTATCAGAAGATTTTTTTATTTATATTTGCATCAAAACCCATTAATACAAAATTAAAGATGGCATCACAAAACATAATTCCCATCCTACTCTTTTCATTGAGTATATTCGCTATGATATTAAATCTCATAGCAGATTTTTCTAATGGTAAATTTATCACTTGGAAAACTTTCAATGCAACAGCTTTAACCACACTTTTAGCAATAGTAAGTTGCATATTCATTTGGATAGTCAGCTCACGTGCTGAAATGTTTTCTTCGATACAGTTCACATCAAACACACTCATAAATTTTTCTTTAATGATTTTTGCGAGTATGTATATGACTTACCAAGAATTTCTACTGTTTAAGAATGTCATGCGATGGATCAGTAGTCGTACAAGCCCATTCGATCTCCGTTATTCACTCTATGCAATACTTATTCCTCTTATTGTTATGATTGTCAAAATGCCATTTACAAACACATTAGATAGCTTTCCAAAAGATTTCTGGGGAGCATTAACCTATGATTATGGTTTTTGGCATTTTATTACGGCTATCTCTATTGTTTATGCCGTAGTAATGGTTATTATACAGTTAATTCAGTTTGTTGTTTTACTTCGAAATCACATTTCTTATCTGATACTTGTTTTCTTTATTTATCCCCTCGTCATGTCATCTATCTTCTTTTTATCTATGTATGCAGTAGTAGGTATTGTTCTACTTTTTGTCATTCATTTTATACTAAAGATAATCAGCAGTCCAAATAAAAGATCCGAAGATGATGAATAATTTTCTTCCAATATTCGAAATAATCCTCATTAAAAAAGATAAAACTACATAACAAGGCGATAGGATATATAAACAGCAAGACACCTACTGAAATGCAACCTTACGCTCAAGGGGAAATATGCCGATACTCCTTTGCGAGTAACTCAACGCCCCGGTAAGTAAAAAAAAGAAAGGTACAGGATTTATAAAAGCAGCCTTGACGCTTTACAGAAGACAGTATAAACTTAAAAATAATCACTAGGTCAATTAAAAACAAACATACGGTCGATTGTCGACAAACGATAGGAGTTTGTAAACAATCAACCGTATGTTCATAAGATCCTATATATAGCTAAACTATTACGAGAAAAGAAAAAGCGGAACAGACATTTAGTCCACTCCGCTTTCTCACATATATAAAATTACAGTTTTATTCTACTTCGCTGTAATCCAGTACATTTTTGCGATTTGCCAAGATACGGTCGTATTCCTCTTTCGAACCTACGATAATCTTTTCAAATTCACGTTGACCTGTACCGGCTGGAATCAAGTGACCGCATATAACGTTCTCTTTCATACCTTCCAACTTATCTATCTTACCATTGATAGCAGCTTCATTCAA
This sequence comes from Bacteroides sp. OM05-12, assembly GCF_003438995.1. Taxonomy (GTDB): domain Bacteria; phylum Bacteroidota; class Bacteroidia; order Bacteroidales; family Bacteroidaceae; genus Bacteroides. Next base: position 84,198 of record NZ_QSUN01000012.1, read on the forward strand.
CACCTTAGTAGTTTCCTGGAATGATGCAGCAGACATGAAACTTGAAGTTTGAAGAGCAGCACGCGTAATACCCTGAAGAATCTGTGTAGAAGTAGCAGGAATAGCATCACGCACTTCTACCGGTTTCAAGTCACGGCGTTTCAACATACTGTTTTCATCTCTCAACTTACGAGCTGTAACAATCTGTCCCGGCTGCATATTCTGAGAATCACCCGCATCTACAACTACTTTCTTGCCCCAAATACGGTCGTTCTCTTCCATAAACTCTAGTTTATCTACCACCTGTTGTTCCAAGAAGCGCGTATCTCCCGGTTCATCGATTTCAACTTTACGCATCATCTGACGAACGATAATTTCGAAATGTTTATCGTTAATCTTCACACCTTGCAAACGGTAAACGTCCTGTACTTCATTCACGATATATTCCTGAACTGCTGTAGGACCTTTAATGGCAAGAATGTCAGCAGGAGTTATAGCACCGTCGGATAACGGAGTTCCTGCACGTACATAATCATTTTCCTGAACAAGGATCTGTTTAGAAAGAGCAACCAAATACTTCTTAACCTCTCCGGTCTTAGATGTAACGATAATCTCACGGTTACCACGTTTGATCTTACCCATTGTCACCTCACCATCAATTTCAGAAACAACAGCAGGGTTAGACGGGTTACGTGCTTCGAACAACTCTGTAACACGAGGAAGACCACCGGTAATATCACCAGCCTTACCAACAGCACGAGGAATCTTCACAATAACTTCACCGGCTTTTACTTTCTGACCATCTTCAACAACAACGTGCCCACCTACCGGTAAGTTATATGTACGTATCAAGTTTCCGTCTTCAGTCATAATATGAGCAGAAGGAACTTTTGTCTTGTCCTTAGACTCAATAATAATGACTTCACGCAAACCAGTAGCTTCATCAGAGTCTACCTTATAAGTAACGTTTTCTATGACACCTTCGAATTCAATCTTACCGGTTGCTTCTGTGATAATAACAGCATTGAAGGGGTCCCACTTGGCAATAAGCTTACCCTTTTCAACGACTTCACCATCAGCAGCATAAAGTTTAGAACCATAAGGAACATTATGTGTAGAAAGAACAATACCTGTATTCACATCAATAAAGCGAACTTCAGCTAAACGTCCTACTACAATCTTAACTGCTTCACCCGTTTCTTCCACAGAATCAACAGTACGTAACTCTTCAAATTCCAAACGTGAATCATTCTTTGCCACGATACTTGCATTTGCCGCAATATTAGCAGCAGTACCACCGGCGTGGAATGTACGAAGTGTCAACTGTGTACCCGGCTCACCGATAGATTGTGCAGCGATTACACCGACAGCTTCACCTCTCTGAACCATACGGCTTGTTGCAAGGTTACGTCCGTAACATTTAGCACAAACACCTTTCTTAGACTCACAAGTAAGCACTGAGCGGATTTCCACACTTTCGATTGGAGAGTCTTGAATCTTCTTCGCAACTTCCTCAGTAATTTCCTCACCTCCGGCAACTAAAAGCTCACCAGTAGTAGGATGAATAATATCATGTACGGAAACACGTCCAAGGATACGTTCATACAGTGTAGCAATAACTTCATCGTTATTTTTAAGGTCTGTACAAATCAAACCGCGTAATGTTCCACAGTCTTCTTCCTGAATAATCACATCATGAGATACATCGACAAGACGACGGGTCAAGTATCCGGCATCAGCCGTCTTCAAAGCCGTATCCGCCAAACCTTTACGAGCACCGTGAGTTGAAATAAAGTACTCAAGCACTGACAAACCTTCCTTAAAGTTAGAAAGAATCGGGTTTTCAATAATCTGACCGCCTTCAGCTCCCGCTTTTTGAGGTTTGGCCATCAAACCACGCATACCGGACAACTGACGAATCTGCTCTTTAGAACCACGGGCACCGGAATCCAACATCATATACACAGAGTTGAAACCTTGGTCATCTGAAGAAATAGTTTTCATCAAGATGTTAGACAAATCGGCATTAACGTGTGTCCATGTATCAATAACCTGATTGTAACGTTCGTTATAAGTAATGAAACCCATGTTATAGTTATTCATGATTTGTTCCACTTCATCATAACCGCGTTGTACCAGTTCTTCTTTTTCTTTCGGAATGATAATATCATTCAAGTTAAACGACAAACCACCTTGGAATGCCATCTTATAACCTAAGTTCTTAATTCCATCAAGGAAGTCGGCAGCTTTTGCTACACCACAAACCTTAATAACATCACTAATGATGTCGCGAAGAGATTTCTTAGATATAATTGTATTGATATAACCTGCTTCAGGTGGTACTATCTCATTAACAATAACACGTCCGACAGAAGTTTCGCGCATTACATCAACAATATTACCATTTTCATCAAGGTCTTTTACAATAACCTTTACCGGTGCATGAATGTCTACTTTACCTTCATTATAAGCAATCAATGCTTCTTCCGGTCCGTAGAAAGTCAAGCCCTCACCCTTAGCGCCTTTTCTCAATTTAGTAATATAGTACAAACCGAGTACCATATCCTGAGAAGGAACTGTAATTGGAGCACCATTAGCAGGATTCAAAATATTATGTGATTGCAGCATCAGCATCTGAGCTTCCAGAATCGCTTCATTACTCAAAGGCAAGTGAACAGCCATCTGGTCACCATCGAAGTCAGCATTAAATGCCGTACATGCCAATGGGTGCAATTGAATAGCTTTACCTTCAATCATCTTAGGTTGGAATGCCTGAATACCCAGACGGTGCAATGTCGGTGCACGGTTTAACAATACCGGATGGCCTTTCATTACATATTCCAAAATATCCCAAATAACAGGTTCTTTACGGTCTACAATTTTCTTGGCCGATTTAACAGTCTTCACAATACCACGTTCAATTAACTTACGTATAATAAACGGTTTATAAAGTTCTGCAGCCATATCTTTCGGAATACCACATTCTCCCATTCTCAATTCAGGACCTACAACGATTACAGAACGTGCAGAATAGTCAACACGTTTACCAAGTAAGTTCTGACGGAAGCGCCCTTGCTTACCTTTCAAACTATCTGAAAGAGATTTTAAAGGACGATTGGCATCTGTCTTAACAGCACTGGATTTACGAGAGTTATCAAACAATGAGTCTACAGACTCTTGAAGCATACGTTTTTCATTACGTAAAATGACTTCCGGAGCCTTAATTTCAATCAATCTCTTCAAACGGTTATTACGAATGATAACACGACGATAAAGATCGTTCAAATCCGAAGTTGCAAAGCGTCCTCCATCCAATGGCACCAAAGGTCTCAGTTCCGGCGGAATAACCGGGACGATACGCACAATCATCCATTCCGGTTTATTACGTCCACGAGAAGCACGGAAAGACTCTACAACCTGCAAACGTTTCAACGCTTCATTTTTACGCTGTTGCGAAGAATCATTGCCAGCTTTATGTCTTAATTCATACGATAAAGCATCAAGATCAAGTCTTGACAACAAATCGTAAATAGCTTCTGCTCCCATCTTAGCAATAAACTTATTGGGATCAGTATCTTCCAAATATTGATTATCTTTCGGAAGTGTATCCAAGACATCCAGATATTCTTCTTCTGAAAGTAAATCAAAAGCGCTAATACCATCATCAGCCTTTACACCCGGCTGAATAACGACATAACGTTCATAATAAATGATAGAATCTAATTTTTTAGTAGGTAATCCCAAAAGATAACCTATTTTATTAGGAAGTGAACGGAAATACCAGATATGAGCAACAGGAACAACCAACTGAATATGTCCCATACGTTCACGTCTTACTTTCTTCTCTGTTACTTCCACACCGCAACGATCGCAGACAATTCCTTTATAACGGATACGTTTGTATTTACCGCAATGACATTCATAATCCTTAATAGGACCGAATATACGCTCGCAGAACAAACCGTCACGTTCCGGTTTATAAGTACGATAGTTGATGGTTTCAGGCTTCAAAACTTCACCACTCGAATTCTCAAGGATTTCTTCCGGAGAAGCCAAACCGATAGAGATCTTCGAGAAATTACTCTTTATCTTATTTTCTTTTCTAAAAGCCATACGTTTAATTTAATGTAAAGAGTTTATTTATTAGTTGAAAGCGGAGAGATGGAAACAAAAAAACTACTTCTCAATTTCCAGCTCTCAACTTAATATATTATTCCAGGTTGATACTTAATCCCAAACCTCTTAATTCGTGTAATAACACATTGAGAGATTCCGGTATTCCCGGTTGTGGCATCGGCTCACCCTTAACGATCGCTTCGTAAGCTTTAGAACGTCCAACCACATCATCAGATTTGATGGTCAAGATTTCCTGAAGAATATGTGCCGCACCGAATGCTTCCAATGCCCAAACCTCCATTTCTCCAAAACGCTGTCCACCAAATTGTGCCTTACCACCAAGAGGTTGTTGAGTAATCAACGAATAAGGACCAATAGAACGTGCATGCATCTTGTCTTCAACCATGTGACCCAATTTCAGCATATAAGTCACACCAACAGTTGCCGGTTGGTCAAACTGTTCACCAGTACCACCATCACACAAGTAAGTTCTACCATAACGAGGCAATCCGGCTTTATCAGTCCACTCGGTTATATCATCCAATGATGCACCATCAAAAATAGGAGTAGCAAACTTAATACCAAGTCTTTTACCCGCAGCTCCTAATACAGCTTCAAATATCTGTCCAAGGTTCATACGGGAAGGCACACCCAGCGGATTCAATACGATATCAACAGGAGTACCATCTGCAAGGAACGGCATATCTTCCTGACGAACAATACGAGACACGATACCCTTGTTACCGTGACGTCCTGCCATCTTATCTCCTACACCAATCTTACGTTTCTTGGCAATATAAACTTTAGCCATTTGAATGATACCGGCAGGAAGTTCATCACCAATAGTGATAGCAAACTTCTTACGCTTCAATTCAGCATCAAGTTCTTTATATTTCTTCAGGTAGTTCATAATAAGATCACGAATCATATCGTTCTTATGAGCATCCTGAGTCCATTTACTTAACTGGATGGTAGTAAAATCTAATGTTTCAAGATCTCTTTTCTCGAATTTTGCACCTTTAGCAATTACTTCAGTTCCCAAGTAATCTTTGACACCTTGAGAGACTTTATCCTGAGTCAATACGAGCAATTTATCAATCAAGATATCTTTTAAAGCAGCAACCTTAGATTCGAATTCATCATCAATCTTTGGCAATAAAGCTTTATCTGCAAGTTTCGAGCTGCGGTTCTTAATTACACGTGAGAAAAGTTTCTTATCAATAACCACACCTTTCAATGAAGGTGAAGCTTTCAATGAAGCATCTTTCACATCACCTGCCTTGTCACCAAAGATAGCACGAAGCAATTTTTCTTCAGGAGAAGGATCAGATTCTCCTTTCGGAGTTATCTTACCAATCAAAATATCTCCCGGCTGAATTCTTGCACCAATTCTTACAATACCATTCTCATCAAGATCTTTAGTAGCTTCTTCGCTCACATTTGGAATATCAGAGGTTAATTCTTCCATTCCACGTTTTGTCTCACGTACTTCTAAAGAATACTCCTCTACATGAACAGAAGTAAGCAGGTCTTCGCGAACAACTCTTTCGTTCAATACGATAGCATCCTCATAATTGTAACCTTTCCAAGGCATATAAGCTACCAGCAAATTCTTACCCAACGCTAATTCACCGTTTTGAGTAGAATAACCTTCAGTCAATATATCACCTTTTCTAACCCGTTGACCTTTCTCACAAATCGGACGCAAGTCAATCGTCATGTTCTGGTTAGTCTTACGGAATTTTGGTATCCTATATTCTTTTAATGCCGGTTCAAAACTTACAAATTCTTCATCATCCGTTCTATCATAAAGAATACGGATTGTTGTTGAATCAACATAATCGATAACACCGTCACCCTCTGCCGCAATTTGCGTACGAGAATCCTCAACCAACTGTTTCTCAATACCTGTTCCAACAATCGGTGCCTCAGTTCTTAACAATGGTACAGCCTGGCGCATCATGTTAGATCCCATTAATGCACGGTTAGCATCATCGTGTTCCAAGAAAGGAATCAAAGAAGCAGCAATAGATGCAATCTGTTGTGGAGAAACATCCATCAATTCTACTTGACTCGGTTCCACTACCGGATAATCTGCATCCTGACGAGCTTTAACCCTGTTACGAATAAAGTTACCATTATCATCCAAAGGAGCATTTCCCTGAGCAATAATCTTATCTTCTTCTTCTTCAGCAGTTAAATAAGTTATTCCATCCTGACTTATGTCAACCTTACCTTCAGTTACCTTACGATAAGGAGTCTCAATAAATCCAAGATCATTAATCTTTGCATATACACACAAAGAAGAAATCAAACCGATATTCGGACCTTCCGGTGTTTCAATCGGGCATAAACGGCCATAATGAGTATAGTGCACGTCACGTACTTCAAAACCAGCGCGTTCACGTGACAAACCTCCAGGTCCCAAGGCAGATAAACGTCTTTTATGAGTTATTTCAGCCAACGGGTTGGTTTGGTCCATAAACTGAGACAATGCATTAGTTCCGAAGAATGTATTGATTACAGAAGAAATTGTCTTCGCATTAATCAAATCAATCGGAGTAAATACTTCATTGTCTCTAACATTCATACGTTCACGAATCGTACGCGACATACGGGCTAAACCGATAGCAAACTGATTCGATAACTGCTCACCTACTGTACGAACACGTCTATTACTTAAGTGGTCAATATCATCAACATCAGCTTTTGAGTTAATCAACTCAATCAGATATTTGATAATCTCAATAATATCTTCTTTTGTAAGCACCTTGACATCCATATCGGTAGTCAGACCTAACTTTTTGTTAATTCTGTATCTACCTACTTCACCAAGGTCATATCTTTTTTCAGAGAAGAATAAGTTATTGATAACTTCACGAGCACTCGCATCATCTGCAGGATCTGCATTACGAAGCTGACGATAAATATAGAGAACAGCTTCTTTTTCGGAGTTACTCGGATCTTTCTGAAGCGTATTAAATATAATAGAATAATCAGACTGATTAGCTTCTTCTTTGTGAACAAGGATATTCTGAACACCGGATTCCAATATCTCGTCAATATGTTCCTGTTCAAGTACAGTCTCACGATCAATTATGACCTCATTACGCTCTATAGAAACAACTTCACCGGTATCTTCATCCACGAAATCTTCTACCCAAGTCTTCAGTACACGTGCAGCCAATTTTCGTCCAATCATCTTCTTTAGATTGGTTTTATTGACCTTGACATCCTCGGCTAGATTAAAGATTTCCAGAATATCTTTATCATTTTCAAAACCTATTGCTCTTAATAAAGTAGTAACAGGCAATTTCTTTTTACGGTCGATGTATGCATACATCACATTATTAATGTCCGTAGCAAATTCGATCCATGATCCTTTAAAAGGAATAATACGGGCTGAATATAGTTTCGTACCGTTGGCATGTACACTTTGACCGAAGAACACGCCTGGAGAACGGTGAAGCTGAGAAACAACAACACGCTCTGCCCCATTGATGACAAATGTCGCTTTATCTGTCATATAAGGAATAGGACCAAGAAACACATCCTGAATAACCGTATCAAAATCTTCATGGTCAGGATCTGTACAATATAGTTTAAGTTTCGCTTTTAAAGGAACACTATAAGTCAAACCACGTTCAATACAATCATCAATTGTATAACGAGGCGGATCAATATAATAATCCAGAAACTCAAGAACAAAATTGTTTCTTGTGTCAGCAATTGGAAAGTTTTCAGCAAATACTTTATACAAGCCCTCGTTCTTACGTTTTTCTGGCGGGGTGTCTAATTGTAGAAAGTCTTGGAATGACTTCAATTGTACTTCCAGAAAATCCGGATATTGCATCGGATTCTTGATAGAAGCAAAATTAACTCTTTGATTTACAGTATTTGAAGACATCTGTTAATGAATTAGTAGAACTTAATTTTAAATATATACACAAAAAGGTTAAGAACCCTCTTCCGGAGGATTCTTAACCGAATTACCTGATAAACAGGCTAATGTTATTTAAGTTCAACTTCAGCTCCAGCTTCTTCCAATGCTTTTTTCAATGCTTCAGCTTCATCTTTAGCTAAACCTTCTTTAACTGTACTAGGAGCAGCGTCTACCATGTCTTTAGCTTCTTTCAAACCAAGGCCACAGCTTTCTTTAACTGCCTTTACTACTTGTAATTTTGCAGCACCAGCGCTCTTTAAGATAACGTCAAAAGATGTTTTTTCTTCAGCAGCTGCTGCACCACCTGCAGCAGGACCAGCAGCAACAGCAACAGCTGCAGCAGCAGGTTCAATACCATATTCATCTTTAAGGATAGTCGCAAGTTCATTAACTTCTTTAACTGTCAAGTTAACTAATTGTTCTGCAAAAGCTTTCAAATCTGCCATTTTTGTATGATTTTAATTGTTTGTTTACTAATTGATTATAAATTTATTCTGGTCTTTCACCAAGAGTCTTAAGAACTCCGTGAAGGGTGTTGCCACCTGATTGTAAAGCAGAAACGATGTTCTTGGCCGGAGATTGCAACAAAGCAATAACTTCAGCAATAACTTCATTTTTACTCTTAATGCTAACAAGTGCATCCAATTGATCTGCTCCCACATAGAAGCTTTCTTCCGCATAAGCAGCTTTCAAACCAGGGATACCATCTTTAGCAACTTCTTTAAGCAATTTAGCAGGAACGTTAGCTACTTCGCTAAACATTACTGCAGTTGAGCCTTTCAGTGATCCATAAAGAGGAGAATAATCTGTTTCAAGACTCTCCAAAGCTTTGTGAAGCAATGTATTCTTCACAACAAGCAATTTCACATCCGATTCAAAACATTTTCTCCTCAAAGCACTGGTAGCAGCTGCATTCATAGCAGTCATATCAACCAAATAAAAATGAGCATGTTCTTGTATAGTCTGTGCAATTTGCCCGATAATAGCGTTTTTATCTTCCTTTCTCATTGTTTCCTCCTTTATTAGACTTCTTCAACTGTTTTAGGGTCAATTTTAACACCCAAACTCATCGTAGAAGAAAGATAAATACTCTTTATGTAGGTTCCTTTAGCCGCAGTCGGTTTTAATTTATTCAAAGTAGAGATAAATTCTTTCGCATTATCGCGAATTTGCTCTGAAGTGAAAGATACTTTACCGATTGAAGTATGAACAATACCGCTCTTATCAACTTTGAAGTCAATCTTACCTTGTTTTACTTCTTTTACAGCTTTAGCAACATCCATTGTTACAGTTCCGCTTTTAGGATTAGGCATCAAACCACGAGGACCTAATACACGACCTAAAGCACCAATCTTACCCATGATAGATGGCATAGTGATGATAACATCAATATCAGTCCATCCACCCTTGATCTTTTCAATATATTCGTCAAGACCAACATAGTCAGCACCTGCTTCTTTTGCAGCAGCTTCAGCATCAGGAGTACAAAGGACAAGAACCCTAACTTGTTTTCCAGTTCCATGAGGAAGTGATACAACACCTCTTACCATCTGGTTTGCCTTACGGGGGTCTACACCTAAACGTACGTCAATATCTAATGAAGCATCAAATTTAGTAAAAGTAATTTCTTTTACTAATTGTGCGGCTTCTTTCAGTGAGTATGCTTTCCCTGCTTCAATTTTTCCTGCAGCTAACTTTTGATTTTTTGTCAGTTTACCCATTATAATTGAAGTTTATTAATTATTACCCGGGAAGTCCCCTTTTACAGTGATACCCATACTTCTAGCTGTACCAGCAACCATTCTCATGGCAGCTTCCACAGTAAAACAGTTTAAGTCAACCATTTTATCCTGAGCAATCGTACGAACTTGTTCCCAAGTAAGCTCGGCAACTTTCTTACGGTTTGGCTCAGCAGAACCACTCTTAATCTTAGCCACTTCAAGTAATTGAATGGCAACAGGAGGAGTCTTAACTATAAAATCGAAAGACTTATCTGTGTAGTAAGTGATAATCACAGGCAAGATTTTACCTGCTTTGTCCTGGGTTCTGGCATTGAATTGCTTGCAAAACTCCATGATATTGATTCCCTTAGAACCTAACGCAGGTCCAACGGGAGGTGATGGATTTGCAGCGCCTCCTTTAATCTGTAATTTGATTAGTCCAGCAACTTCTTTAGCCATTGTTTTTTTATTTTTTTATATAAACATTAATTAAAGAACAACACATGTAACAACTGTATTATTCTTTCTCAACCTGCATAAAGCCTAATTCAAGCGGTGTTTTACGCCCGAATATCTTCACCATAACCTTCAGCTTTTTCTTTTCGCTGTTTACCTCTTCAATGATACCACTGAATCCACTGAAAGGACCAAAAGTAACTTTTACAGTTTCGCCTACAACATAAGGGATATTCAATTCTTCTCCCGTTTCTTGCAGCTCGTCTACTGTACCAAGTATACGATTCACTTCCGATTGCCTAAGAGGGGTAGGATTATCTGATCCTCCCAAGAAACCAATCACATTAGGAGTATTTCTTAAATGATGAGCTACCTCACCAACAAGAGCTGCCTCCACCAAAACATATCCAGGGAGATAACTTCTCTCTTTCACAATTTTTTTACCATTGCGAACCTGATATACTTTTTCGGTAGGAATCAATACCTGAGATACATACTCTCCAAGGTCGCTGTTCTTAAGATCAGCTTCAAGATATTCTTTTACCTTGCTTTCTTTTCCACTAATAGCACGCAGAACGTACCACTTCTTTTCAATCTCAGACATTTTATTCACTAATTTAATGCGGATAGATTACTTTCTCCATGACAAACTGGAAAACAGAGTCCATTGCGAACACCACCAATGCAATAAGTAGGGAAGCATATAAAACAACTACTGCACTATTAGTAAGTTCAGAACGAGTAGGCCATGATACTTTATGGACAAGTTCGTTATAAGATTCTTTACAATAATCTGCTAATTTCTTAAACATATTCTTTCAATATTTGCACGGGAGGAGAGGCTCGAACTCCCGACACCCGGTTTTGGAGACCGGTGCTCTACCAACTGAGCTACTCCCGTAAATAATCAGTCCTTAGCCAAAGCTAAGAACTGATTTATAATTTTATGCTAAAAGTTCTGTAATCTGACCAGCACCTACTGTACGTCCACCTTCACGGATAGCGAAACGAAGACCTACGTTAAGAGCTACAGGATAGATCAACTCTACAGTGATAGTTACGTTATCACCCGGCATTACCATTTCAGTTCCTTCCGGAAGAGTGATTTCACCAGTACAGTCCATAGTACGCAAATAGAACTGAGGACGGTATTTGTTATGGAATGGAGTATGACGACCACCTTCTTCTTTCTTCAAGATATAAACCTCAGCTTTGAATTTTGAATGAGGTTTAATCTGTCCCGGGTGGCAAATTACCATACCACGTTTGATTTCAGCTTTGTCAATACCACGAAGTAACAAACCAACATTATCACCAGCTTCACCTTGATCCAATAATTTACGGAACATTTCAACACCAGTAACAACAGATTTCTTATCTTCACCTAAACCTAAGATCTGAACTTCATCACCAACTTTGATGATACCAGCTTCGATACGACCTGTAGCAACAGTACCACGACCAGTGATAGAGAATACGTCTTCAACAGGCATCAAGAATGGTTTATCAACATCACGCGGAGGAAGTGGAATCCAAGTATCAACAGCTTCCATTAGTTCCATCACTTTGTCTTCCCATTCAGCAACACCATTAAGTGCACCAAGAGCAGAACCACGAATGATAGGAGTATTGTCACCGTCGAAATCATAGAATGCAAGCAATTCACGCATTTCCATTTCTACCAATTCCAACATTTCTTCGTCGTCAACCATATCACATTTATTCAAGAAAACGACCAAACGAGGAACGTTTACCTGACGAGCTAAAAGGATGTGTTCACGAGTTTGAGGCATCGGACCATCAGTAGCAGCAACTACGATGATAGCACCATCCATCTGAGCAGCACCAGTTACCATGTTCTTTACGTAGTCAGCGTGTCCCGGACAGTCTACGTGAGCATAGTGACGGTTAGCAGTTTGATACTCTACGTGAGAAGTATTAATAGTAATACCTCTTTCTTTTTCTTCCGGAGCATTATCAATCTGATCGAAAGATTTTACTTCAGAAAGACCTTTTTTAGCCAACACTGTAGTGATAGCAGCAGTTAAAGTGGTTTTACCGTGGTCAACGTGACCGATAGTACCAATGTTAACATGTGGTTTTGAACGTTCAAATTTCTCTTTAGCCATAGCTTTACTTTTTATTTATTTGATTAATAATCAGCGTTTACTTATATATTATGAGCTGTTAACGAGACTTGAACTCGTGACCTCTTCCTTACCAAGGAAGTGCTCTACCACTGAGCTATAACAGCAAAATAAGAGCGGAAGACGGGGCTCAAACCCGCGACCCTCAGCTTGGAAGGCTAATGCTCTATCAACTGAGCTACTTCCGCATTTTGCCAAAGCTTTCACTTTGTCTCTTTGTGGGCAAAGATGGATTCGAACCACCGAAGGCGTAAGCCAGCAGATTTACAGTCTGTCCCATTTGGCCACTCTGGTATTTGCCCTAATAATGTACACTTTTGAGCCTCTTGTCGGATTCGAACCAACGACCCCGAGATTACAAATCACGTGCTCTGGCCAACTGAGCTAAAGAGGCATTGCTATTAAAAATACAGCCGTTCGTTTATAAAGTAAGCGAAACGGCTGCAAATTTAGCTATTTCTTTTGAACCACAAAAACATTTGTGATTTTTTTTATTTGCTACGTTGTTTTTCTTTGTATTTCAGCAACTGCTTAGACAAAGCCTCAACACTTTCATCAACAGCTTCCTCAAAAGTATCTTTCACTTTATTAGCGTATAACTCACCACTTGGAACGACAACTTTCACGCCAGCCTCTTTATTTTCAGCAGTTTCTGGTTTTACGACCTTTAACGACACCTCCACTAATTTTATATCATCGTAAAACTTCTCTAGTTTTGCTACTTTTTTCTGAATAAAAGCTTGCAACTGTTCTGTTGCATCAAAATGAATTGATTGAATTCTCACTTCCATACAAACCTCCTTTTTTACGCTCTCGGATGAGCTTGTTTATAAACCTTTTTTAGTTCCTCAAAAGTAGCATGTGTATAAACTTCTGTTGCAGAAAGGCTGCTATGTCCCAAAAGTTCTTTCACGGATTCCAATCCTGCTTCATTATTAAGCATCGTTGTCGCAAAAGTATGCCTTAAAACATGCGGACTTCTCTTCTTCAACGTGACTACTTTCGATAAATTCCTTTTCACTAAATTATAGACCTCATTATCATAAAGACGCTTCCCATTTTTATTCACAAAAAAAGCTTCGCATCTATCTGACACCTCTTCATTTCTTACCTTAATATATTCTTCCATCGACTGCCGGAGTTCATCTGCAAAAGGTATTAATCTTTGCTTATTTCTCTTTCCGGTTACCTTTACCAATGAAGCTGGGAAATCAACATCTACATCGTTCAGACCAATTAATTCCGACCGTCTCATGCCGGTAGCATAAAACATTTCGATAATCATTTTGTCCCGGCATCCGATAAAACCTTGACCGAAATCCGTTTCATCAATCAACCGGTTCATTTCCTCCTCTTTCAAAAAAGAAGGTAAAGGCTTCTTATTCTTAGGCCCTGTGACTTTACGTACCGGATCTTTTTCTACCTTACCCCTAATTAAAAGAAAACGATAAAATGAACGAAGTGTGCTTAACTTACGATTCACAGAAGTCGACGTATAACCTTTTTCCATTAATGAGATTTCCCACTGCCGGATCAAGTCCGAATCAACTTCTTCTACCGTTAACTCCTCATCAACACTTTTGATAAAATCTTCAAACTGAGTTAAATCTATACCGTAACTAACAACCGTAGCTTCCGAATAGTTCCTCTCAAAACGAAGATAGTCCAAAAAAGAATCTCTCAACATAAGAAACATTGCTTCTATAATTCAGCAACGAATGTATGAAAAGAATTCAATAATTCAAAAGAAATTACGAATTATTATTCTTCTACTTGCTGAAGTTTCTGAACGTAAACGGCACGTTCTTTCTTAAGTCTTTTAAGAACAGACGGTTTGTCAAACTGTTGTCTGCTTCTTAATTCTTTAACTACACCGGTTTTTTCAAATTTTCTTTTAAATTTCTTCAGCGCTTTTTCAATGTTTTCGCCTTCTTTTACAGGTACTACTATCATTTTACTATTATTAAATATATAAATTGTTTTTAATTTACGTGTTAAAATTGCGGGGCAAAATTACACATAGTTTCTTTATCCACAAAACTTTCGGCAAATATTTATGGTAAAAAACGAAAGAATTTATTAAAACTGCACCTATCGTTAATTCATTCATATATAGAAACTAATGTATTTAACAGCCACACCAAGAAGAAAGCATGGACTATTTAGCTAAAACGATCAGTTACCATTGATTATCCGGTTAGTTCTCCGTTTCTTTTGATACAGTCAAATAAATATTCTGTATATTTGCAAATGACTATAAATGAATCATTATGAAACAAGTAATAAAGGAACGCATTGCAACTCTACGCCAATTTATGAAAGCACATAAGCTGGCTGCATTCATTATCCCTACAACGGACCCGCACCTTAGCGAGTACACCGCTTCTCATTGGGAATCAAGAAAATGGATCTCCGGTTTCACCGGGTCTGCCGGAACGATTGTTATCACAGATGAGAATGCCGGTCTATGGACAGACTCACGTTATTTTCTTCAGGCAGCAGAACAAATAGCCGGAAATGACATTCAACTATTCAAGGAAGGTCTACCCGGTACGCCTTCTATTACAGAATGGCTCTGCAAGACATTAAAACCGAATGACTGCGTAGGTGTAGACGGACAGATATTTTCTGTAACTGAAATAGAAAGAATTAAAAAAGAATTGGAAATTTGCCGAATCAACTTAAATACAGAATTCGATCCGATGGATGAGTTGTGGAAAGACCGTCCTGATATGCCACAAGCTCCGGCATTTATCCACCTCATTCAGTATGCCGGGAAAAGCTGCATTGAAAAGGTTGCTGAAATTCGTAATGCAATGGCACAGAATGATGCAGACGGACTATTAGTATCGGCTCTTGACGAGATAGCATGGACACTCAATCTGAGAGGCAGTGATGTAAAATGTAATCCGGTCGTAGTTAGTTATCTGATAATCACCCGTCAAGACATTATCTATTTCATAGCACCGGAGAAAATCACGCAAGAAGTAAAAGAATACTTGCATTCGCAAGGGGTAACGATAAAAGGATATACAGAGCTTTGCAGTTACCTGAATTCATGTCAGTTAAAGAAACTACAGTTAAATCCGGTAAGCACTAATTACGCAGCTTATTCTTCTATTAATCCCGATTGTCACATTTTGCGTGAGAAGTCTCCGATTGCTCTTTTAAAAGCAATAAAAAATGAACAAGAGATTCAGGGTATTCATGCAGCTATGGTTAGAGACGGGCTCGCACTTGTTCGCTTTCTCCGCTGGCTTGAGCAAGCCGTTCCTGCAGGAAATGAAACCGAGATAAGTATAGACAACAAACTGCATGAGCTACGTGCCGAACAAGAGTTTTATATGGGCGAAAGCTTTGATACGATTGCCGGATATAAAGAGCATGCGGCCATAGTACATTATTCCGCCACTCCTGAAAGTGATGCTGCACTACATCCCGAAGGTTTTCTGTTATTGGATTCAGGAGCACAATATCTTGATGCCACAACAGACATCACCCGGACAATTGCTCTCGGTTCACTAACAGAAGAAGAGAAGAAAGATTATACCGCAGTTCTGAAAGGACATATTCAACTTGCCATGTGCAAGTTCCCTCATGGAACCAGAGGTGCACAAGTTGACATTTTAGCCCGACTTGCTCTCTGGAAAAGCGGAATGAACTTTTTACACGGAACAGGTCATGGTGTGGGAGTATTCCTTAGCGTACATGAAGGTCCACAAAGTATCCGAATGAATGAAAATCCGGTTATATTACTTCCCGGCATGTTAACTTCCAACGAACCGGGTATCTACAAAGGAGGCAGGCACGGTATCCGTATCGAAAACCTGGTTCTTGTATGCGAAGATCAGGAGACTGAATTCGGAACATTCTATAAATTTGAAACAGTCACGATGTGTCCGATCGATACAACCGGTATCATTAAAACGATGATGACGCAAGAAGAAATCGACTGGCTGAATGAATACCATCAAACGGTTTACAAGAATCTGGAAGCATACCTGACACCGGAAGAAAAAGAATGGCTAAAAGAAAAAACATCAGCAATTTAATGTAACATACAATATATAAAATATAAAAACAATGGCTTTAATAAAATCAGTCAGAGGGTTCACACCGGAATTCGGCGACAACTGTTTCCTCGCAGACAACGCAACAATTATAGGAGATGTAGTAATCGGAAACGATTGCAGCATTTGGTTTAACACTGTTTTACGGGGTGACGTCAATTCCATTCGCATCGGCAATCAAGTCAATATACAGGACGGAAGCGTACTGCATACTCTTTATGAAAAATCAACGATAGAAATAGGTGATAATGTTTCCATCGGGCACAATGTAACCATACACGGAGCCGCAATCAAAGACGGTGCATTAATCGGCATGGGGGCTACTGTGTTGGATCATGCCATAGTGGGAGAAGGTGCCATCGTTGCTGCCGGTTCTTTAGTTTTAAGCAATACCGTAATCGAGCCGGGAAGTATCTGGGGAGGTGTACCTGCCAAATTCATTAAAAAGGTAGATCCCGAACAGGCAAAGGAACTCAACCAAAAGATAGCCAAGAATTATCTGATGTACTCGCAATGGTATAAAGAGTAGGGAATATTCCCTACTCTTCATTATCACCAAAATCCAGTTCCTCCATATAATTGTCCGTAGGGAGAGTAAACATAATACAGGAAAGCAATATATTCAGGACAATTATCAAAAAAGACAGCCAAAATCCTCCTGACAAATATCGGAAATTATTTAAAGCCAACTCTGCATTACATAAACATATAATAAAGAAAACAGAAGATAATAATGTAAAAACGATGCGAAAACTCCTTTTCACCAACGAATGATTCTTCCAAAACAGAATATTAAGAAGAAATCCTCCTACCGCTCCAATAACCACTAACCACGGAGCAAACGGATGCCCCAATTCCGAAGAACTGCTTGTTAACAACTCAAGTCCTGTTCGCGCATACTTCGCATCGGCAAAGATATCTGCAAACAAAAATATTACCAGAGCAATCACATTCAATAAATTCGATAGTAGCCCCATAATAGTAGATTTTAATAGTTAACAATCGCATTTGCTAACTCTTTCTTTCCCAAGAGTTATGGATAATACAAATGTATCGAATAAAAAGAAGAAAAACAAGGAAACAGCTCATTAGTTAGTAAATCAGGCATAAAAGTATGATTTTCAGATTATATTAAAGTTACCTTCACTTATCACTATTTGGAGATAAACAACTGTAACACAGAATATAAAAGTGAAGGAACTTTTATCAGTTGAGAATTAAGAGTTGAGAATTGAGAATTTAAAGAAAGAAGGTGGACTCTCCACTCTCAATTTTCAACTCTCAACTTTAAAATTGAACTGCACCCCAAAAGTTGGACAGTTAATTATTTGTTTCTATAATTGATTCTATATT
>NZ_QSUN01000013.1 GCF_003438995.1 Bacteroides sp. OM05-12
TAGACAACCTATAGTAGGATTATTAAGTTTAACCAGTCAACCAAAAACAGGACGATACATTATAATATATATGCTATATAAGTTTAAGAAACAGGTGTCACAAGTGTCACAAATGCCGCACCGGAAGAGTTTGATTACATCGGAACTTCCATCAATAACAGGTGTGCTTCTTTCGTGACATTTACCTGAAACTCTTTCGTATCCCAGATACCTATGCCGTCACGCTTTTCCAGGCTCTGTCCGAGCACATCGGCTTCACCTTCGATGATGAACATATAAACTCCGTTGCCTTCTTGGTGCATCTTGTAATCGATGGTTTGCCCGGCATCGAATTTACCCATCGAGAACCATGCGTCCTGAAGGATGGAAGCGGGAGCAGATCCGTCGGGGGCAATGATTACTCCTAAATGATTTTTCTTCAATACACTGCGCACATCATAGTTATGATATTCGGGAGGTGTGTTTTTAACTTTCGGGAATACCCATATTTGCAGGAACTGCAGGTCTTCGGTATCGCTGCCGTTGTATTCACTATGGAAAATTCCTCGTCCGGTACTCATTACCTGAATATCACCCGGGGTGATGGTACTGGCGTTTTCCACACTGTCTCCGTGCGTTAAATATCCTTTTAGCGGGATGGAGATGACTTCCATATTCTGGTGCGGATGCATATCGAACCCACGTCCCGGAGATACGGTATCATCGTTCAGTACCCGTAAGGCACCGAAATTCATACGGTCGTGGTTATAATAATCAGCGAAACTGAATGTATGATGGGTCTTGAGCCATACATGGTCGAAATAACCTCTGGTATCGGCTTTATCTACTACTATTTTCATAATTTACTCCTTTTGTTAATAGTTTATATCTATATAACAAGAAGGAGTATTGAATGGTTCTTAACGCCGTAGTTTCTTTACTATTTCTTCACCTTTGAAGTAAATAATAAGTGAACTGACAATAATAATCATTCCGGCTACGGTGCTGAATGTAGGATGCTCGCCTGCCAGCATTGTCCAGCTTAAAATCGCTCCCAATACGGGATTTATCAGACGGCACATGTTGATGTCGCTGACTTTGGCTCCTTTGCTTTGAAGGGCGATAAACCAGAAACTGAAAGCGAATACCGAGATGAATACCAGTATGCCCAGGCTGATGTAGAATCCGGCCGGCTTACCGATAAAGCTGTGGTAACCTTCCGTTGAAAGCCCGACAACATAAATCAGCAACCCTCCGAAAAACATTTGTACGGCGTTGAGGAAGATCGGGTTGACCTTGCCTTTATCTTCTGACACGGAAATGGCGGAATAGCCCTGAAAGATAATACTGAGCAGCAATAAGACGATACCTCCGATACCTTTCCAGTCCAACGGTTCGCCGTTACTGCCCATCCCGACGATAAGCAACAGTCCGGCAAGGCTTACTATGAGGCTGATAATCTTATAGGGATTCAGTTTGTCATTGCTGGCTATGAGGTGGGCGAGAAGTACGTTGATGAGCGGAGTCATCCCCATGATGATGGAACTGATAGCGCCGCTTACAAAATCCACGCCGAAATAGAAAGCTGTATAGCCCAGAAACATATTGATGAGAATCAGGTTGGCAAATAGTTTGCCGTGCTGCTTTATTTCCGTCCACATGCCTTTGTGCCATGTATAAACGAACAGGATAATGCCTACGATCGTGAAACGCAACCCTGCGAAATTCATAGGTGTGAAATCATAACTTAATCCCTGTTTGATGAAGGGATTGACGATAGCCCATAATACAGAGGCTAAGATAGCGTATAAAAGACCTTTTTTCATGATAGATTAATTGACGTAAACGACCGGGAAATAGCGGGAAAACAGTTCGCGGGCACGGTCGAGTTGTTCTATTGTGTTTTCTTTAATATTTTGCAATAAATAAGGTTTGCCGAGTGATTCGTATTTGTGTACGCCCAATGTATGGTAAGGCAGTATTTCTATTCGTTGAATCATCCGGTAGTTTTTGAAATATTCTCCTAAAGCGATAATATCCTCTTCAAAATCCGAATAGCCGGGTACAAGTACATAGCGCAGCCACATCGGTTTTTGATGGCTTTCCAGCCATGCGGCGGTAGCAAGGGTTTGTTTATTGTCACGCTCCGTTAATGTAAGGTGGCGCGCCGGATTGAACTCTTTTATGTCCAACAGGACAAGGTCTGTGAGAGAGAGCAATTCTTCTACCTCTTTATTCCAAATTCCTCCGTTGCTGTCGAGGCAAATATGTATTCCTTCTTCTTTCAGTCTTTTGAATAAGGGTATCAGTGCTTTTGCCTGAAATGTCGGTTCTCCGCCACTGAATGTAATACCTCCTTTCTTTCCGAAGAATGCCTTTTGGCTGACTGCCATACGAACTATTTCTTCCACTTCCGTTTCTTTCCCTCCTTTGGAGTCTATGGTATCGGGATTGGCGCAATAAAGGCAACGAAAGTTGCATCCTTGCATAAATACAACCAATCGCAGTCCGGGACCATCGAATGTTCCCATTGATTCGTAGGAGTGAATTTTTAATAATGGAGAGTTGAGAGTTGAAAATTGAAAATTATTCATTTGGATAAAGCTATTTTTGTCGTTTTTACGATACTTGGTAATATTCCGTTTCATTAGTAAACATTACTTTCATTTTTCAATTAAAGAAAGCCGATGGTTCGCGGACGACGCAGATTGGGCAGATGAAGACGGATTTTTAATTATTTATCCGTTATAATCAGTCTTATCAGCGTAATCCGCGAACCAAGTTCTCTAAAATCTTTGTTTTGAAAGTGTACGAACTTCTTCCATTTTCATCTCTCCACTAAAATTTTTCGTGAAAAGAGCGTGCAATAACTTCCAACTGATGCTCACGGCTTAACTTTACAAAGTTCACGGCATAACCGGATACACGGATAGTCAACTGTGGGTACTTCTCCGGGTGTTCCATGGCGTCTTGCAACATTTCACGGTTCAGTACGTTCACGTTCAGGTGATGTGCACCTTTGGTGAAGTAACCGTCCATCATCGTTACCAGATTCTCAATGCGGTCGGCTTCAGTAGCTCCCAGTGATTTTGGTACGATAGAGAAAGTGTTGCTGATACCGTCTTGTGAATCACGGTAACGCAATTTTGCCACTGAACTAAGAGAAGCGATAGCTCCGTTTTTATCACGTCCGTGCATCGGGTTTGCGCCCGGAGCGAAAGCAACACCTTTGGCGCGTCCGTCCGGAGTAGCACCGGTTTTCTTTCCGTACATCACATTGGATGTGATGGTGAGCAGAGAAAGGGTAGGGCGTGCATTCTTGTAAACCGGGAGCTTTTTTAATTCTTCGCTGAAGAAATAAACCAAATCCACTCCCAAGTGATCCACCCGGTCGTCATCATTGCCAAAGCAAGGAAATTCTCCTTCGATGTCGAAACCTTCGGTCAGACCGATATCATTACGTTTAGCTTTCACCTTAGCGTATTTGATGGCGGACAAAGAGTCGATAGCAATAGAAAGTCCTGCCACACCGTATGCGAGATTAATACGGGGATCGGTATCGATAAATGCCATTTGAGACTTTTCGTAATAATACTTATCGTGCATATAGTGGATGATGTTCATCGCTTCGTTGTATATGCGCGCTATCTGAATCAGAACTTTCTTATAGTTGGAAAGCACTTCCTCGAAGTTCAGTAGTTCTCCGGTGAGCACAGGGATATCTTTCACCATCACGGTTCCGGTGTTTTCACAACGCCCGCCATTGATAGCCAATAGCAAGGCCTTAGCCAGATTGCAACGCGCGCCGAAGAACTGGATTTGCTTACCGATGGCCTGATAGGATACGCAACAAGCGATACCGTAGTCGTCACTGTTACGAACTTCACGCATCAATGTATCGTTTTCGTATTGGATGGAAGAAGTATCGATAGAAACTTTTGCACAAAACTCTTTGAACCCTTCCGGCAGTTCCGGACTCCAAAGTACAGTCATGTTAGGTTCCGGAGACGGGCCCAAGTTATATAATGTCTGTAAGAAACGGAAAGAAGTTTTCGTCACTTTCGTACGTCCGTCGTTGAAACGTCCGCCGATGGCTTCTGTCACCCATGTCGGGTCTCCGGCAAAGATGTCGTTGTATGACTGCATACGCAAGTGGCGCACCATACGCAATTTGATGACAAACTGGTCGATAAGTTCCTGTGCGAATGTTTCGTCGATATTGCCGTGAGCCAAATCATATTCGATATAAATGTCGAGGAATGAAGATACGTTACCTAATGACATTGCTGCTCCGTCTTGTTCCTTTACGGCAGCCAGATAAGCCATGTAAACCCATTGAACAGCTTCTTGTGCATTGTGGGCAGGGCGGCTGAGGTCGAGACCGTAATATTCGCCCATCACCTTGATGTCCTTTAAAGCCTTGATTTGTTCTGCTACCTCTTCACGCAGACGGATTCGGGCATCGGTCATAGGACCTGTCAGATTGTGAAGGTCTTCGAGCTTTGCTTCAATCAGGCGGTCGATGCCATATAGTGCCAGACGGCGGTAATCACCGATGATGCGTCCGCGTGCATAATTGTCAGGCAATCCGGTCAGGAAGCCCAATGAACGGAATGAACGTATTTCTTCCGTATATACATCGAATACGCCGTCATTGTGTGTCTTGCGATAGTGTGTGAAAATATCTTTTACTTTATCGTCCACTTCAACGCCATTTTCATGGCAGGCTTTAGCCACTACATTAATACCTCCGAAAGGCTTGATTGAACGTTTTAAAAGTTCATCTGTCTGCAAACCGACAATCAGTTCATTTTCTTTGTCAATGTAACCGGCTTTATGTGAAGTGATGGTAGAAACTGTTTTATTATCCAATGAGCGGACGCCATTATTTTCTCTTTCTTCTGCAAGCGCGTCCAGACATAAAGACCAGATACGTTTGGTACGTTCGGTTGGTCCGGCAAGGAATGAGGCGTCGCCTTCATAGGGGGTAATGTTGGTCTTAACGAAGTCTGTCACGTTAATTTCTTTGCTCCAAAGACCGTCTTTAAAGGTTTTATTCAACTCCATAAAATCTTTTATATTAGGGTTAGTAATTAAGAATGTTTCCTTAGAGCGCGTAAAGGTACGACTAATAATTCATTCTTTATTTATGGAGTAATGGGTAAATATGTTATTAAACATAAAAATACCCATATATTGCTATAAATCCTCTTTCTTATTTTCTTCTTTATACCTGGATGGACTAACGCCGATTGCCTGTTTGAATGCCGTGCTGAAGTAGCTTTGATTGTTGAACCCCAGCATTTCTGATATTTCCATGATGCTCAGATCTGTTTGTACCAGTAATTTGGCAGCATGCTCGATACGGAATTTATTGATATAGTCATTGACTCCCATATCGGTCAGCGATTTTACTTTACTGTATAAGGAAGATCGGCTCATACCGAGTCTGTCAACGAGGAATTTCACGTCCAGATTGTTATCCGAAAGATTCTCATTGATCAGTTTGTTTAATTTCAACATGAATTCCTCATCCGCATTGCTGAATGTCGATTTTTCCGGAGGTATAATGGTAACACTGTTTTTGTAACGTGATCTGATTTGTTCCCTGTTTTTCAATTGGTTGGTTATCAATGTAGTCAGGAACTCCAATTCAAACGGTTTGGATAAGTACGCATCCGCTCCTAATTTATACCCCAGTGATGTACTTTCGGAGTCATGCCTTGCCGTAAGCAGTATAACAGGAATATGACTGATGTCGATGCTGCTTTTTATTACTTTGCAAAGCTCAAACCCATCCATGCGAGGCATCATGACATCGCTTACCACTATGTCCGGCAAGTATTGGTTAATAATATTCAGGGCATTGATACCGTCTTCTGCCGTGTATATCTTCTTAAATTGTTCGTTCAACGCTTCTTTTAGGAAATTGCGTAATTCGGGTTCGTCTTCTACTATCAGAACAGAATAGGCGTTAGTGGAAAAATCGTTGATTTCCGGCATGTTTTCTTCCGGAGAATAAAGTAATTCGTTCAGATATGGCTTTCCTTCACAAGCAATATTTTCTTGAGCCACGGTAAGCGGTAACTCATAAAAGAAAGTGGCTCCTTCATCTTCATTGTCGATGGCTCCAATTTTTCCTCCTTGCATTTCTATCAGCATTTTAGCATAAGATAGTCCTATTCCACTACCTTGCCGGTCATGATTGCCCTGATAGAAACGGGTGAAAAGTTTGGATGTATCTATGCCGTTGAGTCCGATACCTTGATCTTTTACGGAGATCCGTATCGTATTTTCTGTCATTTTAGTTGTTGAGATAGTGATTTGTGTCTGCTCCGAGCTGAATTTAAGCGCATTCATCAATAAGTTGGAGAGAACGATCTCGCATTTACTTTCATCAAAGGATACCTGTTGTATCGAATCATCGAGTTGGTAGATCAGTTGTATCTTTTTAGCATCGAATTCGTTTCTGAAATCTTCAGCAATGGAGCGAATCCATTCATTTAAAGGATGAGGATGGATTTGGAGTTTATCTTGACCTACTTCCATTTTACGTACATCCAAAACCATATTGATGATATTCTTCATCTGTTTGGTCTGTTTATAAATGCCTGTGAGTTGCTTTTGCACGTTCTCTTCAAAATGCGTATTATTCAGTAATCTTTTTAATGGGGCATAAATAAGCGTCAATGGAGTGCGCAGCTCATGACTGATATTGATTAAGAAACGTATTTTTTCTTCATATATCTTTTGTTCATGCTCTTTCATTTTCCATTTCAGTTTATTTTCCTTTCTTTTGATGGAAAACATGAAAATAAGAATGATGCTACCTATTATTACCAGTGCAATTGAAAGTATGAACCACGGGTTTCTCCACCAGGGAGGAGTGACGGAAATAGTTAAGATAGAGATGGGAAGCGTCCAACTGCCGTCTTGTGTGGTACAAGAGACTGTAATGTCGTAGTTGCCCGAAGGTAATGAATGAAGGGTTAATGTGTGATCGTAAGATTCTATGTTGTAGATGTTATTTAACCCGATAATGTTGAAACGGAGCATCTTTTTCCGGAAAATATCTTTTTCTCTCATCATTACTTTTATGGAAAGAGAGGTGTGATTCCAAGGTATGGATAAAGTAGAGTTGGGTGAAATTTTATTGAGTATGCTTACTCCATCCAGTTGTATATCCATTATTTCGGCTGTAGGATAGGTCGTATCGTCAAATGTAATGTCTTTTTTTATGCGTAACAGGCCGGAGGTACCGCCCATATAAATGTCTCCTGACCGGGATATGAGGTTGGCTATGGAAAGGTATTCATTGGCTGAGGCTCCATCGGATTCTCCTAGAATGGCAAATTTATTTTCATTGATAATGTAGACGAAAAGCATGCCTTGTGCACCGATCCATATTCTGTTTGATTTGTCGCAGATAATGGACGATATTT
This sequence comes from Bacteroides sp. OM05-12, assembly GCF_003438995.1. Classification (GTDB taxonomy): domain Bacteria; phylum Bacteroidota; class Bacteroidia; order Bacteroidales; family Bacteroidaceae; genus Bacteroides. The sequence goes on from NZ_QSUN01000013.1 coordinate 7,422, forward strand.
CATGGAATAATTTTGTTTCTATATTTTTTGATTCATTATTGAGAGGATCATAATAAGCCAATCCTCTTGTTGTCCCAATCCAAAAACGTCCTTTGGAATCTCGGCAAACAGTATTTATATGTGTTAGATTGTCGCAATAATATATAGGAGTAAGAACATTCGTTTTGTTATTAAGCTCGAAAATATTGTTTATTCCGTACAGGTAAGTTACATATTCGTTATTCCAGATAATGTTTAAAGACCCGGTAGGTGCCTCTGCATCTTTTTTGAATCCTTTCAACTTTGTACGTGAAAAAGTATTGTTGCTTAAATCGTATGCGTAAATCGTATCTGCAAATAGGTAAATTTGCGTAGGAGAAGTCTTGTTTACATTGATACTGATACCTTTACGGCAAGTTTTATTATTCTTTTCTTTGTCGATAAAAATGAATGGTTGGGTTTGCCCTGTATTTTTGTTGAAGATATAAAGACCTTCCCCGAATATAGATATAAGTAACTCATTTTTAGAAAACTCGGTAATGGACGTTACTTTGTTTTTATATCCTAGCGGATAATGCTTAAAGGTATTGGTCTGTTGGTTCATAACATTGAGTCCGCCACCGTCCGTACCGATCCATAATATGTTATCTTCATCTTCGTAAAGACTGATGACTGCCTTTTCGCTAAGTCCGTAGGGATTATTAAAAGGTACGGCACCGAATGTTTTCATGTATACTTCCCTGATACCAAGCGCTCCTTCACGGATAGTTCCTGCCCACATGTTGTTTTCTTTATCCAGATAAAGACAATAAATGGAATTGACAGGGAGAGAATTGGCGTCGCCGGAAATATGTTTGATGGTAGAAAAGGACTTCTGATGAGGATTAAAGATACAAATACCTCCTCCGTCTGTGGCAAACCAGAGATTTCCATCTTTCTCCGTAATATCCAATATGATGTCATTGGATAGGGAAGAGTTGGATGTATTATATTTAGCCAGTAATCTTCCGTCTGGAGAATAACATTCTATACCTTTTCCGTAGGGCGATATCCATAAGTTTTTCCGGATGTCAATATAATAAGCGGATATATATTTATAGGGATATATAGTAGAACGGCTGAATGACTCTGTTTTCTGATTGTATAGCCATATACCGTCCCATCTGGTACCGATAATCCATGAATTGTCAATCCACGGTTCTATAAAGCCGATAAAGTCATGGATTACACCTTTATTTTTGATGTCTATTTCTTTAATTTCTTTTGTGTTGTAATCGTATTTATAAAGGCTGTTTCCTGCCAATATAAATCCTCCATCGGTTAATAAATAAGAATAAGCATGAATAGGTTGATTATTAAATAAGATGGTAGAAAAATTATCATCTTTCCAGTTATAGAGAGCAAGTCCTCCTTCAGTTCCGATCCATAAGTTGTTTAAGGAATCTTCGGCTAAAAACAGTATCTGGTTGTCAGGCAAGGAAGTTTTATTTGATTTTTCGCTGAAATAAGTTTTCATTTCGTGCTTGTCAAAGCGATTTAATCCGGATTTTGTTCCTATCCAGATAAATCCTTTGTGATCATAGAGTATGCATTTTACAGTAGATTGACTTAAACCTTCAGGTAAAGAAAGTTGTTTGAAATAGTAATCAGGTTGAGCGGAAGCGCAAACTAGAATATAGGATAATAAAGATATAATAATAAACAACGCTCTCTTCATAGTATATGCTGCTTTTCTTTATTATAAGACTTTTAGACAAAGATATACTATATATTTAAAAAACAGAAAAAAATCAGAATTATTAGATAAGATATTTGTCTAGTAGATTGATTTACACCATAATTATGATGTAATTATGATGCAAATCATTTTTGTGCGGGTAGAATTTTACACCTATTTATATGTTGTTTTATTTATGTATTCACTGACAACGTCTATCAGATGATGTTTGATTTTACCTGTATTGGTCGTTGGAAGAATCATATCATAGCTGAATTCCCACCAAAAAGCTCCTCTATATTTTTCTTTAAGAATCCATTGTATTTTAGTTTGGACAGTTTTGGGATTCTCCATTGTGATGAACTCCGATTTGTCAGGAGAGAAATAATAAGAAACTTTGGCTTTATCGTCATATTTTTCAGTCCATCCTTTTTGTAAAAGTGGAAGCATATTGTTATAACTAAAATAACTACCGTATTTATCGAGCTTACCCTCAATTTTCTGTCCCGGTGTTATGTTTTTATAGATGAATCCATAATTGGCAAGACCAATGCATAATTTGTTACGGTTAAATACTTCCCAATTTTTTAATTCTTTTTCCATCTTATCAAGCGGAGTATTATGTTCGGGAGTGTGTCCCCATATTCCTCCCCCCATGTCATAGGTCATAATATTAATCCAGTCCACATTTGGAGATAGCTTATCGGCTAATTCCTGATTATATACCTGCCATGAGTGAAGTGCTGTTGTCAGATAAAGATGTCTGCCGTTGTTTTTTTCCTTTTCCAAACTATCTAGTTTGCTCCTGATATTTGCCATGAAATCAGCATGCGTAGGAAGTGATAAATCACTTTCCCAGTCAATTTCTATGCCGTCATAGTTGTATTTGTCTATGAATCGGATCATCATATCTATGAATTTGTTTTGCCGGTCGATGGGAGTAACTCTTTCTTTGAAACCTTCTCCGGCAAATGATAATAAAACCTTGGTTCCGTTTTTATGAGCTTCTTCTATTAATAAAGGTATTACTTCCGTCTTTTTGTCTTTAATATACTGATGGTTAGTAACTAACTTTTTAATAATTTCTTCCTGAGAACGGCTGAAATCTTCCTGATTCCACTTAGGAGCCGCCATAAGATAGATGTACTGGAATTGCCGATAATTAATTTGCTTTACGTACGTAGCACTGTTTAAAGAATGTCCAACCAAATAGGTGGCATGAATAAAATCCTGCGCATATAACGAACAAGATAATAGTAGCATAAATGTAAATAAAAAATTCTTTTTCATGACTGGTATCGAATTAAGTTTTTAATCATATATCAAAAGTAATAGAATAAATGATACCCGATTTTTAAAAACGTCCGATAACTTTCTAAAACCGTTGTAGATAGGAAATATTGGATAAAATTAAAAAAGAAATGAATGTTTTTAAAAGCCAAAAACGTACCTCTCCCTCTACATTTGCATCATCGTCACAAAACAAGGTGAATGATACAGAAATAGTATACCTTTTATTATTAACTTAAAATTATTTTATTATGAAAAGAAAAAGTTTACTTTTCGGCGCAGCTCTTTTAATGGCTGCTGGTGTAATGGCACAAACTGATGTAACTCCGGCTAACTTTAAATTCAGTGCAATGGAAAAAGGAAATCCTTCCGAAATCTTTGCAAAAGACGCTTCTAAATTTGGCGGTAATTTAAATCAAAGTGGAACTTATTTGAATTCAGTTGTTGGTGACAAACCGGGTGTTCTTGTGGTTCATTCTTGGTCAGGTAGTATTAGCGAAAAAAATTGGGCTGACATGACTGCGGAAGAAAAACAAAATTTCGAGGACTTCTATAATACATTCCAAATTGTAGATGGAGGTGCACTCGGTAATATTTTGGCTTATCAAGGCGTTAATTCAACGGTAACAGATAATCGTATTACTAAAAATGTTAGTTCCTTAGGCGATGCTCCTTCTTTATGTTTTCTGACTCCGACAACTGGTTTTGTTCAGGGAAAAGTCTATCGTTTTACAGCTTCTTTCCGTACGGTGCTGAATGATGATGCAACTGATTATGAATTAAATCTGAATATTAAAGATTCTCAAGGTAATGAACAGCATTTTGCAAAGACGGATGGAGCTACCGGTGATGGTACTTTCAGTCAAAAGATAAAATTTGCCAAAGATTTTAATAATTATTGGTTCCAAACTCAATTTGAATTGATTTACAATGCCGGTAACGAAACAGATGATTATAAATTCCTTCCTTATAATTTGCAATTTGGACTAGGAGGAGTAATGGGAATGAATGCTTTATTCTTTATGCGTGATTTGACGATTGAACAAGTTGATGCTCCTATTTTAGATGGAAAAATTAAAACTACCCCTCAACCTACTTGGAATGATACTCCTAATCCGGATGCAATAAGCGCTCAGGAATTAAACAATAACATTATTGTTTTTGCAAATGACGGTATTATTAGTGTTGTAGATGCTTCTGCTCCTGTTGAAGTGTATAATGCAGCAGGTGTTTTGGTAAATAGAGCTGAGGCTGAAGGTACAGTCGTTAATATTCCTGTTGCACAAAAAGGTCTTTACCTTGTAAAGGTCGGTGCAACAACAAGAAAAGTCGTTTTATAATTGATTCTTGATAATAGAATCCCCTCAGGGTAATAGAGAGGGGATTCTTTTTTTGTTACCCTTAATTTTGTAATTTATTTTATATACGTTATTATGAAGAAACTTTTTGTTTTTGCGTATGCCCTTTTTATGGCATTAGGCTCTTTTTCCCAGACTGTGAACTATGCGCTTGAAAATGCCGATGGTACAGGTAGTGTTAATGCTTTTGCTATTAGAGAATTAAATGATAGTCCCCAAGCTACTTTTCAAATGTGGTTGAAACCTCAAACATGGACAGCCGCAAAATTATTGAGTCAGGATAATTTTTCAGTTGAATTTGGGGAGCAAAATACTATTTTGGTAAAATCAGGTGATAAGTCTGCTACTATTGCTACTCCTGATTTATTGAATGTATGGTCACAACTGACAATTACAGTAACTAATGGTTTTGTAAGAGCATATATTAATAATGTAGAAGCCACTGTTACAGGAACTCTTCCTACTACGTTTCAACCATCTTCGGCAATCTCTACAGATAAGACCTGTATAATAGGACAGGGTTTGGTTGGACAAATAGATGAGATACGTATTTGGAATAAGGCTTTGGAACAAGAGGATTTCTTTTGGCGTAATACACTAAACAAATTCAATCCGAATTATGATGCATTGGTTGCCTATTGGAAGTGTGACCAAGATCAATGTCCGAACTTAGTAGACTATAAATTTGCTCATCATGGCGTATTGAATAATTTGAACCGGGTAGCGGTGACAGATAATGCTAATTTCAGATATCGTGTAGTGACGGGATATACGAATTTGGCACGTTTTACTGATCGTCCCAATATTAACAGGGATATGTTTTTAATGACGAATGATATTATTCTTCTTTCAGGTAAAGTACAGAATGACGGTTCTATCTTCCCTGAATATCCGGATAATTCGGCGACTCCTACCAATGTAGATTATTTAAAAGAATTTGAAGGACATACAGGAGTTATGCATTTTAAGGGAGCCGGTTCCCAAATGGTAGCTCAGGATGGCAGAGCGCCTTTTAATCCGGAATCAAGATTTGGTTATGAATCTCCTAAAACAGTATCTTTGGCCGGTTGGATTTATATTGATTCATGGAAAGAAGGTGCGGAAATCTTTTCTAAAACAGCAGATACGGATAAATATCTGGTCGTAAAATTAGGCAGTGAAAGCGATAAATCCATTATTGTCGATATGTGTGGTTTTGTTGCCACATTGAAAGGAAAACTAGAAGTTGGCAAATGGCAATATTTAGGTGTTTATTTAGCACCGACAGAAACTACTATTGACGATATGTTCAATGCATATTCAGTAATAAAGATAGGAGTTGATTTTACAAACTATACGTCTTTGGCAAATAGTGATGTATTTACTTTGAGTGGTAAAAGTATGACTTATTCCAGTTTTCCGTTGTATGAATCTCCTATTATTATAGGAAAGGGCTTCTCCGGGAAGATGGATAATCTAATGTTATGGGGAGGTTCGACCAGCCGGATAAATTCTGCTAAATCTGATGCGGAAAATGGATATCAATGGAATGTAGGGAGTTGGGATAACATCTTCTTAAATGCTTATTGGACCGGTGATGATCCTGAGAATGTGGGTAAAGATTCACAGAGTTATACCGGTATGATTGATTTTATACGTAATTATTATAAGAATCATCGTGGAGCTAAAATTCGTTTGGGATTAATTTATCCGAATGGTGACGGATGGCAGAAGGGACCTTTGACGGAAAAGGCAAATGTAGATCGTTTTATTGCAGATGCAAAGGTGTTACTTGAAAATTGTGATGGTTTGGATGTGGATTTGGAATGGAGTTATTCTCAATGGCAATATGATATTTTGAATAATGTGGTGAAAAGATTGATTGACGAAGTGATGGCAGGGCATCGTGATACAAAAATTTTTAGCGTATCTTTGCATCAGGTATCATATGGTATTGATAAGAAACTGATAGATGGGATAGACTATTTTACTTTCCAACTTTACGGACCGCAGACTGTAACTTATACGTATGATTGGTATACAAATGCATATCAGCAGTTTATGAATTATGGTTTCCCTAAGGAGAAAACTCTACTTTCTTATGGAGTATTGTTGGTGAACGGTTCTACAGAACAGGGTTATAAAGATTTGTTTGAAAAGATGGGAATGAAAGATGAAAATTATGATTCATCATTGAATATATGGAATGGATGGTATTTTAACGGAGTGGACCAAACAAAGAGGAAGCAAGATTTCATTATTGATAAAGATTGTTTGGGAACGATGTATTTCGATATGGGTAATGATCAGAAAGTTAGTGATTATAAGAGTTTGATTCGTGCCCAGAATGATATAATTGCATCTAATGTGGATTCGTTGATTACAGAAGTGAATATGGTGGATCCTTCTCCAATAGAGCAGACGCCTGTAAGCAAAGAAGGCAAATTATTCTCTTTCTACCCTAATCCGGCAAATGATATGATTGTTGTGAGCCTTTCTGATGATTCAGAGGAAGCTGTAGGTGAGATTTGTACTTTAGATGGGAAGTTGGTAATGCAAACGCATTTATATTCAATGAATAATACAATATCTCTGACTGGTCTGAATGCAGGCTTTTATTTATTAAAGGTTCGTCAGGGAAACAGAAGTTATGCAACTAAATTATGTATTAATTAAAATCTGATATTATGAAAAGAAAAGCGGGAGAGCGCATATTTATGTTGCTTTGCATGTTATTGATTTCAACAATATCTTTTTCACAGATTATTGTAAAAGGAACGGTAACGGGCGAAGATAGCTTTGGAGTACCTGGTGCGAATGTACTTGTAAAAGGTACTACATCGGGAACGATAACGGATATGGATGGAAATTATAGTATTTCCGTTCCTTCTGAAAAATCAGTATTGATCTATAGTTTTGTAGGTATGTCTACACAAGAAAAAACTGTAGGGAAACAAAAAGTGATAAATGTCGTGTTGAAAGACGATAGTGAAGTGCTTGATGAAGTAGTAGTGGTAGGATACGGTACAATGAAAAAAAGTGATTTGACAGGTGCCGTTTCATCTTATCGTCCGGATGAAAAAGAGGCTGGAAAGATGGCTTCTATCGATAATATGCTACAAGGTAAGATTGCCGGTCTTTCTGTAGGAGCATCGGTTGATGCTCCGGGTGCGGCGACGTCTGTTACGATTCGTGGAGCAAACTCTTTACGTGGTGATAATCAACCATTGTATGTGATTGATAATATACCACAAGCGTCTGCAGGTGAGTTTGCAAGTTCCGGTAATGACGGTACTTTTACCATTGCATCGAATGCGTTGAGCTCCTTGAATCCTGCGGATATTGAGAGTATTGAAGTCTTGAAAGATGCTTCTGCCACTGCTATTTATGGTTCACGTGGTGCGAATGGTGTTATTTTGATTACGACTAAGAAAGGTAAATCGGGTAAACCGACTATCAGTGTGTCTGCGAACTTTACGATTGCCAACGCTGCTAAATTGTTGGATATGATGGACTTGAAAGAATATGCAGAAGGCCGTTTGATTCATGGTGGTAAGTCTAAAGATGCTGTCGGTGACGACTGGATGTTAACGAAAGAGGATGAAAAGACAGGAGAACAAGTTTGGAATGATGCTTATCAGTATTTCATAGATGGAAATAATGTGTATCGTAAGAATGGGGAAAAATCAAAACTACCCGAGAAATGGACGCTTTTAAATCCGATTGATTGGCAAAGGGAAATTTATAGCAGTGCATTTTCGCAGAATTATTCTGTAACGGTAAACGGTGGTTCTGATAAAGTTACTTACTTTACTTCTGCTTCTTATAAAAATATTCAGGGCTTGGTAAAAGGTACGGGTTTGAAACAGGGCGACTTGCGTGTGAATCTGAATGCGGATCTTTCTAAAGCCGTGAAGATTGCTTTATCATTAAACGGCTCTATCAAGGAAAATGACATGATGTCCGGAGGTAATACAACGGGTGGTGCTACAGGTGCTGTATCCAATGTAGCTTTATATAGCGCTCCTTATGAGAAATCTGAAGAAGAAATGGAGTTAACGACTCCGAATCTGGCTGACCGTGCAACGGTTTGGACATGGGTAGATGATTATGACGATACGACAATAGAAAAGACATTCCGTGCTTCTTTGGATTTAACGTGGAATATTTGCAAATTCTTATCGTATAACCTTCGTACGGGTGGGAATATTGCTATTCAGGACCGTGACCGTTGGTTTAATATAACATTATATGATGGTGCGGCACAGAATGGATATATTACACAGTCTGATTTTAACCGTAGTAATTATTCTGTAGAAAATGTATTGCAGTTTAACCATAAGGTGAAAGGTATTGTAGATATTAATGCGACAGCCGGTGTAACTTATGATGACTATAATTCTTTGAATACATTGACGGTAGGTAATGACTTTAAAATTTATGATTTTCGTGACAAGGGTATGCACATGGCAGGAAATGTAGAGTCAAAGCAACCCATACAGCGCGATTATCAATTGCTTTCATTCCTTGCCCGTTTGAATTTAGGCTTCTTGGACGGACGCTATTTATTGACAGCTTCCATACGTGGTGATGGTTCCAGTAAATTTAAAGCAGGTAATCGTTGGGCTTATTTCCCTGCTGCAACAGTAGCATGGCGTTTGGAACAGGAGCATTTTATGAAAGATATTTCATGGATTAACCAATTGAAGATACGTGCCGGTTATGGTGAAACCGGTTCGCAGTCTATCGATCCTTACAGTACGTTCTCAAGTTATGGTACACAATTCACTAATACTCCGCAGGGTGCTGATAAACCGGCACAGAGTGCAACCGGTGACGGAAATAAGTTGATCGGTTTGGTTGTGGATAAGATGGAAAATGATGGTTTGAAATGGGAACGCACTACTTCTTATAATGTGGGAATTGATTTCTCATTCTTCCGTGACCGTTTGGGCGGTACTGTTGATTTGTATTCAAAGACAACAAGGGATTTATTGATCCAAAGAGACCTTCCGGCATCTACGGGATATAAGTCCATAACCATTAACCAAGGTAGCTTACGTAATAAAGGTATCGAAATAACATTGCATGGTGATGTGATACGTACGAAAGATTTTACATGGGGAATTTCCGGAAATATAGCTTTCAATCAGCCACGTATTCTTGATTTCGGTTTGCCGGAAGAAGAATGGGGAACGGGACAAAATTGGAAAGCTTATTTAGGTAACAGTATTGGTGATCACTTTGGTGAAGCGAATATCTTTATTGCCGGAAAGGCACCGGGATTGTTTTATGGTTACGAGACGAATGGAATTATCCAAAATGATGATCCTTATATTGATAAAATGACAGGTGCAGGTTCCATTAGTACAATAAAACCGGGTAATTTGAAGTTTGTGGATCAGAATAATGATGGTGTAATCAATGAAAAAGACCGGGTAATTTTAGGTGATCCTAATCCTGACTTTACGTATGGTTTCCAAACAAATTTTGCATGGAAAGACTTATCACTCTCTGTTTCATTTAATGGTGTTTACGGGAATGATATTTTGAATACGAATGCACGTTATTTCATTTTGCCGTCCAATTCGACAAGTATGGTGTATAAGAGTTCTTTCCAAAAGATGTGGCGTGAAGATAATCCATGGATCGGTGCATACTATAGTAATGAAATGCCTTCATTTGGTTCTGTGACTCCGAAAGTTGTTATGGACAGGTATATAGAAGATGGTAGTTATCTTCGTTGCTCTGATATAACATTGGGATACAATCTTCCTAAGAGCTGGGTATCCAAGATCGGTTTTAAGAGCATTAATGTTTATGCATCCGTGAAGAATCCATTCCTTATAACTAATTATTCGGGTTATGACCCAGAAGTGAATAGTTTTGCATTTGATGGTACACGTCCGGGTATTGACATGAGTTCTTATCCTCACACCCGTTCTTATATCTTCGGTCTTAATGTTTCATTCTAATTCTTGATTAATATGAAAAAGAAATTTAATATAATCTATTTGTTACTTGTATTGGTCATGTTCGGGGCTTGTATGGACGAGGATCCTGAATATACAACCAATAGTAAAGTAGTGTATAGTAGTGAGCAATCTGCCCAGATGGCACTGAATGGAATTTACGGTTTGATGGCTGTGCAAGGTTCTTTCGCACAGTTGTTGCCGGAAATAAATACGGAAGCATCCGGACTTTGCTGGACTTCCTTCGTTACTTCCGATAACCGTTGTCAATATACGAATGGTTTGATACCTACGGATAATGAATTTAATAATTTGGTATGGGGAGCATTGTATCAGGCTATTGCTAACTGTAATATTTTCATTAATGCATGTAATAGTAGTGAAAGTGCGAGTTGGGCAACGAAAGCTAATATGGTAGCGCAAGCTAAGTTCATGCGTGCTGTTTGTTATTATAGCTTGTATACTTTTTATGGTGGCGTACCTTTGCGGTTAGAACCATCCAATCGTGATAAAGTGGCAATGCCGCGTGGAACCCGTCAGCAAGTATTGGATCAAATCATAAAAGATTGGACAGAGGCTATTAGTGATTTGGATGAGACTTCTTCATTATCCAGTTCTGCACCTACTGCACCTAATAAATATTCCGCTTATGCTTATCTGACAAAACTTTATTGGTTGATGGGATGTAATGCATGGGCTGCCGAACAGGGAGATACTTGGGCTGCTGGTCAGTTAAAGATAGAATGGCCTGAAATGCAAAGTAGTGAGAGCTATTTCAAGAAAGCGAAAGAATATGGGGATTTAGTTTTAACGAAAAGCAGCTTTGATTTGGAACCGGATTTTAATACATTATTTAATGGTCAGCGTCTGGGCTTCTCTAAAGAATTTGTTTTTGTAATCGATGCAACCAAAAATACAACTGAAAATGTAGGTTATAACTCTTTGCACTGGACATTTTCTCCACAGAACTGTTCACAAGGTGAGACATGGGGACGTTCACAGCCTAATAAATCGTTCTATAACTGGGCTCATGGAACTTATCAGGATGATCCGCGTCTGAAAGTAACATTCTGTTCAAAATGGGTGAAATATGTGAATAAACAACCATCGGATGAAATTCAGGTTGCGTATCCATATGTATCGAAAACACGTAAAGATACAGTTGGTTGGGAATATTCTGTAATTTATGAAGGTTTACCTCCTGTTTTAGTTCCTATAGAAGAAACTGTAACGGAAATTGTTGATTCGATAGATTTTTCTGATTTTGCTAAGTATGCAGATGTAACTAATCCGAAGCCGAGTGAATTGGATTCATTAGTGAGAGATGCTTATTGTAGAACAAAAGGTCCGTCTGACTGGAATATTAATGACTGGCCATATTTTGGTAAGTATATGACGAATGATTGTTCCGGACGTTATGCAAATAATAATCTGTACGTTTATCGTTTTGCGGATTTCTTGTTGCTGATGGCCGATGTGGAAAATGAATTGAACAATACGGGTACGGCAATCGGATTGGTAAACAGGGTATTGCAACGCGCACGTAATTCCTCAAAGCCGGCTTCCGTATATCCAAAGGATTTGCAAGGTACAATGGGTAAAGATGATGTCCGTAAGTACATTTTCCATGAACGTCTTTTTGAATTGGCTGCGGAATTTGACGGATTTATAGATACTCGTCGTCGTGGTATTGAATGGCGTAAGAATGAAGTTTTAATGCGTAATAATAATGATAGCATAACTTCTGCATGTTATCATTACGGACTTGAAAATAATTATTCAGCTCAGTGGAGAGAGTATTGGTATCCGAATGATGGAGCAGAGGACTGGGATGGTTATTTGATTCGTAATCAGTTGATTCCTATTCCTAGAATGGAAATGAGTTCAAATGACATGATATCATTGAAAGACCAGAACCCGGGGTATTAGTTTTTGAGGTAGTTAGAAAAGGGAGGGCGTTTTGCGCCCTTCCACTTTCTATAAATTATAGGTAAAAGATTTATGAACCTTCTTTATAATATTATGAAACAGCATATTTTTATATTTCTCATTTTAATTACTGTATTTACAAGTTGTAAAGTTGCCGTTACAAGAGATTTGGATGCACAAATTGTTCCGGAACCGGAAAAGATGGTATTGGACAAAGGCGAATTTGTTTTTTCTTCTAAAACGACTATTGCAGTAGATAATAGTGCTCAACAATCAGATGTTGCTTCTCAATTGGCCGGATTATTTGAACAATCGGCAGGATTCGTTCCTAAATTTGTGGATGATGTTTCTCAAGCAGATGTGGCATTTGTAACAGATTCTACTTTGAAGGAAGAAGCCTATCGATTAATCGTCTCTGCAGATAAGGTACGGATTGAATCTTCTGACTCCAAAGGGGCTTATTACGGCGTACAAACTTTACGCCAATTACTTCCTGCAGAATTAGAGAGTCCTACTGTTACTAAAAATGTATGTTGGAATGTTCCGGTATTGACGATTGAAGATAGTCCTCGTTTTGAATATAGAGGATTGATGTTGGATGTTTCCCGTTTCTTTATGCCGAAGGAGACTGTTTTGAAGATTATAAATGCTGCGGCTATGTTGAAAATAAACAAGCTTCATTTTCATTTGGTCGATGATCAGGGATGGCGTTTGGAAATAAAGAAATATCCTAAACTTACGGAAGTCGGTGCATGGAGAGTATATCGGGAAGGTCCATTTTCTTTAAAGAAAAATCCTACAGCTCCGGGGGAGGAAACTCCTGTGGGAGGATATTATACTCAGGCGGATATTAAAGAAATTGTTTCATTTGCAGCAGAAAGGCAAATAGAGGTGATACCGGAAATAGAGATGCCGGCACATTCCAATTCTGCATTGGCTGCTTATCCTCAATATGCATGCCCGGTGATAGATCATTATATTTCTGTATTACCGGGAATGGGAGGCCGTAATTCAAATGTCGTTTATTGTGCAGGAAACGATAGTGTATATGCTTTTTTGCAGGATGTATTGGATGAGGTTTTAGAATTATTTCCTTCTGAATATATCCATTTGGGAGGTGATGAGGCTAATAAGGAGGCATGGGAGAAATGTCCTAAATGTCGTGCACGTATGCGTAAAGAAGGTATTACTAATGTAGAAGACCTGCAAGGTTATTTTATGGATCGTATGACGAAATATGTGCAGAGCAAAGGGCGTACGGTAATCGGTTGGGATGAATGGACAAATAGTAAAGTTCCTGAAGGAGCTGTAATATTCGGCTGGCAAGGTCTAGGAACAGCTGGTTATAAGGCTGCACAACAAGGACATAAGTTTGTAATGACTCCTTCACAGATTCTTTATTTGGATTATTATCAAGGACCGCAATGGTTTGAACCTCGTACTTATTTCGGTAATAATACAATGAAGAAAATTTATGATTATGAACCCGTACAAGCTGATTGGGAAGCTAAAGCTGCTGAAAATCTATTAGGAGTACAGGCTTCTATGTGGACCGAATTTATAGAAAGTCCGGAACATGTGGAGTATATGGTCTTCCCACGTGTAGCGGCATTGGCTGATATTGCCTGGGCACAGAAAGGGACAAAAAACTGGGCAGGTTTTTTAAAACGTTTGGATAAACTGACAAAACGTTGGGAATATATGGGAATCGGTTATTCTAAATCAATGTATAATCTAGATCATGTCGTGAAACCGGAGAATGATGAATTGAAAGTCATCTTGTCATGTACGCGTCCTGATGTGGATATTAGATATACGTTGGATGGAACGAGTCCTACTTTCGCTTCTACATTATATACCGATACTTTGGTCGTTACGAAAAATATAGTTGTTAAAGCTGCAACATTTGTAGGGGAAGAGAGTAAAGGGGAAGTGTTAACATTAGATTTGAAGTGGAATAAGGCTACAGGAAAAGCGGTGATTGGTAATACAAATCCGAATGTATTCTTATTAACGAATGGAGTAAGGGGAACTGATAAGCATACTGACTTTGAATGGTGTGGCTGGTACGATCAAAATGTATCTTTTACGTTGGATTTAGGTGAGGAAGATACTTTTGATAAAGTAACATTAGGTCATGTGGTTAATTATGGTATGGGAGTACACTACCCAAAATCTATTGTACTTTCGGTATCGGATGATAATAAACAATTCAAGAAGATTGGAACTTTGAGTTTTACAGAAAAAGAGATATTCCGGGATGGTATCTATATGGATGAGTTTAAGTTTGATGATTTATCCTCTAAAGGTCGTTATTTAAAATTCGATATTGCAAGTCCGGGTGAAACCCCATCTTTCCATCATAGGGCAGGTCAAGGCGTTTGGCTTTATTTTGATGAGATAGGAGTCTATTGAGCTGATAAATGAAAAAGCCTTGCAATGATTATTATTGCAAGGCTTTTTTGTAACATTGGGTAAATCTATTATTTTTTAGATTCTTCCAAAGATGCTTTTCTGAATTCTTTTAGCATTTTTTCTAGTTCCAAAGAGCTCTTGCGTGCACGAGTACCGGCAGCTTTGTTACCTTTTTCCATCTGTGCTGTTGCATCTTCAGTAAATGCAGTGAATTCAGCCTGAATTTTTTCTACTAATTCTTTCATTTTATTCGGAATAATTTGATTAAACAATCTGGTTGCCTGAAAGCACCCAACTAATTTGTCTGCAAATATAATTGATTATGAATATCTGAAAAGGATTTTACCGGAATTATTTTTCAAAAATAGGATTTTCTCTTTATTTACTCGATATTTAAACGATTTTTGTACAAACAGTCAATTAATTTGCACTAATTCTTTCACAAAAGCAGTGGCCGGGGAAAGAGTGATCTCTTCAGGTGTACCGTCTTGTTCAACCTTTCCTTTGTTCATAACCAGAATACGTGTCCCCAGTTTTAATGCTTCTTTTATATCATGGGTTATAAACACGATGGTGACTCCGAGCGTTTGGTGGATACGTGCTATTTCATTCTGCAACATTTTGCGTGTGATCTCATCAACAGCTCCGAAAGGCTCGTCCATCAATAGAATTTCGGGGTTGGCGGCAAGCGCACGCGCGATGCCGATTCTTTGACGCTGACCGCCGGATAACTCTGCGGGATAACGTTCCAACATTTCACGTTCCAAACCCACTACTTCGATAAGACGCTCCACAGCTCTGGCGGTACGCTTTTTGTCACGGCGGTTTAATAATTCGGGTACATAGGCGATGTTTTTGCGCACATTCATGTGAGGGAACAGCCCAATACCTTGTATGACATAACCAATATTGCGACGCAGGAGAGTCTGATTCTCCCTGGCAATATCTTTACCGTCTACGTAGATAGTGCCTAGAGTAGGGGTTAGCAGACCGTTTATCATTTTCAGCATCGTGGTTTTTCCGCTACCGGAACTTCCGATAACCGTTACGAATTCACCTTTATTAATAGATAAATTGAAATCGGCGAGGACTAGGTTTTCTCCGTATGATTTTGATACGTGGTCAAAACGGATGATTGCATCGGTTCTCATTTTTGCACCTCCTCTTTATGTAATAAACCTTTCTTTTGCAAGAAATCATGAGCCACTTCTTTCTCCGGGCGTCCCTTTACATCTACCTGATAATTCAGTTCGGACATTTCCTGATCGGTCAGGAGGCCTTGCATCAGCTCTAACGCCTCTTTCAATCCCGGATGGGTTTTAAGTGCATCTTCCCGTACAACTGTTGCACAGTAATAAGTAGGAAAGTAGAATTTATCATCTTCTAGTGTTACCAATCCTGCGCCACTTAACTGTCCGTCGGTGGTGAATACATTCATAATATCTATTTTCCCTGATTTGATGGCTTCATATTTCAATCCTATATCCATATCCTTGTTACCCTTAAACTTCAGGTTGTAATATTTGCATAAGTCGTAATATCCTTTGGGTATCTCGAAGAAATCGTATTCCGCTCCGAGTGTGAACTTTTCCGGATACTGTGCCAGGTCGGAAAACTTCTTTAAGTGGTACTTTTGAGCATTTTCTTTGCTTACGGCAAGACTGTATGCATTGTTGAATCCGTATGGAGCTATCCATTCCAAGCCATATTTGTCATGGTATTCCTTTTTAAGCTCTTTATATAACTGTTCCGGAGCAGGAAAGGAGTCTTTTTTCAAAACTACCAGCCAACCGGTGCCTGTATATTCGGGATATAGGTCGAATTCACCTTTTAGCAGAGCAGGGTGGATATTGCTTGTTCCGCCACCGATACCTTTGGTTATCTCTACATTATAATTCGTATTTTCTTCTATCAGTTGTGCCAGCATTTCACCGAGAATGAACTGTTCCGTCATCGGTTTGGTAGCAATACGAATCGTGTCTTTTTTCTCACCGCAGGCAACGAAGATTAGCGATGCGATGAATAGTAGTGTTATTTTTATTTTCATAACTATAATAATTTACGTTTCTTTTTAATGTGTCTTTCATATCTTCCCACTCCGAAGTCGGCTAATAAGGCAAGAAGTGCAATTAATAGACTTCCGGCAACGGTCATTGCACTATTGTTGGTCGTGATACCCCGGTAGATAGCTACTCCCAACCCTCCTGCACCGATAAATGCGGCAATTCCGGCGAGTGCGATTGTCATGACCATCATGTTGCGTATGCCGGACAGTATCACCGGAAAGGCTAGCGGAAGTTTTATTTTCCATAATATTTGGAAAGGCGTACTTCCCATTCCCCGTGCTGCTTCTATTATTTCTTTGTCGATGCCTGTAATTCCTGTGTAGGTGTTGCGCACCATCGGAAGCAGTGCATAGACAGTCAGGGCTATGATGGCAGTGGTATTGCCGATACCTGTTGCCGGAATCAGAAAACCGAATAGAGCTATGGAGGGGATTGTATAGACAAAATTTGTCAGTCCCAATACTACTGATGCCGATTTACGGTATTGGCTTATCATTACTCCAAGAGCTAACCCGATGATGATGGCTCCTGCAATGGACGTGACCGATATTTGGATATGTTCCCATGTCAAGCTAAGGAAGAACTGCCACCGGTCTGCATATATTTTAAATAATTCTTTTATCATGGCTAAAAATAATATCCGAAGTTAATGTTCAATCGTGCGTGCCAGGAATTGCTTCCGTTGCCGTAGGCAAAGGCTCCCCAGTCCGGTCCCAACCATGCGTGATGTTTCCCCATGGCGTAATCGATATAGGTATAGATCGGTCCGGCAGCTATCATACATCCTGCCACGTTTTCAAAACTATCCTTTTGCTTTTTATCCCACTTTTGCAACCATCCGAAGTCATTGTAGAACTGAATACTTTTCACCGGTCCCCAATTCAGCGGGATGGTGTAGGCAACTCCCAATGTGTAGGTGTTGGCTTTTGCCGCTACGGCATAAGGAGCACCGTAAGCTGTCATCATGATTGTGTCGCGGCTCTCTCCGGCTTTGTTTTTGGGATACATGGCGTAGGTAGATATTTGTGTCTTTACGCTGAACCCTTTCCAAAAAAGTTCATGATGGACGGCAAATGCAAAGTGAGTGCCTTTGCCTTTTGTATCGAGGTTATAGAGTTGTCCGAACTCTGCGGATGCGCCTATCTTCTGTCGTACATTGTCACCCCATTTGTAGAAGAGCTGACCGTTGAACTGGTTGATTTCCTTATTTCTTCCTCCTACATCGTATCCGTAACGGTCGCCGGATGTTTCTGCTTTAGGATCGAACAGCATTTCATCTGCATTCTTGAAGAATGCGGCGGCAAAGTCCCAGTGATTTCCTTCATAGACATATTTGATACCCATATCCGAATCGTCTTCCAAACCTACATAATAGTTGATGTTAAACAGGAAGTTATTGGAACCTACGGGCTGTATACCGAAAGGTACCCGTGTCAGCCCCAGTTGCAGTTGGGATTTCTCATTGAATTGATAACCGAACCAGCCGTATTTCAGCATCGGACCGCCGAAATCCTTTACATAGAAACGATAGTCGGCATCAAACAGGAATTTCTTATAAGAGCCGTGAAGGTGGAGTAGGAGGACGTCATATCCGAATGCCCCTCCTGTATGGTCTTCTTTCCAATCGGAATAATTATAGTTGAATCGGAGTGCGCCTCCCAAGGTGAATTGAGGTAATTCTTTTGTCGGTTGTCCTGCAAATATGCCTTGCATTGTCAATAGTGATAATGCAAACAAAAATATCTTTTTATATTTCATAATGAGTCAGTAGTGTTTGATATGAGTTTATATAGTTTTGTAATCTCTCTTCATTTAACTATAACAAATGAAGGTTAATATGGTTCACTCTTTTTTATTGAACTATTTCAACAGTTTGTTTGTTTATCTGTCATATTTATAAATAACTTAATAACAGACCAATATGAATATTTCTTTTATCAACTATCCTGAATGGCAGGATACGGCGGATACGCTTCATATGCTTTTACAGATTACGGGAAAAATAAAACTGGAACGTTGTGACAAACGTCCTGAATGGGCACATGCCCGTCAATATCTCACCATAGACGGAATGACTACAGGTATTATACAGGGAGACCGTTCACCGTTCGAGATTCAGGTAAACTTTCGCAAGCATCATATCGAAGTGCGCAGTGCGGAAGGTAAACTGACGCTTATTCCTTTGAAAGACGGCATCACGATAGCCGATTATTATCAACAACTGATGGATGCTTTGGCTTATATCGGTTCTCCTTCTAAAATAAATGTACGTTCACAGGAGTTTTATGATCAGGTAAGTTTGGATAAGGATACCAAGCATCATTCTTATGATGCAAAAGCGGTTACGATGTTTCAGGATAATTTGCTTTTTGCTTATGATGTGCTGAATCGCTTCTTGTCTCCTTATCGTGGAAAAGCTGATTTCCCCGCTTATTATTTCGGGACGATGGATTTGTCGTGTATCCTGTATAGTGGTGAATATGCTCCGATGCCTAAAAAAACGCCTATTTCATATCATGCTTTTGATGAAAGTAATTGTGAGTTTGGCTTTTGGCCGGGTGATGTGCGTGCTCCCAAACCTTCGTTTTATGTAATGCCATATCCTTTTATTTCCGATATAGAGGGTAATGAAAAGATGCTTCGCCCGGAAAGAGCTGTGTTTATGCCGGAGAAGAAAGAGTTTTTCCTTACATTGGAAGATGCTTTTTCTTACAAAAATCCGAAAGAGACTATTGTCGACTTTTTCCGTAGCAGTTTTGAAATATTGCAACGCGTACGTCGTTGGGAAAATATCGATTGGATAACGCAACCGTTGGGATATTAACATCTTTCATTAGGGATCGGTTTTGGTGATCGTCGGAGAATTTGGTTTCTTTATAAGGAAGAAGTTGGATTTTTACTCAGGTGAAACAATATTTCCACAAGGGTGAAACAACTTTTTCATCCGGGTGAAAATATTGTTTCACCCTTGTGGAAGTATAACTTCTTCTAAGGCGAATCAGAAGAATAACCCGATAGGATGAATAAACTTCCCTGTCCTTTTGGATTAATAGCTTAGAACTGCATTAAAAACTTGGATAAGTCTTCATTCTGTGATAGTGCCAGTTTCTTGCGGAGCCGGTTACGCGCAGCTTCCACACTACGGATTTCCCTGAATGTGATATCGGCTATTTCCTTATTGGAAAGCCCGATGTGTATTAATGCGCATAATCTTAATTCCCTAATAGTCAGGTTCGGATATTTTGCACTGAGTGTATCGTAGAATTTTTGATAGATGTTTTCAAAAGAATCTATAAATTCTTTCTGTGTGCTGTCGTTACTCATCTGGTTTAATCTGGAGATGATATCGCGGATATGTTTCTTCGTATTATTATCTCTGGGGTTGAGTTCCAGTAGTAGCTGCTTTAGTTCTTCAATCAGAACCATTATAAACTCTTGGCTGCGTATAGCTTGCAGCGAGAGCACTGTTCGTTTCTTTTCGTTCAGGTTGAGCAGCTCGTTTTTCTTTTCAATCTCATCTATCAAAGACATAATTCGGTCTCTTTGTCCCGACAGCATATCCTGCCGTTTGCGTAAATGCCTGCGTACTTTATTGAAATAGTTCTTCCTCTCTTTTCTTAGTTTCAAGATACCGTAGATAAATCCGAATAAGATAATCATTACTGAAATAACGGAAATGATACGCATCAGACGGATTGTTTTGGTTTGCTCCTGCTGTATCTGTTCTATTTTTGTGTGTTGCTGTTGCTCTTCCAGATACATATTCAATAAGTTGTCTACTTGCGTCTGCTTGTCGGAAGCAAGTATGGAGTCTCTTATATTTGCATACTGTTTTAAGTAGAAATTAGCTTGAGCATAGTCCTTTTTCTTTTCATAGAAGCTGGATAGCCGGAATAATATACCTGTATTATCAGTTATGCTGTTATTTTGATGGGCTACTTTCAGCGTCTTCTTCAGATAATATAGGAAAGAATCTTCTTGTTGAACATATATTTCTGCCATCATGTTATAGGTATTCATCAAGTATCTATGTTCATTATGCTTTTCCTGATAACTTTTTACTTCCTGCAAATATTGCAATGCCAATTTCCGTTCTCCTTTATGAAGATAGATGCCGGAAATATTACGCAACATCAGCATAATCATGCTGGAATCTTTCCGGGCTTTCAGTTGGTGTATTGCTAGAAAAGCGTACTCCAGAGCTTTATTATGGTCATTTTGTTTGCTGGCAAGAACAGACAGGTTATTGTAGTTAACAAACAGTTTCTCTTTGTCTTTTAATTCTTCATTGATACGAATTGCTTTTGTATAGATAGAATCTGCCTTTGCATATTGATGCTGTTCTGCATAAGTCGCGGCAATGTTATTGTAAAGCACCGTTGTCTCAGACTTTAGATTTTTATATTCTGCCAGTGCCAATGCTTTAAAGAATATATTCATTCCCTGACTGGCCAATCCGATATTTTGATAAGCTACTCCATATTGGTCTAATATGTTGATATATATGGAGTACGCTTCTTTTTCATCCGGTATAATTTCTTTTAATATAGGTTGGCAATAAGATATGTAGCTTATAACGTCGTGATGATTGTCTTGTTGATGCAAACTGAAACAGATGTCAAAAACAACTTGTTCGGCGGCAATCAAGTTTTGTTTAGAAGGATTTAGTTGTAATAGTGAGTCAGCTTTTTGGACATATGCTTGATTGAGGGCAGATTCATGGTTTGCCGCAACTATCTTCGATTTATTCAATAATTTCCGGTAGTTATCGGTTGTCGTATTAGAGTAAGCAGATAAGGTGCTTAATGATAATAACAGAATGAATGTAATTGATTTACGAATCATTATAAGCGATATGATGTTTAAAGTGAGAATTTATTTAATGACAAATATAAGAAATAGTTAGAGAATACAGGCTTTTCTTTAAAATAAAGACAGGAAAAGGGTGGAAAAATAAAGAAAATATGTCTTTGTTACTTTTTATAACGGTATTATATGTAATTGATATATAACTTATTATATAGGTATATGGTATTTTTGTAGGTACGGTTTAACAATGTTATCGTAGCATAGTAAGGGCAGATGCCTCATACAGTTATGCAAAATATGATTTACTTTGTCAAAAAGAGATGTGAAACGATTTATCATCTTCAATTATTAATTAAATAAATCGATCTTATGAAGAATCTGTTACTTACGTTTTGTTTCATTCTTATTGCTGTTACAAGTTATGGACAAGCATTGAATGAAGGATTTGAAGGAGAAACATTTCCACCGGAGGGTTGGACTGTGAAAAGCTCAGGGGACATTTATAAATGGAAATCAATTCCTTATACAGACAATGGTTTAAAGAACTTGTCGGGATTTGTACAGGGAGGAGAGAATGCCGCTTTATCTATTACCGGCTATTTGTCTGTGGACTATGGAAGATCTAACCCGGATTCTTGGTTGATAACACCAAAGATTACCGTAAATAATGGAGATATCCTGAACTTTATGATGGGATATGCTTCATCTTACAATGGTATGGCAACGATTCCGGATGAAGCGAAAATAAAGTTTGAAGTGGCTGTTTCTTCAACAGGAACAGATGAAGCAAACTTCGAAACGGTTATCCTGTCTATTCTTCCTCAATCTACCGATAATTGGAATAATTACAGTGTTGATTTGAGCCGCTTTGCCGGGCAGGAAATCTATATTGCTTTCCATGATTATGGAACGCCGCAGGCTTTCCCTATGTTGATTAATTCCCTGTATCTGGATAATATTGTGATAAATCAGGTGAAGGCTTCGGATTTGTCTGTTATAGCGGTTGATAGTCCTATTTCCAGTTGTGAGACGGAGCAAGTAGTAAAGGCTACTGTTAGGAATGTAGGTTATGATGTCGAGTCGTATAAGATGAACTATCAGGTGGGTAATAATCCGGTAGTTACCGAAATGGTGAATGAAGTATTGGCCGGTGGAGATCAGCGGGAATATACTTTTCAGACACCTGCAACATTGAGGTCAGGCAATGAATATGAAATAAAAGTATGGGTTGAATCTGATGCGGATGTTAATCATGATAATGATGCGCAAACTGTTTCTATTGCTATTGGAGATGAGATTGATTATCCGTTTACCATGACAGATGATAATGCAGAGACGGCATTCATGAGCACTACTACCGGAGGAACCGGTTGGCATTATTATAATGATGAGTTAAAAGGTTGGTGCTGGACATTGACTTATAATGCCAGTTATTTAATGAGTAGCTGTATTTCTTTGCCAAAGGGAACGGTAAAAATATTATTTGATTACCGTACATTGGTAGAAGCGGATTTAGAGGTGTATCTTGTGAAGGACTTTAGTGAATTGACTCTTAGCGGTACCGGTAATCTGGCTGTTTCTCCGGCGTATTCTTCAACAAGCATGTCGATTGATGTGCCGGAAGCAGGGCTTTATACATTGGCAATAAAACCTGCCGTTACTTATATGGGACAGCTTTTTCTGGACAATATACAAATAAAAGATCCGTATGATGATGTGACCGTCCTTTCGATTGATTCTCCGGCATTGAATGCGACGTTGGCAAAGGATAATGTGGAGTTGAAGGCTACTTTTAAAAATATAGGAAATAAAGATTTAACAAATATAGCAGTGTATTATCAATTGGATAACGGCACTAAAGTGGAAGAAACAATCGCTTCCATGACAGTTGGCGAAAGTGTTGAATATACTTTTAAAACGGGTAAGATTGATTTAAGTGCTGTCGGAATGCATACTTTAACGGTCGGGACTAAATTGCCTACGGACGGAGATCCCGGTAATGATTCTAAATCCTTAACTATTTCATCATATGAGGCACAGGCGTTTCCTTATAAAGAGAGTTTTGAAATCACGGAAAATAATTCAAACTGGATCATATCCAATCCGGACAATGATGTTGTCTATTGGGAGCTGATGCAAGTTATAGACGGACAAGTGAATTATGCTAAAGATGGAGTCAACGCTGCTTATATCAGTTCATTGGCAGGTACCGAGCATAATGATTGGCTTATCTCACCGGCAATCAACACTCCTAAAGGTAACGCACGTATCTCATTCTATTATCTGACGCGAATGTCATCGGCATCTGCTGTGGACGGATGTAATATAAAGGTTTATCTGACAAAAACAGATCAACCGGATGAAATAAAGAAAGGAGAACCATTGTGCGTTGCTACGTTGACTAATGCTAATTTATTGAATTACAAGCAGGGATATGTATCTGTCGATGTTCAGGAAGCAGGTAATTATTATCTGGCATTTTACAATGACGGACAGGGGCATGATATAATTCTTGATGATATCCGCTTTGATAAGGACGAAGATATGTGTATGATTACTGCAACAAATTCGGCCGAGACCGGATTTAACCTGACGGAAAATACAGTTACCTTGAAAGTGGCAAATCACGGAACTACCGTGAGAAGCAACCTGCCATTATCTTATACTGTGAATGATGGGAAAGAGATAACGGAAACTTATGTCGGAGATATAGCTCCCGGAGATACGGTTACCCATACATTTACTACGAAAGTCGATATTTCGGCAAACAATACTTATATTATTAAGGTGGCAGTGAAAGATCCTGATGATATTGATGCTTATAATAATTCATGGGTGGCTCCGGTCATTATTAATTATGAGAATGGTTCTATTCCGTATCAATGCGATTTTGAAACAGATTTGGAACGTTTGTACTGGATCTTCGGAGGTACTTGGGCTACAGGCAATAATTTTTCCTCAAGCCGTTCTGCTTATAGTGGCACCGGTGCTATTTATCATTCGGGCTCGGCAATGAACCCCGATGGAGACTGGGCATATTCAGGATGTATAGATATTGAGGCAGGGACTTATGATTTCAGTTTCTTCTACCGCACTTTCCTTAATATGATTGATCCGGAAGTATATGGGCAAGACTTTGAAATATTCTTAGGTACTGCGCCTGATAGTGAATCAATGACCATATCTGTGTATAAGGCGGAAAAATCAATTGTCAGTACAAAACAGTACAAGAAAATATGTAAGAGTATCAGCTTGAATCAGTCCGGCAAGTATTATATTGGTGTGAAGTGCTCTTCCACAACAACGGCAGGTAATTTTTATATGGATTTATTCTCTATAACGAAACCTGTAACGACGGGTATGGAGCTGGGAACGTATGAGGCTGATTTTGCAAACAGGGAAGACGAATGGTATCATTACAATCCTTCAAGAGCTTTCCAGCAGTGGGCACAGGTATCGGAAGGTGATGCAACGTTTATGCAAACCAATCGTGCCGCTTATTCCTATATGGATATTCCCACCGAATTGCCGGGTGTATATGTTGCGCCGGTATTTCAGTGCCGCAAAGGTGATGAAATACATGTGAGCTTTGATTATCAGCTATCCATTGATTACCCGGAAAACCTTGAAGAAGAAGAGGTGGCAAAGATAAATATCGGAATGTATATGGCAAGAGAGGATATGCCTGAGTCATTTACGGAGACTATCGCTATCGGTAAGGTTATATCTGAGGATAAACAAACAGCAACAGGTATGGTAACCATTCAGGAAGACGGACTTTATTATTTCGGATTTATAGCCGACGGTCAGAAGAAGGCTGCTAAAGGAACTGTGATAACTACTTATAATCTGTATTCGGCAAAGATATGGAACACGAATCCTCCACAGTCTATATCGCAAGAGTATATGAATGGTACTTATATTTTCTCGGACAATGTTTTGTCTATTCTGAAAGAGTATAGTGTGGCTAGGGTTTATACCGTGAATGGTATGTTGGTTGGCAACTATTCTGGTACGGATAAAATCGATATGGATACTATGTCTAAGGGATTGTATATTCTATCAATAGTTACGGATGACGGCATAGTGACCGGTAAGGTATACGTGAAATAAAGAATCGTTGAGGATTTGCACGATATGATTTGTAGAAGGAGGTTGTGCCAAAAGTCAAAGCATCTAAGTTTCCCCGCTTGAGCGGGGATTAAGGGGTGTGTGATCTTTCTTTGCTTATTAAACTGTTAGAAAATTCACACACTCCCTACCCCCGCTCAAGCGGGGGAATTGAGATAGTTTTGACACAATCTCCTTCTTTAATATGACAGATTCTCTATTTCACTTTAAACCGAATGACAAACCGGCTTCCTTTCCCTACTTCGCTTTGGATAGTGAGTGTCCCGTTGTGCGCTTCTACAAAGTCTTTGGATATGGAAAGTCCTAAACCGCTACCTTGTACTTTAGTACCGGGTACACGGAAATAACGGTCGAAGATACTTTGATGGTAACGCGGATCAATGCCTTTGCCGAAATCTTGAACGTACATTTCCACATAGTCGTCTTCTTGACGGGCACCGATAATTACCCTCCCGTTTTCCGGAGAATAGCGGATGGCATTGCTTAGTAGATTGGTGAGCACCCATGCTATTTTTTCACTGTCCACGAACAGTTTGCTTACTTTCTCTTCAGGATATTCTACCTCTATCTGTATACCGAATCGTTCTGCCTGTACACGGTTGGCTTTAATGGCATAGTCTATTAACTCAATTGGTTTGGTAATCTTCGGCATGAGTTGCAGTTTGCCGGCCTCCACTTGCGTCAGGTTAAGCAGTTCACCGGTGATGCCCAGCAGACGTTCGCTGTTTTCTTTGATACTCTTGGATAGCTCTTCCTGTTCTTCATTGAGTGCACCTACCCGCTTGTCTTCCAATAATTGAAGGCTCATCAGGATGGCGGAGATTGGGGTTTTCAACTCATGGGAGATAGTAGAAATAAAAGTTGTCTTAGCTGCATCCAGTTCTTTGAATTCCGTGATGTTCTTCAGCAGGATGACGTCTCCTATATAAGTCTGTTCTTTCTCGCCGGTCTCTACCATCTTTATAGGGATGTATTTGGCTTGGAAATAACTCTCCTTGTTGTCTGCGTAGATTTTGAGTGGTTCTTTCGTATCACCGGGGTTGAGCAGTTCCCGTATCAGGCGACGCAATAAATCATTTTTCAGGGATAGTTCGGGAGCTGATTGATTGATAATGGCTTCCCGTTTCAGGTTCAGCACGTTGAGAGCTGCCTCGTTGACAAAGACGATCTGTTTATCTTTATTCAGCCCGATGATCGGTTCGGTGATGCTGTTGACGATTGCCTCAATATATTTCTTGCCTGCAAGCAAGTCGGATAAAGTGCTTGCCCGGTATTCAGCCAGCCGTTCCGCCATGCGGTTGAAACTTTCGGCTACTTCTATAAACTCCTCATTCGGGCCGAGATTCAATCTTTTCTGATAGTTATGGTTGGCTATCTCCATGATGCCGTTGGTCAGTTCCTTGATGGGCTTGTTGATGGAGGAGGGTAGGCGGAACAACATGCCGATTCCGATAAGAATGCAGGCAATGCCTACGATGTAGATCCACATCAATGCCCGTTGCAAGCCTGGACCTGCTGCAGGGCTGTCAGGCTCGGTGGCAGTCAGTATCTGGAGGTTTACTGCCGAAAGAACTACCAGCAGTACAATCATGGCTACCAATACGCCTATGCCGAAAGTGAGTTTCGTTTTAATGTTCATGGCTGTTCATGTTAATTGCAGGCTAAGATAATCAAATCTATGTTAGACTGCGACAGTGTATCTATTAATTTTTTGTAATGGGTAATGGAGAAGTATATCTGTGGTAGCTTGAAAGACGGACTTCCCATGCACACGGTACTGATTTGCTTTTCCTTGCATATTTTCAGGATGCTTCCGATGATATCCGCCGACTGTATCTGCACTACTTCACCGCCTAATTCCGTAGCGAGTTTGAAGTGATTGAGCAGATGGCGCTGGCTGGCGAGAGGAATACGGTCGGGATTCTCTTTGGGTGTCTGCACGTACAGGGCAACGAATTTGGTGTTGTAACGTGCGGCGAGCCTTGCTGCTTTACGGATGATCTTGCGGGGTGTCTTCTCATGACTGCTGATACAGGCGAGAAACTTCTCATGTCGCACCCCTACATTGGATATCACCACCTCGTTCTCCACCTTGTTCTCTACCCGGAGTGCTACCTCTTTTAGGGCAAGTTCGCGCAACTGGAGAATATGTTCTACCGTGAAGAAGTTGTTCAACGCATGTTCTATCTTCTCCGGGCGGTATATCTTTCCGGCTTTCAGACGGGTGATGAGTTCTTCGGCGGTGAGGTCGATGTTGACTACCTCGTCTGCCTGTTCGAGAACACTGTCGGGGATGCGTTCCTTTACCTCGATGCCGGAGATGCGATGCACCTCTTCGTTAACACTTTCAATATGCTGGATATTGACGGCACTGATTACGTTGATACCTTCCTCGAGCAAATCGAGCACATCCTGCCATCGCTTTTCATTCCGGCTGCCTTCCACATTGGTATGTGCCAGTTCGTCAATGATGACAATTTCGGGATGAATCCGTATGATGGTATCCAGATCCATTTCCTCTATTTCTTTTCCTTTATAGAATATCTTCCGGCGGGGGATGACGGGCAGTCCTGTCACTAATGCTTCCGTGTCCGGTCGTCCATGCGTCTCAATGTAACCGATCTGCACATCCACTCCTCCGGCTAGAAGCTCGTGAGCCTCCGTCAGCATACGGTAAGATTTGCCTACTCCGGCTATCATACCGATATAGATCTTAAATTTACCGCGACGCGACTTCTTTATCAGGTCGAGGAAGTGTTGCACGTTTTGTTCTCTATCCATTTCTTATTATGGTATTTATGGCTTTAATGTGATACCAAACACGAAATGCACGTCCTCCCGACTCGGGCTCCAAATAGCTTGTGCAAAGACGGGCAGGGAGAAATTATCGGTAAACCTGATAGCCTTTGTTGCCTTCAATCCTACATTTGTTACGGCGAAACCATCATTGTAATAGTTGCCCGGTGATTTGAAAGGGCTTGCACCGAGCGTGGCGTTCAGGTCTACGGTTTTCACGGTGAACGGATAGTTCAACTCGATGTAAGAAGAATAAGCATTCTTCACCTCCCCTTTATCATTGACTTTTTTGTCGCCTCCCCAAAACATGGTGTACCACGCAATACTCAACGGGAACTTCTCAACGGGAAGTGTATATGCCAGTCCGGCTTCCAAAATATGTTTGGTATCGCGATTGTCGAAGTTGAAATATTTGTTACGCCCTGCACCGTCTACATCGGTATTCGCCTTTTCGCCACTTGTATTAGAACCGGCTTGTCCTGCCCACCAATAGTCAGCCAATGAGATGGTGAAACCTTTTACGCTGTATGCTGCGGTGAGGTCTGCTTCCTTATGTCCCTGTCCGGTAAAGTCCACGCTACCCCATGCCGTGAGCGAGAAACCTCCTGCACTCAATCCGAGTGTAGGTTGGATTGCCGCACCGGATTGATACATACCACGCCATATGTAGGAACTTACCAAGTCTCCCTGCACATTGAAACTGACACCTTTCTCCTGTGCCTGGGCGCAGGTGTTTGTTGCAATCCATAGGAATGCGGCGATGATTGCCATTATCTTAATAGCACCTTTAGACTCACTGTCTATGTCGATTATCTTTTTCATATACTTCTTCATATTAAATATGTATTTTCTGATCATTTGTTTCCTCTAATGCGATGTTCAATTTTAGTACGTTTACTTTTGCCGTTCCGAACATACCGAGTAGCGGCCTTTCTATTGCCTTATCTACAATGGCTTTGACTTGTTCTTCATTCATCCCTCGTGCTTGAGCTACACGCCTTACTTGTACATAAGCACATTCGGGGGTGATGTCCGGGTCGAGTCCGGAACCGCTTGCCGTTACCATTTCGGCTGGTACTTCATTGCGGTTGAGGTAGGGATGGTGAACAAGGAAACTATCCACCCGTGCCGATACTTCGGTGAGATATTCCTCATTGGTTACGCCTTTGTTGCTGCCGGCGGAGCTGGTAGCGTCGTAACCGTCACCGGCGCAGGAGGGACGTCCCCAGAAGTAAATGTCCTTGGTAAAGGATTGACCGACGTTTGCCGCACCCACTATCTTTCCATCCAGGGTGACTACTTCGGCATTTCCTTTGTTGGGGCTTGCGAACTGTGCGAATATCCACAGAATCAATACATAGAATACGGAGAAGAATACACAGAATGCGAGTGTAAGCTTAAGTGATTTAATAAAGTTCTTCATTGTTGCTGATATTTAAAAGAATAATCCTATGAATAAATCTATTACTTTGATACCGATAAATGGTGCTATGACACCGCCCAGACCATAGATGAGCAGATTGCGGCGGAGCAGTGCGCTTGCACCTATCGGTTTGTATGTTACTCCTTTCAGTGCCAACGGTATCAGGATAGGAATGATGATGGCGTTGAAAATGACTGCCGAAAGGATGGCACTCTCCGGACTGTGAAGTCCCATGATATTGAGTGCGGCGAGTTCCGGGATGGCAATCATGAACAATGCCGGAATAATGGCGAAATACTTTGCCACATCGTTGGCGATGGAGAAGGTTGTAAGCGTTCCGCGTGTCATAAGCAACTGCTTACCAATCTCTACAATCTCGATCAGTTTAGTAGGGTCATTGTCGAGGTCTACCATATTGCCGGCTTCTTTGGCTGCCTGTGTACCGCTATTCATTGCTACGCCTACATTGGCTTGGGCGAGGGCAGGGGCGTCATTGGTTCCGTCACCCATCATGGCAACAAGTTTACCTGCCTGTTGCTCTTCTTTAATGTAGTTCATCTTATCCTCCGGTTTGGCTTCGGCAATGAAGTCGTCTACACCTGCTTTCTCGGCAATGTATTTGGCAGTGAGTGGATTGTCACCCGTTACCATTACAGTCTTTACACCCATCTTGCGCAGACGTTCGAAGCGTTCCTGAATGCCCGGCTTGATGATATCCTGCAATTCGATGACTCCGATAACCTTCTTGTTGGCACATACCACCAATGGTGTACCTCCGTTGCAAGAGATGGAAGCAACTGCTTCTTGTGTTTCGTCGGGAAATACATTACCTGCTTCTTCGGTAATCTTGCGGATGGCATCGAAAGCTCCCTTACGGATTTCCGTTCCGTCGGCAAGGTTTACACCGGAACATTTGGTCTCTGCGGTAAATTTAATCATCTTGGCTCCGGTCGTGTTGAGGCTGCGCATTCGTATTCCGTTTTCGCGTCCTAGTTCCACGATAGACTTACCTTCCGGTGTTTCATCGGAGATAGACGAGAGCAGGCAGTATTCTATAAACGCATGTTCGTCCATACCTTTTACCGGGTAGAACTTCGTAGCCTTGCGGTTACCGATAGTGATGGTTCCTGTTTTGTCGAGCAGCAGTGTGTCGATATCGCCTGCCGTTTCTACTGCCTTACCGGACTTGGTGATGACGTTGGCACGGAGGGCACGGTCCATTCCGGCAATGCCGATAGCAGAGAGCAGTCCACCGATAGTCGTTGGTATCAGACACACGAACAGAGATAAGAACGACGCAATGGTGATGACTGTTCCCGTATAATCGGCAAACGGCTTCAGGGTGACGCATACAATGACGAATACCAGTGTGAAGCCGGCCAAAAGGATGGTCAGGGCTATCTCGTTCGGGGTCTTCTGTCGGGATGCACCTTCCACAAGGGCTATCATCTTATCGAGAAAACTCTCACCCGGTTGCTGCGTAACCAATACTTTGATCGTATCGGATAATACTTTCGTACCACCCGTTACGGAACTTTTGTCGCCTCCCGCCTCGCGGATCACCGGAGCGGATTCTCCCGTAATGGCACTTTCATCAATGGAGGCGAGTCCTTCGATAATCTCTCCGTCGGCAGGGATGGTATCACCTGCTTCGCAAATAAAGATATCGCCTTTCTTCAGTCCGGAACTGCTCACGGTTTGCACTTTGTCACCTATAATGACTTTAGCAGGAGTTTCCTCACGCGTCTTTCGCAAACTGTCTGCCTGAGCCTTTCCGCGTGCCTCGGCTATTGCTTCGGCGAAGTTGGCAAACAGTAAAGTAATGAATAGGATGATAAACACCCAGATGTTGTAAGCGAACGAGCCTTGTGCATCATTGAATATGGAGTAGATTGTCACCGGAAACATGACTGCCGTACATACCTCTACGGTGAACATAATCGGGTTCTTTATCATCGCTCTCGGGTTGAGTTTCACGAATGATTGCTTCAGGCTCTCCATCACTTGCTCCTTTTGGAATAAGGAAGCTGATTTGTTATTAACCATAGTCTCTTTACCTTTTAATTTGTATACTATTATTTTTTATGCAGGAGTATATGCCAAAGGCATGCCAAATTATGGGACTAATGGATAAAGAGAAGAATATCAGCTATATATCGGTTGTTAGTCCATACCACGTTTATAAGACGACCTTTTCATTTTGGAAAGGTGAACTATTGTTTTGAAAGGTATATTTGTGAGAGGGAAAAGATGGAATCATTCAACAGATTACTTGACGTTGATTACAATCACCTTGGTGTCTTTTTCAATCATCAGGTTGTTTTTAAAAAACATCAGGACGTTTGATTACAAACATACGGTCGATTGAAAACAAACATACGGTCCTTTGTTTACAAACTCCTATCGTTTGCAAACAAAGGACCGTATGTTGAATAGCATATCAACCGGCTATAAATTTTCGGGACTGATTTTATAACCGGATTTTGTCATTTGGGCTTATAGATCAGTGCTTTTAGCATCCTCATCTTGTCCTTTTTGTGCCCTGAAGTCTTTCGGTGAGCAATTGTGTAACTTGGCAAATTCGCGATAAAAATAGGCTTTGTTATGGAATCCGCATTCAAGGATAATTTCCGATACGGTCTTGTCGGTATGAATCAGCATATTTTCTGCTTGCTTCAACCGATAGTTCCGAATGAAATCTCCGGGGGTGGATTGTGTGATTTGCTTAATCTTCCGGTATAACTGTACCCGGCTGATGACTAAATCACTGGATAAGGAATCCTGATTGTAGTTTTCATCTCCGAAGTTATTGCTGATAGCTTCGATAACCCGGTCGATAAACTGCTTGTCTTCTTTGCTTATCAGTGTGTTGTTGTACTTTTCCCGGTAAGCGGCCGGTGATTCGGAGAAAGTTTTCATCATACTGTCATTCTTCAGAATGCGCTCTACCGCAGCCTTTAGGTATCGTGGATGGAAAGGCTTGTTGATGAACATATTGGCCCCCGTTTCTAATACGTTGATGTGGCTTTCGATGGTCGATTTGCTGGAAAGCATGATAATAGGGATGTATTGCGTGCGTTTCTCCTTCTTTATTTGACTGATGAACTCTATGCCGTTCATTTGTGGCATGATGATGTCGCAAATAATCAAATCCGGCAATGTATCTTTTAATATGTTCAAAGCTACCAATCCGTTGGATGCCGGAATTACTTCATATTCTTCACCTAAAACATCTTTAATCAGTGTACGGATATCTTCTTGATCGTCGATAATAAGTACGATGGGACGCTGATTGGTGAAAAGCCCTGCCGTTTTATCCTGCGGTGCGGTCATCATCTCCTTTACAACAGATATTTCATTGTCGGTATGATGGGGCAATGTAATGGTGAAAGTCGTATATTGATTGATTTCACTGTTGACGGAAATAACTCCTCCCATTAAGTTGACTAAATCTTTGCAGAGAGCCAATCCTATACCATTACGGGTATATAGTCCTTGGGAAAGTTTCGTTTCGAAGTTATCCAGAATGGTGAACCGGTTGAATACATTGGATAAATCCTCCGGACGTATTCCCGGACCATTATTCGTACAAGCGATTATAAGTTGATTGTTTGTATCAATAGTAGCATTAATCTTAATGTATCCTTCTGTCGGTGTGTATTTTATGGCATTGGATAATAAGTTGAATATTACTTTTTCCAACATACTGCGGTCTATAATCCATAATGGCAGATTTTCCTGAATATCAAATGTCAGATTAATCTTTTTAGAGTCGGCTATATCTATGAAGTTGTCCAAAGTACATTTTATTAGTTCGCAGATGTCTACTTGTTCCAGTTGTACATGTAGATGACCCGTTTCTGCTTTTCTGAACTCCATTAGTTCTTGTATTTGCTCATGCATGCGCTCTGTATTCCGACGTATGGCCAAGAGTTGCTTCTTTATTTTTACATCGGGATTTTCGTTCATGAATATTTGCTCTATGGCACCATAGATAAGAGTGATTGAATTGGAGAATTCATGGGCGATGTTAGTGAAGAACCGTAGTTTGGCTTGATGTATCTCTTCCTTTTTTATCTTCTCTTGTTTTTCCATTTCCAACTCATGATTCATGATGAGCCTGGTCTTTTTAACTCGGTAAAACAACCATATTCCTAATGTCACTATCAGAATGTACAACCAGATAGCCCATTGGGTTGCCCACAACGGAGGTGTAATTAATATGGAAAACTGCATAGGAGTGTTCCATACTTGCTCGGAGTTACAGGATTTTACGTAGAGGGTATATTCTCCCGATGAAAGCTCGTTTAGGATGATGTTTCTATTGTTACCTATATAGCTCCACTGTGCATCTTTCTTGTTGCTTATCAATGTTCGTTTTTCTAATTTATAGGCAATCTGGCATTTTTTATTATCCAAGTAATCCAATACAGAGAAAGAGAGGCTGATTGACCCTGTTTGATAATTTGTCTTAATCGTATTTTGGTGAATTTGATAAGGCATGTTATCTACTTTCACATGATTGAGAATAAGGTTGGGGGTGAAATCTTTGCTGGCAATCAGGGAAGGATGCAAAATATTAAAACCATTAATGCCACCGAAATATAGTTCTGTGCCTTTAGCATTGGCGAAGCCTGCTCCGTCGGAGAACTCATTATCCTGTAACCCTTCTTCATGGTAGTAAGCTGTAATTTGATAGGTGTTGGGATTAATCTTTGCAAGCCCGTTGCTGGTGCTGACCCAAATATAATGATAACAATCTTCCAGGATGGCATGTATATTCGTATTGGGTAACCCCGAACTCTCTTCAATGTATTTGAATTTGTTTGTTCCATCTTTGTCTGTTGTCAATATACTCAAGCCCGAGGTGGTTCCTATCCATAGTTTCCCGGAACTGTCTTTTAATAAAGAAATGACATCATTGCTGCAAATGGAATTAGAGTTATCCGGTTCATTTTTATAAATAGAGAATTGATGCGTCTTTTTATTGAATTGATTCAGCCCTCCTCCCCGTGTAGCAATCCATAAGAAATCTCCGTCATCGAGTATTGCATAGATAATATTGCTACTGACACTATTGGGGTTATCGTCTATGTGTTTGAATTGGGTGATGTTCTCTATTTGGTTTTTAGTATTGATTGATAGCTTAAAGAAACCTTCACCGCTTGTACCTACATATAGTGTTGATGAATCGGTTTGCAGAATACTATAAACAGAGCATATGGCTTGGGCTAATGAGGAATCAAGGAAATCAGGATATTTTAGTTTATTGTTTTGAGTGTCGAAGTATTGCAACTTAAACCCGTCGGTACCGACCCAAATACAATTATTGCCTTGTGCTAGTGATAGTACGGAGTTATAAGTCCTACCTATACCCACATTATAATTTGAGAATGTTTCAAAGTTGGGTACTCCTAAATAGGAAATACGGGATAACCCTCCTCCTTTGCTGCCAATCCATATATTATTATTTTTATCTTGTAATATGGCACGAATGGGAAAATTATTCGTGTGGGCAAACCTTTTCTGATCGATAAGTGTGATAAAATTGGGCTTTTTGTATTTCTGGTAGATACCTTTTCCATCGGTTCCTATCCATAGAATATCTTGTGTACCTTTATATAAGGAAAGTACAGATACTTCGGTATCCAGATAGCGGACTAAGCGGTTATTACTAAATACAAAGCATCCGTTTGTTGTTCCTATAAATATTTGGTTATTGTGACTGTATACTGTATTAAGTGTTCCTTCGATTTTAATATCTGTCGGGTTAATCTTAGGTTTAATATCATATACATTAATATAATGGAGCTGGGTGTCCTGTGTAAACCAAATGTATTTATTTTGGTCGTAAAAGATATTTTCTACTTTTTCAGGGAGTATTATTTCTTGGATTAATTTGGCTTGATGGTCTTGGGTTATTTCAATTCGGAGTAATTTATCACTTTGTTCTTGTAACCACAAATAGTTTCTTTCATCAAAAAATAATGCTGTAATAGCCGGATTGCTGTTATATCCGTCTATTTGAACCGGAGTAAACGATTCTGATTCTTGATCGAACAGATATAAACCGCTACCTTTAAAAGCTGCTGCTATAATCCCGTTATGGTTTATACTGCAAGAGAATGATTTTTCTTGATAAATATAAGATTTGTGATAATCTAAAAAGTAATGGTCAAATTCTTCCGTTTGCTTATTCATACGGTTTATTCCATAGTCAGTGGTTATCCACAAGAATTTATTATTCTCTTCGGATATTGAACGAATAATTTGATGTGATAAAGATGCTTTTTCCCGACTTTGTGGCCGATATTGTTCGAATAGGGTTCCGTCATACCTGTTTAATCCGTCCCATGTCCCGAACCACATGATATTTTCACTATCTTGAAAAATAGTATTGACAGCACTGTTACTTAGTCCGTTGTTGTTGTTCAGATGATAGTATTCTACAGATTGTCCATTCCCTTTAATTGTACATAGGAACAAAGCGAAAAGAAAGCAAATCGTAAAGTTGAAGTTTCTTGTTTTATTCATCGTAATAGAATAAGTTGGAAAACAAAGATAGAATTAATTCTTCTGTTTCAAAAATACTTGGAATCAAATTATAGAACGTATACTATAATTTCAAATTAGTATACTATGGTATCAAAATGATGATTTTTAGAGAAGTATATCCTTTTGAAATCATAGTAGATGCTCTCTACCTAGCAGAACCTTACATTTGTTTTCGAAATCGAGACGGGATATTTCTTACGTTTCGAATAGAATGTTGGCCTATTAAAATCATTAATATTATGGATATAGCAAAAAGAAATCTACAGAATCCTATCTTAAAACCTTCCGACCTGAAACCCGGTATCGAAGGAATGGAAATTGTTTGTTTGTTGAATCCCGGAGTGTTTCGTATGAATGGCAAGATTTGGTTACTATTACGTGTAGCTGAACGTCCGAAACAACTAGAAGGTAAAATCAGTTTTCCTGTTTATAATGATAAGGGAGAAATTGAAGTTCTCCATTTCGATAAGAATGATCCGGATTTAGATGCTTCTGATCCCCGTGTTATCGTATATAAAAACAATTATTATTTGACTACGATGTCGTATTTGCGCCTGGTGTGTAGTGATGATGGCGTGAACTTTTATGAAGATCCTGCCTATCCTCCGATTTTCGGGAAAGGTGCCTTGGAAGCTTTTGGTATTGAGGATTGTAGAGTTGCAACGACAGAGGATGGCTATTTCTTGACTTTTACTGAGGTTTCCTCCGTAGCGGTAGGTGTTGGTTTGATTGAAACAAGGGATTTTAAGGATTACATTCGTCATGGTATGATATTCCCTCCTCATAATAAAGATTGTGCTATTTGGGAACAAAAAGTGAATGGTATGTACTATGCTTTTCATCGTCCCAGTAGTCCTGAATTAGGGGGGAATTATATTTGGTTGGCAGAGAGCCCCGACCGTATTCATTGGGGCAAGCATCATTGCATAGCCACTACACGTCCCGGAAAATGGGATGCAGTTCGTGTTGGAGCGGGAGCAGCTCCGATAAAAACGGATAAAGGATGGCTGGAGATTTATCATGGAGCCAATGCTGAAAATAGATATTGCTTAGGAGCTTTATTGCTGGATTTAAATGATCCTACTAAAGTAATAGCACGTAGTGAAGAACCGATTATGGAGCCGGTAGCTTCTTACGAACAGACAGGATTCTTTGGAAATGTTGTCTTTACAAACGGACAGTTCGTTGATGGGGATACGGTTCATATATATTATGGTGCCAGTGATGAAGTAATCTGTTCGGCAACTTTTTCCATAGTAGAAATTCTTCGTTCCTTGAAGATGTAAATACGAACGTATAAAAGGTTTAAATATGATAGAGAAACTTTTAAACGAGTACCGCGTATTTCAGCAATGTCCACGCAATATGCGTGTGCTGTTGATAACTAATATGCTTTATGCTTTAGTATTGCCGATTGTTGAAATATTTGTTGGTGCTTATATTATGCGTAGCTGTGGTAAACCTGTGTATGTGGCATTGTATCAGTTGGCCATGTATGCGGGAATTGTATTTACGTCGGTGATTAATGGTTGGTTGCTGAAAAATATCAAAGTTGCTTATTTATATTGTGCCGGTATTCTTTTCTCAGCTATATCAATGGTTGGTATGATGATGCTTGAACAGTTAGGTATTGCAGAATTATTGGTTATCGGTTTTATAATGGGAGCAGCTTCCGGCTTCTTCTGGACTAACCGTTATCTGATTACGTTAAATTCAACCAATGATGATAATCGGAATTACTTTTTTGGCTTAGAGAGTCTGGGCTTCACGGTCGGACAAATACTTGTACCTTTAGTTGTAGGAGCGATGATTGCACAGTTGCAGGGTAAAGTCTTTGCCGGAATTCAGATTGACGTAACTGTAGCTTATAGAATTGTCACAATAATGGCAACAATTATAGCAATTTTGGCTTGTTTCAATATATTACGGGGTAATTACGAGAATCCGATATCGAAGCAATTCCTATATTTTAAGTTTGATGCTCTTTGGAATAAGTTATTGGCACTTGCTTCCTTGAAGGGGATGGTGCAAGGTTTTTTGGTTACGGCACCTGCTATATTGGTGATGAAATTAGTTGGTGAAGAAGGAACTTTGGGATTAATTCAAAGTATCAGTGGTGGTGTTACTGCTATTTTGGTATATGTATTGGGGCGTATGACAAAGCCTAAGCATCGTATCATTGTGTTTTCAATAGGTTTAATTATATTTTTTATAGGAACATTAGTCAATGGTGTCCTTTATTCAGCTGTAGGAGTGATTATTTTTGTCCTTTGTAAAGTGATATTTCAGCCATTACATGATTTGGCTTACTATCCGATTATGTTGCGCGTAATAGATGTCGTTTCTAAGAAGGAGGGAAGAAATGAGTATGCTTATATTCTGAGCCATGAAATCGGATTATTTGTAGGACGTGCTTTTGGATTGTTGCTTTTCTTATTCTTAGCTTTTAAAGTCTCTGAAGATTTCTCATTAAAATATGCACTTCCCATTGTAGGGGGATTGCAGCTATTATCTTTACCATTAGCAAAACATATTATTAAAACTTGTGATTTGTATGAAAAATAATAGATTAAATAAAGCAATAGTATTTATAATTGCTATGTGTGCAACTGTGACGATACAAAGTTGTCAGGAAGAATCATTTGGTGTACCGGTAGAGCAAGTGGCAATTAATCGCGTGGAATTAATGCCTAATGTGCCTCAACCTTATAAAATATTGGATTGGGAGCAAAAAGCGAAAGACTTTGATGCATATATCTTCAATGAAGAAAATAAGGTGAATGGTAACCCACTGATTTGGTATGATAACAGTAGGAGGAATATCAATCAGGAGACATTCGGTATTTATACGGCAATAAATGATTCAAGACAAGGTCCGCTAAATAATAATGGAGAATTCCATGAGAGTTTAAACTCTTTGGCTGCATTGATTGGTAGTACTTTGGTCGGTATTGATAAAACGGATCAGAATGGTCGTAACTATGTGAAGATGGTTCAGAATTATTTCAATTCAGATAATGGATGGAACATAATTATGAATAATACGAACCCTTCGGTTGCTTTATTAGGGGGTGGATATGGACGTGATTGGTGGTATGATGTGTTCCCGAATGTGTTGTACTATGCTTTGTGTGATTTATATCCGAATGTAGAAGGTGCAGAGTACATACAACGTAGCATTGCCGAACAATTCTGTAAAGCTGATTCGATATTAAATGGTAATTATGATTATTCTTATTTTGATTATAGTAAAATGGAGGGAGTTATCAATAATATCCCTTTACAGCAAGATGCGGCCGGTGGGCATGCATGGGTGTTATATGCTGCTTATAAGAAGTTTGGAGATCAACGTTACCTGGCTCATGCAAAATCTGCATTGGATGTTATATTTAATCAGAAAGAGAGTCGCTTTTATGAAATTCTGTTACAAATGAGTGCTATTGCTGCTGCCCGGATGAATGCAGAACAAGGAACAAATTATGATGTTAAGCAAATCATTGATTGGACTTTTGATGGTTGTACCGATAAAAATGCACGGTATGGTTGGGGAGTTATTGCAGAGCGTTGGGGAGATTACGATGTTTATGGTTTACAAGGAAGTATCATGGATAATGGTGGATACGCTTTCTTTATGAATTCAGTAAAATTAGCATGGCCTTTAGTACCGATGGTCAAATATGAACCGCAATTTGCCCGTGCAATAGGTAAATGGATGTTGAACCTGACAAATGCCTGCCGTTTATTTTATCCGAATGAAATAGATGAACAACATCAATGGTTACCGGAGATGCGTGATTTAACCAAAGGAAATGTTGCTTATGAAGGATTGCGCAAAAGTGATGATTATGGTAAAGAAGTCTTAAAAGGAGTGTCTCCGGTAGCTATTGGAGATGGGCCGAAGTGGACAAGTTCTAATCCTCCCGAGAGTATGTTTAGTGTATATAGCACTTCTCCTGTCGGTATTCTGGGAGCAATGGTACATACTACATCGGTAGAAGGAATCTTGCAAGTGAACTGTAATACTACGGATTTCTATGCAGAATGTCCGTATCCGGTTTATCTCTATTATAATCCATATAAAGAAAACAAAACAATTACTTACCCTTTGGCGGCAGGCGTTGATTTATTTGATATTGTAGCTAAAGAGTATGTAACTAAGAATGTTAATGGAATTAAGGAGATAATGATTCCGGCTGATCAGAGCCGTATCATTGTTGAACTTCCTGCCGGTACAAAATTAGAAAAAGATGGTAATCATATCATCACAGCGAATAAACAAACTTTAAGCTATAAATAAACTATGAGCACAATGTTAAAAAAAATGTGGACTATGCTTTGTGTCACGCTCATTTCATCTTTGAGCTTTGCACAAACAACGAAGATGGTTACAGGAACCATTACAGATGCTGTTTCCGGAGAAAGTCTGATAGGAGTAAATATCATGATTGAAGGAAGTGCCACCGGTACGACCACAGATTTGGATGGTAAATACTCACTCAATGTTCCGGAGAATGCAGTGTTAGTCGTATCATATATTGGTTATGAAACGATAAAAGAGAGTGTTAAAGGTCGTACGGTTATCGATGTAAAACTAGGAGCTAAGTCCGAAGTTATGGATGAAGTGGTTGTGGTAGGTTATACCACAATGAAAAAGGCGGATGTATTAGGGGCTGTTTCGAAAGTAGGAACGAAAGAATTGACTGCTGCTCCATTGGCTTCTGCCGAGCAAGCCTTACAAGGACGTATTGCCGGAGTACAAGTTTCGGCAGCCACAGGTGCTCCGGGGGCTGATATTTCAGTTCGTGTACGTGGAGTAGGTTCTATTTATTCGGATAACGCTCCTTTATATATTGTAGACGGGATTCCGTCTTCGGAAGGATTGAATAATATTTCTCCGAATGATATTGAGAATGTTACGGTACTGAAAGACGCATCTTCCGCTGCTATCTATGGTTCACGTGCTACAAATGGCGTTATCTTGATTACTACTAAACAAGGAAAGTCCGGTAAAGCTAGGATTTCTTATAATGGAACGGTAGGTGTACAGAATGCTGTTAATTTGGTAAAGATGGCTAACACAAAAGAATATGTTGAGCTTTATAATGAGGCAACAGCGGCCGATAATATAGGCACAAGTATTCAGCGTAGTTTTATAACTGACGATATGTTGGGAAATCTGGCAAATGTAAACCATGTAGATGAGATATTCCGTACTGCAATGATGCATTCGCATGAACTGTCAGTGAGCGGAGGAAATGATAATGTGAGTTATTTGGTTTCAGGTTCCTATTTTAATCAAGATGGTATTATCAGAAATAGTGGATACGAGAGAGGGACACTCCGTGCTAATTTGAATGCAAAAGCAAAGGAATGGTTGCATATTGGCATGAATATGAATGGTAGTATCGCTAATACAAAATCGGTTTCCAGCTCTGGTGATGGTTATGGAAATAATCAGGGGGGAAGTGTTGTGCGTTATGCTATGTTCCGTAACCCTGCTATTCCGGTGAAAGACGCCAATGGTAATTATATAGACAAGCCAAGCACTTATTTTGGAAATGCTATTTATGATACATTCTTTGGTGACGGATATAATCCGGAGGCATTAGCTGATTATACAGACCGTAATAAGAACAATAAGACTTTGTTTGCTAAAGTTAATGCTAAGATATTGTTACCGTTTAATCTGAATTTGAATACGAACTTCGGAGTTGATTACCGTAGTTTTGAGGAGAAGGTGTACAATCGGTCTTGGGGAGATAACAATCGTATAAATAATCCTAATAGCCTGACGATTGCCAATGAAGAAGATTTAAATTGGACATTCAATACAACCTTGAATTTTAATCGTAAATTTAATGACGCTCATACTGTATCTGCTTTAGTCGGTTTTGAGGCTATTCGTGAAACTGCTAAAACAGCCAACAATTCTGATCAGGATTTTTCTATTTGGGACAAAAATCTGATATATATAGGTAATGGCAATGGTAAAAGAGAATCGAGTCAGAGTGAATGGGCTTCTACATTGGCTTCTTTCTTTTTGCAAGCTAATTATGATTATAAAAGCCGTTATTACATTAATGCCACATTGCGTGAAGACGGAACATCCCGCTTTATTGGCGATAATCGCTGGGGAACTTTTTATTCGGTATCCGGTGGCTGGAATATCCGCAATGAAGCATTTATGGCAGATCAGGAAATCTTCCATCAATTAAAGTTACGGGCAGGTTATGGAGTTATCGGTAATCAAAATGTAGGTCTTTATGCTTATTCAGACCGTTACAGTCCTAATTACTATTATCCTTTCGGAGGGGTTGCTGCCAACGGGTATGCACAAACTCAGTTAGGTAATGAGAACTTGAAGTGGGAGACAAGTGAACAATTCAATGTTGGTTTGGATATGGAGTTTCTAAAAGGAGCATTGGGTTTCTCTGTTGATTTCTATAATAAGATTACGGATAATATGTTGATGCAAGCTCCTTATCCGCCATCAATTGGTAATGCCTCTTCACCTTGGATTAATAGTGGTAAAGTATTGAATCGTGGTGTTGACTTTGAAGCGGTTTACCATCATATATTTAAAGATGGTCGGTTCGATATAGCATTTAACGGTGGTTTCCTTCATAATGAAGTATTGGAAATTGATGCACCGGTAGTTGGTGGGCGTGTAGATAATGGTGTTTATGCAACGAAGACAGAAGTTGGCTATCCGGTTGGTTCGTTTTTTATGTATGAAATGGATGGCATCTTTCAGGATGAATATGAAATTATTTCTTCGGCTTATCAAGGTGCCGGTATAAAACCCGGTGATGTAAAGTTCAAAGACATTCATAAAGATGGAACTATTGATTCTAAGGATCGTAAGCATGTCGGAAGCTCTATTCCTAAATTCACATTGGGATTGAACTTAAGTGCTGAATGGAAGGGCTTTGATATCAGCGCATTTTTCCAGGGAGCTTATGGACATAAAATATATAATCAGATATTGACGGATAATGAAGGCTTTTATCGTGGTTTCAATGTAACAAAGCGTTATTATGATAATCGTTGGACAGAAACTAATCCCAGTAATGAGTATCCGCGTGCGAGCTGGAAAGCAAAATCTAATAATGCTCGCGTATCTACCCGCTTCTTGGAAAATGCCTCTTATACCCGTTTGAAGAATTTGCAGATTGGTTATACGTTTAAAACGAATCAATGGAAAGTAGACCGTCTTCGTATTTATTTGGCTGCAACAAACTTATTTACTCTGACAAAGTATAGTGGTTTTGACCCGGAAATGACGGTGAGTGCTAACTCATCAGGCGAAGGAGACCGTGCAAACGGTATTGATTGGGGTACTTATCCGGCTTGTAGAACATATACGTTCGGAGTTAATTTAACCTTCTAAATTTAAGAGCAATGAAAAGATTAATATATGTATTTTTAGTATTGGCAGGGCTTTCTTCATGTGATGATTTCTTGACTGAAGATTTGAAAGGAGATTATAATTCTACTAATATCCTGTCGAATGAAGAACAGGCACAATTAGCAGTAAATGCAATTTATAATGCTGCTGCCTATAGTATTAACCTCTGGAAATTCGGAGACGTTGCTTCGGATGATGCCGTAAAAGGCGGTAACGATGGTGACCAGGCAGAGATAGGCTATATTGATGATTTTACGGTTCAGAGTGACAATGGAGTTATCGCTGAGTTTTGGCAAAATACTTATGAAACAATTAGTCGTGCCAATAATGTGATTGATGGAATAAAGAATACTCCGATGGATGCCACAAAGAAAGAGCAGATGATTGCTGAGGCTAAGTTCTTAC
Organism: Bacteroides sp. OM05-12; assembly: GCF_003438995.1. Classification (GTDB taxonomy): domain Bacteria; phylum Bacteroidota; class Bacteroidia; order Bacteroidales; family Bacteroidaceae; genus Bacteroides. The sequence goes on from NZ_QSUN01000013.1 coordinate 51,654, forward strand.
GTGCCTATTCTTATTTTCAATTGGTAAATATCTTTGGAGAAGTACCGTTGAAGCTTTATCCTCAAAACTCGGATAAAAATATTTATGTAGGTTTATCTTCTGTAGAGGGTATTTATACTCAAATAGAGAAAGACTTGACGGATGCCGTAGTCCTTCCTGTTTCTTATGCGGTGACGGAAACCGGTCGTGCAACGAGAGGAGCAGCTTATGGTTTGCTGGCAAAAGCGCAGTTATATCAGAAGAAATATGGAGAAGCATTGACGAGTATTCAGAATTTAGAGTCTTTAAATCTATATGATTTGGATTCTTATGAGAATCTTTTTAAGCTAGGAAATGAAAATAGCATTGAAACCATATTTGCTATATGTTTCTTATCAAACCAAGTTCCGACTTGTAGCAATGCGTTGAATCAATGGCTGGCTCCTTCTATTGAGAGCGGGTACTTTTTTGATAATCCTACTCAGAGCTGGGTGGATATCTTTACCGAAAAGCAAACTGATGGAAGCGATGATTTACGTTTGGATGCCTCTATTGGTCGTGATGGAAAAACATGGTTGAATGATAATACATTTTCATCTTCTTGGTCATCAACAGGTTACTTGGTGAAGAAGCATAACCAACCGCTTACTGAAGTAGATGCCGGGCGTAAGGGTGATGGCGGATTGGCTTATATTTATTTGCGATATGCCGATATCTTGCTGATGAAAGCTGAATGCCAGAATGAACTTCACTATCCCGATTTGGCGGAAGCTCCATTGAATAGAGTTCGTAATCGTGCAGGACTTGCAGACATTTCCGGTAAAACGGAAAGTGAAATGCGTAGTTTGATTCGCACGGAACGTCGTAAGGAGTTGGGCTTTGAGTTTCATCGTTTCTTTGATTTAATGCGTTGGGGGAAAGAGGTGGCAACAGAGGCACTCGGTTCCGGGTTTACATGGATAGAACCCAGATATTATTTCCCTTTACCTCAGACGGAGTTAGATTCTAATCTCGGAATAAAATAATTAACAATTTTTTTTATTAACTAAATGTATAGTATTATGAAAAGGTATTTTAAATTAGTAGCGTTTTGTTTGGCAGTAACCTTAGTTGCACCACTTATGACATCTTGTTCGGATGATGACGATGACAAGGAAGTGGTAAAGGCTGATACTGCTGCGTTGAATGAAGAATTAACTGCATGTACAGCTTTGTTGGAAGCTGCAACTACAACTGATTATCCGCAAACAGCAATTGATGCTTTCCGGCAAATTATAACTGCCGTTAAGACCGGTTTGGAAAAGAATCCTAGTCAGACGGAAGTCGATAATATGTTGACGCAGCTTCAAGAAGCCAAAGCAACATTCTTGGCATCTGCTTATGATGCACTTCCTACGGATAAAATGGTATGTGCTTGGGATTTTGAAAAAGAAGGTGACAATTTAGTTTCTAATGGTGTTAAGCCTTGGACTGCTGTCTTGAAGGCCGGACCTGCTGAAATCTTTGGTACTGATACTCAAAAGCCTTTGTTTGTAGAAGGTGTTAAAGGTGGCAAGGCTCTTTCTTTTGATAAGGGTGCACACTTGGAAATTTCCGACTATACAAAGGGTGATTTATTGAAAGATGAATTATCTTTATCAGTATGGGTTAAACCTACAAAAACAGTTGCCGGAAACTATATTATTTCTTTGAACTATTGGAATACCTTTAAGTTTAATTTGCAGGATGAGAATAAGCCGTTCTTTACAGTAGCAACGGAGCAAGGTATTATTGATGCTGATAATGAAATGCCGCAATCTGTAAAAGAGAATGAATGGGCACATTTGGTAGTGGTTATGTCTTATAAATCCCACACTTTGAAGTTCTATGTAAATGGTGAATTGACCAAGACTTGGGATGAGACAGGTAAACCTGCATTGGCTAGCAATACTTGGGCTGCCGATTATGTATCTCCTACAGGAAAAACCCTTCCTTTGATAATTGGTGCCAGCACTACTTATGAGGAAGCTATGGCTGCTTGGAGTGATTGGTTCAAACCATCAGTTGACGCATGGGATTACTTCCATGGCTCTATGGATCAATTGAAACTTTTCACTGTCGCTTTAACGGATGGTCAGGTGAATAAGTTGTATAATGACGAAAAATAATTTAAATAAGTTTTGATGAGAAAAGGCACGGCTGGGATACAACCGTGCCTTTTTCAATAAATAGGATATAGGTATGAGAAAACAAATATTGTTTGTCGGGCTTCTTTGTCTTTGTATGATATCGAATGGACAGACGGAACAAATTGCTATTCCACGTATCGAGAAGATGCCGCATATTCCGCAACCTTATCTCTTACGTGATTGGAAAACCGTTACGGAGCAGTATGTAGACTTGGTATTCAACGAGCATGAAGGGGAGCATTTCCCTTTGTCTTCTCAGGAAAAGGCAGGTATGAATTATGCTCAGTACAACCCGATCTATATGGATACGTATGTGGGATGGAACTCCCACGGAAAAGGTTCGGAAGCCATTAATGTTATGCCGGCAGTTATTTCTGCTTATTTAACCGGATGTGAAGAGAGGAGTAGGCTCGAACTTGCACAAGGTGTGATGGATTTTTATAATGTAAGGAATGGTGAGAATGTTTACTTGAATGGCTTTTCTTCCAAATCGGGGAAAGATTGGTGGTATGATGTAATGCCGAATGTGTATTTCTATCAGTTGTATCAGTTGGCCGATTTGCCGGCTGCTTTGGCAAGGGAACAGTTCATATCCGTTGCAGATCAGTGGCTGGGAGCTGTCTCGGGTTTGGGAGGAAATACTTTCTTATGGCGTTTGCCGGATATGAACCATCGGGCTTATGATTTAATAACAGGAAAACCATTGACATCGGGTGTTAAAGAACCCGAAAGTGCCGGGAGTATCGCATGGCTGCTGTATCATGCTTATCTGGAAACAGGAGAACGTAAGTATTTGAAAGGAGCCGAATTATCTTTGGAATTTCTGAATAGTTTAACGAGTAATCCCTCTTATGAGTTACAGTTGGCTTATGGTGTTCAGGTGGCTGCGAAAATGAATGCGTTAGAGGGTACAGACTATGATCTGGAGAAGATGTTTAATTGGTGCTTTAATCGAGGGGCGTTACGCGGCTGGGGATGTATTGTCGGACGATGGGGAGATTATGATGTTTCCGGGTTGATAGGCGAGGCAAATGATGGAGGCAATGATTATGCTTTCGTGATGAATGGTTTTCAACAAGCTGCGGCACTGGCTCCGGTAGCCAAATATGATAAACGCTTTGCCCGTGCTTATGCCCGTTGGGTGTTGAATCTGGCAAATGCCAGTCGTTTGTTTTATACCGACGCATTGCCCGATACTCATCAGGAGCAGGCGAGCTTGGCATGGAGTCGGAAATATGATGCCAATGCAGTGATACCTTTCGAATCAATGAAAGAAAAATGGGAGGGAACCGGCCCGTTTGCGATGGGTGATGCACTGAAAGGTGGTTGGGCTGCAACAAATTTGTCACTTTATAGCGGTTCGAGTGTCGGCTATTTGGCAGCAGTGGTAGAATCAACGGATGTAGAAGCTATTCTACAGTTGGATTTGAATCGGACTGATTTGGACGGACGTCTAAAGTATCCTACCTATTTATATTATAATCCTTATACCGAAAAACGTACTGTTTCTGTGCATTTACCTGCTGGCAGTTATCGGATTTATGATGCCGTATCCGAAGTCTTTTTGTCGGAAGCGGTCTCAGGGACTTATGCACTGACTATTCCGGCAGACGGTGTACGATTACTGACTCTTGTGCCGGAAAATGTATCCCTGCGTCAAGACGGACGTTTGCTGTATGCAGGTCATTGTGTGATAGATTATCATGCGGGTAATGACTTTGGCTCTCGACTGCGTATCAAGAATCTGGAGATGCAAAGTTCTTATCTTGTGAAAGGGCAGACTGCAGTGGCGCGGGCAACGGTGGAGCATACTACTTCTTCTTGCACATTTGCTTGGGAGATAGATGGAGATAAAGTAGAGAAACAACTTTCTTCTACCATACAGTTCCCGGCCGATTTATCGCTTGGGGCGCATAAATTATATGTCACGGTAGAAGATAAAGGAGCGTCTTGCCGTGATTCGGTGGAATTCTTTGTTTTGGATACGCAAGTTAGTGTTCCGGAGATTACAGGGATTCAAGTGGAGGAAACTATGCCCGTGCAGCCGAACTCTGTTGTTCGGGCATCTGTTCAATTGAAGAACCATGCACAACCGACAGATATAAAGTGGACGATAAATGGCGGAACTATCGAGGATGAAATAGATTCGAAGGATGATGTAATGTGGAGATTACCTGATGCTGAAGGAATTTATACGTTGACGTGTACAGCCTCTACCGTACGGGGAAGTGTATCGAAAGATTATGAGGTATTGGTCAGAAGCAATGACGATGACGAAGTTACTCCATTGCTTTATTTCCCTTTTGATGATAGTTTACAAGATAAGGTTTCGGGTGTGGTGGCAGCCCAATACAGCGGAGCTTCTCCGATATTTACGAATGACGCTGCCGACAATTCGGTAAAAGCATTGCAAGTAAAGAATAATTTCTTCTATTTACCTAACTCCGATGAATTGAATTTCAGGGATGCTATTACTATCTCCCTTTGGATTTGTCCGCAGCAGAAGAACGGGGCAGAACAGTTCTTGGTAAGTCATGGCAGTTGGCAAGACCGTTACAAATTGTCTGTCAATCCGGATATGACCCTTCGATGGACGGTAAAGACAGCTTCGGGTGTGGTAGACTTGGATTATTCCATGCCTTTAACCCTGAATCGATTTGAACATTTCTGTGTGGTTTACACCGGTTTCTCGTTGGAGTTGTATCATAATGGAATGCTCGATACATATAAGTCTTTGACAGGGGATATGGGGAATACTGCCGAGAATCTGACGATAGGAGCAATGACAATGAGTGAGCAAGCGTATAATTATCAGGGAGTATTGGACGAGCTTTATATATTTCAACATGCAGTTTCACCGAAACAGGTTAAAAAGTTAGCCTATATGGAGGGAGTTTCCCACCTGACGGATATAAATACAACTGTCGATTTCTTCGTAGAAGACGGTTATCTCTGGGCTTCAGAGGAAGTAGAGCATTTCCGGGTGTATTCATTATTCGGTATTGACTTTACAGGGCAACGTTTACCTTCCGGAACGTATCTTGTGCGCTATTGGAAGAATGGGCATAGGTATAGTTCAAAGTTTTTAGTCCTATAATGTTTATCGGTGTAGCCTTTGGAAATAATAGTAACAATAGGCGATATGAAAAAGACTCCGGCTTGCAATGTTTTATGATGTTTGCAAGTCGGAGTCGTTTGTTGCAGAGCATAACTCTGTTAGTTATCAAAGCTCGTTACTTAATTACAGACTAAAGTGTTCTGCAATCGTGCTCAAAGCTTGTACGGGGAAGAAAGACAGAGCTGCCACGATGAAGATGACAGCAAACGTCATCACACCGAATGTTACCGTATCTGTCTTCAACGTTCCGGCACTCTCCGGCACGAACTTTTTCCGGGCGAGCAGTCCGGCTATTGCCACTTGGCCGACAATCGGCAAGAAGCGTCCGAGAATCAGGACGATACCGCAGGAGTAGTTCCAGAACCATGTGTTGTCTCCTAAACCTTCAAAACCGGAACCATTGTTGGCGGCAGAGGATGTATATTCGTAAAGCATCTCACCGAGTCCGTGAAAGCCCGGATTGTTGAGCCATCCGCCTTCACTTTCCACAAATCCCGGTGCATGGGTAAACAGGTAAGCAGCGAGTGCCGTGCCGACAAGGATGATGAACGGGTGCAGCAACGCCACGATAGTGGCAATTTTCATCTCCCGCGCCTCCACCTTCTTACCGAGGAACTCAGGCGTACGCCCTACCATCAGTCCACTGATGAATACAGCAATGATAATGAATGTATAGTAATTCATCCATCCCACGCCGACACCGCCGAACCATGTGTTAATCTGCATATTCAGCATCTCTATCATGCCGGATAGTGGCATGGTGGAATCGTGCATCCCATTGACCGAGCCGTTGGAAGTGACGGTAGTCGTCACGCTCCATAATGCAGTAGCCCCTGCACCGATGCGGATTTCCTTACCTTCCATTGTCCCGTTGTCCTGAGCGATGCCGATGCTGTCGATGCGAGGATTGCCGCCCATTTCCTGATTGACGTTGATAACCACACCGACGATGTAGGCAAACAGCATGACGCCGAAGATGGTATAGCCGAGCCGTTTACGCTTCAGGTAGAAACCGAGTGCGAATACCATAGACATCGGCAGAATCAGGATAGACCAACATTCCAGCATGTTGGTAAGGTAAGTAGGGTTCTCCAACGGATGGGCGGAGTTTACGCCGAAGTAGCCTCCGCCGTTAGTACCCAATTGTTTGATAGGTACGATGGCAGCCGTAGGGCCTTGTGAAATTTGTTGTGTCGTACCCTCTAAAGTGGTGATTTCCATCTTACCGTCGAATCCCATTGGCGTTCCCTGTAAGATAAGGATAAAACCGACCACTAATGATAACGGTAGTAAAATTCGTGTGCATCCTCTTACCAAGAAATACCAGAAGTTACCAATGGTCTGCGTACTCTTGCTTGCCATCGCTTTCATAATACCTGCCATTGCCGCCATGCCCGTTGCCGCGGTGATGAACTGGAAAAGCATGATAACGAACAACTGTGTGAAATAGGTAAGACCGCTTTCACCGCTATAGTGTTGCAAGTTGCAGTTTACCATGAAACTGATACACGTGTTGAATGCTTGGTGAACGCTTTGTCCGATGTTCCCGTCCGGGTTGAGTGGTAGAACACCTTGTGCTGTCAGTAACACCATTCCCCAAAGGAACCAAAAGAGGTTGATAGTGAGCAATGCCCGCAAGAACTGCTTCCAATTCATTTCTTCTGCCGGATTGATACCGCATACTTTGTACATGAACTTTTCTACCGGAGTCATGAAATCCGACCAAACCTTTTCACCTTTATAAACTTTGGCGATATATTTCCCGATGGGATATGCTAATATGACCATCAGGACAATCTGTGCCACAATACCTAAAATCTCTGTATTCATATCTTCAATAGATTAATACCGTTAAAACTTCTCAGGTCTGATAAGTACATACATCAGATACCCGAACATAATTACGCTGATAATAAATAGTGCTATGTACATAACTACTTTCTCCTTTTCATTTAGATATTCTCGAACCAATCAATACATTTGTAAAAGAACCAAAAGCAAGCTGCCCCGCTAAGGACGCAAACGGCAAATCCTAATACATCAAATTCCATCATCTTCTTCTTATTTTTAATTAATACTGTTGTTTATTGCCATAGGGTATGCCAAAGGCGTGCCATAAATAAGAGTGGATATGGTAAGTGATGGTATATCAGTGAGATAGTGTTTTGGAATAATATAGAGAGTAGAGGGGATATCTTTTCATTTTGGTAGGGTTGGTTATTGTTTTGATAAGTGGTAACTCCGATACCTAATGTAGAAGTCTATGTTTATCCGAACAAATTTCAATAAAAAGCATAGGTTTTATTAAGTCCTTTATATTAATTCGCTTATTTTTGTGGACGTATTAAATGAATTTAGAAAGATACCTGAAAAGATGGATTTTATACAGAGTTGGTTTAAAGGTTTTGAAGATGGAATAACCCGACTAAAGCACTTCCATTATTATAAATAATGGAAGTGCTTTAGGGAATGCAAAACATATTATGACTATGAGGAACATCATTAAGAATGTGTTCTTGTTTGTATCTTTACTACCGTTTATTGCAGTGGGGGCACAAGAATACATAAAGCAAGATACTGTCTATCGGAAGGATGGTACGTTATGGAGAATTAACGAATACATAGATGGACAGATGATAAAACGTACAACGTATGACAAATGGGGGCGGAAGTACGACGTGACACCGTTTAGGAATGGAGAACCTTTCGGATGGTCGGAGTTTTGGGATTTTGATAACGATTCTTACCAGCGATGTTTTTGTAAAGGTTGGGGATCGCCTCGTATCGTGGACAAATATTCGGTGTGGCAAGACCAGAAAGGCTTATCCCGCCGCATAGTGCAAGACGAGGGATACGAAACTCATTCTTTTAATAAACCTGATTGCGACTCTACGCAGACAGATATAACCGATACTCATATCGTGTTGCGCGACTACAAGGAGGGACAACTCCGTTCTTTGGAGCAATATACTTCCGATCTTATTCCCGACGGTACGTTTGAAGATTATCATCCTGGTGGAAAGATTGCGTGTAGACGACTATTTAGACAAGGCGAGTTGGTGAGCGAACAGTTTTTTGATTATAAAGGAGAGGAAATGTATGATGGAGAAGATAATACGGGGAACATGGCATCTAACGAACCGGAAGAGATAGAAGATAATGAGCCGGATGGGGTGAAAATAACGAAACTGACGAAAGAAGAATATCGGGAACTTTTGGCTAAGAGTTGCGATAGCAAGAACTTGCGCGAGTGCTTGGATAGCGGACACGATCTTATTATCCGTAACACTGCGGGTGAGATACTTTTGGAGCGGCATTCAACGGAAGAAGATTGGAAATCTACTAGTGAAGGAACTAGCGGTCATCTGAATTTTGCCTATTATGGATATGATAAGAATCTGGGGTTACATTTGGGTTTCTCAAGTTATGGAGACTACAATGACGTGCACTTTTTCGTTGTGCCCGAAAAGACTCCTGCATCTAAATATCCGGAAAGTAATATTGACTATCTGGAGTTGGAAGCTGAAAGTATATCTATTCATGAAACTACCGGATATATTGCTGTGATATGTGGTGACCGCACTACCCGCAACTATTCTCTATTCTGTTACTCTTGGAACGGGACGGAGTTCGCTTCCGTTTTCGATTTTATACTGGACTTACCTGTTGGTCTTCCTGATCTATGGTGGATAGGAGATAACTCGCTGATCGTCAGTTTATATGAGGGAGAGTGGTATCGTATAGACGTTACTCCTGAGGCACTGAAGCCTGAATTAATGGGAGAAGAGGACGAAGGTGATATATAAATATGATTTGAAAAATAGATAGAGATAGAAAAACTTATTAGGAATTACCCTTTAACTGTGAATTGCTTTATTTATATTTGCAGGCAATAGTAAAATATTTATTAATCTATAATATGGTTCAAATGAAGAGATTATTTTTAGCATTCCTGTGCGGAGTGATTGCCCTGAATATGGCGGCTCAAGAGAAAGTGTATCAGATAGACGAAGTGTCGGTCATCAACTACGGTGACGGGAGGTTACTATTCCGTCAGTTGAATGACGACAAGACTCCTCTACAGGGAGAACACCGTATCATCGACGGGTATCACTCGGAATATTTGCTTGCCAACTTTAAAGACGGGATGTTCGACGGATTGTATCGTCACTTCAAGCGGAACGCGCTTGCCGAAGAGAGTATTTATAAGAATGGTAATCTGGACGGTTATCGTAAGTTGTATTACAGTGATGGTAAGACTTTACAACAGGAGGCAACATTTACGGAAGGTAAGTTGAACGGTGTTTCCAAGTCCTATACCCAAAATGGAAAATTGGAGACAGAGGCTGTTTATAAGATGGGTGTACAAGATGGATATGACCGCCGTTATGACTATGAAACCGGAGAACTGCGACTTGATACATATTATAAAGACGGGAAACCGGATGGTAATTGGGTGGAGCAAATCATAAGTAATGTAGGTGACTATACGCGTCGTAGCAGTTATAAGAATGGGATGCTTACCGGAATATATTCGGAAACGTGGAAAGATGGGATTCCCCGCAAGAAAGGTACTTATAAAGATGGTAAGAAAGACGGGGTATGGACGGAATACCGCCGTGACGGAACGCCTACCATCTCGACAACTTATAAAGCCGATGAGAAAACGGGTGAGGAGATCCGTTACTTTACTGATGGTAAGCCGGAAACATCTACCAATTATTTGAATGGAAAGCGTGATGGTGTTCGTCGGGAATATTATAACGGTAATGGTAATCTGAAATCCGAGCGAACTTATAAAGCCAATAAAGAAGAGGGACCTTACAAGCGTTTTTATGAAAGTGGAACGTTGCGTGAAGAAGGTGAGTGTAAAAATGGTATGGAAGTCTATCGTAAAGAATATTACGACAATGGAAAGTTGAAATCCGTAGCCGAACGTCAGAACGGGTCGTGGAATACACTTGAACGTTACGATTCCAACGGGAAAAAGCAATGATTTGATTTGTTTCGGGCGTTACAACATTTCTCGTTCCTTTCTCGTAAGGCTGGCAGCAACGATGTCATAGGATTTGCGGACAAGTTCGCGAATCTTATCGTCCGAAACATCTTGGTTGAAGTAGACGCTGATCCAATATTTCTTATTCATATGCCAACCGGCAGTGATGCCTGTGTAGCGGGCTTGTAGTTCTCGTGATTCGTCGGGATTGCATTTAATGCAACAGAAATCAAATACTTCGATGTTTACGAAGCAGAACCACTTGTCCGCTACATAAAAGCATAATACGTCACGGCTATACCTGTCGGCTACATTTGGAAAAGGCATTTTTTCGCTTACCCCTTTGAATGAAAGGCAATATTCCCTGAATTCTTCGATATTCATCTCTATTTGTTTATAGTTTCGGTACAAAGATACATTTACACGTTGTATTTTTCCTATCTTTACGACCGAAGTTATGTGTAATACAATCAAATTTTAGCACTTATGGATATTGAACTTAGACGGGAACAGTCTTCAGACTATTCCGAAACAGAGAATGTGACGAGAGAAGCCTTTTGGAACCATTATTCTCCTGCATGTAGCGAGCATTATTTACTTCATATCATGCGTGATTGTCCTGCTTTCGTTCCGGAATTGGACGTTGTTGCAGTGTGTGACGGTAAGATAGTCGGGAATGTTGTCTATATGAAGTCCGTTATCAGGGCAGACAATGGAAACAGTTATGAAGTATTGAGCTTAGGTCCAATCTCCGTGCTACCCGAATATCAGCGGAAAGGTATCGGTGTCCGGATGATTGAATATACAAGGGATATTGCCCGTCGGATGGGATTTGCAGCGATACTGTTGTGCGGTGATCCCGATTACTATTCCCGTCAGGGTTTCTTGTCTGCCGAAACATTCGGTATTCGCACGGAGGATGATATGTATGCCGATGCGCTTCAGGTTTGCCCCCTTAGTGAGCGTGCGATGTCCGGCATGAAAGGACGGTACGTTGAGGATTCTATCTATCAAATCGACGAATCTGTGGCTTCTGACTTCGACAAGCATTTCCCGCCTAAAGAAATCATTGTCGGTACTCCCTCGCAAAAACGTTTCGATGAGATTGTGGTAAAACGGAGGAAAGCTTAAAAAAGGAGGCACTTATGAGCTTTGCAGGGCATGTTTATGATATGATACCTTCACTGCCTGATATTTCCGCTGAGGAGTTTGAAGAGATAGACCGGCAGGTAAAAGAGCGCGAACAGGGCGAGAAGAACTATTTCTTCCGGGCTAAGTTGGTGATGCTATGTTTTGCTGTTGGAGTATTGCTTTTGGTTTGGTTGATAAGCTCTTTATAACTTCACGGTAATGTAACTCAATGTAAATCAAATTGAAACATACATACGTTATCTTTGTCGCATCCATAAAGAAGAGATGTAATAATTAGATTTCACTTATAAATACTCTTAATCCCGGGTCATATCTGCGCGATGCAGATGTGGCTTTTTTATAGTTTGATGCCGTATTCCTCAATCTTCCGATAAAGAGTCGTCAGCCCTATTTTCAGCAGACGTGCAGTCTCCGTCTTATTTCCTTTTGTGTATTCTAATACCCGTTGGATATGACGTTTCTCCATGGCAGACAGTTCAAAATCCGAGCAACTTTTGCCGGGAGTTGTTTCGAAATGCTCGTTCTGCATCTCAATCGGTAAGTCCTGAATGGTTAATCCTTCTTCTCCGCAGACGATGAGGCTGCGTTCGATGACATTACGCAGTTCACGTACATTACCTTTCCAGCTGTGTCTTCTCAATGCATCGAAATAATCCGGTGCAATAGTTGAAACTCTCTTGGATAGTTTGGCACAGAAGGATTCAAGGAATGCTTTGGCTATTATCTCTATATCTTCCGGGTGTTCCCGTAAAGCAGGCAAGTGTATTTGAAATACGGACAGGCGGTAGAATAAGTCTTCGCGGAAATGATTGTCGGCTATCTCCTGTTGCAAGTTACGATTGGTAGCGGCGATGACACGGACGTTTACTTTCGTCGGTTTGGTATCACCTATCTTTATATATTCTCCGGATTCCAGAATACGTAAGAGTTTAGCTTGCAGGTCGAAGGCCATTTCACCGATCTCGTCTAAGAAGATGGTTCCGTTGTTTGCTTCTTCAAACAAACCTTTTTTATCTTTCATTGCCCCTGTAAACGAACCTGCTTTATGACCGAACATTTCGCTTTCCAACAGTTCCTTGCTGAACGCCGAACAGTTGACGGCAACGAATGCTCTGCTCTTTCTCGGACTGTTTTGATGGATGGCTTGTGCAAAAACCTCTTTCCCTGTTCCTGTTTCTCCGGTCAGGAGTACGGGCACATCGGTTTGCGAAACCTTTTGGGCTAATAATATAGCATCTTTAATAGCTTTGGAATTACCTAAGATCGAATTGAATGAATATTTCTTTCCTACTTGTTTCTCGAGTTGTTCCACCCGTTTATTCATCTGCGCTTTTTCCATGGCACGGCTGATAAGGGGGATAATCTTGTTATTGTCATCGCCTTTTGTGATATAATCGAACGCTCCGTTTTTGATGGCTTGAACCCCGTCCGGAATGTTCCCGTGGGCAGTAAGCAAGATGACTTCTGTTAAAGGAAATTGCTTTTTAATGGCGGTGACTAGTTCCACACCGTTACCGTCGGGCAAGAATACATCGCATAGTACAACTTCGGGACTTTGTATCTCCAGTTGTTTCATTCCCGATTTGCAGTCTGCGGCTTGATAGGTTTCATATCCTTCCAATTCCATCATACGGGATAGCAGGTGGCGGATTTGTTGTTCGTCGTCTATTATAAGTATTTTGTTCATTCTGCTTGTAGATAAAGTAAGAATGTTGCAAAAATACTGTTTTTTGTTGATGTACCTACTTTTTTAATTCTATTTATGATTGGTATGCCATTTGATCTTTTTAAGTAGAAAGGTAATGAAAAAGGTGGTAAAAGTACGTGGAAACTGCTCTTAGGGCAGGCGATGGCTTTAATTCTTCTTTTCATTTTGATAAAAGCCTTTTATAATGGAAGGGTATAGAGAATATAAATAGAAAATATACGGAATATGAAAGTTCTTAATTTTGACGGAGAAGCATTAAGCTCGGTAAAGAGCATTAAAGAGGTAGTAAAATTGGTATCGGATAATGAACCTAAGATTGTAGTCTTTTCTTCGGTTGCAGGAGTGAAGGAACATTTGGAACAGGTTTCTTTTCATCTGTTTAACAGAGAACCGGAGAAAGCACATGATGTTATTACGAAATTGGAGTTCTATTTTACCGAGTTGTTGAATAACCTGCTCGATGATGAAGCGATACGCAAAGAAGCCATTGATTATATGTTGGATCGTTTTAACTCCATCTGGAAATTTATCAGGGGACGATTCACGGCGGCAGAGGAAAGAGAAGTGGTGGCGCAAGGAACATTGATCAGTACGGCGTTGTTCGGATTTTACCTGAGAGAGCATCATGTTCCGAATGTGATGCTTCCGGCAACGGATTTTATGCAACTGACCTTGAACCGGGAACCTGAAAAAGATTTTATGAAAGAAAAGTTGGGCGGTATGTTACGGGCATATCCGGATAATAAGTTGTTTATTACTCAAAATAATCTTTGTATGAATGCTTATGGAGAGGTAGATTGTTGGCATTCGGAGATATACCCCGCCGCTTTGATTGCTGAAGCTATAAATGCAGACGAACTTCAGATTTGGTCGGATTATCCATTGGATATCAGCAATAAGGCTGTGAGGTATGCTACGCGCAATCTTAGCTTTGATGAAGCAGAGGAGTTGTCTTTCTATGAGAAACATATACCGTCTGCCGATGATCTTGCTCCGGTCAGCTCCGCACAGATTCCGGTACGGTTGCTTAATATAAACTCACCGGAGCATGCTGATATTTTAATTTCCGGTCAATCGGATACGGAGTCGGTGAAGGCTGTTGCATCCAAGGATTCGGTCATGTTCTTAAAGCTGGAGTCGACTAATGTTCTTCGTTCCGGACTTTTTCTGAGCAAAGTATTTGATGTGCTGGCTAAATATAAAGCGTCCGTCTGCTTAGTGTCTACTTCGGCAACAGATGTCTCGCTGGCTATGGAAAGGAGTAAAGTACTTTCCTCTATTATCAGGGAGTTAACCAGATATACGTTGGTTAGGGTAGAAGACCGGATGTCAATCGTTAGTATTATAGGTAATATGAGGTGGCAATGTTCTGATTTTGCAGATCATGTATTGGGAGCTTTAAAGGGGATTCCTGTCCGCATGATTTCTTATGGCGGAAGTAACCATAACCTTTCATTTATAGTAAGAACGACGGATAAGAGCCGTGCCATCCAATTGCTTAATCTATAAAACAGAAAAGAGCCTTGAGGCTGTTTGCCTGCAAGACTCTTTTCGAATTAGTAGAAAATTATATGATTAGAATGCAACACCGAGTCGGAAACCGATATTGTTCATACCGTCTACGTCATAGTGCATGACGGAACCTTTGTTCGTTGAATAGGTGTAATAAAGTGCTACATGGAATCCGAACGAGTTGTTGGCGAACGGATAAATGTTCATACCTATTTCGGGAGATGCGTAGAAACCCCAAGTCTTGTCTCTGACTTCCAGAATGTAAAAGTCGGAAGCGAACTTTGTAAAGTTGGCACCCAGTTTCACTCCGATGTAAGGCTGGCACACGCCGTCACTGAAACGATACCTTGCTGTGGCACCGAAAGGCAACTGGAATATGGTGTGTTGCTGGTCGGTAGTGACAGTGGATGTTTCGTCTACAGGGAATGTCTCACGGGGGATATACTCGTTATTCGTATGGTAATTCAAGAATAAGCCCAAGCCGAAGTTCGGTGCTACATAATAACCGCCTTCGAAGTTCATACCCCATCCGCTGGCTCTGTCCGAGAAATGCGTCTTCATCGGAGCATTGAATTGCCAGTCTATATTGTAAAACGTATTGGGGTTGATTTGTGCATTTGCCGGAAGGGCAAAAGCAACAGCTATGGCTGCTATTGCCATTAGTCTGACTGATATATATTTTAAAGTTTTCATAATTAATCTGTTTTATTAAGTTCAACTCTGTTTATCTGGCATTTCCTTTTACATAAGGCGATTGGGCGAATGCCTGATTGATACCTCTCACTGTATAAGTCATGTTGACCTTGTTGGAAGAAGTAAGCAATCCGCTGATGTAGCTGTTCCAGATTACCGGAAGTTTGGCTTCCTTGCCTTCGGGAGCTTTCAGGTTTATCATGTCAGTCAGTAATGAACCGGTACTGTAGCTGTAAGTCACAGGATAAGGATAGTACCAGTATCCCCAGTTACCCCAGTAGTATGAATTCCAGTATCCCGGATATCCCCACCACCAGTAAGGATCGTTGTAACCATTGTTGTAAGTGGTAAAGTAATGCGTGCTGGCAATGTAGCTTACTTGTAAACCAAGATCGGCATCCTCTTTCTCCGCTACCCGTGTATAGCCTCTTTCGCTCATATTCGTAACGAATGCGCCTACAATTTCTTTCGCATTATCTCCGGTCCAGTATTCAGGTTTTTCTTTATCACCGATCACCATGACACTGTCAGGCAGGTAATACGTAGTAAAACTTGCAAAGTCAGCTTGCTTGTCGTAATTAGTAAACACCAAATACTCATTGTCCAGTTTAGACAGATCGGGGTCTTTTTCACAAGCCATAAAAGCGAAGACCGCGATTAAGATAGGAACTAATTTTTTCATGTTCTTTTTCGTTTAAGTTAAAATTCTATTGATCTCTTTGTTTTTC
This sequence comes from Bacteroides sp. OM05-12, assembly GCF_003438995.1. Lineage (GTDB taxonomy): Bacteria > Bacteroidota > Bacteroidia > Bacteroidales > Bacteroidaceae > Bacteroides. The sequence goes on from NZ_QSUN01000013.1 coordinate 67,708, forward strand.
CTTTTGGAATTATGCAGTAGAAACAAGGTGCAATATGAAATGTTTACGTTTTAATAATTTTTTTGATTTAAAGATAAATACACACTGCTGTTTTGTTTCCCCTTAAATGATACACCCCGCATTAACAGGAGGGATGCGGAGGATTAAGCGATAATTTACGAGCATTAAGTTGTTTTGTCCGTAAGGTTATTCTTTTAAATGCGAAAGGTTTTATCGTTTGACCATGCTCATCTTTCCGTTTAGCCCGGCTCAAACGATAGGTTCCCCATGGTGAAACGCAAGATCGCCCGAAGCCGAGCGGAATAAACTTCCGATTGCTTGTTACAAAGATACGACATAAAAAAGCGTTTGTCAAGTACCCTGAGCCATCCAAGCTCTCCCCAAATAGATAAGTACCTATCAGACATCCCTATAGCTTGTTAATAACTTTGTATTCCTGATGGAAACCGATTAAAACCTTAATTCTGTTTTCAATACAAATAACGATGTGTTTTATACCCATATATCTATATAGATATATGGGTATAAGTTTGGAGATTTTATTTTACATTAGATTATAATCCTTATTTTTAATAGATAAATGATAGGACTATTTTTCAAAAGAGAGGATGTTTATTCGGCAATATTGGTAATCGATATAAAAACTTAAATAATTTTCGATTATATCATTTAGAGTCATAACAAGAAAATACAGGATAGTACCTTACAATTATCGCTAATTTATGTTCACTTTTTCACATTTTGCGATGTCCAACTAAATGGGATATCTATTTTGTATAAAACTAAAAAAGATTTGGACGCTATTAAAATAAAGCCGGAAATAAAAATGCTGTAATTTGTAACCGTTTTGTTAAACCTGATTAAGAAATGTCTTATACGATGAAGAACTCTTTTTCATATTTTTGCTTAGGTATTATTGCATTACAGTATTTTGGATGCGTATTTAACACACATCTAATGCTAGTTCCGCCGCTTTCCAATTATTTCACTTTCACACTGTGTAGCATTTTATTATGCATATTAGCAGTGTATAAATATTCTGCTTGTATACCAACTGGAAAACTATCATTTTTAGTTTTATTATGGTGCATTTATATAAGCGTGCATACTTTATTCATGGTAAACCAAGCTGATTATTATATACCTGTTTATTTGACATGCAGTTTGGGGATGTATATGGCTTTTTGTTTACTATTTACGCATGATACGTCTTTGCGTTTAAAAACAAGTTCTATAATTCTTACTATAGCCTTTTTTCAATCAGTCTATTGCTTGTTTCAGTTTGTCGGAATTGCAGAATCCCTATCTCCTTATTTTAAGATAACAGGAAGTTTTAGTAATCCAAATGTATCAGCCATGCAAATTGCAGCCTCATTACCACTTTTCACCCGGATAAAAAAACATAAGTTACTTTACACGGGCAGCCTTCTTCTGTGCTTTTTCGCTTTACTGATCCTAAATTGCCGAACTGCTTGGATAGGTGCTGCCTTTTATATTCTTTTCAACTTATACACCCATTACGAATTTTACCTAAAAAATGTCTATAAACGATTGACGCTATGTAAAAAGCTGTCAGTTGTATTATTATTTATCGGTTTATTCATCATTGTATCAGGTTTTCTTTTCCAATATAAACAAACGTCTTCCGACAGTAGGCTCGCTATATGGAACCAATGCATAGAGATGGTCGGGCAACATCCTCTCAAAGGTTACGGATATGGAATGTTTGAAAAAGAATATAATCTATTTCGACCTACGGCATCCCAAGTTTTTATGGCATACAATGACTATTTGGAACAAGCTGTAGAAGGAGGTATAATCGGATTCCTTTTCTTTCTTATTTTTATTTGCTGGCTTCTCACCAGTTCGATCCGTTGCAAAGACAAAATCGCAGTCTGTGGGTTATGGCTCATTGCTATTATGGGATTATTCAATTTTATTGTAAATGCTTTCCCCGTTTGGTATTTATTTCTATTTTATGCAGCCTCCGTCTTTATTGATACAAATAAACTTTATTTCATAACTATAGGCAAAAAGTCAAAAGCTATCATGCTGACTTTATTTACCATTTTCCTCTTTAACCATGGGCGTATCGCCTATTATCAAACAGAAGCCAAAGCACATATCGATAAGATTAATAAAAATGTGATTGATAAAAAACATATCCTTACTCTTCTCAATGATGATTATACGGTTTTGGATAACTCACCCTATTTCTTAGACGCTTATAGTCATATACTATATTATTATGAAGAATATGCCGAAGCTATCCCCATACATATTCAGGCTTTAAATTATACTTCAACTCCGTCCATTTATATCCGTTTAGGTAAATGTTACCGAATGGAAAAAGAATATACAAAAGCAGAAGGGGCTTTCCTTACTGCTTCCCACATTCTGCCATCCAATTTCGAGTCAAGATATCTGCTTATGTCTCTGTATGGAGAAACCGGTCAAACAAAAAAACAAGCGGATATGGCATACGAGATTATTGAATTGAGGCCCAGAATTCCTTCTAAAAAAGTGGAAGAATATAAACTGAAAGCTTATGAAATAATCAAAGAAATGCAACAACATTAAATAAAATAATTATGAAAATTCACCGTATCGTTTTTTTATCTTTATGCAGTCTAATCTCTGTCTGCCTACTTGCTTCTACCTATCCGTCAGACATTGAATCCGTTCTTCGGAAATCGGGACAAAACCGAAAAGAATTAGAAAGAGCAATCGAATATTTCAGAAAAGACAAACAAAAACAGGAAGCTATATTCTTTCTCATCCGGAATATGGATATTCATTATTCAGAATATATTGAGTGGAAAGCTCCGGATGGAAAAACAGTCCCGTTTAACGAGTTGGAATATCCGACTTATAAAGAGGCTGTCAAAGCTTTCAAAACGAACTACAGTTCGGCTACGGCATATCGGCAAAAAACGGAAGATATCCATAATGTAACAGCTGATCTTCTGATAGACAACGTAGAACGAGCTTTCAAAAAATGGAAATCTCCGATTGCCGCCCATTTATCGTTTTCCGATTTTTGCGAGTATTTACTACCTTACCGCAGTATGACTGAGAAGTTGGATCCGACATGGCGAAAGAAGTATGAAAATCATTTCGATCATTATTTCAAACAATTGAACAACCCACTCACATTAGCTACAGCCATAAGTCTTTATCTTGACAAAACCTTTTTTAGCACATATGCAATAGATCTAAACATATTCGATATTCTATTATCGCCTTCTCAAATATTATTCCGGAAACAAGGCGGCTGTGAAGATCTTGCAAACTATTGTCTTTTTATTCTACGTTCATTAGGAGTAGCAACTAGTTATGATTTTGTTCCGGAATGGGCAACTAGTATAGGAAAACACATGTGGAACACTATTATTAGCAAAAATGGGAGAAGAATATCGTTTACTGCAGGAGAAAAAGAAATCAAGGAATTTAAATTGAAACGTGAACCGGGTAAAGTAATACGTTGTACTTATTCTAAACAAGAAGAAACTGTAGCTGCACAATTGCCATCAGAAAAAATCCCCAATTCCTATATGCGTTTGCAGAACTATATAGATGTTACTTCTGAATACTGGCCTTGCAAAGACATCCCGCTAAACTTGTTTCCTTCACAAGAAAAGTACGCTTTTATCACGGTATTTAATGGAATGCAATGGCGTCCGGTATATTATGGAAGGATAAATAACAATAAAACTGTTTTTAGAAAAATGGCTTGCGGGGCTATTTATCTGCCAATGTTTTATCAAGACGATGAATTAAAAAATGCATATTATCCCGTCCTCATGGATAAAAAAGGAAATACCCTACTTCTGAAAATAAATCACCAGAAGAAAATAGATTTACGGATTCCTGAAAAAGGACAATATCTCATTTACAGGGCAAATAAGAAATACACTCTGTATTATTGGGATGGCGAATGGATTAAAAGCGGAGAAAAAGAAATCGAAAAGGAAAGGGAGCTCTCATTCTCCGGTCTACCGTCTAACACCGTTTACTTACTTATCCCTGAATATTCGCAAGGTAAAGATCGCCCTTTCACAGTACAGAGTGACGGGACTCTCCTTTACTGGTAACATAATTATTAATTTAAATTTATTATTATCATGAAAAAAAGTTTTTTTATCGCTGCCTTGGTATTGATAGGTGGTTGTTGCTGTTTCGGTTGTTTGGCACAGGAGCCTCCTGCAAAAAACAAATCCCGTATAACCAATTATCATTTAGCCTTATATCTGGCAGCACAGAAAAAGTATGAGCTGACGCAAGAACAGAATGATGCTCTTTATGTCCAATTGTACCAACTGGACAGTATCCTTAACAAAAATCCGAACTATGATCATTGGAAACATGAACGAACCCACTTACAGAAAATACTGAACGAAAAGCAATACGACATTTTTCTTGGATACAAAAACATAAGCTATGCGCTTTCCGATGCACAAAAAGCATGGAAGATACTAAAAGATAGAAATCTGACAGAAGGATACGATAGTACGGAAGTTGTTGGCACAATCACCGATTATCGCTTGGAACGTCTGAAACTTTTTGACCGTTATGCGTATGACGATCGCACCAAATACGACGAACTAGCCGGAGAATTATATCGAAATTTTTGTCCGAACGCCCTAAGATTGGTAAACCAGATCATTGATGTTGAAGAAAAAGAAAAGAGCTATCAAGGTAATATTTCCAAATAACAATCTAAATACATTCAAATATGAAAAATATAATATGTTGGATACTCATTGTTTGTTCCGGAACATATATGCTTCAGGCACAAACAACAAAAGAAGACTCCGTTATGCATGTCGAATTGTACAAAGCTTATACAAATCTTCGCAAAATGAATTCTTCAGAATTACAAAAAGAGGGATTCCAAACTTATTTAAATTATGCATCGGACGGATATCCTGAAGCTATGGATCAAGTGGCATATTGCTACTGGAACGGCATTGGAACAATGACAGATAAAGAAAAATCCATATTATGGTATAAAAAAGCAGCAAAAAAGAATTACGCACACTCAATAATGAATCTTGCACTCATTTATAAAAAGCCGCCTTATTTTTCTGAAAGTTATGAATACGCAAGTAAGATTGCAGACATGGACTATCCTGAGGGGCATTTTCTAAAAGGATACCTGTTATATCAAGGTCTGGGATGCAAACAAGATTATTTTACCGCATTAGCTGAATTCGAAAAAGGAATCTTACAAAAAGATCGTGGTTGCCTCTATATGGCCGGTATATGTTATAGAAATGGATATGGCACGAAACGCAACCAAGAAAAAGCAACAAGCTTATTACTGCAAAGTAAAAAGAGTGGACACATAGGTGCTTTAGAGGAATTGATTACTGAAGAACCTGAAAATCCGATAATACCAATCCTATTAACAGAGAATGAAGTTATAAATTCGCAAAACCTCTTTACTGTACCTTACGTAACTCACGCACCATTGCCAAGTCAAGAATCTACTACTTATCACGGAAGTTTAATTACTTATGATTGGAGCGGAAAATATCTGCTGAATGTCACACCGCTTTCCGTACAGTTAAATATAGATAACGATCGAATAACAGGACAATGGATTGAAAATAATGGTGATATTTCCATCCCGATTGAAGGGATACAAAATGACAGTTGCATTTTATTCAATAATACAAGTTACGACAAGACAGTCCGAGAGAGCTATGGCACCAAGATAAAATGGACTTTTAATGATGCGCGCCTTAATGCCTATCATATTGGAGAAACTCAATTCATAAGCGGAAACATTCGGCTATTTGCTCCTGAATACGGAGAATATGGACGACCAATGTATTTGTTATTAAGCAATGGCACGACTACAACAGATAATGAAAAACCAGAAACCATGATCGTTTTTCCAAATCCTTTTGAAACAGAGATTACCATCTGTGTGGAAACCGTCGCACCAACCGAAATTAACATTTCCATACACACTCTTACTGGATTTCCCGTATATCGCAAAACAACAAAAGCACTTTCAGAAGGAAAGCATTATTATAAGTTAAATACCCCATTCGAATCCGGACAATACATAGTAAAAGTAGAATATGACGGAAAATGTCTTTCATATCCGGTGCAAAAAAAATAAAACTTAATTCAAAATTATAATTTAAATGAAACGATACCTATTTTTATTGATTCTTTTTATAAATTTGTTGCCACGAGCATTCAATGAAGAATGGAGCTGGCAATGTAGTAGTATGTATGCAATGTATGGAGAAATACCGGAAGTTACAATAATACCAGATCCGAAACCAAAACCGGATCCTCCACAACCAACTCCTATACCACTTCCTCTTCCTGAGCCAGACTATCCGACTCCACCAGATCCGGGCATACCAAGTTGGTGGGAACAAATTCAAAATGGTAATAGCGGTGGAGGAAGCAGTGGGTTACCCGCAGATCTTCCTACAACGGACGCACAGAAACAAGAATTTGTAAGGAAAATAATAGCAGCATTTAAAAAGTTTGGAGTCGATGCCAGTAAGATTAAAATAATTTTTTTCGACGATGGACAAATATGTATGGCAAGAGCCCAATTATTACCAACTGGAGAAATAAAAGTCTGTTTACGCTTCTTTTATTTGAGTGAGGCAGATCAAATCTCATGTTTTAATCATGAATTATATCATAAAAACCATGATAAAGAAACAACCGAATCCAGAACTGGTAAATTTGCAATTAATATTCCTGAAGAGTATTATCCTGTTCTTAAAATATTAGATGAAGAAGAATTTGGCGGTTCTATTCCTCCTTATCTTGCTACTGAAGAATTTAAGAACTACTTAGACATTCAAGAGTCAATTGATATATTAATGCACCCCGACTATTATCAAAACGAAATAAATGCTTATGAAGACCAATTGAACAACAACGACCTACCCATATCTGATACATATCGCAAGGAATGCGAATACATGCTATGGAGAAGTAAAGAATTATTTAAACTAGCAACTAAAGAATTTAAAAAATAAAAATTATGAGAAGAATTTATGTTATATTTTTATTAATAATTAATGTGTCATTAAGCGCATTTTCACAATTAAAACTAGCCCCATCCATTGAGATGCATAATAATAGATTATGTATCAAATTTATATTGGATAACCAATATAATGATAGTATATGGGTAATTAGTTCAAGGGAAGGCAACATTCGTGGAGCAAGCGGTTTCTTTTTAAAATGTTTCAACAACCAGAACATACAATTAGGAAGCTCTTTCCCCCTTGATTTCTCTTCTAGAACAATTTTATATATTCCACCTAAGAAACAAATAATAAATTATTATCCTGTAGATAGCCATATTGGAGAATATGTTGGTGCAAAGATCGAAGAAGTAGCAGAGATTGAATTAGAAATTTATATTAATTATAAAATTATTAAAAATCGAAAAATAACAGACAGAAAAGTTGAAGATTACACTCTCAGAATACCTTTCCCTCAAAAAACAATGGAGCTGATAGATAAAAGTAAATATTTTCCTTATCTAAGAGGCATCTTCACCAATTTGCAAACAGCACAGAAAATTATGGAACTGTATAATTATCCTGCTGGAAACATAAATAAAGTATACCAAGCCCTATTGGAAAAAAATGGAAAATATCAATTTTATTCATCAAGCGGATACTGCTACGAGGAAGTAGTTAATTGTATCGACAGGCATCTAAGTGCAGGAAGACCAATTATTGTCGGGGTCAGTTACCAACTGGGCTTTACACAATATCCCGATCAATCAACAGACCGCTATATTGTAGTAACAGGAAAAGGTTATGATGAGGGTAGAAAACAGACATATTATACTTATATGGAAACCTGTCGGGGAGTAAACAATGATAAAAAAGCGTGCAACATACGAACAAACAGATTATATTATAATCCTGCAGAATCCAGTCTGAAAGATGATACAGCAGGAGCAAAAAGTAATCTTATTTATTTTGTTACTCAAGCGATCCCTAACGATGGATACGAATACGGAACAATTAACCCGAACAATTTATAAACATGCAAACAATCAAAAAAAATGAAAACAAATATATTTATTTTTGTAATGTTAATAATGACAGCAAATGCTTTTGCTGGAATACCAATAGAAACAATCAAAAAAGTATCTGTAACACAAACTCCGTATTTGGATGGTAAAGGTGCAATTAGACATATCAATTATTTTGTCCGTTCAGAGCAATTGTCACCAATACACCCCGTTATGTACGATGATTTTGGATGCAAAACAGAATTCACCCCGTCAATGCAAAATGGTGCGATGTTAGTCCGAAGATTAGAAATCACACATGGGAATTATCCATATTTAGTTGCATTGGACTGTCAGGAAAGTGATTATTGCCATACATATCTTGCAACTCTAGACAGTTATGGAAATGTAATTGACTATCTGTCTGCCGGAATTGACTTTGCAATGGACAATATTATTGCTGTTAAACAATGGGAGTTACTAACGGATATGACCGTAGTGGTTTATCAATTAAAAATAGATACCCCTTCCTTACGTACTTATCCAAGATTCGAGAGAGTCAGAGCCCAACGCATAGATATTTACTATAAAATTACAGATAGTGGGAAATTCCAAAAACAAAGAGAAGTCTCTTATCTAAGTAAGGACTATACTTATGCAGAATTGGATAATATGAAGAATATTAAGGAAGGTGGTGAAAAAAGATAGAAGCTAGTGATACTTTCCCGGTGGCTTCACACCATCGGGAAAGTAATTTATATTATAATGTATCAGTACTATGAGAAAGATTGTATTGATTTTTTATTTATTTTCATTATCAATGATTGCCCTTGCCAATAATCCTGACGTTATAGAACGTTTGAAATTAATACCAACAACATCATTACCTTATTTTGAAGGAAAGGACAATATGCGTTCTTCTAGATATTTCTTTAATCCTGAAGCTTTATATCCTATTCCTATATATTATTACAAGGATATAGGATGCACAGAAAAAGAAATGTCACCTATGCCACTAGGGGCAGATATATTTCGTAGATATGAAATTACCCATGGAAATTATACTTATTTAGCAGCATTAGAAATATCAGAAAGCGATTTTAGTCATACTTATTTAGCAACTTTTGATATGTATGGGAATGTGATTGACTATCTTTCTGTGGATGTAGGTTTTGCGGCACATAATTCCATATTTGTCAAACAATTTGAAGTCTTAGATGATATGACTGTGATAGTATATTCCTTAAATATACAGTCTTCCAAGCCAGTTTATCCCTATCCAAAGTTTGAGAAAATCCGAGCCCAGCGCGTGGATACTTATTATAAGATAACTGACAGTGGAAAGTTTGAGAAGCAAAGGGATGTGACTTATCTAAGTAAGGACTATACTTATGCAGAATTGGATAATATGAAGAATATTAAGGAAGGTGATGAAAAAAGATAGAAATTAGTTATACTTTCCCGATGGTGTGAAGCCACCGGGAAAGTAATTTATGTTACAAGGTATCAATACTATGAGAAAGATTTTATTGATTTTCATTATCAATAATTGCCCTTCTCGGTAATTCTGACGTTATAGAACGTTTGAAATTAATACCAACCACATCTCTTTAAACTTCCCTTGGAATTGTATTAAGATTGAATCCCGTCGGCGGGAAGTTATTCAGCAATCTTCTTGATGGAATAATTCAATTTAGATGCTGCTTTTTTGAAATCTTTGCCTACCATCGTGAGCACACTGTCGCCTTCGGCTATGAAGTTGGTAGTTTCACCATCTTCGCCTACTAACTGGATGATGACCGCATTCGGATTGGAAGGCGTACCTTTCATGACATTTGTTTTTCCTTTTTCGGTAAACGTTTTGTCCTTGCCGTTGTCTGCACCGATATAAGTGGCATTGACTACGTAAGTACCCACACTGTCGGGAGAAATGGTTTGTAATACCAACTGATAATTGATCCCTTCGCAATCTGCGCAAGGCAGCAATCCTTCATACGTATAGGTTTGCAGTTCGCCGATAGTGGAATCGTTTATCATAAACACACTGTCTTCCATGCTTTCGGAAGTCATCTCTGCCTGATTCTTTTTGTTAGACTGGCAGGATACGGCGAATGCCGCAATTGCTAAAACAAATAATAGTTTTTTCATTTTCATTGCTAAAGTTTAGTTTATATATTATTGAAACGGTTAATACCTATTCTTCCTTTTCTTTTATAACCAGCAGTTTGTCGACCCTTCCATTGTCCATATCCATGATTTCAAACTTTAGGTTACGGTATTCGAATGTATCTCCCGCCTTGGGGATATTACCGATGAAAAACATCGCCATGCCGCCTACTGTGGAGAAGTCTTCCTGTTTCAGATCATCAAAGAACATGATTCCCATTCTTTCCATGAAATCATCTATGTTCATCGACCCTTCCACTAAAAAAGAACCGTCTTGACGTTGAACGACTTCTTCCTCCTCCGTCTCATTCTCTTCCAGTATGTCTCCGAATACACTTTCGGTAAGATCATGCAGGGTGATGATACCTTCTGTTCCGCCATACTCGTTTACAACAACGCCAAACTTATTTTTGTTCTTCTTAAACAGTTCCAAAACCTTTTTGGCATATAAACTTTCAGGAATGAAAAGCGCCGGTTGGGCAATACTCTTCAAATCGAACGGTGCTTGGTTGCCTATCATCAGGATAATATCTTTAACAGATATTACTCCTACCACATTATCAATGGACTTGTCTAATAACAAATATTTGCTGAAATGTTTTTCCGCGATGGTGGATAATACTTCTTTTTCAGTATTATTAAGATAAAGTGCCACTACATCCGTGCGATGCGTCATCAGGTCGTTGGCATGCTTGTCCGAGAAGCGGAATACATCATTCAGCATATCGCTTTCTTCCTTATCCAGTATTCCTTCGCGTGAACTTTGGTTCAGGATCATTTTTAATTCTTCCTGCGTCATACTGCGCTCTTCACCTCCTTTTAGACCGATAAGTTTGTTTACCAGCTTGGTGGACAGGCTTAACAGGCAGACAAACGGGTAGGATATTTTGGTCAGTACAATCATGAACGGACTGAACATGGTGGCGTACTTTTCCGGATTGCTCAATGCGATGGACTTGGGAACCAATTCACCTACGATTAAAGACAGGTAGGTGATGACGGCTACTACCGTTATCATGGATATGTCTTTGGCATATACGCCTATTACCGGTATCTGTTCGAAATACGGACGCAGGCTTTCTGCTATGGCAACGCCTCCGAAGGCACCGGATACGATACCGATTAATGTGATGCCGATCTGGATGGTGGAAAGAAACTTTTCTGGTTCTTCCAACTGTTTCAGTACACCTTTGGCTGATTTATTACCTTTACTGACAAATGTTTCAAGACGTGCTTTATTAGAAGAAACCAAGGCGATTTCATACATAGCGAAGACTCCGTTTAGCACTAGAAGGAGTAGAATAATGACAAATTCCATTTTGAAGTGTTTGAATTAATTGAGCCGAATTTACCGGATAAATTTCTCTTCTACAAGAATTTGTCTTATCTCTTAATATTAATTTTCTAAAAAAACATTATATCTCGAACGTAATGCCCAATGTAGGTAATATCGTTCCGCTTTTTTGCTCGATGTGTTTCATGATATACCGGTTTGGGTTGCCCGGGTCTATTTGTCCGGTACTCATAAGGATGTCCTGTTGTTTGAGTTTGCTGTTCGTTATGTTTTGCAAGTCGATATAGAATCCCAGCATATATTTCTTGATATAAAAGGTCTTGTCTATGCGGATGTCGAGTTGGGCGAAAGCGGGAAGGCGTTCCGAATTGTATCTGCTGTAATCATAATAAGGACGCCCCTGAGCATTCCATGCCGTGACAAGAGAGGATTTATCCGTGTCATAAGGAGTATAGGGTGCTCCGCCTATGCAACTCACTTTCGCTCCGAAGCTCCAGTTATGAGGGAAGTTATAAGTCCCGCTCAGGTTGAAGATGAAACGGTTATCCCATGCGGAAGCTATGTACCGGTTGTCTTTCCCATTACGGTATTCGCTTTTAAACAGCGTGAAGGAAGAAGCCATGTTGAATTTACCCGCAACGAGCCATTTTAAAAGAATCTCCAATCCATAAGAACGTCCTTCGGCAATGGATGACAGCAGTTCATTACCGATAACTCCATAATCGTTTCCCTTGCATACAAGCGGGATGCTGTCTGCCACAGAGAAAGGTACGTGGTGATATTTCTTGTAAAAGCCTTCCACTGATGCCTGAAACTTTTCACCTAAACGGTAAGATATGCCCAGACTGCTTTGGTCTACGTCCATATACTTCAGGTCTTTATTGATAAGTTTACCTGATTCTTTAAATCCGAGTGATGTGTATGGTGGAAGTTGATAATATCGCCCTACGCTACCGCTAAGATAGATATTGTTAAATACCCGGTAAGAGAGTGAGAGGCGCGGGGATAGCTGCTTGTAGAGCCTGTTCATTTGTGATGAATAATTGTTAGCGTCACTCCGTACTCCGAGAGAAGCGGTGAAACGCTCTTCAGGGCTCTCATAGGTAATTGTACCGAAGAATCCCCACTTCATCATGTTCAGGCGCGTATGATATTCGAATATATATTCTTGTTCGATATAAACCTTTTGGTAAGAGGTGTTTTGATATTGTGCATAGTCCAGATTGACACCTGCATTCAGTTTCCATAGGCCGAAAGTGGAGGCGTTTTCAAAGCGTAGCTTTGTCTCTTGCTCTACGGAGCGCAGGCGTAGAGAGAGATTGTCCGGATTACTTTCGTCATTGTTGGTGTATTTGGTATTCTTATTGTTTAAGTAGCTGTGGCTCAATACTGCCGTCTGAACGTGTGCTCCTGCATAATGCTTATATACACCGCCTACCGTGAACATATTTTGTTGTATCTTGGGTAGATAACTCAAAATGTATTCGGCGTCTTCCCCTTTCTCGTCCGTGTTGAGGCGCATATTGTCTATGCCTCCCAGACCTAGAATAGTGAGCTCATGGTGAGGGGAGAAACGGGTCTTTATCTTGAACTGTGCATCGGTGAAAGTAGGTAGGAACGGGAGTCCCAATACTTTAAACAAAAATTGCAGATAAGACTGCCGGATGGAAACCAGATAAGATGTTTTTTTACCGATATGCCCGTTGGAGGCAAGGGATACATTGGAGTAACCCAGCGTGGCTTTCAAGGTATTTTTCTCCATGTCGCCGTCACGTAACTTAAAGTCGAGCACGGAACTGAGAGCATTGCCTTTTCCGGCAGGAAAAGCACCGGTATAGAAGTTTACTTCACGAATGAGGTCGGCATCGATAATACCGACCGGACCTCCCGATGCTCCTTCCGTACTGAAATGATTAACGATGGGAATCTCTACTCCATCCAGATAGAAACGGTTCTCCGACGGACCTCCTCCGCGCACTATCAAGTCGTTACGGTATCCGATAGGGGAAAAGGCTACTCCGGGATAAGACTGTACGATGCGGGAAATGTCACGGTTGGCTCCCGGACTCTTTTCAATCTCTTGCAAACCGATGATGCGCAGCCCCACAGGTGTTTCCGGCAGTCGGCGGAAAGTAGAGGCGGTAACACTGACTTCTTTCAGTTCCGTTGCACTTTCCTCCATCTCTGCATTGATATTCAAATCTTTCGTCGATAAAATGTATTCCGGTGTGATAAGAGTCTTATATCCTAAGGTGGATATTTGCAGACGGTAAATTCCGGGAGGAACGTTTTCAATTCGGAAATTACCTACGGAATCCGTTATAGCTCCCATGCCTGTGCCATAAATCAGTACAGTGGCATAGGGCAGCGGTTCTCTTTTGTTTTTATCGATTATATTTCCTTTAATCAGGTGTTTTGTTTGTGCATGACCGGTAGTCGGTATGCTTAGGAGAAGACAGCATAGAAAACAGATATACAGTAATTTATTCATTGTCAAATGTTTTATTGAGGCAAAAGTAATAATAATTATCTCCTTATTTAATGTTTAAACAGATAAATTTGTTCACTCAAAGAGATTTGTGTACGTAATAACTATTCGTATCTTTGTGCGGGATAGATAGTTATAATTTAAAATCTGTAAATATGAATGCAAAACATTATTTGTTGACGAGAAAGAGCCTTCTTTTAGGCTTTATGTTATTGTGTGCCGTCATTGCAAAGGCGGGAAGGGTGGATACGGTTATGGTAAAAAGCCTTTCAATGAATAAGGACGTGCAGGTAGTGGTGGTGACTCCTGAGAAGAAAGGAAATTATCCGGTCATTTATCTATTACATGGGTATGGTGGCAATGCAAAGTCATGGATAGAGCTTAAACCGGAATTGCCTAGGATAGCAGACCGTGACGGGATTATCTTTGTTTGTCCTGACGGTAAGAATAGTTGGTATTGGGATAGTCCGAAGAATCCTCAATACCGTTATGAAACATTCGTGTCCAAAGAGTTGATAGATTACATTGATAAGAATTATCCGACGGTTGCCGATCGTAAAGCACGTGCCATAGCGGGACTTAGTATGGGAGGGCATGGTGCGATGTGGATTTCTTTCCGCCATAAGGATATGTTCGGTGCGGCGGGAAGTACCAGTGGAGGTGTTGATATTCGTCCGTTCCCGAATAATTGGGAGATGTCGATGCAGTTGGGTAAAGAAGCTGATAACCGTGAAGTATGGGAGAATCATACGGTAATAAACCAAATAGACCATTTAAAGAATGGGGACTTGGCTATTATTGTCGATTGCGGTTATAAGGACTTCTTCTTTGAGGTAAATAATAAGTTCCATGAAAAGCTATTGGAATATAAGATCGATCACGACTTTATTGTGCGTCCGGGTGCTCATACCGGTGAGTATTGGAAGAACTCCATTGACTATCAGATCTTATTCTTTAAGAACTTCTTTAATAGACGATAACGGGTTTAGCGGGGTGTGAGCAGCATCCCGTTTCTTTTTCCTTTTTTCCTGTCCATCGAGTTACCGATATATTTGAGTTGCGATTTCAGTTGACGGTTTAAGATAGCTTTTGTTTCATTCTTTTCTTCCTCTTCCGTTTCCAGTCCGGGAATACTTCCGGTTGTGACCAATGTCAAAGTATTCTTCAGCAGGTATTCGTTTGTATCTCCCAATGGTTGAAGTGCATCGACCAATTTGGCATTATCCGCTTCATTTAATTCATAGTCGGGAGTCATGCCTTTGAAATAATTGGATTCTCCTTTTGAATTGTTGACGATAGCTACTATCGGGTGCAAAATTATACCGGGAAATTCTTCTGTCTTAATGGGCAGGGAGGCTACATTCTTACCTTCGGTTTTTGTACCGATGAGCTTTATCTCCATATAAGGTCGAAGACAGTTGATAACGGCTTCTGAGGCCGATGCGGTTTGGTCTGTTACGATAACATAAAGCCGGCTAAGGTTGAGGTTGTTCCCACCTGTTAGATCTTCTCTTAATGTATAAGTTGTATCTTTGGTTTCGTTCAGGTCATTGAAAGCAAGAGAGCAATATGGTTGCCCTAATTTATCGGCAGGAGCGAGCAGACTGGCAAGTACTTGTGAACAACTTAGATAGCCTCCCGGATTATATCGCATATCCAGGATAAAGTCATTGACATTGGCCCCTTTGAATCCGGCAAAGATGGAACGCATCTGGTTATTATACGTTTCGTCATAAGGGTTATCTGTCGGTCCGGTAGCAAATGCGTTGTACATCATGTAAGCTATGTTTTTTCCTCCGATATGGTAAACAGTGTCGAGGTAAAACGGATTGTTCTCTATTGGTTGGGATGCGGATACCTTGACGTTGGCGGTATCTTTCCATAAAGCCGTATTATCAATTGTATCTACTTGAGCGAGTGAAAATTCAGCTTCTGCTCCTTTATATAGATAACCGTAATTGTCTTTTGTTAAAACCTCACCGTTAACAGCAGATATCCAGTTTCCTCTTTTTATTCCGGCTTTTGCTGCAGGAGAGTCTTTTAAAACAAACAAGACCCGGGCTACCATCTGTTTAGGAGTTTGTGAGGGTTGGAACAGTACGAAATCAAATCCGTAAGTCGATTCGCTATCTATGCTACGGCTTTTGGTTTCAATGGTTTCCAGATAAGAATATTTATCACCTTTGCCTTCCTGACATTTGGTAGATAACAGGCTTTTAAAGAAATCTTCCGGTACTTTGAAGAAGTCCAGCTTACTTTCTTCCGGCATATCGTAGTACCACAGGTATATGTTATCCATCTGCTCTTTTATCCATTTATCTTCAGCGATACGTGCTTCGTATTCTCCCGAACGGTCTTCTCCGCAAGAGCATATATATAAGGTAGAGATTGATAGAAGCAGATATATAATTTTGGATTTCATATTTCATTCTATTAGTCACATTTCGTTGCAAACTTAGGCAAATTTCTTTATTCCTACCACAAATATGGTATAAAAATGCCTATATTAGGTTATTGTCCGCCAACTTTATTCCGTCTATCTTTGTAACATTAATAATAAACTAAATCGAAATGATATGGTAAAGATAGCAAAACAGTTAACGGACCTGATAGGAAATACTCCATTACTGGAGCTTTCTCATTATAATAAAAGTAAAGAACTGAAGGCAAGTATAATAGCTAAACTTGAGTATTTTAATCCGGCAGGCAGTGTGAAAGATCGCGTAGCTTTCTCTATGATAGAGGATGCGGAGAAGAAAGGTATTTTAAAACAGAATAGTGTCATTATAGAACCGACGAGTGGTAATACGGGGGTAGGACTTGCTTTCGTTGCTGCTGTAAAGAAGTATAAGTTGATATTGACGATGCCTGATACCATGAGTATGGAAAGGCGCAATTTATTGAAGGCTTTGGGAGCTATAATCGTGCTTACTCCGGGCGTGGAAGGAATGAAAGGCGCGATAGCTAAAGCTGAAGAATTGAAAAAGGAGACACCCGATGCGGTGATTCTTCAACAGTTCGAGAATCCTGCCAATCCGGAAATACACAGACATACGACAGGAGAAGAAATTTGGAGGGATACGGATGGAAAAGTTGATATATTTGTAGCGGGAGTCGGAACAGGAGGAACGATAACCGGTGTGGGAGGAACATTAAAGAAACATAACCCGGAAGTGAAAGTCGTGGCAGTAGAACCATCGGATTCTCCGGTACTTTCAGGCGGAAAAGCGGGCGCGCACAAAATACAAGGCATAGGAGCCGGATTTGTTCCCGCTATTTATGATGCCAATGTGGTAGACGAAATTATACAGGTGGAGAATGATGATGCGATACGTACGGGGAGAGATTTGGCGCAACAGGAAGGACTTTTAGTAGGTATTTCATCGGGAGCTGCTGTTTTTGCAGCTATGGAATTGGCTCGTCGTCCGGAAAATGCAGGTAAGAATATTGTCGCATTATTGCCGGATACGGGAGAAAGATATTTGTCTACCTTGCTCTATGCCTTTGACGAATATCCTTTATAATCGGAATTGTCAATCAAAATACAGATAACAATGGAAACGAAAGAATTTAAATTTGAGACATTACAGGTACATGCGGGGCAGGAAGTGGATGGAACTACTCATTCGCGGGCAGTACCTATTTACCAGACAAGCTCTTATGTTTTTGAAGATGCAAAAGACGGTGCGGATTTATTTGGGTTGAAGAAGTTTGGAAATATTTATACCCGTCTGATGAATCCCACGACAGATGTATTTGAGAAACGTATCGCAGCTTTGGAAGGGGGGAAATCCGCTTTGGCTACATCATCAGGGCAGTCGGCCCAGTTTATCGCGCTAAATAATATATTGGAAGCGGGGGATAATTTCGTTTCTACTTCCCATCTTTACGGAGGTACTTACAACCAGTTTAAAAGCCAGTTTAAACGTTTGGGGGTGGAGGCGCGTTTTACTCCGGAAGATACTCCGGAAGAGTTTGAGAAGTTGATTGATGAACATACCAAACTGATTTACTTGGAGACAATTGGTAATCCGGGATTGAATGTTCCTGATTTTGAGGCGATAGCGGCAGTTGCCGAACGTTATGATATTCCTTTGATTGTAGATAATACATTCGGTGCGGGCGGTTATCTGTTTCGTCCTTTGGAGCATGGAGCTAGTGTTGTGGTGGAGAGTGCGACAAAATGGATAGGCGGTCATGGTACATCATTGGGAGGAGTAATTGTAGATAGCGGTAAGTTTAATTGGGGGAATAGAAAGTTTCGTGCTTTTACCGAACCTAGTGATAGTTACCATGGACTGGTATTTTGGGATGTATTCGGGACAGAGGGACCATTTGGAAATATAGCTTTTACAATTCGTGCCCGCGTTGAAGGGTTACGTGATTGGGGTAACACGATTTCTCCTTTCAATTCTTTCCTGTTGCTTCAGGGATTGGAGTCTCTTTCTTTGCGGATGGAACGTCATGTATATAATGCTTTAGAATTGGCAAAGTGGCTTGAAACGCATCCGGAAATAGAATATGTGAATTATCCGGGATTGGAAAGCAGTCCGTATCACGCATTGGCAAAGAAGTATTTGAAAAACGGATTTGGCGGTGTACTTTCTTTCAAGTTAAA
Organism: Bacteroides sp. OM05-12; assembly: GCF_003438995.1. Classification (GTDB taxonomy): domain Bacteria; phylum Bacteroidota; class Bacteroidia; order Bacteroidales; family Bacteroidaceae; genus Bacteroides. The sequence goes on from NZ_QSUN01000013.1 coordinate 86,288, forward strand.
AGGAGATTCCGAACGGGCGGATAAGCTGATTAATAACTTGAAATTAATTAGTCATCTGGCAAATGTAGGAGATGCGAAGACTTTGATTATTCATCCTGCAACAACAACACATGAACAGTTATCGGATGCCGATAAAATAGCTTCCGGAGCTATTCCGGGACTTTTACGTCTGTCTGTCGGTATTGAAAATATAGAAGATATTAAGAATGATATAAGCCGGGCATTGGAAGTTATTTAAAATAATTCTCATTCCGCATCTATTTATTATATATGTGGAATGTGGCGTTTTTTTACATATCGTGGCGTAATTAATGAATTATTCTTTATCTTTGGCAAATCATGTTTTTACTATAATAGCGTTAGAATGAAATGCACGTTTTCTTTAGTAAACAGGACGACAAGAAGATGCTTGTTGTTGTTACTTGTTTGCCTTTTCCCATTTGTCGTTTATGCGAATACACCTGCTAATGAGGAAGGTGAGTATGTTTTAGTATTCAATTCCCTTAATTTTAATTTGCCGTGGACGAAAGATATATACTGGGAGATTCATAACCATTTTACGAAGCAAAATATGATGGTGAGGGCTGAGTCTCTCTCTGTCCCTGTAATCAGGCAGCAAGAACAGGTTGATAAACTATTGGAGGACTTTCGGTTAAAATATACATATCCTCCTTCTGCTGTTGTCTTCATAGGTGAACCAGGTTGGATGATATGTCGTGTGCTTTTTGATGATGTATGGAAGGATGTTCCTGTTCTTGTTGTAAATTCATGTGATAGGATTCCTGCTACTTTAGATATTATTTATTCGGGAAAACCTATAGGGATTGACGATACTGTGCCTATAAAAGAATGGTGTAGGGTATACAATGTAACCACTCTTAGACAACCTTATTTTATTCGTGAAACGATTGAATTGATGAAGAATTTGTTGCCGGAAATGAATCAGGTAGCTTTAATAACGGATGAACGGTATGTAAGCTCAAGGGTTCGTTCTGAAATGGATTCCATAATGAGGAAATTTTATCCTGATTTTGCCTATGCCAGTTTATGTTCCAAAGATTTATCTACTCAGGAATTATTGACTCTACTGAAGGAATATGATAAGAAAACAGGAATTATTTATTATTCATGGTTCAATACACAGACAAAGGATGACAGTTCTTATTTGTTTGACCATATACAGGAGATAATAAATGATTTCTCCGATTCACCTTTATTTCTTCTTACCCCTCAGGATCTTTCGCGTAATAAATTTGCAGGGGGACATTATGTCTCTACAGCGGTATTTGGTAGTACCATTGTGCAAACACTTGATGAAATCTTATCAGGAACACCTGCCCGGGATATTGAGCAACGTCAGATAATAGGACGGGATTCTTCTTTTCTCAGTTATCCTAATCTGATATTCCATAAGATAGATCCGGCATTATACCCTTCTGATGCCGTATATTTCAATGCACCGGTTTCTTTCTATGAGTTATATCATGAAAAGATTTGGTTTACATTGATTATCTTGGCTTTTATTGTTTCTGGACTTTTGCTTTATATTCATATGTTGTCAAAGTCAAGAAAAATAGAAATGAAAAACCGTAACTATTTCGAGTCTTTGCTAAATGAATTACCGATAGCAGTGACGGTAAAAAGTATAGATAATAGTTTTAGATATACTTTCTGGAATAAGAAAGCTACGGAGGTATTACAGTATGACTCGTCAGAAGTTCGTGGACAGAACTATAATTTCTATAAGGATCGTGTCATGGCTCATGATCTGCAGGTTCTGGATACGGAAGTTGCTTGTACGGGAAAAGCTGTTGAATCGGTAAAATGTTATGAAAGAGAACAGGGAAATATTTATTTGCAGATTGTAAAAAAGATAATTAATAACCAGGAAAATAAGCAAAGATTGATTAGTACGGCAATAGATTTGACAGAGATTTATAAGAATCGTTTGGATCTGAAATTGTTGAATAAGAAATATGAATTAGTTCTGAAAGCTGCCAAATTATACTCTTGTTCTATTGATTTAAAAACACAAGTGATAGAGGTAACGAATAGGGAAGATGTTGCACTTGCGGAATATTGGACATGGATACATCCGGAAGATGTTGAAGCGGTAAAGATGAAATATGATGCTTTGCTGAAAGGTGAGATAGAGGAGCTATACCATGAATATCGGATGTTTGAGCGTGAAACGGAAAAGTATATTTGGGTTGCCACATTTGCATTAGTCGGAGAATGGGATGAAAAAGGTACTCCGGAAATGGTGGTTGGTGCGTCTATGGATATAGATGAACGCAAAAAAATGGAGTTTGAACTGATTCAGGCAAAAGAAAAAGCTGAGGCTTCCAACAAACTGAAATCTGCGTTTCTTGCTAATATGAGTCATGAAATACGTACACCATTGAATGCGATTGTTGGTTTTTCCAACCTGTTGTCTGAAGAGGAGGATGAGTCTTGCAAGCGTGAGTATATAAAGATTATCAATAACAATAGTGAGTTGTTGCTGCAATTAATCAATGATATATTAGATTTATCCAAGATTGAAGCCAGTGTGATTGAGTTTCATTTTGAAGATGTGGAACTAAATCAAATAATGGCGGAAATTGAGCAAACGGCTCGTCTTCGTCTGAAGAGTGATGATGTACAACTGGAGTTTGTGGGGGGATTGCCTGAGTATGTTTTCCATACAGATCGTAATCGCTTCATGCAGTTAATCCTAAATCTGATAACCAATGCCATTAAGTTTACAGACAAGGGGCATATTAGTTTCGGGTATAAAATGAAAGACAATGATAATCTTTATTTCTATGTATCGGATAGCGGACGTGGTATCCCTAAAGACCAACAACTTTTAATCTTTGATCGTTTTGTGAAATTAGATGCCTGCGTTCCCGGAACAGGTCTCGGACTTTCTATTTGTAAGACAATTGTTGAAAAGTTGGGTGGTAGTATCGGCGTTGAATCTGAAGAAGGAGTAGGGACAACATTCTGGTTTACTTTACCTGCCAGATAAATCTTATGAAGATTATCCGGCATTATTCTTCCTTTGGAAATATACGAGGACTGAAAGCGCAATATATTTGGATTGTTTGATAAGAATTATTGTATTTCTCCACTTCCGATACATAACCGGTGTTCCGCATCGTAAATCACTCCGAATTGTCCGGCAGCTATTCCTTGTAAGGGCTTGGAAGATTCAATTTTGTAAACGCCATTCTCTTTGTATAGCTTTCCGTGAGTAAACTTCGGGGTGTGTCTTATTTTGAAAGTTATATCAATGGGGTGTGATGTCTCATTCCAAGGATTGTCCGTAATAAAGTGAAAATCATGTATTGTGAAATGATTGCCATATTGTGCTTCGGCATCAAATCCTTTTGATACGTAGATGATATTCTCGTTTATATCCTTTTTAATGACATACCATGGACCTCCGCCAAAGCCTAATCCGTGACGTTGTCCGATGGTATGAAACCAAAATCCTTTATGGCGACCAATCTTCTTTCCTGTTTCCAGCTCAATAACGTCTCCTTCTTTCTCGCCGAGATAGCGGCGTATGAAATCGTTATAGTTGATCTTTCCCAGAAAACAGATACCTTGACTGTCTTTTCTTTTTGCTGTGGCTATGCCTGTACTTTCAGCAATGGCTCTGACTTCACTTTTCATAAGATGGCCGATAGGAAACATCAGTTTGGATACCTGTAAGTAATCTATTTGTGCCAGGAAGTCGGTTTGGTCCTTTACCGGATCTTTAGCGGTAGATAACCATGTCTTTCCACCTGTTTCGGTAGTTGTAGCATAATGTCCGGTCGCTGTTTTATCGAAACCGTTACCGCATTTTTGTTCGAAACATCCGAATTTGATTAGTTTGTTGCACATCACGTCGGGATTAGGCGTCAGTCCACGACGCACTTTATCAATAGTGTATGCCACCACACTATCCCAATATTCACGGTGTAAATCGATGATTTCCAAAGGACAGCCATATTTGCGGGCTACGAGTGTAGCCATTTCAATATCTTCTTCCGAAGTACAATTTAATCCTTCTTCTTCATCTGCACCAATCTTTATATAAAATAAGGTAGGTGTATAACCTGACTCTTTTAGGAGATGGACTACAACGGAGCTGTCTACACCTCCGGATATTAATGTTGCTATGTTCATTAGATATAATATTCTGCTAAATTTACAATTCCGGCTCTCATTGCGTATTTTGTGGCTTCATGCACATTATTGACTTCCAGCTTACGGAAAATATTTTTTCGGTGTGTGTTTATGGTATGGAAACTAAGATTGCGTTCGGATGCTATTTCTTTGGTAGTTTTGCCGAGAGCTATTTCTTTGAGAATTTCTTTTTCCGTATTCGTTAGCGTATGATCCTGAATGGTGATATTGCGTTTACCATTTAAGAGCAGGTTTCCTACATGATTACATATAAATCGGTTATGGTGCAGAATACACTGTAATGCAGTAAGTATCTCTTCTTTGGAGCAGTCTTTCATGACAACACTGAATGAGAGACTGCCAAGCAAAATGCGTCGTAAAAAATCCTCGCTTAAATCGTCCGAAAACAGTAACCAACTTACTTTAGGGAAACGTTCTTTCAGTATAATCAATTCCTCAATGCCGGAAAAGTCGAAGAGAGTATAATCAATGATTACTACCGCTTCCGACTTTTCTTTAAGTGCTTTTATCAGTTCGGATTTGTTCTCCGCTTCAGTGATGGGACCGATACCTTTAATCCCGCTAAGCATGAATAACATTCCCGCCTTAGTGATGTCCTGATTATCCGCTATGATATAATCCCTCATATTCTCGATTGTATTATGAGGCAAAAATAGAGAATAAATTCTGAATTATGATTTCCTCATTCTGAAATTATATCGAACGTCCTTTAAAGATATTCGATTTCTCTACCGGCAATAGTTTTCCCGTAAGTGTGATACGGTTTGAATTGAAGTTCGGACTAACCGTAACGGATGCATCATTATTATCATTAGTGAGTTGAATGAATACTTGAGCAGAAACCCCGATGCCGTGTACATCCATGGAGAAGTTGATATTCCCACGTTTGTCTTTACTCATCTTGATATTGCTTGCCGTACCATCCACGGTTACTCCACCCAGACCGTTAGGACCGGAGAACGGACCATTGAATGCAATCTGCACGGTTGCTCTGTCATCGCTCAATGAGATAAAATTCATGTTTGAATTTACAAATTCCGAACGTCCACGCTTGAAGATTACCCGGTCGGCTTCCAAAACAAATGCTTGGTTTTGCAACGCTTTTTCGGCTTCCTTGAATAATATCTCATTCTGCATTTTTTCTTCCAACTTCTTGGCTTCTTTTTCCGCTTTGCGTGCTGCCTTATCTATATCTTTTTTAACCGTTTGAGCTTGCATGTTTCCCAATAATGCAAACATCAGTAATCCTACAATAAATAATACCTTTTTCATAATGGTTTTCTTTTACTGATTTATTTAGTTATTTTATCCGGTTAACAACAAATAGGATGCCTTTGTTCGGAATGTGGCTTGTGATTAAATTTTGTTTGCTCTTTGTAACAAAATACAAATAAAAAAGCCGGAGTATTCATTGAAAATCAATGTTCTCCGGCTTTAGTCAGTTTAGTTAGTCTGTGTTATTTCTTAGTTTTCCAAAGGGTCGCATACTCTGTCAATACCTGCTTGATGGCTTGTCCTATCTTTACATAATCATTTTCGTTGAGGTTGGCTAATGATACACGAACAGACCATTCCGGTCCATCGAATCCTCCTCCGTTCAATACGACCAGTGATGTCTCTTTGGCCAAACGGAACACAATATCCAAAGGGTTATAATTCTTTTTCAGATATTCTACAAATGCGTCTCCGTAGAATTTCTTGGCCCATACCAACATATCTATTTCCGAATAATATCCGGCACGGAGCGGGTCTTCTACAAGGGTGAATCCTGTATTATCCCAAAGAGCTTTTAAACGATTCTTAATTATCTCCCACATCTTGTGTTTGTAGTTGTTTTCTTTATCTAATAAAGCGAATGCTGCCATCAAACTCATTTGCATTTGCTGTGGCAGGGATAATCCGGCAGTATGGTTTAAGGCAACCTGACGGCTGTCGGCTACCATCCGGTCTATAAATTTAAGACTTTCAGGATTAATAGATAGACTGCCGTATCGTTTGTTCAGATCAGCTTTACGTTTACGTGACAATCCGGCAATCATTTTGTCATAAATATTATTCTCGTGTAATGCGATAACGGCCAAGCGCCATCCTGTAGCTCCGAAATATTTGGAGAACGAGTAAACGCATAAAGTGTTGTCGGGCAATTCGGCCATCAGAGAACGGAACCCCGGAACAAATGTTCCATATACGTCATCTGTAATAATCATTAAATTAGGATTGTAGTTCTTGACGACATCTACAATTCGTTCTACTGTTTCTTTGGCTAACGTGTAGCTGGGCGGATTACTGGGGTTGACAACAAATAGGGCTTTTATTTTCGGATTGCGGAGCTTTACTATGTCTTTATCGCTATATTGCCATGTGTGTAATCCGTCGGGAGTCATTTGGTTGGCACGTATTTTGATAACATCAAAATCATAACGGTCGAGCTCCGGAATTTCGATGTAAGGAGTGAATACGGGAACCATTAAGGCAATACTGTCACCTTTATTCAATAAATAGTTTTCTTGCAATGAGTCGAAGATATAACACATCGCTGCGGTTCCGCCTTCGGTGGCAAACAGATCAAATTTACCTTCCGGAGGATTGTTATCGCACATTTCCTGATTCAGGTAGTCCTGCACAATTGTTTCCGTGTACTTTAAGATACGGTCGGGCACGGGATACTGGTCTCCGACAACACTTTCCGCCCATTCATGAACTAGTTCGTTAGGAGCGACAGCGTGTTCCATGAGCATATAGTTGTAAGTCTGTTTCAGTAATTTAATTCCCGGAGCATCTGCATTATCTATCAAGAATTGTTCGAACCGCTGCGCTATGCCGGCTTTTTGAGGAATTCCGGCAATACCTTCCGGAAGTTCCATGACACGGCGACACTCCTCAATTCCAAATTTACCTAATGTAAAAAATGCTTCGCGCGGTAATGTCGCTATCCAGTTAGGATTACCTCTTCCCGCGTTAAGCATGGTGTGGGCAATCTTTTTTATACTTTCGTCAGCAAGTTCTATCAATCTGTTTTTGAGCTCGAAAGGGCTGACTTTCTCCATCTCTTTTTCAATGGCAACGCCCGGAGTCTTGTTTATTAATTCTTTCATAATTAAAGTTGGTTTTAGGTTATAATTTCTTTGTAATATTTCATCAAGTTAATAGTACGATGACTACTCCCCAAATGATAAGTAATGTATTGCCCACAGCATAAGTTACTGTATATCCTAAAGCAGGAGTCTCGCTTTCCACCGCATCTTGCACTGCGCCTAAGGCGGCGGTAGTAGTACGGGCACCTGCCGTACATCCCAATATCAATTCCGGGTGAAATTTGAATACGTATCTACCTAATAATAGTCCTATAATAAGCGGAATCGTGGTTGCAATGGCTCCTACGATGAAAAGACTCCAGCCTACTTGCTCGAAGCCGGCAATGAAGCTAGGTCCTGCGGCAATGCCTACAACTGCGATGAACATGTTCAATCCTACATTGTTCAATACCCAAAGTGATGGTTCGGGTATATAACCGAAAGTAGGACGTTTTGAGCGTATCCATCCGAATACTAATCCTGTAATCAGTGCTCCCCCGCTTGTGCTAAGGCTGATTGGTACCCCTCCTACATGGATGGCTAATGCACCGAAAATACCTCCGAGAAATATGCCGAGACCAACAAATATCATGTCTGTTGCATTGGTAGGACGGTCTGCGTAACCTAATTCCTTTGCAGCCAATTCCACTTCTTTTTTCGTACCTACCAGTTCCAATGTATCACCTTGATCTACAATCGTCTGAGGGAATACCGGAATAGATATCCCGGCACGTTTGATAGTTCGTACACTTACGCCATGCATGAACTTTTCTTTACGTATCACACATAGAGCTTTTCCTGAATAGCTTTTATGATTAATCATGACAGGAAGAACTTCTGCCGGGAAATTTAGTAATTCAGGGTCAAAGACTTCTTCGCCGATCCAGTTTTCTTCTCCAATGGCATATTCACGTCTTCCACTGAGCACTACTTCATCATCTCGTTGTAGTATAATGGAGGGATTAATATCGTTGATAATGTTTCCTTTATGACGAATACGTTCAACAAAGAGTCGTTTGTCATTGGCGTCAAAGTAACTTTCCAATTCATCTACCGTTTTTCCATTTCCAAACCATTCATTTTCTATCTTGTAGGCTCGGAATACTACCGGACGAAAAGCGTTAATGAATCCCGGCTGTTCATCTTCTGTGTTACCCATCTTTGCCTCCAACTCTTTGCATGCCGCTTTTACTTTCTTCAATCCTCCCAGCATTTTGGGGCCGATGGATGCAAGTATCCATGCCGAACCTGCAGTTCCGAAGATATATGTCACTGCATAGGCTACGGGAATGATGTTGTTGTAATTGACTTTCTCTGTATCACTGATATTTAAACTGTTGATTGTGTCTCCCGCTACTCCGATTACGGCGGAGATGGTTTGCGAACCGGCCAATAATCCGGCTGCTTCTCCGGGATTGTATCCCATAATTTTTGCCAGTATCCAAGGCACCAATAAGCAGGAAATACACATAAGAACAGCAAATCCCATTTGTGGAAGTCCATCCTTTTTCAGCCCACGGAAGAATTGCGGTCCTACTTTATACCCAATGGCAAAAAGAAAAAGTAAGAAAAATACGGACTTTACAGGTTCATCGACTTTTATATCGAGTTGCCCGACAAGAACTCCTACTAACAATACACTGGTGACAGTACCCAGACTGAATTGTCCTATTTTAAACCGTCCGATCCAGAACCCGAGTGCTATTGTCAGAAAGATAGCCAGTTCCGAATGACTTCGTAATAAATCTATAATCCATTCCATATATTAAGCTGTTTAAGTTCGATGGATATTAAAACAGCTGGGAATGAAAAGTGTTGAGTTAAAAAGAATGGTATTTTGTTAAGCTTCTATCTAATGAGAACTGCATTCTCTTGTTTCCGTTCTATTGAATTGTATTCAATTTTCATTCTTTTATCAAATTTCTATGACTACCTTATATTTATACATTAATCCATAGAATGGAACAAGAGGTTTCCTGAATCATACTCTTTAGCCATTTTCTGATAAGCAGACGGAGATATTCCTACATGTTTTTTGAATAAGAGAATAAAATTAGCATGTGATTTATACCCCACACTTTGAGCAATGGCATTAATTGTGTAATTACCATATTCTTTGGTATTGAGTAATCGTTTTTGGGCTTCTTTTATTCTATACTCATTAATGAATGTACGGAAATTACATTGATATGTATCGTTGATGACTTTAGACAAATATTTAGAATTATATCCGGTCATATCGGCTAATAATTCGATGTTGAAATCGCAATCATATATAGCTTCTGTATTATTTATAACTTGATTGACAGCAGAGAGGATATGCTCCTTTTGTTTATCGGTCAGTTTATCTGCAGATTGCTGTTTATAAGAATCCTGATCTGGCTGGGTGTAATGTGATTCGACATTTTGAGAGGAGACAGAACCTGTTTCTGAAAAATCGGAGAGCTGTTTCTTCAGATTCAGAATGATATTTTCCAATCCTTCACGTATCTGTTGATTTTCCTTATCTTTTGCCAATATTGCATTGCTTCGTAAGAAAAGATCTTTGTATGCCTGACTTAGTTTCTTTTTCTGGATTACCAGCAGGATAAACATTATGGAAAAAATAGCGAATATGATGACGCTTATTAACATAACAGTACGTTGTGCCTTGATTTGTTGTTTCTGTTCTAGTTTTTCTTTATTTAGTTCCTTTATCTCTTGGAAGTTCTTTTCCGATTCATAAATGAATTGGGAACCTTTCATACGGTTTATTTCATTCTCGTCAAAGAGGGAATCAGATAAAAGTAAGTAACGATTTGTATAATAAATAGCTTTTTGTTTATCTTTCTTTCTGTAGAGTCTGGATAACTGTTTTAGTAGATTACGTTGCATATATGGAGGCAGATCATCGGTTAATGCTTTTCTATAATAGTATAAAGCGGAATCGGGGTATATTTTTTCATATAATTGTGCTAGGGTAACATAAGCAGAGCTAAGATAACCTGAACCTAATTGGTTTAATTCTGCGTATTCACAGGTTTGATGAATGTATTTTACTGCTTCTTTTTCTCTTCCTTCTGTAATTAGTATCAGACCTTTGTTGAGTAAACAGAAATAATTTGTTAATGTGTCTTGATCATAAAATTGATATAATCGATTATAATAACTGCGTGCTGCTTTTGTTTCTTTTTTCTCGCAATACACACCAATAATATTAATTAGAATCTTTTGATAGAGTTTCTCTTGCTGTTGAAGACTTGTGTATTCAAGTGCCTTTTGATAGTAAAATAGTCCTTGTGTGTAATCCTGCCATGTGCAATATATACTTCCAAGATTATTATATATCTGTGGCAGTATATCTATGAAATTATTTTCTTCGCTGATTTTAATAGCATTGGTGTATGAATCGAATGCTTTGGAATAGTAACCTTGTTTGTAGTAGATACTTCCGACGGCTATATGTGAGCGGGCGCAAATATATTGTGTATCCCGATTTTTATCGAATTCATATCCTCCGATAACGTATAGAAAATAAGCCATTGCCGTGTCATTGTCATTATGCTCCAGATATTGGTTTGCATATTGGAAAAGTTCATCAATAGAATACCGGGAAAGAGATTCATAGTCAAATTTCTTTTCTGCATATACTGTTGTAATATTGTGTAATGTGATAATTATTACTAAAATAATATTTTTCATTTTCTTAAAGCTAACAGTATTGGGTATTGTGTGTCTTACAATACATCAATTAATGTTTGCAAGTTATGGAAAATATTTTGACCTAACAAAGATTAGAAGAAAAATCGAACCATATTTTCTGATAAAAAGTCTGTCGTTTTTGGTTGGTCAATGATAAAAATAAGAATCCCGGCTACTTTCTCCTTTATAAGAGGAATAGTAACCGGGATGATATGTATTAAGAACTACTATTTAATAATAATTTTGAGTGTAAACATCTTACTGTCAATAATGCTTCTTACAAGATAGATGCCCTGACTCAAAAGATTTAGGTTTTCTTCTGAATTATTTCCTTGATATACTTGTTTACCTGTAATGTCATAAATATGATTTTCAATGTCATTACCTCCGGTTATTGTCAGTATGTTGTTGGCGAAAACAATATTACCGGATTTTGTTTGTTGGATATCGGTGGTTTGTTCACTATAATAGTAAGTAGAAGTACTAGTAAGCCACCCTTCTGTTCCGTCTGTTGTATAGTCATGAACAAAATCTATTTTATAAGGATCTCCATAACCGATTGCAGTAATTAATTCATCAACAGGAGTATTCCAATCATATTCTACAGATTGTCCATTATTTGTTCCCCAGGCTGTACCGTTCCATCTGTAACCCATTTTAGAAATACGGTGGCCATTTTCATACTTGTAAATAAAATGAGAGGTATTTACCCATCCTTCATCATCTTGTGTTTCGTATCCTGCAGCTTTTTGAGGATTACTAATTATAATGATGCCGTTATTGCTACTACGGTAGTAGGATTCGACAATATTATTATCAATATCATATGTATGGTTTTCTTCAATAGTTGGTGTACGTATACCATCAACCCAATCCCACACAGCACTATAAGTGAGATTACCGCGTTCATCGTAACGATATTTCTCTTCAAAATAGTCATTCATTTCTGTACCGTCTGAGTTTTGTAATTGTTGTAATCGCCAAATTTGTAATCCCTCAGCATTGTAACGTTCATATTCTCGTTGATTCCAAATTTTATCTTTAGAGTCATAATTATAAAGATATGCATTCATTTCACTTTCGTAATCACCATTTTCCAATCCATCTTTCCATTCGGTAATCATTTCACTGGCAAGGAACCATTCTGTGCTATCATTATAACATTCTTTATGTTGTTGCAGAATTTTACGACCAAGTTTATCATAAGTGATAGTCGCATCATAAGTAATACATTTTCCTCCGCTTGGTCCCCAAGATGGATATTCTCCACTCCAATCTTGTCGGTCGTTATTCCAGAATCTCATCTTTTGGGCAGTACATTGTCCAGCTTGATTAAATTCTTGGAAAAACATTTGTACAAGTTGCCATTCCTTCGTTTCAGTTAACCACATCCACATTCCTTTATAAGAAAGTTGATCCGTGGTATAGTATGTATAATCTTGTTTGATATCACCAATCCACTCCCTTCCATTCCATATCATTGATACAATACTTGTTTGTCGCTTTTGGTCATCCCATGTTGCGGTATTATGCGTTGCTTTTATCCATTCTGTATCATCCCATGCATAAATCATTTCATCAATCATATTTCCTTTATCATCATATTGATATTCTCCTTTGGTGACTTTTATCCATTCTCCATTTGATAATGTAGAATATATTTGGCTAATACCCAGTTTTTGGTCGTTGTAAGTAAATTCATAACGTTCTCCACTTCCATAAGCTTCTAATGACTGCATTAGAACATAACCGTCTTCATCCCATTCGTAATTATATTTTTCAGCTGTGTCCCATGAATTCGTTTGAGCATTCCAATAAGAATTGAGTTGTTGAGTAATAATATTCTGTTCATTAAAGGTAAAGCATTGACGTTGATATTTTGAACCATCAGGATTAATTTTAATGATACTATCCAAACGCATCATGGAGTTTTCGACTTTTGCTTGAGCTTTAAATTTAGCTATATTGTGCCAATGGCTAGCTATTTGCTGTGTTTCTGATTTAACATTGTCATGTATACGGAAAGCCGATGAAGTTGGTTTTCCAAACTGGTCCTTTAGTAATTTAGGGGTCTCAATTTTATGTAATTTGGTCCCAATGTTATCTTGTGCTATTAATGTTATATAACAACAAGAACAAATAATAAAAAGTAAATTTTTTAATTTCATAGCTTTTTTGTTTTAAAGTTCAACAAAAACGAATTCGTTGGTTCAAAGCTATGGAATAGATTAAAGAAATACAACTGCATGAATTATGAATTCCCGAATTCATAATTATATTATTGATAATAGCAATTGTATTGTTGTTCTTTGATATAAATAGTTCTTTGCAGCTTTGTATTAATGAAATTGTCCTAAACGTTTTATTATCTAATGAGAACTGCATTCTCCTGCTTCCGTTCTATTGAATTGTATTCAATTTTCATCCTTTGGATTGTACTTCTGCTTGCAAGGGCTTTCTTAGGGGCATCACCTTTTATCACATCTAAAGCTTTGGAAAGCATATATTCCCGTTGGTCACCTAACGGACGCAAAGCGTTGTTTTCACTGGAATTTAATTCATTGCAGAAGAATTTATCTTCAGGTGTGAATCCGTTTTCATAATCAGTAGAATTATCTTTATTGTATATGCGTGATACAATAGGTTGTATAGCCCATTCATTGTGTGTCTCATGAATGGAGCCTACATTCTTTCCTTCCGTAGTGTTTCCTATTAGAATTACATCCATATAAGGTTTCAAACCATTAATGACAGCTTCGGAAGCAGAAGCGGTTTGGTTGCTGACAAGAATGAACACGCGTGAAAGTCCAAGGTTATAATTTGCATTTCTAAATTTATAAGCTTCTTTCTTTCCTTTATTATCCTCTAAATAGCAAAATATGCCATCCTTATTATTCTCGGGAACAAGGAATCCGGCAAGTAATTGTGCCGAACTGAGATATCCGCCTCCATTGTAACGTAAATCAAGAACAAATTCACTTACTTTCTCGTTCTTGAATTTTTTGAATATCTCAATCATTTCGTTATCATATGTTTGGTCATTGGTGTTTTCTCCTTTGCCTGTCTTAAAATGATTATACACGAGATATCCTACATTCTTATTATTTACATTTAATATCGTATCCAGCAATAATGGGTTTTCATCCATTGGGATGGAGGCTTTGATGGCAACTTCTTCTTCTCGCTGTCCGATTGCCATATTTTTTAGTATGGATAGTTTTGTTGCAGCTCCTCCCATTAATTCTTTATAATTATTGCTTGTTATTTCTTGTTTGGCTATTTTAGTGATCCAGTCTCCACGTTTTAGTCCGGCACTATCGGCAGGACTTCCCGGTAAGGTATAAAGAATCCGTGCGTAATAGTAGCCTAATGGTTGTTCGGCATTATCAACGATGTTATAAAGAACGAATTCAAATCCGTAGGTAGATTCTTCGTTGATACTTTTGGTTGTAGAGTTATTCTCAATATAGGAGTAATAATAGTGAGATCCGTTTTTGGTTTTTCCGTCTTTCAGTGATAGGAGAGAATAAAATAGATTTTCCGGTGAACTGTTATCCGGAGTTTTACTTGCGACCTCATCACTCCAAAGGTATTCCGTTTTTAAAAAGTTGGTGATCCATTCTTCCGTACTGTCCGGTGTCTTCGGGGAGTTATTATCTTCATCTTCGCAAGCGCTGAAGACGTTGGATATACAGACTAAAGCTGTAAGGAATATGTATATTTGTATCTTTTTCATGATGGCTTATATATATTATATGTAGGCAAACTTATATAAAAAAGTGCAGAAAAGCGGCTTTTTAATATAATTTATATTGTAAGAGCATGACCGTCTTTGTATCTATAAGCGTATATTCACGTTTTTGTGCATATTTTCAATTAGACTTAAACTACCTTCACCTTATCACTTTTTACTACTTTATAACTGATTGTTAGATGGTTAGAGTGAAGGCACTTTTTTTAGTTACGAATTTATGGTTAAGAATTAAGAATTGTGTGTATCGTCCTGTTTTTGGTTGACTGGTTAAACTTAATAATCCTACTATAGGTTGTC
>NZ_QSUN01000014.1 GCF_003438995.1 Bacteroides sp. OM05-12
CCCGGGTTATTTCTTCTTTCCTTGTTATTGTTATCTTGCTTTCTTCTTATTCTTCCAAGGCCGCTTTTATCTTTTGACTCTTTCTCTTGTTCCTGTCTTTATAAATGTATATTCTTTGCGATGATAATTCTCTTATTCTTTTTTTCTTCTCCCTTGTTGATTTTCTATCTTCCCCCTGATTGACTTGTGTTTTTTATGTTCTATTCCCTGTTTTATCGGACTAACGTAAAAACCTGAGGGATTTTATCTCCTATTATTATCTCTACTTCCTTAATTTAAAAGCTGCAATATTGAAATAGGAGATTGATTTTATTCTCTAGTATAAAATAAGAAGTGAGAGATTACGTTATACATATAATGTATCCTTATTTTTTTGATTATGCAATTTACAGATAGAATAAAGCAGGTTAAGATTATTTTAGTAGTAATAGCTGTTATTATCGCATTGTCTTCTTTATTGGTTTCTCATTTTCTGATAAAAGATTTGTCAATAGAAGAAAGTAATAAAATGGAGGTTTGGTCGGAAGCTCTTCGGGCTATCAACAATGCGGATGAGAACATTGATCTTACATTGGTTCTTAAAGTTCTGACCGGAAATAATACAATCCCAGTTATTGCTATAGATAAAAATGGAACGATCCAAACTTATAGAAATATCGCGATTCATGGTAAAGACACTACGGATTATTTGAATAAGAAATTGGAAGAATTAAAATATACGAATCATAAGATTCGGATTAATTTGGAGAATTCTGATGCAGTAAGCAGTAAGGCTGATAATGATTATATAGATGTTTTTTATGATGATTCGTTGATGTTGAAGCGTTTGGCTTCCTATCCTTATGTGCAATTGGGAGTTGTTCTTATTTTTGTTATTGTAGCAATCTTTGCTTTGCTTAGCTCTAAGAAAGCTGAACAAAATAAAGTTTGGGTTGGTTTATCTAAGGAAACAGCCCATCAGTTGGGTACACCTATTTCTTCATTAATGGCGTGGGTCGAAATTTTGCAGACAAAATATGCCGATGACGAATTGCTTCCTGAGATGAACAATGATGTGAAGCGATTGCAGATGATAGCAGATCGTTTTTCCAAGATAGGTTCAATGCCAGAACCTCAAACGAATAATTTGAATGAGATTATAGAAAATGCTACAAGTTATATCTCTCGTAGAACATCCAATAAGGTACAATTTATTAAAAAGCTCCCATCTACTCCGGTAGTTGTTAGATTGAATGATTCTCTTTTTGAATGGGTAATTGAGAATCTATGCAAGAATGCCATTGATGCCATGGATGGACAAGGTACAATTACTATTTCGGTATTAGATGCTCCTTCCAAGGTATATATTGAAGTTGCAGATACCGGTAAGGGAATACAGAAATCAAAATTCAAGACTATTTTTACTCCCGGATATACAACTAAAAAAAGAGGTTGGGGATTAGGACTCTCGTTGGCAAAAAGGATTGTAGAAGAATATCATCGTGGTAAAATATATGTAAAGCGTTCAGAAATTAATAAGGGAACTGTTTTTAGAATAGAACTTAAAAAATAAAGTTTTAGTTCAATATGTATAATAATAAGGATAATTATTTGTATCTTTGTCGCCCGATTCTGTTTGATCGTTTGTGATTAATGGAAAAATAAATAGAAAAGCTTGTTATTCAGGCTTTTTTTATAACTTTGCAAGGATTTTTAAGTGATAAGGCTTTGGGAAAGTTTGATAAATATAGAATAGATTTAAAAAACATGCGGAACGACTCTTGTGAGTATGAATTTCTGCTTGATAATCTGTTCTTTGCAAATATTGATGGACCGGAAGTTCAGAAAGGAAAAGTTAATGTTGTTTTGAAAGTAAAAAAAACATCGAGGGCTTTTGAACTGGATTTTCAAACGGATGGAATTGTTTTGGTTCCGTGTGACCGTTGTTTAGATGAAATGGAATTGCCTGTTTCTTCTACGGATGTACTTTTTGTCAAATTTGGCAGTAATTATGCAGAAGAAGGAGATAATATGGTAGTAATTCCGGAGGAAGAAGGTGATATCAATGTTGCGTGGTTCATGTATGAGTTTATTGCGTTGAATATTCCGATGAAACATGTGCATGCTCCTGGAAAATGTAATAAGTCAATGATGGGTAAACTGAATAAACACTTGAAAACTACTTCTGACGATGAAGATACAACTTTTGAATCTTCGGTTGAAGAACAGATAGAAGAAGTGGAAGAAGAGCAGGCGGTTGATCCCAGATGGAATGAATTAAAGAAAATATTAGATAATAATTAAAGTTTAGAAAAATGGCACATCCTAAGAGAAGACAATCAAAAACGAGAACTGCAAAAAGAAGAACTCATGATAAAGCAGTTGCTCCTACATTAGCAATTTGCCCAAACTGCGGTGAATGGCATGTTTACCACACTGTATGTGGGGCTTGCGGATATTACAGAGGCAAGTTAGCTATTGAAAAAGAAGCTGCTATTTAATTGGTAGCCTTGAAGTAAGTTTGTATATTTATATAGCCTGAGAGCTTAAGCTCTCTGGCTTTTTTAGATATACTGTTGCACAATTAAAATTATGTTGATGGAAAAGATAAATGCAGTAATCACAGGAGTTGGCGGATATGTACCTGATTATGTCTTGACAAATGATGAGATATCAAGAATGGTGGATACCAATGACGAATGGATTATGACTCGAATCGGAGTAAAAGAACGCCGTATTCTGAATGAAGAAGGATTAGGCACGTCATATATGGCTCGTAAAGCGGCTAAACAATTAATGCAAAAAACAAATTCTAATCCGGATGATATAGATGCTGTTATTGTTGCTACTACTACTCCCGACTATCATTTTCCCTCTACTGCTTCTATTCTTTGTGATAAACTTGGCTTGAAAAATGCTTTTGCATTTGATTTGCAAGCTGCTTGTTCAGGCTTTCTTTATGCTTTGGAAACAGCGGCTTCGCTAATTTGTTCCGGTAGGCATAAAAAGCTAATTATCGTTGGGGCTGATAAAATGTCTTCAATGGTAGATTATTCAGATAGAGCAACATGCCCGATTTTTGGTGATGGTGCAGCCGCTTTTATGGTGGAAGCAACAACGGAAGATTATGGTATTATGGATTCTATTCTGCGTACAGATGGTAAAGGGCTTCCTTTCTTACATATGAAAGCCGGAGGTTCTGTTTGCCCGCCTTCTTATTTTACGATAGATAATAAAATGCATTATATATATCAGGAGGGTCGTACTGTATTTAAATATGCGGTATCTAATATGTCTGATGTTACTGCTGCTATTGCAGAAAGAAATCATTTGGATAAAAGTAATATTGATTGGATTGTTCCGCATCAGGCTAATTTGCGTATTATCGATGCTGTAGCTAATCGTCTGGAAGTTTCGTTAGATAAGGTAATGATAAATATCCAGCGTTATGGAAATTCAAGTGCAGGTACGCTTCCATTGTGCATATGGGACTTTGAAAGTAAGTTGAAGAAAGGTGATAATTTGATTTTTACAGCCTTTGGTGCAGGATTTACTTGGGGAGCTGTCTATGTGAAGTGGGGTTATGATGGTAGCAAGGAATAAAAATATATAAAACAATAATTCCAAATGAACGCATCCTTATTTCGATGCGTTTTTTTGTCTGTAATCAATTAAATAAGTATGCATAAAGCCGGATTTGTAAATATTGTGGGTAATCCTAATGTAGGGAAATCTACTTTAATGAATGCGTTGGTAGGGGAGAGGATTTCTATTACGACCTTTAAAGCACAGACTACCCGTCACCGTATCATGGGTATATTGAATACAGATGATATGCAGATTGTATTTTCGGATACTCCGGGAGTGTTGAAACCGAATTATAAATTGCAGGAATCCATGATGAACTTTTCTGTTTCAGCTCTGTCTGATGCAGATGTATTACTTTATGTAACAGATGTGGTAGAGAAGCCTGACAAGCATAATGATTTTATTGAAAAGGTTCGTTTGCAGACATTTCCTGTTCTTTTGCTTATTAATAAAATTGATTTAACGGATCAGCAAACGTTGGAGAAGCTGGTAGAAGAGTGGAAAGAGTTATTGCCGCAAGCGGAAATAATTCCTATATCCGCTATTTCTAAGTTCAATATAGATTATGTATTAAGAAGAATAAAAGAATTACTCCCGGACTCTCCGCCTTATTTCGGGAAAGATCAGTGGACGGATAAGCCTGCCCGTTTTTTTGTTACGGAGATAATCAGGGAAAAGATATTGCTTTATTATGATAAGGAGATTCCTTATGCGGTAGAAGTAGTTGTAGAACAATTTAAAGAAGAACCTAAGATGATTCATATAAATGCGGTGATTTACGTAGAAAGAGAATCGCAAAAGGGTATCATTATAGGAAAACAAGGAAAGGCGTTGAAGAAAGTTGCTTCGGAAGCGCGTAAAGAATTAGAGCGTTTCTTTAATAAAACCATTTATTTGGAGACGTTCGTAAAAGTTGATAAGGATTGGCGAAGCTCTGATAAAGAGTTAAGGAATTTTGGTTATCAATTGGATTAAAAAAGTATTCACACGACTGTGATAGTCGTTAAAATGAGAAACTATGGGAAATTTAGTAGCGATTGTAGGACGCCCTAATGTGGGAAAATCGACTTTATTTAATCGTTTGACGAAAAGTCGTCAGGCTATTGTAAATGATGAAGCCGGGACAACCCGTGATCGTCAATATGGCAAAACAGAATGGTTAGGACGAGAGTTCTCCGTGGTAGATACGGGGGGATGGGTCGTCAATTCGGATGATATTTTTGAAGGCGAAATTCGTAAACAGGTTGTGCTGGCGATGGATGAAGCCGATGTTATTTTATTTCTTGTCGATGTGACGAATGGAGTTACCGATTTGGACGAGCAGGTTGCTGCGATTCTTCGTAAGGCAAAGACTCCGGTTGTTCTGGTTGCCAATAAAACGGACAACAATGATTTGCAATACAATGCTCCTGAATTCTATAAATTGGGTTTGGGGGATCCTTATTGTATTTCTGCAATGAGCGGCAGTGGAACCGGTGACTTATTGGATGTAATTGTCTCCAAATTTAATAAAGAAACAGATGAAATCTTAGACGAGGATATACCTCGTTTTGCAGTAGTGGGTCGTCCTAATGCCGGTAAATCATCTATCGTTAATGCCTTTATAGGTGAGGAACGTAATATCGTTACAGAAATTGCGGGTACTACTCGCGATTCCATCTATACCCGTTACGATAAGTTTGGCTTTGATTTTTATCTGGTAGATACTGCCGGTATACGTAAAAAGAATAAAGTAACTGAAGATTTGGAGTATTATTCAGTTGTCCGCTCCATTCGTTCCATCGAAAGTGCCGATGTTTGTATTCTGATGTTGGATGCTACACGTGGTATTGAAAGTCAGGACTTGAATATCTTTTCACTGATTCAGAAAAATCAGAAAGGTTTGGTTGCCGTTGTAAATAAGTGGGATTTGGTTGAGAACAAGACAGATAAGGTGATGAAGGAATTTGAAAGTGCTATTCGTTCCAGATTTGCTCCATTTGTTGATTTCCCGATTATTTTTGGATCGGCTCTTACTAAGCAACGTATTTTTAAAGTGCTTGAAGCTGCCAAGGAAGTATATGAAAATAGGAAGAACAGGATATCTACATCACGATTGAATGAAGAGCTTCTTCCTCTTATAGAGGCCTATCCTCCTCCTGCAATAAAAGGAAAGTACATTAAGATTAAATATATCACTCAGTTACCGAATACCCAAGTACCTTCATTTGTGTTCTTTGCAAATTTGCCGCAATATGTGAAAGAACCATATAAGCGTTTTCTCGAAAATAAGATGCGTGAGAAGTGGGACTTGACCGGTACCCCGATTAATATATTTATCAGACAAAAATAGAATAAGCTAAAGTGCTTTTACATCGATACGGTCGATTGTTTACAAACGATAGGAGTTTGCAGACAATCGACCGTATGTTTGTTTATAACCGTCCGTATGTCTTTTTTGAATCAACCTGATATGATTATTTCAAACATTGTGAAGTCTATCTTAGGATGCTACACTGGAACTTTATTGATAAAATGCTTCAGCTGATACAGGTAGAGAATAAATTGTTTTTTAAGTTCTAAGAAAAAACACTTTGATGATTATAATAAATGGTTATTTTTGCAGAAATACATAGAAAGTAGTGATGAAAAAGAAATCTTTGTGCCTGATAATTTTGATACTGTTTATCCCATTAACGATATGTGGAGAGGAAGACCTTTCTTTTGAATCTTTACAATTGAAATCTTCTGTGAGCAAAAAGGCGGAAGACTACTATAAACTATGCGAATATTGTTATGAGCATGATGTTGAGCTATCTTCTTTTGCTGTTTGTTTGGACTCCATGAAATGTGCGGCTTTACGGGAGAAATCGGTTTATTATCTGGCTCAGTATTACAATTTGCATGCCGAATATGCTTATGTTTTGGATTCCATGAAACTTTATGCCGAGAATAAAAAGAAGGCCTATCTGCTGTTTAAAGGTTTGCATCGTTCGGATTTGCAAGCCGATTGCTGTGGTGAGTTAGGATACTACTATAATATTATAACTAGTTATGATTCTGCGCGTTATTATTTGCGGGAAGGCATACATCTGTTTGAGCGTTTGGATAAAAATGATACTTATCTTGCTTTGCTTACCAATCTGGCGAGTTCTTATTTGTATGAAGGAATCAATGACTCAGCATTGATGCACAGCCAAAATGCTTTGAAGTGGTCCGAGCAAATGAAAGATACGGTCATGCAAATCGAAAACCTGAACCAACTCGGAGTTATTTACCGTAAAAAGAATATGCCGGATCAAAGTATCCTTTTCTATGAGAAAGCATTGCATCTCTGTGATTTGATAGGACAAAAAATGAGAGTTCCGTCCCTCTATTTCAATATTGCAATTCTGTATGCTGAAAGTGATCGGCTTGAGGAAGGGCTTGACTTTTCTCGAAAAGCATTGGATTATTCTTTAAAAATAGGCGATAAAAATATAATCGGTGCTTCTTTTATGAATTTAGGAAGCCTGTTGGTTAAGAATAAGATGTATGACAATGCGATTGATACTTTGAGGAATGCCATATCAATTGTATCGGAGGTTGGAAACCTGCGGACATTGTTCTTGGCTTATCAGAATATGACAAATGCCTTTTATAAATCTTCCCGGCTTGATTCTGCTTGGGTTTATCAGGAAAAAGCAGACAAACTAGCTGCTAAGTTTGATTCGGAACCGCAACTTTTTAATTATTATCAAGGTAAAGCCTCTTTGTTAAATGCTACCGGGAGATATAAAGAGGCTATTCCAATTTACCATCGACTTTTGCAGAATTATATTGATTTCCCTCAGGATTTCCGAAAGTTTGAGGCGTATAACGGTTTGGCTGTTTGCTATGCTCAGTTAGGCGAATTTGATAAGGCATATTGCTATCTTGATTCGGCCTATATATCGAAAGACTCGGTATTGACCGGCGAACGTTCCAAGCAGATGTCCGATTTTATGGTTAAGTATCAGACCAAAGAGAAAGAGCTTGAAATAGCACATTTGAAAGAGAAACAGTCAAGACGGCTACTCTATTATATTATCAGTTGGTTTGTAATTGTACTATTTATCCTTTATAGAGCTTTTAGAAATAAGATAAAAATCACTAGGTTATCCTTGCTGGCAAAAGAGAAAGAAAAAGAATTTATGGTTTTGCAGAAAGAAACGGAAGTTCGTCTGACGCAAAAGTATATTGACGGGTTGGAGGCGGAGCGAAAACGATTGGCGCAAGAGCTACATGATGGTGTGTGCAATAATTTGTTTGCTTTGGAGATGAATATGAACGCCTTGACGGATAGTCCGGATAGTTTGAAGGAATCAGTTGCAATGCTTCATCAGATACGTGAAGACGTGCGTGGCATTTCGCACGAGTTGATGCCTCCGGTGTTTCAATACGCTACTATTGATGAAATGCTTTCGGATTATATCTCTCATTTGTGTCGAACAGCTTCAACAGAGATTCAGTATTATTCTACACGAACCGTGGATTGGGGGAAACTGCCGCAAGAAGTCGGGTATGAGGTTTATCGTATTGTGCAGGAAACGTTGAATAACAGCCTTAAATATGCAGATGCTTCTTTGATTGAAGTTTCTTTGGTTTATAAAAATAACCTGTTGATGATAACGGTCAGTGATGATGGGAAGGGATTTGATTTAAATAAAAAGAATAAAGGGGTAGGCCTCCGTACGATTGCGGAACGCGTTAAAAGTATCGGAGGTGAACTAAACATAAAAACCGGTACCACCGGAACGATGGTAACTGTAACTATAGATATGGAGAAAAAGTATGGCGGACAAGTTAACGACAATATTATTGGTAGATGATCATGAATTGATTCTTCAGGGAATAAAGCGTATCATAAATACAATTCCGGTATTGGCTTCTGTTGATGCGGTAACTTCGGGACTGCGGGCGGCCGAATTAATCTCCTTGTGCAAATATGACATTTATGTGTTGGATGTGGAACTTCCTGATATGGATAGCTTTGCTCTTGTGGAACAAATTAGGAAGAAGAATGAGAATGCATATATCATTATGAATACAATGCATGAGGAGATATGGATTCTAAATAGGTTAATGCGTTGTGGCGTTGATTCCATCATCCTGAAATCTTCGGAAGCAGAGGAGATTAAGAATGCGATACAGAGCGGACTTGAGGGTAAACCTTATTATTGCGCCCGGTTTAAAGAAGTTTATGATAAACTGCATAAATCGGATGATATGTCTGACTTGTCTAATAGTGTACCTACTCCCAGAGAGATGGAGGTGCTTCATGCCATAGCTTCCGGATACAATACATTACAAATAGCGAAGAAGCTGAACATATCAAAAAATACAGTTGAAACCTTTCGTAAGCACTTAATTTTAAAGTTTAATGCAACGAACTCGGTTGACCTTGTGATAAAAGCGATAGATAAAGGCTTGATTCCTGTTGGAGTATCAAAATAATGCAATCTCTCGTTCATTTTAAACGGCGAGAAAAGGTGTAATGAGCACTTCCTATGTCTTTATCCTTCGATGTTTTGTATCTCTACTTCTTTTACTTTCCGGAATAAGTCGGATGCGAAAATAAAGTCGTTTAATTTCTTATTCGTAGAGGTAAAGATGTCGTCTTTGCTTCCTTGCCATTCTTTGCGGCCTTCATAGATGAATATAATGTTTTCTCCGATTCCCATCACAGAATTCATGTCGTGGGTATTGATAATCGTGGTCATATTATATTCCGTGGTGATACCGTGAATCAGTTCATCGATTACGAGGGAAGTCTTAGGGTCCAGACCTGAATTTGGTTCGTCGCAGAATAAATATTGCGGATTAAGGGCGATGGCACGAGCGATAGCGACGCGTTTTTGCATACCTCCGCTTATCTCTCCCGGATATTTATCCTGTGCGTCGATCAGGTTTACACGGTCAAGGCAGAAGCGGGCACGTTTAATGCGGTCACGCAAGGTATCGTTGGAAAACATATCCAGCGGGAACGTCACATTCTCCAGCACAGTGAGAGAATCAAAAAGCGCGGCACTTTGAAAGATCATTCCCATCTCCCGGCGCAAGGCCTTTTTTTCTTTCTTGCCCATCGTCAGGAAATTGCGTCCGTCATAGAGTACTTCTCCTTTTTCCGGGGTGAGCAATCCCACAATGCATTTCATTAATACCGTTTTACCGGAACCACTCTGCCCGATAATCAAATTCGTTTTTCCATTCTCGAAAACAGCGTTAATATCTTTGAGTACCTCTTTCCCCTCGAAAGATTTGTATAGTGATTTTAGTTCTATCATCCGTTTAAAAGTTTAGTAAGCATGAGATCGGCAAATAAAATCAGTACACTGCTGGATACTACGGAATCGGTACTTGCCTTACCGACAGCGATTGAACCACCTTCTACCGTGTAACCGAAAAAGGCGGAAACACTTGCGATTATATAGGCAAAGAACAGTGACTTTATAATACCGCACCACACATAATATTCAACGAATGTATATTGCAATCCGTACTCCAGGTCTGTTGCGGTCATGATACCTCCGAACCAGCAGGTGGCAAATGCTCCGATAATCCCGGCGAATATGCTGAAAGTAACAAGTATCGGAATAATTGTAACCAATGCGACTATCTTAGGTAAAATCAGATAGCTGGCGGAGTTTATTCCCATAATCTCAAGTGCATCTATTTGCTGTGTAACCCGCATTGTCCCTATTTCGGAAGCAATGTTTGAACCGACTTTTCCGGCCAGAATCAGACACATGATGGAAGAAGAGAATTCCAGTAACAGAATTTCGCGGGTCACATAACCTACGGTCCATCTTGGCATCCAGGGACTTTCGATGTTCAGCTTGATTTGAATCGTGATAACCGCGCCTATAAAGAATGAGATAAGCAATACGATGCCGATAGAGTTCACACCAAGTTGTTCTATCTCTTTCAAATATTGCTTGAAAAACATACGCATACGTTCCGGACGCGAAAACACTCGTGCCATCAGCATTATATATCTTCCCAGCGTTTGAAATGCTTTGTTAAGTATCATAATTTACATATTTATCTGCAAAATTAGTTATTTTGTTGGTAATCCCTCTTTTCCCTCTTTATTTTTTTGTTACTTTTGCAGACTGTAAAGACATTGGTTGAAACTATGGCAGAAGAAATAATGAATAATGCAACGACTGCTCCGACGGATGAGAAAGAGCATAAAATGGTGCTGCGTACGGAGGACTTGGTTAAAAAGTACGGGAAACGTACGGTTGTAAGTCATGTTTCTATCGATGTGAAGCAAGGAGAAATTGTCGGTTTACTTGGACCTAACGGAGCTGGTAAGACTACTTCTTTCTATATGACCGTAGGTTTGATTACCCCCAATGAAGGAAGAATATTTCTGGATGACTTGGAAATTACTAAATATCCGGTCTATAAACGTGCCCAAACGGGTATCGGCTATTTGGCTCAAGAGGCTTCTGTGTTTCGGAAGATGAGTGTGGAAGACAATATCGCCTCTGTGCTTGAGATGACAAATACTTCAAAAGAATATCAAAAAGAAAAGCTGGAGAGTTTGATTGCCGAGTTTCGCTTACAGAAGGTACGTAAGAATTTGGGAGATCAACTTTCGGGAGGTGAACGCCGTAGAACTGAAATAGCGCGTTGCCTTGCTATTAATCCTAAGTTCATTATGCTTGACGAGCCTTTTGCCGGAGTAGACCCTATCGCGGTGGAAGATATTCAGCATATTGTGTGGAAACTGAAAGACAAGAATATCGGTATTCTTATAACCGACCATAATGTGCAGGAGACGCTGAGTATTACGGACCGTGCTTATCTGCTTTTCGAAGGTAAAATTTTATTCCAAGGTACGCCGGAAGAGCTTTCGGAGAATAAGATTGTACGTGAAAAGTATTTGAGCAATAGTTTCGTCTTGCGGCGGAAAGATTTTCAGTTGGCGGAAGATAAATAGTATTTCCTCATTCCATAGAGACATATTGCCGTAAGTATGATGCTGGTGATTGCAAATCCGGTAGAATTGTCCGTATGCTCTACGGCCTGTATGATGGAATTCCCTTCATTAAACGTATTAGGTGTAAAGATCACTACCAGCGCATTGTTGAGTGCATGCGCAATGATGGGCACCCATAAGTTCCGGCTCCATACAAACAGATAACCGAGCAATGCCCCTAAGACAAATCGGGGAATAAAACCGAAAAATTGTAAATGTATAGCGCTGAAAATGATTGCGGTAATGAGGATACCTGCATGTATATTTCCTGTCCATCGGATAAATATCTTCTGCAAGACTCCCCTGAACAATAATTCTTCGCCTACGCCGGCAAGTATTGCAACGACCAGAATATTCATGATGAATCCTTGCCAGGTACTTACGTTGAGTATCTGTTGTGTCAGCACTTCCGCTTGACGTTCGCTTTCTATCATCCATTGTTCAATGGAGTGCAAGGATTCCGGCAGATGCAATCCTTGGTTCCAGGTATTCAATATATCGACAAAGGGACTGGAAACCATGATGGTAAGGCAGCCTAACAGGACAATGCGTAGATGCGGACTTCTGAATTGCAGTGCTTCTTTAAAAGGCGCTTCCCAAAGAAAGTGTTGTGCAATGACAGGCGATAGAATAAAAAGAATACTGTTTTGCAGGAAGAGCATTATTCTCATACTGTCCGGGCCGGTTGGATTGTCTGTTAAGAGCATATAAACGGCGGATACACCTGTTGCTACGATTGCGCAAAGAAAAACAATAAGTGCCAGCAGACATAATTGAGTAAAAGAGGAACTGTTTTGGAATGTACCTTTCATCTGATCAGAGTATTATAAAATGAAAAACAGGATAAATATAGGAAAAATCTTTTAAACTAAAAATCCCTCTTACTATTTCAGTAAAAGGGATTTTTATAATCTCCTATATGCTTTTAATTAGGCTTTCGGTCTGGCTTCTTTTACAACCATTGTACGGCCTTGGTATTCTGCCCCGTTAAGCTCAGCAATTGCTTTTGCAGCTGCTGCATCATCTTCCATTTCGATAAAACCAAATCCTTTTGATTTTCCTGTTTCACGGTCTGTGATAACTTTAACGGAGTTTACCGTACCGTAATCTTCCATAACTTGTTGCAAGTCTGCTTCCTTAACATGGTAGTTAAGGTTTCCAACATAAATGTTCATAATAAAACGAATAAAAATAAATAATAGAAATAACTCTCTGAACTGATGACGAGGATAATAATTGGATTAAAACGACAGAGAGTTTAGCAAGCGTTTTTTGTAACGAAAGTAAAAACTTTGTAATAGAAATCATTTAACTAGCGTGTCATCATTTCGCAACAAAGGAAATGATTATTTTTGAAAAAACAATCATTTGCACCTGTTTTTTTAGGGACAATTGCTTTTTCTAAATAAATTATCAGGTGCTTTCTTTATCTTGTTGTAACTTATTCGATAATCAATAACACCGGCATATTGGATGAGAAATGCCAATAGACAGCTTTTCTCAAGGTTTTCCTCCTGTCCGTCTTTAATTTCGTACCGGGTGATGTATAGTTTCATATTTTGTGGAACTTCTGTTCCATATTTTATGAAACTTTAGTTCCATATATTGTGAAACTCTTGTTTCATACGGGTGAAAACTTCGATAGTCCGGTGTCAAATGGTAAATCATCAAAGATGTATACTAAAATAGAACCGTATAATGGCTTAAAAGAATCTAACATTCAAATAATTTGTGCCTTATAAGTTTGATAATTGAAAGTTTAACACTAATTTTGCGCACTCTTTTTTGTGGAACAAAGTATAAATTAATATAAATAGTTGTCAGAATGAACGTTTCATTGCAAAACATTGACAAAGTGAGCGCACAGCTTACTGTAAAGCTTGAAAAAGCAGACTATCAGGAAAAAGTAGAAAAATCGTTGAAGAATATCCGTCAGAAAGCAAATATTCCGGGGTTCCGTCCGGGAATGGTTCCGATGGGACTTGTTAAAAAGCAATATGGGAAAGCAGTGCTTGCTGAAGAAGTAAATAAATTGCTCCAGGAGAAAGTTTACGATTATATCAAAGAGAACAAGATAAATATATTGGGCGAGCCACTTCCGAACGAGGAGAAACAACAACTGATTGATTTCGATACGATGGAAGATTTTGAGTTCGTATTCGATATTGCCTTGGCTCCGGAATTTAAAGCGGAATTATCATCTTCGGATACTGTAGACTACTATAATATTAATGTAGACGAGGAAATGGTAGACCGTCAGGTGAAGGCTTATACACAACGTAACGGTTCTTATGAAAAGGTAGAATCTTACGAAGACAAAGATATGTTGAAAGGTCTGTTGGCAGAGTTAGATGAAGCCGGAAACACAAAAGAAGGCGGAATTCAGGTAGAAGGTGCAACTTTGATGCCTGCATATATGTCTAACGATGAGCAAAAAGCTATTTTTGCCAATGCGAAAGTAAACGATGTCTTGGTGTTCAACCCAAGTGCTGCGTTCAACGGAAACGAAGCGGAATTGGCTTCTTTATTGAAAGTTAAGAAAGAAGAAGTTACCGCTATTACGGCAAACTTTAGCTTCCAGGTAGAAGAAATTACTCGTTTTGTAGAAGGCGAATTGAATCAGGAAATCTTTGACCAGGTATTTGGCAAGGACGTTGTTAAGTCGGAAGAAGAATTCCGTGCGAAAGTAAAAGAAGTATTGGCAGGAAGCTTCGTTGCAGACAGCGATTATAAATTCCTGATCGATGTACGTAACTATTTGGTGAACAAGATTGGTAAGTTGGAATTCCCGGATGCGCTTCTGAAACGTATCATGTTGCTGAATAACGAAGACAAAGGCGAGGCTTTTGTTGCTGAAAACTATGACAAGAGTATCGAGGAACTTACTTGGCATCTGATTAAGGAGCAATTAGTTAAGGCTAACGAAATCAAAGTGGAAAGAGAAGACGTTGAGCACATGGCTAAGGAAGCTACAAAAGCTCAGTTCGCTCAATACGGTATGATGAATGTGCCGGAAGATTTATTGGCAAACTATGCTCAGGAAATGTTGAAGAAGCAAGAAACTGTAAATAATCTGGTGAACCGCGTGGTAGAAGCTAAGTTGTCTACAGCATTGAAGTCTCAGGTAACGTTGAATAATAAGACTGTTTCTATCGAAGAATTCAATAAAATGTTTGCATAAGATTCTTCCTTGAAGAATTTTATCTGCTAAAACTTCCTAAAAGAGGAGGCCGTTAGCCTGAATATTCTGCTAAATGCGAAAATACATTTATTTTTGTAATTGTTATAGTTATTAGTAGAGTGGGGCTAAAAGCCTTCTCTTTTATCTTATTATAAACATAAAAAATAGAAGTTATGGATGATTTTAGAAAATATGCTACCAAGCATTTAGGAATGAATGGCTTGGTTCTTGATGATGTGATAAAGTCGCAAGCCGGGTATTTGAATCC
Organism: Bacteroides sp. OM05-12; assembly: GCF_003438995.1. Classification (GTDB taxonomy): domain Bacteria; phylum Bacteroidota; class Bacteroidia; order Bacteroidales; family Bacteroidaceae; genus Bacteroides. The sequence goes on from NZ_QSUN01000014.1 coordinate 15,004, forward strand.
TTATATATTGGAAGAACGCCAGTTGAATGTAACCCAGTTGGACGTTTTCTCACGTTTAATGATGGACCGCATTATCTTTTTGGGAACTCAGATTGATGATTATACGGCAAATACCCTTCAGGCGCAGCTTTTGTATCTTGATTCGGTGGATTCAGGAAAAGATATTTCTATCTATATCAACTCTCCGGGCGGTTCTGTTTATGCCGGGTTGGGTATTTATGATACCATGCAGTTTATCGCGAGTGATGTTGCTACTATCTGTACAGGTATGGCGGCTTCTATGGCTGCCGTTTTGCTGGTTGCCGGGGCAGAAGGAAAACGTTCGGCTTTGACACATTCCCGTGTGATGATTCATCAACCGATGGGAGGTGCGCAGGGACAAGCGTCGGATATTGAAATTACAGCCCGTGAGATTCAGAAGTTGAAAAAGGAGCTTTATACCATTATTGCAGAACATTCTCATACGGATTTTGATAAAGTATGGGCTGATTCGGACCGTGACTATTGGATGACCGCTCAGGAAGCGAAAGATTATGGAATGGTCGATGATGTGCTTATACGCAAGTCTAAAGGAATGTAATCTGTACAAATAATAAAAGGATAAAACATTGGAAGATTCTAAGACGACAAAGAATAATAAGAAGAGATGCAGCTTCTGCGGACGCACAGAGAATGAAGTCGGCTTCCTGATAACAGGAATGAACGGATTTATTTGTGACAGTTGCGCACAGCAGGCGTATGAAATCACACAGGAGGTGAATGGTGGCACTAAGGATGGTGGTAATGTGAAGAAACTGAATCTGCAAGACTTGCCGAAGCCGCTTGAGATAAAAGAATTCTTGGATCAATACGTTATCGGTCAGGATGATGCAAAGCGTTTCCTTGCTGTTTCTGTGTATAATCACTATAAACGGTTGTTGCAGAAAGACCATGGGGATGATGTGGAGATCGAGAAGTCCAATATTATAATGGTAGGTAGTACGGGTACGGGAAAGACTCTTTTGGCAAGAACCATTGCCAAATTATTGAATGTGCCTTTTACTATCGTAGATGCGACGGTACTTACCGAAGCCGGTTATGTGGGTGAGGATATTGAAAGTATCCTGACCCGTTTATTACAAGTAGCCGACTATAATGTAGCGGAAGCGGAAAGAGGTATTGTCTTTATTGATGAAATCGATAAGATTGCCCGTAAAGGAGATAATCCTTCCATTACCCGTGATGTAAGTGGTGAGGGAGTACAGCAAGGCTTATTGAAATTATTGGAAGGTTCTGTTGTTAATGTTCCTCCCCAGGGCGGTCGTAAACATCCGGAACAGAAGTTGATTGCGGTTAATACCAAAAATATCTTGTTTATTTGTGGCGGTGCTTTCGATGGAATAGAGAAAAAAATAGCTCAACGTCTGAATACACATGTGGTGGGATACAATGCATCGCAGGCTTCCGCTCAGGTGGATAAGAACAACATGATGCAGTATATTGCTCCGCAAGACTTGAAATCTTTCGGCCTGATTCCGGAGATTATCGGTCGTTTGCCGGTGCTTACTTATCTTAATCCGTTGGATAGAAATGCTTTGCGCTCTATCTTGACAGAGCCTAAGAACTCAATTATCAAACAATATGTGAAACTCTTCGAGATGGATAAAGTGAAACTTACTTTCCAACCGGAAGTGTATGAGTATATTGTGGATAAAGCAGTGGAGTATAAATTGGGAGCTCGCGGATTGCGTTCCATAGTCGAAACGATTATGATGGATGTCATGTTTGAAATTCCATCTAAACATGTCGAATCCTATGACGTTACGTTGGATTATGCAAAAGAACAGTTGGGAAAGACGAATCTATCCCGTTTGCAAAACGCTTAATATCAAAGGGAAATTATAGAAAAAGTAAGTTTTATCTTTTTTCATGAAAAATAATAGGAGAAAAATACGTGATATTTGAGAAGTTGTTTATAACTTTGTTTGGAATCTTAAAAGAATTCAGGCTAAAATCGGAACAGCGTAATAATACTATTATATAATGACAGAGAAGATAAATTTAGTAGAACAACTTAAAACGTATTTTGGGTTTGGCAAATTCAAAGGAAACCAGGAAGCCATTATTCGTAATGTGCTTGCGGGGAACGATACGTTTGTGCTGATGCCTACGGGCGGTGGCAAGTCTCTTTGTTATCAATTGCCATCTTTGTTGATGGATGGAACGGCAATTGTGATTTCTCCTCTTATTGCTTTGATGAAGAATCAGGTTGATGCCATGCGCAATTTTAGTGAAGAAGACGGGGTTGCTCATTTTATAAATTCCTCTTTGAACAAAGGTGCGATAGATCAGGTTAAGGCGGATATTCTTTCAGGAAAGACGAAGTTACTCTATGTAGCTCCCGAATCTTTGACGAAAGAGGAAAACGTGGATTTCCTGAAAACGGTAAAGATATCTTTCTATGCTGTGGACGAAGCACATTGTATATCGGAATGGGGACACGACTTCAGACCTGAATATCGCCGTATCCGTCCTATTATAAATGAGATAGGAAAGGCGCCGTTGATAGCACTTACTGCAACGGCTACTCCAAAAGTACAACATGATATACAGAAAAACCTGGGGATGATAGATGCCCAAGTTTTTAAATCATCGTTTAATCGTCCTAATCTTTATTATGAGGTACGTCCAAAGACGAATAATATAGATAAGGATATTATTAAATTTATAAAGGCTAATACCGGTAAGTCCGGTATTATCTATTGTCTTAGCAGAAAGAAAGTAGAAGAGTTGGCGGAAATCTTGCAAGCCAATGGAATTAATGCGCGTGCCTATCATGCAGGAATGGATTCAGCCACACGTACGGCCAATCAGGATGATTTTCTGATGGAAAAGGTAGATGTGATTGTTGCGACTATTGCTTTTGGCATGGGTATTGATAAACCGGATGTTCGTTTTGTGATTCATTATGATATACCGAAGAGTTTGGAAGGTTACTATCAGGAGACTGGTCGTGCCGGAAGAGATGGTGGTGAGGGATCATGTATCACTTTTTACACGAACAAAGATTTGCAGAAACTGGAAAAGTTTATGCAAGGAAAGCCGGTGGCGGAACAGGAAATCGGAAAACAACTTCTATTGGAAACCGCAGCTTATGCCGAGTCCTCTGTATGTAGGCGTAAGTCGTTATTACATTATTTTGGTGAAGAATATACAGAAGAAAATTGTGGAAATTGTGACAACTGTTTAAACCCTAAAAAACAAGTGGAGGCTCAGGATTCATTATGTGCCGTGATAGAGACAATCTTAGCGGTGAAAGAAAACTTTAAGGCAGACTATATTATTGATGTATTGCTCGGAAAAGAAACATCCGAGGTATTGGCTCACAAACACGAAGATCTGGAGGTTTTCGGGTCCGGTATGGGAGAGGAAGACAAACTATGGAATGCTGTAATCAGACAGGCTTTAATTGCCGGATATCTAAGTAAGGATGTTGAAAACTACGGATTATTGAAAGTTACGCCCGAAGGGAATAAATTCTTAAAACATCCGAAGTCATTTAAGATCACTGAAGATAATGACTTTGAAGAAGAAGTAGAGGAAACACCGGTTCGCGGGGGAGCTTCTTGCGCGGTAGACCCTGTGCTTTATTCAATGTTGAAAGATTTGCGGAAGAAACTTTCGAAGAAATTGGGAGTTCCTCCGTATGTTATATTCCAAGATCCGTCATTGGAAGCTATGGCTACCATTTATCCGGTAACGTTGGATGAATTGCAGAATATTCCGGGTGTCGGTGCCGGGAAAGCGAAGCGCTACGGTGAGGAATTCTGTGTGCTGATAAAGAAACACTGCGAGGAAAATGAAATAGAACGTCCGGAAGATTTACGCGTACGTACTGTTGCAAATAAATCGAAACTTAAAGTTTCTATTATTCAAAGCATTGACCGTAAGGTGGCGTTGGATGATATTGCAGTAGCCAAAGGTATAGAGTTCTCCGAATTGTTGGATGAAATAGAAGCGATTGTCTACTCCGGTACGAAACTCAATATCGATTATTTCCTTGATGAGATAATGGATGAGGATCATCTGGATGATATTTATGATTACTTTAAGGAATCTACTACCGACAAGATCGATGACGCCATTGAAGAGTTGGGAGATGATTACACGGAAGATGAAGTAAGGCTTGTGAGGATTAAGTTTATATCTGAAATGGCCAACTGATAAATAAGAAAGCGGTAAACATTTGTTTACTGCTTTTTTTTATTATTTAATCAAAAAAATGCGGGAATCTTATCCCGTCAATTGAATAAAAAGCGTATATTTGCACGCAATAATTTTTAAAGCATAACCCTATGTCATTTATTGCAGATAAGATTGTTATGGATGGATTAACGTATGATGACGTTCTTCTCATTCCGGCATATTCCGAAGTTTTACCACGCACTGTCGATTTGACGACAAAGTTTTCAAGAAACATTGAGTTAAAAATCCCGTTTGTGACCGCAGCTATGGATACGGTGACCGAAGCGAAAATGGCTATTGCCATTGCACGGGAAGGAGGTATCGGCGTGATACACAAAAATATGTCTATTGAAGAACAAGCACGTCAGGTAGCTATTGTAAAGCGTGCCGAGAACGGAATGATTTATGATCCGGTGACGATAAAGAGAGGCTCTACCGTTCGTGATGCTTTGGCTTTGATGGCAGAGTATAAGATTGGTGGTATTCCTGTTGTAGATGATGAGAAATATCTGGTCGGGATTGTGACAAACCGTGATTTGCGTTTCGAAAGAGACATGGATAAACATATCGATGATGTAATGACCAAAGATAATTTGGTTACTACTACTCAGTCTACCGATTTGGAATCTGCAGCTCAGATTCTTCAACAGCATAAGATAGAAAAACTTCCGGTTATCGGGAAAGACGGCAAATTAGTCGGACTTGTTACTTATAAGGATATTACAAAAGCAAAAGATAAACCTATGGCATGCAAGGATGCTAAGGGGCGTTTGCGTGTGGCTGCCGGTGTAGGAGTTACCAATGACACTTTAGACCGAATGCAGGCTTTGGTGGATGCAGGTGCCGATGCGATTGTTATCGATACGGCACATGGTCATTCTTTATATGTAATTGAAAAATTGAAAGAAGCGAAGAAGCGTTTTCCCGGTATCGATATTGTCGTAGGAAATATAGCAACGGGAGAAGCTGCGAAAATGTTGGTCGATGCCGGAGCAGATGGCGTTAAGGTCGGAATTGGTCCGGGTTCTATCTGTACCACACGCGTAGTAGCCGGTGTAGGAGTGCCGCAGCTTAGTGCTGTTTATGATGTGGCGAAAGCATTAAAAGGTACGGGTGTACCATTGATTGCAGATGGTGGGTTGCGTTATTCCGGTGATGTCGTTAAGGCTTTAGCTGCCGGAGGATATTGCGTGATGATCGGTTCGCTGGTTGCAGGAACAGAAGAATCGCCGGGTGATACGATTATCTTTAATGGCCGTAAGTTTAAGTCTTATCGTGGAATGGGTTCTTTGGAAGCAATGGAGAATGGTTCAAAAGACCGTTACTTTCAGAGTGGAACGGCTGATGTGAAGAAACTTGTGCCGGAAGGAATTGCTGCCCGTGTGCCATATAAAGGAACATTATATGAAGTGATTTATCAGTTGTCAGGAGGTCTTCGTGCGGGTATGGGATATTGCGGCGCTGCGAATATTGAGAAGCTGCATGATGCCAAATTTACCCGTATCACTAATGCCGGAGTGTTGGAAAGTCATCCTCATGATGTGACTATTACAAGCGAATCTCCTAATTACAGCCGTCCGGAATAATCTTGCAACAATAATATCTGAGATATTAAATCATAGATAATACATACGGTCGATTGTTTGCAAACGATAAGAGTTTGCCGGCAATCGACCGTATCTTTGTCTGTAAACGTCCTTATGTTTTTTTCAATCAACCTGATGTTTTTTTAAAACATAAGGTCGTTTGTGATAAACATCAAGGTTGTTTCCGGAAATATCACGCAGTTTCTGCATTAAACGAAATTACTTTATCCATCCTTCACCTCTTCACTCTCTGATCTTTAATGTCTGATTATTAATAGATTACGGTGAAAGCAGCTTTTTTTGAAGTTGAGAGCTGAAAATTGAGAGTTGAGAGTTTCTCTTTTTTTTAAAATTCTTAATTCTCAACTCTTGATTTGCATCTAAAAAAACTGCCTTCACTTTTGTTGCTTGTGCCACAATTGTTTAACTGAAAAAGGTGATAAGGTGAAGGTGGTTTTAATATAATTTCAAATATGTACAAAACAGGTATTTATATTTGTGAGTGAAGCCACATGAGAAAATGAAAGGTTTTTTAATGGCTTTTGCTATGCCGAACATGGCGGTCGGTCTGCATGAATTAAAAAAAATAAGTTGTTTTGATCGGCTATTCACAATTTTTCTTTATTTTCGCCGTTGAATTATCGTATTAGATTATATTTAAAATTTAATGTCTAATCTATCTGTAATGATGAAAAAGAATCTTTTATTTTTCGCGGCTCTAGCATTGAATGTGTCCGCTTTTGCTCAACAACAAGATCCTGTTTTGATGCGTATCAACAACAAGGACGTTACCCGTTCTGAATTTGAATATATCTATAACAAGAATAATTCGAATAATGAGCTGGACAAGAAAACATTAGATGAGTATGTTGATTTGTTTGTAAACTTTAAATTGAAGGTTGCTGCTGCAGAAGAAGCCGGCTTGGATACAACCAAGGCTTTCAATAATGAGTTTAACGGTTACCGTCAGCAGTTGGCTAAATCTTATTTGACAGATGCTTCTGTGGATGAAGCAAATGCATTGGCTACTTATAATCGGTTGAAGGAAAATGTAGAGGCTTCGCATCTTTTGATTCGTTTACAGCCGAATGCTACTCCGGAGCAGGTAACAGATGCTTATAATAAAGCAGAACGTGCCCGCCAGCGTATTATCAACGGTGAACCGTTTGATAAAGTGGCACGTGAAGTTTCAGAGGATCCCTCTGTAGCGCAAAATGGTGGTTATCTGGGCTATTTCACGGCATTGCAGATGATTCGTCCTTTTGAAGATGTTGCTTATAGTCTGAAAGTAGGGGAAATCAGCGAACCTATCCGTACGGATTTTGGTTTTCATGTGATTAAAGTAACCGGGCGCCGTCCTGATATAGGAAAGGTTTTAGTTGCACATATTTTCAAGTTTCTTCCTCAAGATGCTTCCAAAGAAAAAGAACAGCAAGTGGAGCAGCAGATGGATTCTATTTATAATGCATTACAAAATGGAGCTGACTTTGCAGAACTGGCTAAGACATTATCAGAAGATAAAGGTACGGCTGCAAGAGGTGGAGAACTACCTTGGGTGGGCTTACATCAGACTGTGAAAGAGTTTGAAGATATAGCTTTTAATCTGAAGAAAGATGAGATTTCCAAACCATTCCATTCTCCTAATGGTATGCATATTGTGAAATTGATTGATCGTAAACAGATAGAACCGTTTGAAGAGAAAAAGGAAGAGATTATGCGTCGGTTGACTCGCATGGGCGAAGGCAATAAAGGTGTAGAAGCACTTATTGCACGTTTAAAGAAAGAGTATAATTTCTCTATCGATGAAAATGGAGTAACATCTGCAAAAGAGACATTGGCAAGACTTGCTGAAATGAAAAAAGACTCTACTTTGACAGGTACTCCTGTTGCAATGGGTAATTTGTTTGTTTTAGATGGCAAAGCATATTCTGCTCAGGATTTTGTGGAATGGGCTAAGAATAATAATGATGCAGTGGACAAGCTTGTTGATAAATATATCGATAAAGAAGTCTTGGCTTATGAAGATAGCAAGTTGGAAAAGAAATATCCGGATTTCGGACATTTGATGCAGGAATATCGTGATGGTATTTTGTTGTTTGAAATCAGTAATCGTCAAGTTTGGGATAAGGCTTCTAAAGATGAAGAAGGATTGGATAAGTTCTTTAAGCAGAATAAATCAAACTATGCGTGGGATGCTCCTCGTTTTAGAGGTATCATTCTGCACAGCTCGGATGAAAGCGTGTTGAAGGAGGCTAAGAAGCTCACGAAGAAGAATCCGGAAGATGAATGGTCTAATGTAATTCGTAAGGCATTCAACAATGACTCGGTTACAGTAGTGAAAATAACAAAAGGATTATATGCGAAAGGTGACAACAAGTATGTAGATAAGTTGGTGTTCAAGAGTGGAAGCTTTGAACCGATGAAAGATTATCCGTACACAGCCACTTATGGTAAATTATTGAAGAAAGGTCCTGAAACTTATAAAGATGTTCGTGGTCCGGTCACTGCGGATTATCAGAACTATTTGGAAACTGCCTGGATTAAAGAATTGCGTGATAAATATAGTGTTGAAATAGACCAAGAGGTTCTAAAAACAGTTAATAATCACTGATGTAATTGATTATTACGCTATCTTCGTCCTTTGTTTCAAATAGATAAATAGATGAGAATAACCGGAGTTTTACTTTTATTGCTTTGCTTCTTTACTGCTTGCGGTGAAAAGCATGACCATAAAGGTAAAACTCCTTTGGTTGAAATATCGGGAGAGTTCCTGTATAAGGAAGATTTGCAATCGGTGCTCCCGGCTGATCTGTCAAAAGATGATAGTTTACTTTTTGCCGAACATTATATAAAAAATTGGGCGGAAGGAGTTTTGCTCTATCAAAAGGCAGAAAGTAATATCCCTGATGATGACGAGGTCAATACATTGGTGGAAAATTATCGGAAAGCGTTGATCGTACATACTTACCAGCAGAAACTAATAGAGCAAAGACTTTCGGAGGAAATAACCGAGGAGGAAATGAAAACATATTATGAAAATAATAAGAACCTCTATGTGGTTGATCGCTCTTTAGTAAAGGGTTTGTTCGTTAAAGTTCCGTTGAAAGCATCCGGTGTAAATAAAGTGCGTAACTGGTATAAGAAGAATACGCCTGAGAATGTGGAACATTTGGAAAAATACAGCTTGCAAAATGCCGTAGGCTATGATTATTTTTACGATAAATGGATTCCTGTTTCCGATATAATTGATAAAATACCGTTGGATGTTTCTGACCCTGAAGCGTATTTGGAACAGAACAGACATATTGAAGTAAAGGATTCTGCTTATTATTATTTTCTGAATGTAGAAGATCTTTTGAAGCCGGGTGAGCAGGAACCTTATGAGTTTGCAAAGAAAGAAATAAAAGATATGTTGATAAATCTGAAACGGGTTTCTTTTATTGGGACTGTGAAAGAAGATTTGTATAAGAAGGCTTTAAAAGCAAAAAAGATAATTTATTATTGAGATATAGGATGAATAAATTTGGTATGTTGATTTTGATGTTTTTTCTTTTTGTAGGGAAAAACATTTATGCACAAGATAATGTGATCGACGAAGTAGTATGGGTCGTTGGTGACGAGGCTATTTTAAAATCTGAGGTAGAGGAAGAACGACTGCGTGCCCAATATGAAGGACATAAATTGGATGGAGATCCTTATTGTGTGATTCCTGAACAGTTGGCTATTCAGAAATTGTTTTTACATCAGGCGGCCATTGATAGTATTGAAGTTTCCGAATCAGAAGTATTGCAACAGGTGGAGCATACAATTAATAGCTATATCCAGTCTGTAGGTACAAAAGAGAAATTGGAGGAATATTTTAATAAATCGATGACGCAAATTCGTGAGGCAATGCGTGATAATGTGCGTGAAGGGCTCACAGTGCAACGTATGCAACAAAAGATTGCAGGGGAAATAAAGATTACTCCGGCAGAAGTGCGCCAGTATTTTAAGAATATATCAGAAGATAGTATCCCGTTTATTCCGACGCAGGTTGAAGTGCAGATTATTGTGTTTGAACCTAAGATTCCAACTGAAGAGATTGAGCGTGTAAAAGCGCAGTTGCGTGAATATACGGATCGAATTAATTCCGGGGAATCTCAATTCTCAACGTTGGCATTGCTTTATTCGGAAGATCCGGGAAGTGCCCGTCGTGGAGGTGAACTGGGATTTATGGGTAAAGGGCAGTTGTTGCCGGAGTTTGCGAATGTAGCTTTTAATCTGACAGATCCAAAGAAAGTCTCTAAAATTGTGCAGACAGAATATGGTTTCCATATTATTCAATTGATAGAAAAACGTGGTGACCGTGTGAATTGCCGGCACATCTTGATGAAACCGAAAATTGCAGACAAGGACAGGGATGAAGCATTGGCACGTTTGGATTCTTTGGCTGATGATATTCGTAATAATAAGTTTACTTTTGACGAGGCTGCTACTTATGTTTCCCAGGATAAGGATACTAGAAATAATCATGGATTAATGCCGAATCCTTATGACGGAACTTCCAAATTTGAAATGCAGCAGTTGCCACAAGATATCGCAAAAGTGGTTGATAATATGAATGTCGGTGAGATTTCTAAATCGTTTGTCTATACAGATGAAACGAAAGGAAAAGAAGTCTGTGCAATAGTTAAACTGAAATCAAAGATAAATGGTCACAAAGCAAATATACGTGATGACTATCAGAAGCTGAAAGAAATGGTTATGGGTAAACTTCGTGAGGAGAAGTTGCATAAGTGGATCCTTGATAAACAGAAAACGACTTATGTGCGTATCAATGACAATTGGAAAAATTGTACGTTTAAGTATCCGGGTTGGATAAAATAGTGAGATGTAAAAATCGATTGTATGCGGAGAAATAGAATAAAAAGATATTTCCAAGGCAGGCATAGGATATTCCTTTTAGGTGTCCTATGCCTGTTTGGTATTTGTTTAGCTGCCCGTGTTAGTCCTCCGACGGGTAAGCCGGAAAAGAAATCCAAGGTTTATTTATTACATTCTGATGTGTTGCGTTTTGACAAAGAGGTGAATCCTGATGCTCAAATAGTGGAAGGCTCTGTCGTTTTTAGGCATGATAGTGTCTATATGTATTGTGATAGTGCTTATTTCTATAATCAGACCAATTCTCTTGAAGCTTTTGGAAATGTGAAAATGAATCAGGGAGATACTCTGTTTTTATATGGAGACTACTTGTTTTATGATGGGAATACGCAGATTGCGATGGTTCGTGAGAATGTTCGTATGGAAAATCGAAATACCACATTGCTAACGGATAGTTTGAATTATGACAGAATCTTAAATCTTGGATATTATTTTGAAGGTGGGACGTTGATGGATGAGGAAAATGTTTTGACCTCTGATTGGGGAGAATATAGTCCGGCAACGAAACTAGCCGTATTCAATCATGATGTGAAACTGGTTAATCCTAAGTTTACTCTAACGTCTGATACATTGAAATATAGTACGGAGACGAAAATTGCTAATATTGTGGGGCCCTCTGATATTGTAAGTGATAAGAATCATATCTATTCCGAATTAGGTTTTTACGATACAAATAAAGAACAAGCCGAACTGTTAGATCGTTCCGTTCTAACAAATGAAGGGAAGAAGTTAACAGGGGACAGTCTTTTTTATGACCGTTTAAAGGGATATGGAGAAGCGTTTGACAATGTAGTGATGAACGATACGGTAAACAAGAATATGCTTACCGGTAATTATTGTTTTTATAATGAACTGACCGAAGAGGCATTGGCTACCAAACGGGCGGTTGCTATTGATTATTCACAAGGAGATAGCTTATTTATGCATGCGGATACATTGCGTATGAAGACCTTTTTCTTGAATACGGATTCTATGTATAAGGAGATGCGAGCTTATTTTAAAGTCAGGATGTATCGTTCGGATCTGCAAGGTGTTTGTGATTCTCTTGTCTTCTCGACAAAAGATTCTTGCTTGACGATGTATCGTGATCCTATCGTTTGGAATGGTCCTCAACAACTGTTAGGTGAGGAGATAAAGGTTTTTATGAATGACAGTACGGTTGATTGGGCGCATATCATCAATCAGGCTTTGACAGTGGAGAGAAAAGACTCGGTTCATTATAATCAAGTGAATGGGAAAGAAATAAAAGCCTATTTTGAGAATGGAGACGTACACAAAGTCGATGTGTTGGGAAGTGTTCATGTGGTGTATTATCCCGAAGAGAAAGATAGTACCATGATTGGTATGAATGTTTCTGAAACCAGTGTATTGAATATGTTTCTGAAAAACAGGCAAATGGAGAAAATGATAATGAGTCCGAAATCAAATGGAACTTTATACCCTATGGACCAAATTCCACCGGATAAATTGTATTTGGATAATTTTGTATGGTTTGATTATATTCGTCCGTTGAATAAGGATGATATATTTAATTGGCGTGGGAAAAAAGCAGGGCAGGAACTAAAGAAATCCGAACGGAAATCAGTACCTTTGCCTAACTCGGATTTATTAAAAAAGAAATAGCTTATGGGAATGTTTAGTGTCAGAAAACCACGCGGCTTCCGTCATGAATATATTTATGTGGATGAACGGAAAGAAAAACTTCAAAAGATGGAAGAGGATGCAAAGCGTGAGTTGGGTATGCTTCCCCAAAAAGAGTTTAAACCAGAGGACATCCGTGGGAAATTTGCAGAAGGAACTACTCACTTGAAACGAAGGAAAGAACGGGGAAAAGCTCCGTGGGGCTATGGTAAGATGTTAATAGCTATTCTCGTTTTGCTTTTTATTTTACATTATTTGGTGACCGGAAGTTGGTCATTTTAATATTCAAAACTTTAGATTACTGAAATGAGCGATGTTATACGTTTGTTGCCCGATTCGGTTGCTAATCAGATTGCGGCCGGAGAGGTAATTCAACGCCCGGCTTCTGTTATAAAGGAGTTGGTAGAAAATGCGATTGATGCCGGAGCGCATAATGTGCATGTGTTGGTAACTGATGCGGGAAGAACTTGTATTCAGGTGATTGATGACGGAAAAGGTATGTCACCAACCGATGCTCGTCTTGCTTTTGAAAGACATGCTACTTCTAAAATTCGTGAAGCTTCCGACTTGTTTGCTTTAAGGACGATGGGATTTCGTGGAGAGGCTTTAGCCTCTATCGCAGCTGTAGCTCAGGTGGACCTGAAAACCCGTTTGGAAACGGAAGAGCTTGGGACGCTTATCACTATTTCCGGTTCTAAGGTAGAAAGCCAGGAAACTGTTTCTTGTCCGCAAGGGAGTAATTTTTCTATAAAGAATTTGTTCTTTAATATCCCTGCTCGTCGTAAGTTCTTGAAATCTAATCAAACCGAATTAAGTAATATCCTGACGGAGTTTGAACGAATTGCGTTGGTTCATCCTGATGTTGCTTTTACGCTGCATCATAATGATGCTGAGATGTTTAATCTTCCGGTGTCTTCGTTGAGACAACGTATAATCAGCGTTTTTGGTAAAAAACTGAATCAGCAATTGCTTACGGTTGAGGTTGATACTACTTTGATAAAGATTACGGGATTTGTGGCTAAACCGGAGACTGCAAGAAAAAAAGGTGCTCATCAATATTTCTTTGTCAATGGACGTTATATGCGTCATCCTTATTTTCATAAAGCAGTGATGGATGCTTATGAACAGTTGATACCGGCAGGCGAACAAATTTCTTATTTCATTTATTTTGAAGTGGATCCTGCTAATATTGATGTGAATATTCATCCTACAAAGACTGAAATTAAGTTTGAGAATGAGCAACCTATCTGGCAAATATTAGCGGCAGCAGTGAAAGAGGCTTTAGGAAAGTTCAATGCAGTGCCTTCTATTGATTTTGATACGGAAGGAATGCCTGATATTCCGGCTTATGAATCGAATATCCCCAATGAACTGCCTAAAATGACATTCAATCCTGATTATAATCCTTTCAATACTCCTGCTGGTAGTGGTGGTAATTCGTATAATTCTTATTCTCGTCCGAAAATAGAGTGGGAGAGCCTTTATGAAGGATTAGAGAAGGCTGATCACCAGAGTAAGATGAATATGACGCCGGATTCGGAAGAGTATCAAGCATATCAGGAAGTAGAAGCAAAAGAACAACCGACTACTCTTTATGAAGATAGTGGCAGTGGCATAGAAAAGGGTTCACAACATTATCAGTTTAAAGGACGGTTTATCGTGACTTCTGTAAAATCCGGTTTAATGATTATTGATCAGCAACGGGCGCATATCCGTGTTTTGTATGATAAGTACCTGGAACAGTTGAAAGCAAGACAAGGAGTATCACAGGGCGTTTTATTTCCTGAAATATTACAACTTCCCCTTTCTGAGTCTGTTATTCTTCAAAATATAATGGATGATTTGTCGATTATAGGTTTTGATCTGAGCGATTTAGGTAACGGGAGTTATGCAATAAATGGTATTCCGTCCGGTATAGAAGGACTTAATCCTGTGGATTTGTTACAAAGTATGATACATACTGCGATGGAGAAAGGGTGTGATGTAAAAGAGGAAATTCAGAAGACGCTAGCTTTGACGTTAGCAAGAGCTGCTGCTATTGTTTACGGGCAAGTTCTTTCCAATGAAGAAATGGTGAAGTTGGTAGATTCCTTGTTTGCCTGTCCGACGCCTAATTTTACACCGGATGGCAAGACTGTACTGACAGTGATTTCAGAAGATGAGATAGAACGGTTATTTAAATAAGATAAAGTGCTATGCCTATGAAATTTGCAATGTGTTTTCTTCCTAATATACCATTGCGCCGGACTCCGGAAGATGGTGGAGAAATGATGACCGAATTATTGTTTGGTGATGCTTGTATCGTATATGAATATGATAAAACATGGGCTAGAATCCGGAATAAAGCGGATGGTTATGAAGGTTGGTTGACAACAAAGATGTTGACTCCGATTTCTGAAGAAGAGTATAATGCTTATGATACAATGAAACAACCGGTAATATCCTCTTATTATGCGGAGGCTTTTCATGAAAACGGAGAACATCTTTTGTTGACAGGAGGCAGCATATTACCGGAATATGAAACGGATGGAAGTTTCCGTGTAAAGAATACCCGTTTCCGCTTAAATCCACAATGTGCGGTACCGGTTACAGAAAGTGTGTTAGATACAGCTTATAAATACCTTAATAGCCCGTATCTATGGGGTGGAAAGAATGCTTTAGGTATTGACTGCTCCGGATTGACACAAGTTGTATTACGTATTCACGGTGTGCAATTGTTGCGTAATGCCTGTCAGCAAGTTAACCAGGGAGAGTTAGTCCCTTTTTTGCAGGATGCCCGCCCGGGGGATTTAGCTTTTTTCGATCATGATGATGATCATATTTCTCATGTGGGCTTTGTAGTTGGTGACGGAAAAGTGCTTCATGCTTCCGGCTCTGTTCATATCGACAGATTGGATAATGAAGGTATTTTTAGTGAAGAAAGAGGTTTTTATACTCATAAACTTCGTTTAATAAAAAGAATGCTTTAAATCCTGATGAATATTTGAAATGAATAGGTAATAATTATAAGTAAATGACGGGAGGATAGGGGCATAAGTTTTATTGTTTTAAATTCTGATAGTAAAGTAAGTTATTCAATAACGAAGTTTTCCGATTTGAAATTACTATAATATCGTCCGGTAGTGGCAGTGAATTTTAGGACACAATAGTCTGGGTCGGTAACTCCTTTTTTGTAATATGTTGTATCTCCTTCTTCCCATATCATTTCTTTATGTGTCGCGTCGGTTAAAACTTCCATAGTTCCTTTTAACATTGCTCCCCTGAAAAAACGATTATCACAAAAATAGATGCATGAACGATTATCTTTTAAAAATTGGGATACACGCATAGAGGATGTGTTTGTCGTAAAATAGAAAGTTCGTAAACCTTCCCTTTTTCTCGGTTTTAACATGGCTTTCATATTTGGAAATCCTTCCGCATCGATGGACGCAATAAAGGCTGTTTTTTGATTATCAATTAGTTTCCCAATAGTTAATTCTATATCTTTCATAATTTTATTATTTAAATTGTTATGCAAAAGTAATAAGATGGATGGAAAATAATACAATAAGAAACAATGGGAAAATAGCACTTTTCAACGAATTGTATTATACCGATACTGTAAAGGAGTTAGATTCGTTTGTTTACGGAATAAACGTATAAAGTAGGATGGATTTTCAAAATTAAGATGTTCTGCTATCTCTGTTACAGAAAGAGTTGTATAAGATAACAGGATTTTAGCTTCTTGGATTATTTTATTTTGGATGTAACATTTAGGGCTAATACCTAAACTTTTTTTGGCAATTTCATTTAAATAGTTAGGAGTAATACACAGTTGGTCGGCATAATATTGGGTATCGTGGTAAAGCTTGAAATCTTTATTCACTAATTTAATGAAATTATCTATATATCTATTCTGAGGCTTTTCGCTGATAACTAAATTGTTTTTTGAATATTCACGGTTTAACAGCATTAATATTTCGTAGAGTAATGCTCGTAAGATGTGTTTGTCTTTTGACGCTTCATTGTTTATCTCAGTAGTGATATTTTGGATTAAGTTTTCAATCTGAGAGTAGATGTTGGCAATATTAATTTTAGAAGAAATTCTGCCAGTATTAAAGTAAGATAAGTTTTGTATAAAGAAACGGTCATTAAAAAATGAGAGTAGAAACTCTTCTTCAAATATAAGGGCATAACCTTGTGGTATATTATATTTATCCCATACCCGAATATCGTTTGGCTTTGAGAATACAACATCTCCTTGGTGAAGAGTATATTGCTTATCATTAATGGATAAATTACCGGAGTCGCTTGTAATAAACGTAATATCAAAATAGGATAAAGTATGTACGGGGTGTTTGCTTATATGTTGTTTGATGTTGTCTAATGTAACTACGTCTATCAGGAGTTCTTCACCATATTTAGTTTTATGGAATTTATATTGATGAATAGATTTCATAAAAATGTTTTTTGCAAAGATAATCAATTATATAGAGGCGTATATAAAACTGAATTTAAGTTTTGAATATGCAATTTATATTTTAATTTTTCTACTCTTTAATAAACATTCTATCATCCGTTTTGTTATCTCACATACCTTTATAGAAAAGGGATTTGAATCTTATTCTGAAAAAAATATTAAAAAGAATGATAGTTGGAACTTTTTATTTTTGTCTCTGTTATTTATTATGAATATGAAAAAATAGTACCTAAACAATAACTAATTTAATAAGAAAGAGTATGAAAAAATTAATGTTTGCACTGGCAGTTGCCAGTTTGTCTTCGGGTGTGTATGCACAACAAGGCAGTAGTTCAAGTTCTTCTCCTGTGATCGTTGAAGAGAGTGCTGAGGTTATGGAAGTGCCGACAGACAAATATAAGGTTGAAACAAATCGTTTCTTCGATAATTGGTTCTTATCATTTGGTGGTGGAGCACAAGTTCTTTTCGATGATTATGGGAATGATCTTGATTTTAAAAAACGTATTTCTCCTACATTTAATGTAGCTATCGGTAAATGGTTTACTCCGGGCTTAGGATTAAGATTGCAGTTGAGCGGTATTCAGGCAAAGAGCGCTGCACGTTCGGATAATGCACCTTATATTCGTGGCGGCGAACAAGACGGTGGCTTTTATAAACAAAAATTCAATTATTTGAATCTTCATGGTGATATTTTGTTTAATGTAAGTGGTATGATAGCCGGATATAATCCGGATCGTGTGTATGACTTTATCCCTTATACCGGTTTTGGTTATAATCGTTTGCTGGATAAACCGCATACAAGAGCTTTAGCTGTTAACTTCGGTATCATTAACCGTTTTCGTATTACAGATGCTTGGGATATCAATCTAGAGTTGAGCGGTATGGTGACGGAAGACCGTTTTGATGGGAAAGTACAAGGAAAGGCTGCCGATATGACCATAGGGGCAAGCTTGGGATTTGCTTATAATTTCACGCAAAGAGGATTCAAGCATGTTCCGGATGTAAATGCTATTATGGCTTTGAGCGCAAGTCAGATGGATGCTATCAATGCAGCTTTAGCAGAACAGATTGCTCAAAATCAAAAGCTGAAAAAACAATTGGCTAATCAACAACCGGTAGAAGTTGTTAATGAGAAAGTTATCGTGAAAGAAGTTCCGGCTGCACCACAATCTATTTTCTTTGAAATAGGTTCTTCTGTATTACCTCCAAAATCGGAAGTTAATTTACAGACAATTGCACAAATGATGAAGGATAATCCTAATATGACATTATCTTTGACCGGATATGCTGATAGTGATACCGGTAGTGCAGCATGGAATAAACAATTAAGTGAGAATCGTGCAAATGCGGTCGCTGATGCTTTAGTGAAACTCGGTGTCAATAAAAATCGTTTAGCCGTTGTAGGCAAAGGTGGTGTCGAGACTTTGACTCCTCCTTCATTTAACCGTCGTGTCATCATTGAAGCTCAATAATACTCTGCCTTTAATCGGGTAAGCAATGCCCCGTCATTTCAATAAAAGGAATGACGGGGCATTTTATTAGTTATAATTTTTTCTTTTATTTATTTGAAGCAAACCGTTTAGCTTGTTCTTCTATTAGTTCGATATCATCAAAGTAGTTAATTTTCATAGCTTTACGCACTTCGTCTAATGTGGCAGCCGCTGTTTCTCTGGCTTTGAGACAACCTTCTTGCAACATATGGTATATGGCAGGAATGTCTTTTTCGAATTCTTTTCTACGATTTCTGATTGGTTCCAGTTCTTCTTGCATAATCGCATTAAGGAATTTCTTTACTTTCATATCACCTAATCCACCTCGTTGGTAGTGAGCTTTCAACTCGCTGAGATTAGGATAATCCGGCAGATAACGTTCAAAATGTTCAGGGCGGCAGAATGCATCCAAATAAGTGAAGACGGTATTTCCTTCCAACTTTCCGGGATCTTCCACGCGGATATGTCCGGGATCGGTATACATACTCATCACTCTCTTTTTTATATCGTCGGCAGAGTCGGACAGGTAAATGCAATTACCTAGAGACTTACTCATTTTTGCTTTGCCGTCAGTACCCGGAAGTCGCAAACATGCTGCATTATCGGGAAGTAAAATTTCCGGTTCAGCCAATGTTTCTCCATAAATATGGTTGAAACGACGAACGATTTCATTCGTTTGTTCCAACATCGGTTTTTGGTCTTCACCTACTGGTACGGTGGTGGCTTTAAAAGCTGTGATATCTGCTGCCTGGCTTATAGGATATGTGAAAAAACCGACTGGTATACTTGTTTCAAAGTTTCTCATTTGAATCTCAGTCTTAACCGTAGGGTTCCTTTGCAAACGGGATACCGTTACTAAGTCCATATAATAGAAAGTCAATTCACAAAGTTCAGGGATTTGTGATTGGATAAAAATCGTAGACTTAGCCGGGTCGAGTCCGCATGCCAGATAGTCAAGCGCTACTTCAATTACGTTTTGACGTACTTTTTCCGGATTATCTATATTGTCAGTCAATGCTTGTGCATCGGCAATAAAGATAAATATTTTATCGTATAAACCTGAATTTTGCAGTTCTACCCTTCTTTTTAAAGAGCCTACAAAATGTCCGATATGTAATCTCCCCGTAGGGCGGTCACCTGTCAGTATGATTTTTTCTTTTCCCATTATTTTATTATCTTATATTAATTTCTACGCAAAGATAGAAATAATCTCAAATAAACTGTTAACTTTGAACACTGATAATATTATAATATAAATTAATGTATTATGAACAGATTAAAGCTATTCGTAGGAGTAATGGCTGTTATTTTATTGCCGGGTTTATCTTCATGTTCTGATGACAATGTTACTCCACAGTTATCCAAGATAATAAAAACAATTGAAATATGGGAAGTAGAAGGGAGTCATGCAAATCTTTTGTCCAATATCAGTTTGTATTATGATAAGAATAATCAGTTAATCCAAATGAATGAAGATAATGCGGAAGGAAAGCCCTTGTTTTTCATGAAATATGCTTGTTTGAATGATAACGAATTCCAAATAGAGTATTTTGTCGATAAATCAGATTTCGTTAGGATAACCGGTAGTCAGGAAAAAGGAAGAGTGTACTCTTGCAGATATTCCGATAGTGATGATTTGACGACTTATTCTTATGATAATAATGGTTATTTGAAAAGAGTAGAGAATCAGGAGATTGCTTTAAATTATCAGTGGAAGAATAATGACTTGGCGGCAATTAAAGCTTCAGAACGTGGTTATGACAGTGATTTTTCTTCTACAAACATATTGAATGATTATAGCTTGGATTTGAATGTTCTACCGCAATTGATCGCTGATTGGGATTATAAAAGGGTGATGAATACTTATTGTCAGATTGCCGGTGTTTTGGGAAAAAGGAGCCGGAACCTTGTCGAAGAGTTCTTCTTTTCTTATAATTACAAATATGACGAGAAGGGCCGGTTAGTGGAAGTAATTTTGAGAAATAATGTAAGTTCTAAATCTGGAGCATATAGTTTTAGATTTGCATTTGAAGATAAGTAGTAAAGTAAATCGAAATAAATATTTCTTATTCCTTTGCCATCTTAAAAATATGTTTTTACTTTGCAAAAATATTACGTAAAGATGATTAAGCAGGAAAAAAGGAGTGAGTTTGATTATTATTCGGGTGCACATAATCCGGAAGTTGTCGGCTTCTTCTCTTTTCGAGAATAATATTTGAATAATGCGTTAGTCCATTTGGTTGGGGTAACGCTTTTTTTTGTGTGGACGCAACTTAAAACAACTCAATAAAAGAATATCTTAATGGAAAAGAACATTAAAAAAGTTTTAGTCTTAGGCTCTGGCGCTTTGAAGATAGGGCAGGCGGGAGAATTTGACTATTCCGGATCTCAGGCATTGAAAGCTCTGAAAGAAGAAGGCATTAACTCTGTATTGGTAAATCCGAATATTGCTACGATTCAGACATCAGAGGGGATTGCAGATAAGGTTTATTTTTTGCCTGTCACAACTTATTTTGTCGAAGAAATAATTAAGAAAGAGCGTCCTGATGGTATTTTGTTAGCATTTGGCGGGCAGACAGCTTTGAATTGTGGTGCGGAACTTTATATGCAGGGCGTTTTGGCCAAATATGGAGTTACGGTGCTTGGTACGTCTGTAGAAGCCATCATGTATACGGAAGACCGCGATCTTTTTGTTAAGAAGCTTGATGAGATTTCAATGAAGACTCCTGTCAGCCAGGCAGTAGAGAATATGGATGATGCTTTGGCAGCAGCTCGTAGAATTGGTTATCCTGTAATGGTTCGTTCTGCTTATGCTTTAGGCGGACTAGGTAGTGGTATTTGTGCAAACGAAGAAGAATTTATTAAATTGGCAGATAGTTCGTTTGCTTTCTCAAAACAAATCCTTGTTGAAGAATCTTTGAAAGGGTGGAAAGAAATTGAGTTTGAGGTGATCCGTGATGCCAATGACCACTGTTTTACGGTGGCAAGTATGGAAAACTTTGACCCGCTGGGTATACATACAGGTGAATCCATTGTGGTTGCCCCGACTTGTTCTTTAGATAATAAAGAACTGAAAATGTTACAGGATTTATCAACGAAATGTATCCGCCATTTGGGAATTGTAGGTGAATGTAACATACAATATGCTTTTAATTCGGAAACGGATGATTATCGTGTTATTGAAGTGAATGCGCGTTTAAGCCGTTCTTCGGCTTTGGCATCTAAAGCTACAGGGTATCCATTGGCATTTGTAGCTGCAAAAGTTGCTTTGGGATATACATTAGATCAGATTGGTGAAATGGGTACTCCGAATTCAGCTTATGTAGCTCCGACTCTTGATTACTATATCTGTAAAATTCCCCGTTGGGATTTAACGAAGTTCGCCGGAGTTTCCCGTCAGATAGGTTCTAGTATGAAGTCTGTTGGTGAGATTATGTCTATTGGCCGTTCTTTTGAAGAGATTATTCAGAAAGGATTACGAATGATAGGTCAGGGGATGCATGGCTTTGTAGGAAATGAAGGTCTGCATTTTGATGATTTGGATGAAGAACTGGCTAATCCTACCGACCTGCGTATTTTTGCGATAGCAGAAGCCTTGGAAAAAGGATATACGGTGGAACGTATTCATGAATTGACGAAGATTGATTCTTGGTTCTTGGGCAAGTTGAAGAACATAACTGATTTTAAAGAAAGGCTCTCTATATATAATAAGGTGGAAGATATTCCTGCCGATATGCTTCGGGAAGCGAAAGTTCTTGGTTTCTCTGATTTTCAGATTGCGAGATTCGTCTTGAATCCGGCCGGAAATATGGAAAAGGAAAATCTGATTATACGTAACCGCAGAAAAGAATTGGGAATTCTTCCGGCAGTAAAACGTATCAATACCATTGCTTCGGAACATCCGGAGTTGACCAACTATCTTTATATGACCTATGCGGTACAGGAATATGATGTCAACTATTATAAAAATGAAAAGTCGGTTGTCGTATTAGGTTCGGGTGCATACCGTATAGGTAGTTCTGTAGAATTTGACTGGTGCTCGGTTAATGCAGTTCAGACGGCTCGTAAATTGGGATACAAATCAATCATGATTAATTATAATCCGGAAACTGTTTCTACGGATTATGATATGTGCGATCGACTCTATTTTGATGAACTTTCATTTGAACGTGTGCTTGATGTGATTGATTTGGAACAGCCGCGTGGTGTGATTGTCTCTGTGGGTGGGCAGATTCCGAATAATCTCGCAATGAAACTGTACCGTCAGTCTGTTCCGGTTCTTGGAACTTCACCTATATCTATCGACCGTGCTGAAAATCGCAATAAGTTTTCGGCAATGCTTGATTCTTTAGGTATAGACCAGCCGGCTTGGCAGGAACTTACCAGCTTGAGAGATGTTCAGGGGTTTGTGGATAAAGTCGGTTATCCGGTACTTGTCCGTCCGTCGTATGTACTTTCCGGTGCTGCCATGAATGTTTGCTATAACGATCAGGAGTTGAAAGAGTTCTTGCAGATGGCTAAAGAGGTTTCTAAGGAATATCCAGTTGTTGTATCACAATTCCTGCAGAATACCAAAGAGATAGAGTTTGATGCTGTTGCTCAGAATGGAGAAGTTGTGGAATATGCAATCTCAGAACATGTGGAGTTTGCAGGAGTTCACTCGGGAGATGCAACTTTGGTATTCCCGGCACAGAAGATTTATTTTGAGACAGCACGTCGTATTAAGAAAATCAGTCGTCAGATAGCAAAAGAGTTGAACATTTCGGGACCTTTTAATATCCAATATCTGGCGAAGAATAATGATGTGAAGGTAATTGAATGTAATCTGCGTGCGTCCCGTAGTTTCCCGTTTGTTTCTAAAGTATTGAAACGTAACTTTATAGAGACTGCAACGAGGATTATGTTGGATGCTCCTTATAGCAAGCCGGATAAATCGGCCTTTGATGTGGATTGGATTGGTGTAAAAGCATCACAATTTTCTTTCTCCCGTTTGCATAAGGCAGATCCGGTGTTGGGAGTAGATATGTCTTCGACCGGAGAAGTGGGTTGTATCGGAGATGATTTTTCTGAAGCATTATTGAATGCGATGATTGCCACCGGATTCAAAATACCTTCTAAAGAAAAGGGGGTGATGGTGTCTTCCGGAGCAATGAAATCAAAAGTTGATTTGCTCGATGCGATTCGTACACTTTTTGGCAAAGGATATAAAGTCTATGCTACGGCCGGTACGGCGCAGTTCCTGAATGATAGTGGCGTTAAGGCGGAAACCGTGTATTGGCCGGACGAAAACGCTCACCATGAGAATAATGTCATGAAGATGATTGCCGATCATAAGTTTGATTTGATTATCAACATACCGAAAAACCATTCGAAACGGGAGCTGACCAATGGCTACATGATACGTCGTGGGTCTATTGACCACAATATTCCGTTGATAACCAATGCCCGTTTGGCAAGCGCGTTTATCGAGGCATTCTGTGAAATGTCTATAGAGGATATTCAGATTAAGAGTTGGCAGGAATATAAATAGATCGATTCAGATTTGTATATCTGAGAATATATATTTGAAGATACGGTCGATTGATTACAAACAATAGGAGTTTGTAGACAATCGACCGTATCTTTGTTTTCAATCGTCCTTATGATTTTTTCAATCAACCTGATGATTTAAAAAAACATCAAGGTCATTTTAAAATCACATAAGGGAGCGTTGTCTATCACTCAAGGAGGTGTTGCCTAACGCTCAAGGGAGCGATAGCTTACATCTACTGGAGCATTGTCTATCACTCCCTTAGGCGTTTCTAATTTGCCTATTTCGCTGATTCAGTTGTTTTCAAATTTACTTTGAACTGCCTTCACCTTATCACCATTTGCTCCTTAGTCGCTGAGTGTTAGCTTGTTGTGGTGAAGGCACTTTTTTTAGTAGAGAGTAGAGAAAGCCGATGGTTTACGGATGACACGGATGGAGCCGATGAAGACGGATTTCTTTTTTATTAATCCGTTATAATCAGCCTAATCAGCGTTATCCGTGAACCAAGTTCTCTAAATCTATTGTATAAAAAGTTAATCTATATTTTGCAGTTCAAATCATGAAGTAAAAAACGAGCGAGCGTTTTAAAAAGTCCTAGGATTAAAATTTAGCTACATTTTATTTGTATTTTGGTTTGGGACGGCATTGATCAATGCATCCGGTCATGTATTAGAATATGGCCCTTTCTATCGGCTGAATCATGATTTAGTTGATATTTGCTTTTGGAATATGGAAGCTGTTTCTCACGCTTTGTTATGTTTGCAAATGTAATTTTAATAAACCGAAATATGAGAAAAAGTACTTTAAAAGCATTTATTGTTGTGTGTTTGTTGGGAATATCCCTTTCTACATCAGCTCAATATATTTTGAGCTATAGCGACGGGAGCCTTTCACATCCGGTAGGGCAAAGCGTAGGCTCTGAAACTTATGACCTTTCTTCTGCAATGTATTTAGGTGCAGATAAATTAACTCCTTTGACAGGTAATGTAATTTCAAGTGTGAAAATTGGTCTTATGAATGGTACTTCATCTTATCCGGTAAATAGTTATGGAGATTTAGTGGTTTTTATTAAGAAGACATTGGACGGTGATGCTATCACAACACAAATGCTGGCGAAAGCCGACATTAAATTTGATAAATGGAATGAAGTGACACTAGAACACCCGGTAACAATTGATGGACAACCTTTATATATAGGATATACGATTGAAGACGCGAATAGTATGCCCATCGCTTTTGATAAAAATGTGAATATGGAAAATGAGAACGCCACTTGGTTTGCTCACGATGGCGAATGGGAAAAAAATCCGGGTTTTGGTAATACTTGTATCAAGGCAGTTGTGACAGGTGATAATGTCCCTGCATATAATGTGGCAGTTACAGACATCGTTGCTCCGAGTTTGGTGAAAAGCGGTGAGCATTTTAGCCTGTTAGCTTACGTCTTTAATAAGGCCAAAACTATTAATTCAATAGAAATAGTAGGTAAAAAAGGAGAAGAAACGGTCTTTACCTCTATAGCGTCCGATTTAGAACTTGCTTTTGATTCTAATAATATGGTTCTGTTTGATTTATCTTGTACCGGAGTAAATGATAAATCGACTTTGGATTTGTATGTATCTAAAATTAATGGTGAAGAAGTAAATCAGAGTGAAAAATATAGTTTTCCTCTGTCTTGTTCAGAAAATTGCGTTCCTCGTAAAATATTCTTGGAACATTTTACATCTTTACCTTGTAGCGGATGTCCGGGTGGGCTTGCCAGGATGAAGGAAGCTATTGGAGATGATATGGATAAGATTGTTTGGATCAGTCATCACAACGGCGCTTTTACAGACGATTATACGATAGCTGAAAGTAATGCCTTTATTGATTTTTATGGAGTTGATCTTTGTACTGCACCTTCTGCTATGTTTGATCGCGTTAACTGGGCTAAAGCTGGTGCTATGATTCCTACTGCCTCAAATGTAGTACCAACGCTTGGACCGGTATTTACGGTTTCTTATGCCGGAGCAACGGATGTGATGAAAAATATTTTGAGAATCAGAAAAGGAGAATATTCTCCGGTAAATATAACTGATATTGAACAAACATATTCCGGTCCCGGTAAATTGGTGGTAACTGTAAAAGGAGAAAAGTTGCAAGTGCTGGATGGAATGCCTGCCATTTCGGTGTTCTTAACAGAAGACGGATTGCCGGGAAATGATACGCATGGTGTTCAAGATCATGTTATACGTTATGTCGCAAATTCTCCTAAATATTATTATTGGGGAGATCCGATTAAGTTTGAGGGCGATGGAACTTTCTCTGTTTCATATGAAATAACATTATCCGGTAGAGGCTGGGGGGTATCAAATATGAATGTCATAGCAGTAGTGAGTAACTTGGATTTGACTGACATAAATAATAATGAGGTTTATAATGCCGAGCAAGTCAAACTTTATGATAATGGAACCGGTATTGATGATAATATCATTGAAAATTCGGTAATTGTTTATGGTGCAAATGGAAAAATTCATGTTGAAGGTGAATATGATTCTGTAGAAGTCTATACGGTTGATGGTAAACTTGTAGATAATACGAACTTATCTGCAGGAATTTATATCGTTCAAGTTCAAATGAAAGATCATATGCTCATAAGAAAGGTGCAAATTTAAGTTTTAGCTATCCGATAACCTTTAAAGTCCCATGTTTTGGAAAAAACATGGGACTTTTTATTTGGTGACGAATCTTTTCTTATATTTGTTTCATCATAATAAATCCGAATTAAAATGTTGATACTGCTTTCTTGTGCCAAGACTATGGCTGTAACTTCTAAAATAGAAATTCCGGCGACAGTTCCACAATATTTAGAACGAGCTAAAGATATTGCTTTCCAAATGTCTCAATATTCAGTAGATGAGCTGGAACAGATATTAAAGGTGAATGCTAAAATAGCTTTGCAAAATTATCAACGCTTCCAATCTTTTCATTCGGAAGAGAATTCTCCTTTGCAAGCGATTCTTGCTTATACAGGGATTGTTTTTAAACGTTTAGGCGTGAAAGACTTTTCTACAGAAGATTTTTATTATACTCAGGAGCATTTAAGATTAACTTCATTTTGCTATGGTTTGCTTCGCCCCTTCGATTTGATAAAGAACTATCGTATGGAGGGTGATATCGTTTTGCCAGAGCTTGGAGATATAACAATCTTTGATTATTGGAAACCCATTCTTACAGATGCTTTTATTACGGATATTAAAAGGAATGGAGGAGTATTAGTAAATTTGGCAAGTGGAGAAATGAAATTGCTTTTTGACTGGAAAAGAGTGGAGGAGGAAGTTAATGTTATTACTCCGGAATTTCGTGTGAACAGAAATGGTGAATTAAAGACAATAGTCATCTATACAAAGATGTGCCGTGGGGAAATGGCACGTTTTATCTTAAAAAATAAATTGGAAGCTCCGGAGAGCTTGAAGAGCTTTACATTTGATGGGTTTTCTTTTCGGCAGGAGCTAAGTGATGAACATAATTATCTATTTACTATATCTGAATAATTAATGAAAACCGAAATAGAAAAAATGAGGTCCGGTGAACTTGCAGATATGTCTTTACCGGAGATGCAGGAAAGTTTTATTCATTGCAAGAAACTGTTAGCACGAATGCGATTGATGAGTATGTATGATATTGATTACCGTAATCTATTGAATGAGCTTATACCTGAGATACCTGTGACATCTGTAGTGTGTCCTCCTTTCTATTGTGATCATGGGCATGGTATCCGTTTAGGTGAACATGTTTTTATTAATGCTAATTGCACTTTTTTAGATGGAGCTTTTATTACTATTGGTCACCACACCTTGATAGGGCCGAATGTTCAGATATATACTCCTCACCATCCTATTGATTATCTGGAACGTCGGACATCTAAAGAATATGCCTATCCTGTAACGATTGGAGATGATTGCTGGATAGGGGGTGGCGTGATAATCTGTCCGGGAGTAACGGTTGGGAATCGTTGTATTATTGGTGCTGGGAGTGTTGTGACGAAAAATATTCCGGATGATTCGATTGCTGTGGGGAATCCGGCAGTGGTTAAGAAAAGTGTATTGTCTTAGTAGATAAATTGTTAACTCATTTATTTTATTGGGTGGATTTCTTGTTTTCTTTATAGAAATATTATATATTTGACTAATTTTTGGTGAAGGTTTTATTTTATTTATAGTATTCTATGCTTTAAAATTAAGGAGCAAATATTTGAAAAGCAAGTTTAATAAAGCATTCGCCCGCAGTAAGCCTCTTTGTTAAATGCATTTTTATATTAATGGCCTAATGTTTGTTTTTAATATATTGTTGTTTAGAGTTAATAAATTAATTAGAAAATTATGAGAAAATCTTACTCTTTGCTCTTAGTGCTTTTGATGTGCCTATCAATAAATGCACAAAAGACGTATTTTACCTGTGATTTTAATGATGGTATCCCTGAAGGTTTTGCTTTATATGATGTAGATGGAAATACCCCTACAGCAGCAATGCAGAAAGAAGGATTTGAGGTTGGTAAACCATGGATCTCTATGAGTGTTCTTACTGATAGAAAGAATCTTTCGATTGGGAGTACTTCAGCCTATACTCCTGCCGGCACAGCTAATGATTGGATTGTACTTCCCGCAATAACGCTTGAGTCGGAATATGCTTATTTCAAGTGGACAGCAGCAAATCTTACTTCATCAGCCTTGAAGAAAGATGGTTATAAAATATTAATTTCAACTAAAGGAAATACTGTTGATGATTTTAATGACGCTAATGTTCTTTATGAAACAACGAAAGGGGAACAACAGCCGGGTGCTTTGTATACTCATTTGGCCTCATTGAAAGAATATGCAGGCCAGACTATTTATATAGCTGTCGTAAATAATAGTACCAATAAATCTATCTTGATAATGGATGATTTCTGGGTAGGGGAAATTTTTGAAAACTTAGAACTAAAAAATACGACTAATAATGTTTTAGATAAAGATGTAACATCTCGGGTTACTTGTTCATTGGTTAATCCAAATTTTATAGACTTTAAAGAAAATGTTACTGTAACATTGGATGTTGATGGGGAAACTTATTCAAAAGATTTAGGCCTTGTAAACTTGGCTTATGGTGGGGTAAAGAAGATAACTTTTAGCGAGGTTGATGTACCTGCACCTCTTGAAGGTGAATCAAGAAATTACACGTTAACGGCTACTTATTCAACTCCGTCGCAAGGTAACGTGGTGCAAACAATAAATTCCGCATTGCATCGTCTAGGTTCTACTTATTCCCGTAAAGTTGTAGCGGAAGAGGCTACAGGCACTTGGTGCGGCTATTGTCCGAGAGGTGCTGTTGGAATGAAAGCGATGCGTGAAAAATATCCGGATGATTTTATTGGTATTGCAGTGCATAATGATATAATGCAGGTAAATGAATATATGGCGGGCATATCATCTTTTATTACAGGTTTTCCTTCAGCTGTAGTGAATCGTACTATAGTAATTGACCCTACTGCGACAAATCTTGAAAAGCAACATATTAAAGAATTAGCTAAGCCGTCAGTTGCTTCTTTGAATATTGTAAAAGCAGATTTTGGACCTGATAATGTTGATGTAAGAGTGACGGTGGCTTCGTCTTTTGCATTTAACACGGATCGTGGGAATTCTAATTTTAGGTTAGCGTTTGTTGTGATAGAAAATGAAGTATCTGGAACAAGTGATGATTATGATCAAACCAATTATTATTCCGGTGGTGGTACGGCGATGGGAGGATTTGAGAAGTTGCCTGATCCGGTTCCTGCTTCACAAATGGTATATCAAGAAGTCGCACGTGGTATCGTGTCTTCTTTTGTTGGAGTAAAAAACAGTATTCCACAAAATATCGTGAAAGATGAGGAATTCATTTCTGAATATATATTTAGAGTCCCGGAAACTGTTATGAACAAAAAGAACATAGAAATAATTGCTATGTTAGTAGATCAAAGTTCTGGAGCGATTTGGAATGCTGATAAGATAGAAGCTGGAGATATAGGCTATGACCCTAATGTCTCTGGTGTAGAATCTGGAAAAAAAGAACAGGAGCAAATAAAACTTTATGTTGAGAATGATAATCTTTGTGTCTTGCTGAATATGGAATCAATAAATCCAACTCGCGTGGAGTTATTTAGTTTAGATGGCAAGAAGGTAAAGGATGTTCGTGCTGATAGTTCGTTGGGTGGGATATTTGTTCCAATAAATGAATTGAAAGGTATTTATGTTGTAAAAGTTAGTAGTGGAAATAGTACTTTGGTTAGAAAAGTTGCACTTTAAATAACTTTTTATATGGAATTAGGGCTGCTTTAGGGTGTTTCTAGAGCAGCTTTAATGCTTTTAGTTAAGGGATGATTGAAATGAGGTGATGTATGGGTGGTCTTTTTGTGTTTAGAAACAATGAATTTTTGAAGTAGATGAAATAATCCTAAAAATAATCACTAAATATTTTGGTGGTTTCAAAATAAACTGTACCTTTGCATCGCTTTTAAAACGAAAGTGTACGGGCGTTTAGCTCAGCTGGTTCAGAGCATCTGCCTTACAAGCAGAGGGTCGGCGGTTCGAATCCGTCAACGCCCACTCAACAAACCGACACTTTCGAATCTTAAGAATCGGGCGTTTAGCTCAGCTGGTTCAGAGCATCTGCCTTACAAGCAGAGGGTCGGCGGTTCGAATCCGTCAACGCCCACTTATCAAATGAAGGTCTTGCAAGTTACTTGTGAGACTTTTTTTATCTCAATTAATAAACTTTCTCCCCTTTGTATCCGTTTAAGTCAATAAAAAGAATTAATTTTGTAGCTTGATAATTATCTATTAAACTTATGGAGCTTGATTTACTTACAGCTATCTCGCCGATTGATGGCCGATATAGAAACAAGGTGGAGGCTTTAGCCTCTTATTTTTCAGAATATGCACTTATCAAATACCGTGTCCGGGTAGAAGTGGAATACTTTATTATGCTTTGTGAATTGCCGTTACCTCAACTGAAAGGTGTTGACAGTAATGTATTTGATAAGCTTAGAAATATATATCGTAATTTTACGGAAGCTGATGCCGGACGCATTAAAGAAATAGAAAGTGTAACCAACCATGATGTTAAAGCTGTAGAATATTTCCTGAAAGAGAAGTTTGATGAAATGGGTGGTTTGGATGAATACAAAGAATTTATTCATTTTGGACTTACCTCACAGGATATAAATAATACTTCTGTTCCTTTGTCTGTAAAGGAGGCGTTGGAAAATGTATATTATCCTCAAATAGAAGAGTTGATTGCGCAGTTGAAAAGTTATGCTCAGGAATGGGCGGAAATACCGATGTTGGCAAAGACTCATGGACAACCGGCTTCACCTACGCGCTTGGGAAAAGAGATTATGGTATTTGTGTCTCGTTTGGAACGTCAGCTTGAAACATTAAAGGCTTGCCCTGTTACTGCTAAGTTTGGTGGTGCTACAGGAAATTATAATGCTCATCATGTAGCATATCCGTCTTATGATTGGAAAGCTTTTGGTAATCGTTTTGTTGCGGAGAAGTTGGGCTTGGTTCGTGAAGAATATACGACACAGATCTCCAATTACGATAATCTTTCTGCTGTTTTGGATGCAATGAAGCGGGTTAATACAATTATGATTGATATGAACCGTGATTTCTGGCAATATATCTCAATGGAATATTTCAAGCAGAAGATTAAAGCCGGTGAGGTTGGTTCAAGTGCCATGCCGCATAAAGTGAATCCTATTGATTTTGAGAATGCAGAGGGCAATTTAGGTATTGCCAATGCAATATTTGAACATTTGGCTACTAAACTTCCGGTTTCACGTTTGCAGCGTGATTTGACGGATTCAACGGTGCTTCGTAATATTGGCGTACCGTTTGGACATACGATTATTGCTATTCAAAGCTCTCTGAAAGGATTGCGTAAGCTATTGCTGAACGAGAAAGCGATATTTAATGATTTGGATAATTGTTGGAGTGTAGTGGCCGAAGCTATTCAGACTATTTTGCGTCGTGAGGCGTATCCTCATCCTTATGAGGCGTTGAAAGCATTGACTCGTACAAATCAAGCAATTACCGAAAGTTCGATTAAAGAGTTTATTGAGGAGTTGAATGTCAGTGAAGATATTAAGAAAGAATTGCGGGCTATAACGCCACGTAATTATACGGGAATTTAAAGAAACGAGAGATTAAAGTAATAAATAGGTCGTGAGACCATGAGTAATAATTTTATTTTATAGAACAATGAGTACAGACAATGAAACTTGGCGTGAAAACTCCACAGAGGGGCAGGACGCCGGCCGTGATGGTAACAGGTCTTTTAATAGAGATGGTAACTATAATCGTGAGGGACACTATAATCGAGAAGGTGCTGATCGCCCATATCGTCCTTCTTATAATAAATATGGTAGTGACCGTCCGCAACGTCCTTACAACCGTGAAGGCGGTGATCGTCCGCGCTTCAATCGTGAAGACCGCCCGCAGCGTTCTTTTAATAGAGAAGACGGAAGCGAACGTCCTTATCGTCCGCGTGTAAACAGAGAAGGAAATAGTACAGATCGTCCATATCGCCCTTATAATCGTGAAGGTGGAGATCGGAACTATAATCGTGAGGGTGGCGATCGTCCGTATCGTCCTTCTTATAATAATAATCGTGAACGTAATTTTAACCGTGAAGACCGGCCATGGCATAACAATTCCGGTGAAGGAAATAGTGACAGACCTAGGTTCCAACGCCCTAATACCAATTATGGCGGTAATTCTTATAATCGTGAGGGCGGTGATCGCCCGCGTCGTCCGCGTATTAACAGTGGAGGAGGAAGCTATGGACAAGGATTTTCCCGTCCGGTACGTCGTACGGCTGATTACGATCCGAATGCCAAATATAGTAGAAAGAAACAAATAGAATACAAAGAACAGTTTGTTGATCCGAATGAACCGATCCGTTTGAATAAGTTCCTTGCTAATGCAGGTGTATGTTCACGTCGTGAGGCCGATGAATTTATCACAGCAGGTGTTGTCTCTGTAAACGGTGAAGTCGTTACTGAATTGGGAACAAAGATTAAGCGTTCCGACGTAGTTAAGTTTCATGACGAACCGGTTAGTATAGAACGTAAAGTTTATGTTTTGCTCAATAAGCCGAAAGATTGTGTAACAACTTCGGATGATCCACAGGAACGTCGTACTGTTATGGACTTTGTGAAAGGTGCATGTAATGAAAGAATTTATCCTGTGGGACGTTTGGACCGTAACACTACCGGAGTGCTTCTTTTGACGAATGACGGAGATTTGGCTTCAAAACTGACTCATCCGAAATATCTGAAGAAGAAAATCTACCATGTATACTTGGATAAGAATCTGACGAAAGCGGATATGGATCAGATAGCAGCCGGTGTTCAATTGGAAGACGGTGAAATTCATGCAGATACTATCAGTTATGCTTCGGATACGGATAAAGCGCAAGTTGGTATTGAAATCCACTCAGGAAAGAATCGTATCGTGCGTCGTATATTCGAATCGTTGGGTTATAAAGTGATGAAACTCGACCGTGTATTCTTTGCCGGACTTACAAAGAAGAACCTTCGTCGTGGCGAATGGAGATACTTGACAGAACAAGAGGTTAATTTCCTCCGTATGGGTTCTTTTGAGTAATATATATAATGTAGTACAAAATAAAAAATTATGGAAAAGATTCGTAGAACAAGAATTGCAGATGTACTGAAATCAGAGAGTTTCGGTACGAAAGTAAATGTCAGGGGATGGGTACGTACTCGCAGAGGCAGTAAGCAAGTAAACTTTATCGCGTTAAATGACGGTTCTACTATAAATAATCTGCAGATTGTTGTCGATATTGATAACTTTGATGAAGAGGTGCTGAAGTTGGTTACTACCGGAGCTTGTATCAGTGTGAACGGTACATTGGTAGAATCCGTAGGGCAGAAACAGAAAGTGGAAATGCATGCTGACGAGATAGAAGTGCTTGGAGCGGCAGATCCTGCTACTTACCCACTTCAGAAGAAAGGTCATACGATGGAATTCCTTCGTGAGATTGCTCACCTTCGTCCGCGTACGAATACTTTCGGAGCGGTGTTCCGTATTCGTCATAATATGGCAATTGCTATTCATAAGTTCTTCCATGACAGAGGCTTTTACTATTTTCATACGCCTATTGTCACGGGATCAGACTGTGAAGGTGCCGGACAAATGTTTCAGGTGACTACGATGAACCTGTATGATTTGAAGAAAGATGAAAATGGTTCTATCATTTATGATAACGACTTCTTCGGCAAACAGGCAAGTCTTACAGTTTCCGGTCAGTTGGAAGGTGAATTGGCTGCGACGGCTTTAGGTGCCATCTATACGTTTGGTCCTACTTTCCGCGCCGAGAACTCTAATACTCCGCGTCACTTGGCTGAGTTTTGGATGATCGAACCGGAGGTTGCCTTCAATGAGATTGAAGATAACATGGATTTGGCGGAAGAGTTTATTAAGTATTGTGTGAAGTGGGCGCTTGATAATTGCCGTGATGATGTACAGTTCCTGAACGATATGTTTGACAAAGAGCTTATCACTCGTTTGGAAGGTGTGTTGAGAGATGATTTTGTGCGTCTGCCTTATACGGATGGTATCAAGATTTTGGAAGAGGCTGTAGCTAAAGGACATAAATTTGAATATCCTGTTTATTGGGGAGTTGATTTGGCTTCTGAGCATGAACGCTTCTTGGTGGAAGAACATTTCAAACGTCCGGTTATACTGACTGATTATCCGAAAGAAATCAAGGCTTTCTATATGAAGCAGAACGAAGATGGAAAAACAGTTCGTGCAATGGACGTGTTATTCCCGAAAATCGGTGAGATTATTGGCGGTTCGGAACGTGAATCGGATTATGATAAATTACTTTCACGTATCAAAGAGTTGGATATTCCGATGAAAGATATGTGGTGGTATCTGGATACCCGTCGGTTCGGCTCTTGTCCTCACTCCGGTTTCGGCTTGGGCTTTGAGCGTTTGTTATTGTTTGTTACTGGTATGACAAATATCCGCGACGTGATTCCGTTCCCGAGAACACCGAAGAATGCAGAATTTTAATAAGAGTTTTAATAACTGAAATAGAAGGGGATAGATCAGAGATGGTTTATCCCCTTATCTTTTGCTGGAAATGAAAAATATGAATGAAAGCATTTGATTTATAGATTAATTTTGTAATTTTGGAAATACATTGATTCTGTATAAAGTTTCTTTGTGGCCTTGTTGACAAGCCTTTTATTAACTATAATATATATAGGTATGAAACAACACTATTCTTTTATCATTCTGGCAGCGATGCTGCTGGGGGTAATAAATGTCATGGCGCAAGAAACTGATAGTAGTTTTAAGCCTGCCAATCTGAAAGGTATCTGGCAAATGTGTTTTTATGTATCAGAGTCGCCTGATATTCCCGGTGAATTGAAGCCCGGCAATACTTTTAAAGTCTTGACCGATGATGGACACATCACAAATTTTACAGTCATTCCTAATAAAGGGGCAATTATTACGGGAGAAGGCTTGTATGAACAAACTTCGGATAATACGTATGTAGAAAATATCAGCCGTTCTATTCATCTTCCCATGCTTAATGGTAAACCTAATACTCTGACTTTTGAGATACAGGAAAACCGATTGTTGAAGCTTAAATTCTATATAGAAAAAGATGAGTATGGGAATACAGTGGATACGTGGTATCACGAAATATGGATGAGAGTTAATATGCCGCCGAAATATCCGAAAGATTTAGTTCGGTAATGTAGAATGGATGAGATCTCTTTGTGGATCAGATACTTGTCTTTTATTTGGTTTAATCGTATAGCATAGGGACGTATTGTGTATTAGTACGTGTCGTTCAACATACGGTCGATTGATTACAAACGATAGGAGTTTGCAGACAAACGACCGTATGTTTGTCATCAATCGACCGTATGTTCTTTTAAACAGAACTGCACTCCTAAAAGTTGGACGGCTTTGATTTTTGTTTGAATTGCATAGAAATGGAAATTTGTGTGCTGTACACTTGGATGGAATACTAGATTTGGTGTTCCTAAAAGATAAATGAGCATATTTCTTTGTCGTAAATAATTTATATATATCTTTGCGGATATTAAAACAAAGCGACAAACATTTTAATAGACTAAATTATAATGAAAAAAACAAATCTACTTCTATGCACGCTGTTTCTGGTTTTTATATTGACAAGTTGTTCGCCAAGAATAACAACTACTGTTTTTAAACAATATCCTCCTGTGGATAAAACAGCTCCGGTACGCGTGTTTGAATATGGAGAGCAAGCGCCGGAGTCATCAGAGGTTTTAGGCATGGTTGCAATTACGGATAAAGGTTTTACAACGAAATGTGATTATGAAAGCGTAAAAGGTTTTGCCATGGAAGAAACGCGTAGAATGGGAGGAAATGCTTTTCAGGTGACAGATCATCGGTTGCCTAATTTTTGGGGCAGTACTTGTCATGAGATTGCAGGTACGGCTTTGCGGATACTATTGGAAGATTCTACTCTCAATCAAAAACCGCCTTTTAAAATAGAAGATGGCTATCGGCAAGCTTATGGAGTTCGAAGAAGACTCTATCAGACAAGTCCGTTTGATTTTACTCTCAACGTGGGTTATGGTGTTATTTATAATCGTACAAAAGGATTGGACAGGTCAGAAAAACGCGCGGAGAGAGAATTAAGTAACGGTTTGACTTGGGATGCTACCTTTCATCAATATTTCAAAAACAATATGGGGTGGGGTATTCAATATTCCGGATATAATTCGTCTACAACCTTCTCCGGGTTCGATCATAATGTATTACTTACTTATATTGCTCCTCAATATTCATTGAAAGCAGTGTGGGAAAAGTGGGAAATGAAATACGAACTGGGAGTCGGTTATATGAGGTATTATAATAAGGTGACGGCTCCGCAAGGTGTTGGGGCGGTCTATGGGAATACCATCGCGGCAAATATGACGCTTGGCTTCGAGTATAAGCTGTCCAAACACTTCGGATTGGGTGTCGATTTAGGATTGGTCGGTGGCTCGTTTGGCAAATTGAAGTATAAAAATCTTATCCCGGAAAGAGAATTGGGAGAGGATGAAAGAATGGGAGTCGAACGTGTTAATTTCACACTCGGATTCAGGTATTATATAGGTAGAAAGAAGTAGAGAACCATTTCTTCCATTTATCTAATAATCAAAAAACAAGAGATTTCTTTTGCCATTTCAAAGAAAAGCAGTACTTTTGCAAGCCGATTATTATCCGAACGGATAAGATTTTAATAATAAGCGTGTTATGTAGCTCTTGCCGTTGATGGCTGGAGGCACGCGAAAAAAGTTTTTTAGTAGTTAACAATTTAAAAAGAATTTAAGAGTGGATACTTTAAGTTACAAGACCATTTCTGCAAACAAAGCAACAGCCACTAAAGAGTGGGTCGTTGTGGATGCTACCGATCAGGTGTTGGGTCGCCTCGGTGCTAAAGTTGCGAAACTGTTGAGAGGAAAGTACAAACCAAACTTTACTCCTCACGTAGATTGCGGTGATAATGTTATTATCATCAATGCAGACAAAGTAAAATTAACCGGAAACAAGTGGACTGACCGTGTTTATTTGTCATATACAGGCTATCCTGGCGGACAAAAGGAAATGACTCCTGCACGTTTGATCGCTAAACCGAACGGTGAAGAAAGACTTATGAAGAAAGTCGTTAAAGGTATGCTTCCCAAGAACAGACTGGGAGCGAAATTATTGGGTAACCTTTATGTTTACGCAGGTAGCGAACACAAACATGAAGCTCAAAGCCCGAAAACAATTGATATAAACTTACTTAAATAATAAATAATGGAAGTAGTAAATGCATTAGGCAGACGTAAACGCGCTATTGCTCGCGTATTCGTAAGCGAAGGTACAGGAAAGATTACTATAAATAAGAGAGACCTCGCAGAGTACTTTCCATCAACTATTCTTCAGTATGTTGTAAAACAACCATTGAATAAACTTGAAGTTGCTGAGAAGTATGACATCAAAGTTAACCTTTGTGGCGGTGGTTTCACCGGACAATCACAAGCTTTGCGTTTAGCTATCTCTCGCGCTTTGGTGAAAATCAATGCTGATGATAAAAAAGCTCTTCGTGCAGAAGGATTTATGACTCGCGATCCTCGTTCTGTTGAACGTAAGAAACCTGGTCAGCCGAAAGCTCGTAGAAGATTCCAGTTCAGTAAACGTTAATATTTGCTGGAAGATTCTGGCGGGATTACGTTTAGTATCTAAACTACCGGGATTCAAGATGACTACCCGGCGGTTGGTTTAGAAAAACAAAAAAGAAAGTAAACGATTAAAAGAAAAAACAATGTCAAGAACAAATTTTGATACATTATTGGAAGCTGGTTGCCACTTCGGTCACCTTAAGAGAAAATGGAATCCGGCAATGGCTCCTTATATTTTCATGGAACGTAATGGTATTCATATCATTGACCTCCATAAAACTGTCGCTAAGATAGACGAAGCTGCTGAAGCTTTGAAACAAATCGCAAAATCAGGAAAGAAAGTCCTGTTTGTTGCTACTAAAAAACAAGCAAAACAAGTTGTGGCTGACAAAGCTACATCTGTAAATATGCCTTATGTAATCGAGCGTTGGCCGGGTGGTATGTTGACTAACTTCCCGACTATCCGTAAGGCTGTTAAGAAGATGGCTACTATCGATAAGTTAACTAGCGATGGTACTTTCTCTAATCTCTCTAAGAGAGAAATTCTTCAAATTTCACGTCAACGTGCTAAATTGGAAAAGAACCTAGGTTCTATCGCTGATTTGACCCGTCTTCCTTCTGCATTGTTCGTAATCGACGTAATGAAGGAAAATATTGCAGTTCGTGAAGCTAACCGTTTAGGTATTCCTGTGTTTGCTGTCGTAGATACCAATTCAGATCCTAGCAATGTAGATTTCGTTATCCCTGCAAATGATGACGCTACAAAATCTATCGAGGTAATCCTTGATGCTTGTTGTGCTGCAATGGCAGAAGGTTTAGAGGAAAGAAAGGCTGAAAAAGTTGATATGGAAGCTGCCGGTGAGGCTCCTGCTACTAAGGGAAAGAAAAAATCAGCAAAAGCAAGATTGGACAAAGCTGAAGAAGAAGCAATCAATGCTGCTAAAGCTGCCGCTTTCTTGAAAGAAGACGAAGAAGCTTAATATAATTGAGAGTTGAGGGTTGAGAATTGAAAGTGGAGAGTCATGCTTATATAACTCTCAATTCTCAACTTTCGACTCTCAACTGTTTTTAAACTAATATTAAACCCAATAAAATAAAGAAGACTATGGCTGTAAGTATGGCTGATATAACCAAGCTGCGTAAAATGACGGGAGCTGGTATGATGGATTGTAAAAATGCACTGGCTGATGCGGAAGGAGATTTCGACAAGGCAATGGAGATCATCCGTAAAAAAGGACAGGCTGTTGCTGCGAAACGTTCTGACCGTGAAGCTTCAGAAGGTTGTGTACTTGCTAAAAGCGCAGGTGAATTTGCTGCAATCATCGCTTTGAAATGTGAAACAGACTTCGTTGCAAAGAATGCTGACTTCGTTAAGTTAACTCAAGATATTTTGGATGCTGCCGTTGCTAACAAATGCAAGACATTGGATGAAGTGAAAGCTCTTCCGATGGGTAATGCAACTGTTGCTGAAGCAGTGGTTGATCGTAGTGGTATCACAGGTGAGAAAATGGAATTAGACGGATATATGTTCGTTGAAGGTCCTGCAACTGCAGTTTATAACCACCAAGGAAAGAATGCGCTTTGTACAATTGCTGCTTTCAATAAGGCTGCTGATGAAAAAGTTGCTCATGAAGTTGTTATGCAGATTGCTGCGATGAATCCGCTTTCTATTGATGAAAAAGATTTAGATCCTGTAATTTTGGAACGTGAAAAAGAAATTGCAGCAGATAAAGCTCGTCAAGAAGGTAAGCCTGAAAATATGATTGAGAAAATCGCTATGGGCCGTATCAGCAAATTCTACAAAGAAGTTTGTTTGTTGAAGCAAGAGGATATTATGGATCCTAAGAAAACTGTAGCTGATGTCTTGAAAGATTCAGATAAAGATTTGACGGTTGTTGCTTTCAAACGTTTTACATTAAGAGCAGAATAAGCCAATAACTGAATAAATAGGAAAACTGTCTCAAATTAAACTACCATGATCTTCTATCATCAGTAGTTTAATTTGAGACAGTTCTTTTTTTATTTTTGTCTTTGAAGATGCAAAGCGATTCCTAGCTTGCATATATATTCTTTTCGTTGTTGTTTTGTCATACCTTTATTCATATTTTCCGATTGATCTGTCCATGAACGAGGATGGTTTAAATGATATTGGACTGCAAGATTTCTTAAAGAGTAGAATTTATATCCTGCCATTTTAAAGCGCCATACTAAGTCTGTATCTTCCCCATAGGCTGGTTTGTCGTAATCTTCGTCGAAACCATTAATACTCATAATTGCAGTTTTTGAAAATGACATGTTGCATCCTGTCAGATAGTCCAGTTTCCTTAATTTGGGTATGAATGCCATGAATCCTGTAGGCGAACAAAATATACCCTCTTCCGGTCTTTTTATACCATCGCTTTTTATTAATGCTTTCCAGATAATGAACTGTATCTTTTGTATATGTTGGGTTGATTTCAGCACCTGCGTGGATTGTTCTTCGTTTAGGAAGACTCGCAGCCCGGCAAGAATCCTGTCTTGTTGAAAATATGTGGTATGTATTTCAATGAAGCGGGGATGAAGAATGCAATCGCCATCGATGAATATCAATTGTTCTGCACTGGCTGCAAGGATTGCTCTATTTAAAGCTCTGTTCTTTCTCCATCCTAAATCTTCCTGTACTAAGTGCTTATGGGGATTTTGGAATGGATAGTTATCAATAAACCTTTTTACCTCTGGGTCATTACCATCTTCTGAAATAATAATCTCAAAGTTTTGTTCCGTTTGGAAAGGTAAACTGTCTAAAACTGCCTTTAAGAATACACAGTTTTTATAGATTGAAATGATAAGACTTGCTTTGCAGCCTGAATT
This sequence comes from Bacteroides sp. OM05-12, assembly GCF_003438995.1. Taxonomy (GTDB): domain Bacteria; phylum Bacteroidota; class Bacteroidia; order Bacteroidales; family Bacteroidaceae; genus Bacteroides. The sequence continues at coordinate 55,943 of NZ_QSUN01000014.1, forward strand.
ATTTTTCATTGGAATTGTCGTGTTTATTATTAATTTCTATTATATTATATATATCAACAGCTGAGACCATCATGTAATCTCCGCACTATTTTATTAGAATTGTCGTGTTTATTGCTGCCTTTTACCTGTTATCTAATCTATCTACTGCTTAGGTCATCATATAATGTTTGTAATATTGCTTTTCCTTTTTCTTCTCTATTTTCATCTTTACCGTATAACGCTCGGTTAGCAGTATTGTCATAAACTGTACAACCGGTAGAATCCCGGAAATTAAATCCATTGTTAAATGTATTGAAAGCAAATGGATATATGTATGTATCTGCCAGAACATCCCGACTAAAGATAAACTCCTCATGAGGTATATCGAGTTGTCCGAGAACTGTAGCCGGAAGGTCTGTCTGACTCATGATTTTATCAATCTTACAAGGTTCTTTGATTGCTCCTCCAAGAAGTAGCATCGGAATATGAGGAAAGTCTGGCGATGCAATTTCTTGGTGATTAAAACCATGATCGGCAGTACAAACGATTAATAGGTCATCCCATGCGGGAGTGGTTTTTATCCGGTCAATGAAATCACCGAAGCAGCTGTCGGTGTATGCAAACGCGTTGAATTTTACATCTTCGAGTCTATGGTAAGGAACGTCAAAAGGAGTATGGGAGCTAATGGTTAGAAAAGTGGTATACCAAGGGGCTTTTTGTTGTTCATGCTTTTGTTGGATATCCTGGTAGAGCCATTCGAATGCTGTGTGATCGGGTACTCCCCATTTTGTTGTGCGCTCTGAAGCAGGAAAATTATCTTGGCTTACTAACTTATCATGCCCCGCGGCTATAAAATAGTCCGACATATTGAAGAAAGTTATGTCACCGCCATATAATGCCTGTGTTTCATAACCGTAGTTTTTCAGACTTTTAGGTAATCCTGGCAATGTGTGTATTTTGTGGGAATATCTCATAATACTTGTGGTTGGTTGGGCCAAATAACCGCTTAGGGCGGAAACGATTCCACGATCGGTTCTGAAGCTGCTGCAATAACATTGGGTAAAGTATACTCCTTCTTCGGATATTCTGTTAAAATTAGGAGCAACATCTTTCATCCCACCCAAGTTTTCAATAAATACAGCTCCGAAACCTTCCAGCACGATAACTAATATATTGGGACGTGACGTATTCAGATAATGTTCTGTTGTATTGCCTTTTGTGGGGAATAACGGTGCATAAATCAGTTCGCACTTTTCTTTCGGGAAGAAATTGAACTGGTCATCAAATTTTTCTGTTCTGGAAGTAGTATAGGCTATGTTGAATAAAGGGTTTAATGCCGCATGATTATGGAATGCTGTTTTTGAGTAAAATGCTCTTCCCGGAGTATTAGGCCATATTCTTACTCCACGTATCATTGCAAAGATACATCCACCTAATAGAATCATGTATATTGGAGTAAGTATCCACTTCCTTTGGTAGGTTTGTTTAAATTCGATTTTACGTATCGGGAACGCCAAAACTAAAAAGTAAATACCTGCAAGTATGATAATAGCTAATACTCTTATAGCTATATAAGCAAGGGAGACACTGGCAAATGCATTCTTCGGATCATCTAAATATAGAAAAACGGTAGCGTCTAATTTAAACTCCCAGAATTCATATAGAGAAGCATCAGCCAAGGTTATAATTGATAATAACAGAGCTATTATTCCATCGTATCCCATAAGTATTTTACGAGGATTTAATTTAGGAAATACCAGATATATCCAGATGATAAGAAATGGAATGATGGTTAAATATCCGGCTGTTGCTAAATCTAGCGGCAATCCGTGGTAATAGATTTTTGTCAGGTCGGAAAATGTACATTGTGAACCACCATGCTGCCAATTGTATAAAAGGAATATGGGCTTTTGAATGAATAAGAAAATGGCGAGACAAAGTGCAAGATGACTGATAATATAAATAATACCTTTTTTTATCATGATCTTTTATTTTTATTTAATGTGATAATATTCTCTATATTTTGAATAACTCTATCGGGAGATATTGAATTCATGCAGGAAAAATGATGCAGTGGACATTCTGCCGTTCCGCTGATGGAGCAAGGTTGACAAGGGAGATCCATGCATATTGCATTCTCTTTCGATTGTTGCCATCCGAGAAACCCGCAAAGAGGAGTTGTACCTCCCCAGATAGATGCTACCGGTATATTTACTAAAGATGCTAAATGCATATTGGCCGAATCCATGCTGACCATTACATCCAATGTTGCCATAAATTCCAACTGTTCTTGGAAAGATAACTTATCCGGAACAATAGAAGCGTTAGGACTTTCTGCTATCAATGATTGCATGATGTTATATTCATGTGCTCCGTTACCGAATAAGTATATAGCATATCCTTTCTGTGATAAATTGTTGATGACGGTTTTCATGAGTTCTGCCGGATATACTTTTGTAAAGTAACGTGCAAAAGGGGCTATACCAATCCTTTTTATGTTCTCTTTCCTATCTTCTTTGGTTATCACAGGAAGATATGAGGAGTTTTGTGAAAGTTGTACATCAAGTCCTAATCGCTTGAATACTTCTACATATCGATCGAAAAAACTTTTTTGTTGAACTTTTCGCTTGTTCTTTAGACGGGTTAATGCTTTCCTTTTGCTACGGGATTTATGGACGATAGCCACTTTAGTTCCTGTAATTGCGAATAAGAAATCTAATATATATGAACGTAATATACCATGTAAATCAGCTATTGCATCGATATGGTATTTTTTTATGCATTTGAATAGTCTCCATATTCCTAATATACCATTTGAGAGCCCAAAGTCGCAACTAATAATAGAAATGTTTGCAGGACAAGAAAAGAATAACCCTTTAAATCTTTCCCGAGTTAGTACCCGGATAGATATAGAAGGGTTTTGTTCTGCCAATAAATAAATGATGGGGATTGTCATGGCAACATCTCCGAGAGCAGACATTCTTATTATAAGTAGTTCTTTTATTGGCTTCATATCAATGTTTTACTTGTTCGGTATTTAGAAAATATTTTTGTAAGACAAGTAAGGAAATTAGTTTTTCTTTACTTTTATTCTTGAATTGCTTTATGTATTCGTGATTGTTACGAATAATTGTTTCGGCTTTTTCCGGATGCTCTATATAAAATTGCATTCGTTCTATCAGATCAGAATAGTCCGGTTTTATGGCTACATAATGATAGTCAGGGATTAGTGTGCCCTCCATAAACCAACTTTCGTAGGTGGGTTTTGGCATTACCGGAAGAGAATTTGACGACATTACCCACTTTAAATTGGTTGCAACGTCATTGCCTTCGATACAACATATAAACTTATAGTTTAGCTGTTCCTTTATCGGAATAAATTCTTTTATCCATTCTGTATGCCCGTCTATAACGTCTCCATTGATTTGGCCGACATTACACATCGGATGACCAAAATATTTTCTTAAAAATAAAATACGGTGGGGTTGGCATACGTAGTTTCGTGAAATAATCATGTCTTTCTTCTCGCGAAAAGATTTGGAGTCATGAATGAACTTGAAATGTCTTTTTCTATTCAGTTTCATAATAACTGAATTGCTAAACCTTCCATTAGTTATCGGACGACTTTTTACTATGGAAGGGACGGATGGTTCGGTTGTAATATCCCCAAACTCATAAAAGAATCGAAAGTTCTTATTGAAATAAATTATTTCTTTGTATAAGTCAAAGAAATAAGTAGATAGTTTCTTCTTCTTCCGGAAAGGAAATTTATAATTGCGGATGAGGGTACTGTTATCCGTTGGTAAGGTGCATTTAGAGAATCGACAGTAATAATCTACGCGCTCTGTAATGTTTGTAGCGTAATGTTTGCCTTGGCGAATCCATAGTGGGCGCATCATTCTAAAGAAAGAAGCAGGAATAATATAAATGATGACAGAACAGATAAAATAAATCATTCTGTCAACAGCCTTACCTATAGGATTATAATAAAAGAAGTTCATTATCTTCTTTGTTTTAATAGGTTCTCATAACATTTTTCCAATCGGGCGACAGATACTTCCGGTTTGAACTTCTCGATATGCTGTGTACCCTTTGCAATCATTGTATTTCGCATTTGTTCATCGGAGAGAATCTTTGTAATAAGTTTGGCAAGCTCCGATTCGTCGAATGGCTCACAATAAGCACAAGCATCACCTCCAGCTTCTTCAAGGCATGACCCTTTAGCTGCGATAACGGGTATATTTGACGCTATTCCTTCGAGTATAGGAATGCCGAACCCTTCGAAAAATGATAGATAAATACATAGACTGGCACCCTGATATACTGCCGGTAGATCTTGGTTTGACACATTGTTAACAATATGTACTCTATCCGATAGATTTAATTTTTTGATTTGCTTTTCCAATTCCTCTTGTAACTTCGTTTTTTTGCTGACAATAACAAGAGGGATATCCGGTACAGATGCTAACGCATTAATAATCGTTTTATGGTTCTTTCGCTTCTCGATAGTTCCTACTGTTAATATGTACTTCTCAGGAAGCTTATAACGCTGCTTTACTTCTGAGATAGAATCAGGCTCGACTTTTATGTAATAATTAGCAGCACATCCTTGTAGGATAACTTCAATATTCTGCTCGTCTACATGATAATAATTGATAATATCATTTTTAGTCTGCTGGCTTATTGCGATAATCTTATCTGCGTGAAGACAGGCATATTTTACTTTAAGTTTTAAGATATTTCTATCCCAAAAGTTAAAGGTCTGAGGATAACGTAGAAAAATAAGATCATGAATGGTCACAATCGAGGGAATACCGCTTTTATGAATACCGAAAGGAAGTTCATTGCTGAGACCATGGTACAAATCAATGCTTTTCTGTTTTAAATCAGAAACAATGCCATAACATCTCCACCATTCTCTACGTAGTGAGTTAGAAAATGGTGAAAGAGTAATGCTGATATTCTCGCTTTCCTGTAGATTTAATTTTGCTATACGATTGTTACTCTTGGGAGAAAAAAGGATAAATTTAGCTTCCGGATTCCTGGAAGCTAAGTTGTTTATTACAAACCGGCTATAATTACCTATGCCTGTAAGATTGTTTAATGCCTTTTTCCCATCAAGGCCAATTGTGATGTTTCTTAAATCTGCCATTAATTACGAAATAGGTTAAGCGTTCTTCAGGTAGTTTTCTACGCCAAGGATATCTTTTGGTGTGTCAACAGACAATGATTTGCAATGACAATTATAATAATAAATAGGCATATTATGCTCGATGAAGCGGAAAGAATCGTTTTCTTCGATCTTTTCGATTGGTCCGCGTGGAGTATTATGATAGAATTCCAGTGCTTTTTTGTTGAATGCACCGACTCCTACGAATTTCTGATATACATAATCCATATTGCCTTTGGGGTAAGGTATCGGACTGCGCGAGATAAACAAGCAACGATTGTGTTCATCTGTGACGATCTTTAAATTGGTGGCATCTACTACCTCTACCGGATTAGTAAAATCTGTCATCAGATTTGATACGTATAAGCTTTCCGGGTCATAATCAGAAGGAATGCACTGGATGATTGCTTCTTTGGTAAGTAAGGGCTCATCACCATTTACCATAACGTAAAGGTCTGCCGGAATCTTCGTGGATACTTCATATAAACGTTCGGTGGCAGTATCATGAGTCGATGCTGTTATGATAACTTTAGCGCCGAAACTTTCGCAAGCTGATTTTATTTTTTCACTGTCCGTTGCAATATAAACTTCTTCAAAACAATCAACTTCCTTACAGTGTGTGTATACCCATTGTATCATAGGCTTACCACATATTGGAGCTAACGGCTTCTCAAAAAAACGAGAAGACTCGGCACGTGCCGGTATTACGCAAATTATTTTCATTTTATTTGTTGTTGTTTATTTAATATATCTTGTTTTGAAAATCTCCATCGTTTGTGAGACCATAACCAATATTCGGGTGCGCGCAGTATGGTCGTTTCCATCATTTGCATAAATTGTAATGTATACGGATATTTTCCGTCTCCTTCTTGTGGGGTAACGATTTTGAATGTCATTTCGTAGTACCCTCTTTTAACTTTTTCAATATCCAGATAAACATATTCAGCATTGATTTTCTTCCCTATTTCTTCTCCTCCTGCGCTATAAGCCGTTTCTTGGTTTAGAAATGTCGTCCAGTGATTTAAGTTGGAACTATTGGGACGTTGGTCGGAAATAAATCCGATCATGAATGATTCGTTCGTGTTTTTTAATGCAAGTATGGTACGAACCGCTTTCTTTTGCGGAATAAGAATATGACCGAACTTGGAACGTATCTTTAACATGATTTTATCCATTACCGGATCATGTACCGGACGATATATTTCTCCGTTGATTTTAGGGCGTTTATAATGTCGGCTGATAGCTTGAACCCATTCCCAATTACAGTAATGACCTAAAAACAAGACAATCGGGCGATTGCTCTCTGCTATTTGTTCGATGAGACTTCCATTGCTCAGTTTTACTCTACGGTCTATTTCTTTGTCGGAGATATGTAGTAGCTTGACTGTCTCAATAATGCAATCACAAAAATGACGGTAGAACTTAAATTCCATCTTTTTTATTTCATGGATAGATTTGTCGGGGAAAACTAATAACAGATTATGTCTTACGGTTTTTCTTCTATAACGTACTATATAATATATAATGACAGTGCCTATATCACTAAGTATATAGAGCACTTTCAGCGGTAAGCAGGCTAATAGTGTTAATAAACCGATCAGTATATTATATAAAATCTTATTTTTCATTACTTTTCTAATAAGTTGACTATAACCGAAGTCGCTCCACTATTGTTTTGCGTATAGTTCAAAGCTATGTCTTTTATTTCCTTTATTTTGTTTGGATTATCTTTGATAGTCTCAAACCATTTCTGAATGTCACTCGCTGAACGTACAATATTACCAATCCCTAATTCGATTAATTGATGGGGTGTAACTTTTCTGTGAATCATAGGGCCAAAAGCTACGGGAAGTCCGTAAACTGTAGCTTCTATGATACTATGTAAATAAGGTGTGAATCCTCCTCCTACGTAAGCCCACTTCCCATAACGATAAAGGTAAGCCAATACTCCCAAACAATCAACGATTAATATTTGTGTACTTGAGAAATCTGTATCAGCATTGCATTCGGAATAATAAATCGCATTTCCGTCCAGATTATATTTTATTTGGCTCAGCATTTCTTCGGTAATCTCATGTGGTATGATCACGAAGTGGGTGTCTCTGAATTTGTTGGCTAAAGAACAAATTAGGTTTATATCTTTTTTATCACTGATACTGCCGGCTATGAATAAGTCTCTTTGTCCTGCAAAACCTTCTATTATGTCATCTTTCCATGGAGTAGAGGCTACGGCAATAGCATTATCGAATAAAGGGTCCCCCGTCAGGCTTACATTAAAGTATCCCAGTTTATTCAAGTTGCTTTCTGATTTCTTGTTTAGAACCATGAAATGGGTAAACGTATTTAGCGATTTCTTAAACAAACTGCCATACCATTTAAAGAAAGGAGCATTATCTTTGATAATCGCAGAAATCAGGTAGGTGGGAATTTCTCTTTTTTTAAGCTCGGATAAGTAATTCAACCAATATTCTGATATAATGAATATAGCCTTTTGAGGGCGTATGATATCTAAAAAAGCGTATGCGTTTTTGGATGTATCTAAAGGTAAGTAGAATACATGATCAACATCAGGGTGATGATGTTCTAATGCTTCATAACCGGTTGGAGAAAAGAATGTTACGATGATAGTATAACCTTTTTCCTCTTTTAGTTTTTTTATAATAGGGCGTGCTACTCCATATTCCCCTAAAGAAGACGCGTGAATCCAAATAACATTAGTAATGCTATCCGGAATTTCATTCTTTATGTTTGCTAATAGATTGTTTTGTCCTTCTATGAACTTTTTAAACTTACTTTTTGGGGGGATTATATTTAATTTAAAGATAAATGTAAAGATAAATGCTCCTATATTAAGAATAATGTTATATATATCGTTCATTAGATTTGGTAATGTAATAATCGTTGCAAAGTTATACCTCAGAGAGGACTTGAAGATGACGACCTATGATTAAATTTTATACAGAAACGACCTTTTTCCCTACAGTAATTCGTGCCTTAGCAGCTCTTTGAATTCTTCCGGCAAATGGCTGATATCTATATTTTGATTCTTAATTGGAATAACAATGTAAGGATACTCTTTTTCCTGTTGTGAACTCCTTTTAAGGTAAATCTCTTCAATGAAATTATATTGTAAAACTTCAGAGATAAGCAAAAGCCTTTCTACATCTATATTTTTACTATTGAAAATATGATAAAGTGAAGTACGTGCGCAGTGTATCTGTCTGGCAAACTCTGCGTAACTAATGTGACGTTCATCAACTTTTTGCTGAATAATTTTACCGATATAAATGTCTTTAAATTTAGACTCCACAGAATTTTCTTTTTATACAATTGTTTCTTTGAATTGCACAAAAATACAAAAGATAACTGAATTCCCTTGTATTAAAGGGATGTTTATTCACTTTTAATATAACGAAACCATATAATTCGTCCAAATGACCATTGTTTTTGGAACTTTATGTATGAGCTATGGAAATAAATAATCTGCGAAAAAGTTACTTTCACTATAACCATTTATGAATTAGAGACGAAAGAATAAAAGTGATAAGGTGAAGGCTAGTCTAAGTAAAAGTTGAATAACAGCTAAATCGGCAAATCGGTAAGCTAAAACGCCTAAGGGAGCGATGTCTTACGCTCCAGTAGATGTAAGCTATCGCTCCCTTGAGCGTTAGGCAACACTCCCTTGTGTGTTGAACAACGCTCCCTTTGGTGATTTTAATGATCTTGATGTTTCTTTTAATCATCAGATCGTTTGCAAAAGAACATACGGACGATTGCGAACAAAGATACGGTCGTTTGTTCACAAACTCCTATCGTTTGTAATCAATCGACCGTATGCTGAATATTCATTATAATAGAGTTAAGAATGGATGAATAAATCTATTATAAATGATTCTTGCCTTATTTCGTTTTGGAATAACCCTCTTTCTTCAATAGTTCTATTATCTTTATTTTGAAATCCCCTTGGATGATAATTTCTCCGTCTTTTGCCGAGCCGCCAACACCGCATTTTGTTTTCAGCAGTCTTCCTAATTCTTTTAAGCTCTCCTCTGTGCCGATGAATCCGGTAATGAGAGTTACTATTTTTCCTCCTCTGTTCTTTTTCTCAATAGAGACACGAAGATTTTGCTTTCCCTTATCTACTTCTTCTTGTTCTTCTCTCTCATCAGTCTCGTATTTGAAATCGGGATTTGTGGAATATACTACGTTGAGCCGTTCTTTCCAATCGTTATTTTTCATGCCTTGTTCATTTATTTGTGCTCAAAAGTATTAAACAATGATTGATTGTGCAAAATTAGCATGGATTTTTCATGTTTTGTTTAATCTCTATTAAGCTTTTAGTAGATAGAATTGTCAATAACAAAAAAAAATGTACTTTTGCACATTGCCAATAATACCAGGAAATATGAGTAATCGTATGCTAAAAGAACATGATAAAGTACCGGAGCCGACATTGCGTAGACTTCCGTGGTATCTGTCTAACATCAAGCTGATGAGAGAGAGAGGAGAGCAGTTTGTTTCCTCTACCCAGATTTCTAAAGAAATAAATATTGATGCATCGCAAATAGCAAAGGATTTGTCTTATGTTAATATATCCGGCCGTACACGTGTTGGTTATGAGATTGACGCATTGATCGATGTACTTGAAGATTTTCTTGGCTTTACGAATATGCATAAGGCATTTTTGTTTGGTGTCGGTAGTTTGGGAGGTGCTTTATTGCGTGACTCCGGTTTGAATCATTTTGGGTTGGAAATTGTTGCGGCTTTTGATATAAATCCGGATTTGATAGGAAGAGATATAAATGGGATTCCTATTTTCCATTCGGACGATTTTGTTGCAAAGATGAAAGAGTATAATGTGAATATCGGTGTACTTACTGTTCCGATCAATATTGCTCAGGAAATAACAGACAAGATGGTTGATGGTGGTATTAAAGCTGTTTGGAATTTTACCCCGTTCAGAATACGGGTTCCTGAGAATATTGTGGTGCAAAACACCTCTTTATATGCTCACTTGGCCGTAATGTTTAATCGTTTAAATTTTAATCAAATAAAATAATGAAGATATTTGCCGTAGGAATGAACTACGTCGAACACAATAAAGAGCTGGATCATGCGTTAATAATACCAGAAGAGCCGGTCATCTTTATGAAGCCCGATTCTGCTTTGCTGAAAGATGGAAAGCCATTTTTTATTCCGGATTTTTCGAATGAGGTTCATTATGAAACGGAATTAGTGGTAAGGATAAATCGTCTGGGCAAAAATATCTCGGAGCGCTTTGCACATCGTTGTTATGATGCAGTGACGGTAGGCATTGACTTTACGGCAAGAGATTTGCAACGGAAATTCCGCGCAGCCGGTAATCCGTGGGAAATCTCAAAAGGTTTTGATAATTCAGCTGCTATTGGACGTTTTGTTCCCGTAGAACAGTTTAAAGATATACAAAACCTTAATTTCAGTTTGACGATAGACGGACAAAAAGTCCAACAAGGTTGTACGGCTGATATGTTGTTTAAAGTAGATGAGATAATAGCTTGGATAAGTAGATTCTTTACATTGAAAATTGGCGATCTTCTTTTTACAGGAACTCCGGTTGGTGTGGGACCTGTAAGTATCGGACAGCATTTGCAAGGCTATCTGGAAGATGAAAAACTGCTCGACTTTTATGTCAGATAAGTAGTTTTCTTACTAAATAGGAGGATGTATGCATATCCGTAATTATATACTGTTGCTTTTATCCATAGTGCTTTCGGGCACTCTTGCTGCTCAGGGATTTATTTCATTGGATTGGAAAAATCCTTCTCCGATCTATATTGGATTTGATAAAGTAGAAACCGATATGCCCGGATTTGCCGGTGCTTATCATTATACGGATGATCATTTACCATATTACACTCATGTGATTGATCTTGGTAGGGATTATGATTCCTATTTTTATGATGTGAAGATTGAGTATCCGGAGTTTATACCATTGAATAAAAAGGAGATTGCTGCTATTGAGAAATCCGAAGTACAACTTCCTGCTTATCCTGAGGTTAAAACATCTGTGAAAGTCTCTGCCAGAATTGGAAGTTTAGTTGTAACCTTTGTCCCTTTGGTTTATAAAGATGGAACTTACCAACGAATAAATTCTTTTAAGTTAGCCTTTAATAAGAAAGAAAAACCTTTGTCGGCCCGTGCGGCGACGCGTTCCTCTGTGGAGGAAAAATATGCAGAGAATTCTGTTCTTGCTTCCGGGAAGTGGGTAAAGATCCGTGTGAACGAAAGCGGAGTATATCAGATTGCCAATAGTGAATTGACGAAGATGGGCTTTTCGGATCCTTCCAAAGTTAAACTTTATGGTTATGGAGGAAGACTGTTATATGAAGATTTGAGGAAGCCTAAAATCGACGATTTGCAAGAAGTACCTTTATGGCGTGAACAAAGCTATGTCCTTTTCTATGGTTACGGCACAGTGCGCTGGGATAAATCGGCTAATTCACTCTCTTCAGATAAGAACGATTCTATTTACAGGCATACTCAAAACCATTATTCAACTTATGGTTGCTATTTCTTGACGGAAGGGGATAATCCAATGACTTTCCCTAAAGAAAATTCACTATCAGAGGATGGAGCAAAAACGGTTACTACTTTCCCCGATTATGCGGTATATGAGAAAGAGGAATTTGCATGGCTTGAAGAAGGGCGTAAACTTTTTGAAAGCTACGATTACAAGAATGGGAATACGAAATCGTATACTTTTAATGACCTTACAGGGATTACAAATGATAAAGGCTGGATAACAGTCGGTTTCTCTGCTTACGATAAGACTACTACATCAGTTGCTGTATCGGTCAATGGGAGTGCATTGGCCGGGAATCTGACTATTTCTGCTGCACCTGAATTTAGTAAGGCTGCATATACGGAGAAAACTTATGAATGGTCTGATAGCAAGAATGCTAAAACCGTTGTAACTTTAACTCATAACCGGAATAATGGAATATCGGGACGCTTAGACTATATTGCTTTAAATTATGTACGCAATCTGGCTTTGTATAATGCTTATACGGCTTTTCGTACAAAAGAATCAGGAAAAGTAAAGTTTGTAATAGCGAATGCTAACGAAAATGCTGTTGTTTGGGATATAGCTAATTCAAAGGATTATAAACAGGTAGTAGGAGACCTATCAGGCAATCAGTATTCTTTTACTTGTGAAGTGTCTGGTTTGAATGAGTTTGTTGTAGTAAATACCAAAGGTAATGCGTTTAAAAAGATTGAAGTAGTAGGGGAAGTACCCAATCAGAATCTTCATCAATTGAGAGATGTGGATATGATTATTATTACTCCTCCAAATAATGATTTTATGAGACAAGCAAAGCGTTTGGCTGATGCTCATGCTAAGTATGATGATTTGGTTACTGAGATTGTGACAACGGACCAGATTTATAATGAGTTTTCTTCCGGGACTCCGGACGGAACTGCTTATCGCTGGCTTATGAAGATGTTGTACGAGCGTGGAAAAGGTAGTGCTGATCCTAAATATTTACTACTGTTTGGAGATGCAGCTTTTGATAACCGTTTGTTGTCATCTAATTGGAGTAAATATACCCAAAACGACTTTGTGTTGTGTTATGAATCTGTAAACTCAGTTAGTGATACAAATTCTTATGTGATTGATGATTATTTTGGCTTTTTGTCTGATACTTCGGGCTTGAATATAAATAGTCATATCAATGATGCTCCGGATATAGGAGTAGGACGTTTCCCTGTAAGGACTTCTGCTCAAGCGAAAGAAGTTGTGGATAAAATAATCGCTTATATTGAAAATAAAGATGCCGGCTCATGGAAAAATGTGGTTTGTTTCTTAGGGGATGATGGAAAGGATGGTGATAGTAGTTTGAATATACATATGGAACAGGCGGATGCTGTATCACGTTTGGCCGAAAAATATAATCCTGCTTTATTGGTAAAAAGAATCTATTGGGATGCTTATAAAAAGGAGACTACGGCTACAGGAGATTCATATCCTGAAATTACTAAACGTATCATGGAATTGAGTAATGATGGGTTGTTGTTTATGAATTATGTAGGGCATGGAGCGGCACATGCTCTCTCAGATGAACTGGTTTTAACGGTAGCTGATGTGGCTAAAATGTCTTCTCCGAAAGCACCATTTTGGGTTACTGCTGCGTGTGAAGTTACGCCTTTTGATCGGAATGAAAGTACTTTTGGGGAAGTTGCATTTTTAAATCCTAAAGGAGGGGCTATAGGATTATTAACAACAACTAGAACTGTATATGCAGATCCTAATTGTAGAATGGATTCAATATTTGTGAGATTCCTTTTTTCGAAGACAGAAAATGGTTATCGTAGGTTAGGTGATGCTGTAAGAGAAACAAAGACCTATATTTCTACCGTAAAACCTAATATTAATAATCTTCAGTTTGTATTTTTAGGAGATCCGGCTTTACGTTTGGCTTTTCCTGAATATAAAATTGTAGTGGATGAATTTAATGGTGTATCTGTAGAAGGAAAGATGCCTACAATAAAAGCAGGCGGTAAGGTTTCTGTGAAAGGACATATATTGAATACAAATGGTGATTTAGCTGAAGATTTTATAGGTACCGTTCATCCGACTGTATTGGATAATGAAGAGGTGATTACTACACGTAACAATTATAGTGATCCGAAGTCTGAACCTTTCACTTATCGTGATCGTACTAAAACACTGTTTGCAGGTAGTGACTCTGTGCGTTCCGGAAGATTTGAATTCCAATTTCCGGTTCCTTTGGATATAAATTATTCGAATGAAAGCGGACTACTTAATTTATACGCTGTAAATGGTGATAAGACCCATGAAGGGCAAGGAGTATTTACTGATTTCTTAATTGGCGGTACAGAAGACGGTGCTATGGATACTGATTCTGTTGGCCCTAAGATTAATCTTTATTTAAACAGACCGGATTTTGTTTATGGAGGAAAAGTGAATGAGACGCCTTTCTTAGTAGCAGAACTTGAAGATGAAGATGGAGTGAATACCGTAGGCAATGGAATCGGGCATGATTTGGTTGCTATGATAGATAATTCTCCTCTTTACACCTATGTGCTGAATAATTATTATGAATCGGTTTTAGGTGATTATACCAAAGGTGTGGTACGCTATAGTTTGCCGGAACTTCCGGAAGGGAAGCATACCCTATTGTTCCGAGCTTGGGATATTAAGAATAATTCTTCCGTTTCCACATTGGAATTTGAAGTTGTGAAAGGATTAAGTCCCGGATTGCTTGATGTGACTTGCACAAATAGTCCGGCAAAAGAAGGTACCACGTTTATTCTGAGCCATGATCGTCCGGATTCCGAATTGGATGTGAATATTATGGTTTGTGACTTCGCCGGCAGAACTCTCTGGACTTATAAAGAAAGCGGAGTTTCTTCTTCTAATTATTATTATATAGATTGGAATCTGACAACAAGCGGGGGACAAAGATTAGTTCCGGGTATTTATCTCTTTAAAGCGTCCGTATCTTCGGGCGGAAGTAAGGAAAGTACAAAAGCGAAAAAAATAGTCATAGTAGGGCAATAATCGATTAGATAACGAGTTTTATAATAGAATATAAGTTGGAAATATCAATGAGAAAAGTAAAGATAACTGTTATTTTATTCTTTGTTCTATGTGTTTGCGGAACACTTAAGGCACAAGACATAAAAAATAAATTTAATCCGGTAAATACGGGAGTCAATTCTTTGGGAATCGCTCCGGATTCTCGTGGCGGTAGTTTGGGTGATGTTGGTGCTGCGACTGATCCGGATGTCAATTCTCAGTATTGGAATCCGGCAAAATACCCTTTTACGGTAAGTCGTGCGGGAATCGGTATCTCATATACACCTTGGCTTCGGAAATTGGTTAATGACATTGACCTTGCTTATTTATCAGGCTATATGCGAATTGGTGATTATCAGGCTATCAGTGCTTCTTTAAGATATTTCTCTTTGGGAGAAGTACCATTGACTGGAACTACCGGTGAGAATCAAGGAACCATTAAGCCTTATGAAATGGCCGTTGACGTAGCTTATTCGCGTATGCTTTCACAGACCTTTTCTGCTGCCGTAGCTTTGAGATATATCTATTCCGATTTAGCTTATAAGCAGGATGCCTCTGTAAGTCCGGGATCTGCTTTCGCTGCGGATATTGCTCTATATTATAATAACTACATCATGATGGGGCAACGAGAATGTATGCTTGCTTTCGGTTTGAACTTATCTAATATTGGTAGTAAGATTTCTTATGATAGTGGGAATACGAGTGCTTTCTTGCCGACTAATTTCCGTTTAGGAGGTTCTTTGTTGATTCCTATTGATGACTATAATACTTTCTCTATCAATGCCGATATCAATAAATTGATGGTACCAACTATGCCTCAGAAAAGAGAGGATGAAGATGATATAGAGTATCAGGATCGCTTGCAGGAGGACTATTTTGACCAATCTCCAATAAAGGGTATATTTAAATCATGGAGTGATGCTCCGGGAGGATTTAAAGAAGAACTTCAGGAAATACAGGTCTCAATAGGTGCCGAGTATATGTATCATAATCAATTCTCTGTACGTGCCGGTTATCATCATGAAAATGCAAATAAAGGTAATCGTAAGTACTTTACAATGGGTGCCGGTTTTCGTATGAGTGTATTTTCTTTGGATGCTGCTTACCTTATATCTACAGCCCAAAGTAATCCATTGGACCAAACTTTACGTTTTACGCTTTCGTTTGATTTGGATGGTATTAAGGATATTTTAGGCAGAAGGAGACGTTAGGGATGAAGATACGTGTCGGGTTTGGATATGATGTACATGCATTAGTCGAAGGACGTGAACTGTGGCTGGGAGGCATACAATTACAACATGAAAAAGGGCTATTGGGGCATTCGGATGCCGATGTTTTGATTCATGCCGTATGTGATGCGATACTCGGAGCAGCTAATATGCGTGATATTGGTTATCATTTTCCGGATACGGCGGGAGAATATAAGAATATTGATAGTAAAGTGCTGTTGAAGAAAACTGTTACCTTAATTCGGGATAAAGGATATGAAATAGGGAATATTGATGCAACGATATGTGCGGAACGCCCTAAATTGAAGGCTCATATCCCCCGGATGCAACAGATCATGGCACAGGTCATGGGGATTGAAGAAGAGGATATTTCAATTAAAGCTACAACAACGGAAAAACTCGGATTTACCGGCCGCGAAGAAGGAATATCCGCCTATGCAGTGGTGCTTATCAATAAACTCTAGCCAATATCATTCCTAAAGAAAGCAAGATCCCCAGTAATAACATATTACGTGACGTTTCTCCTAATATCTTATTGAGGGCTTTTCCTTGATAAATCTTTACCATCTTTTTCCACGTGAGTACGTGTGGGATTAAATAAATCTGTGGCAATAATGCAGCATAAAGGTTTCCCCCTTTTAGGAATAAGAGACAGAGTAATGCGGCAAAGATTCCTAAGAACAGATATAGATATCGTCCGAATGGTTCACCGAAACGTACAATGATTGTCTTCTTTCCACTTTTTTCATCCGCTTCCCGGTCACGATAGTTGTTTATAACTAATAATGTGTCTATTACAAATCCGCATATCAATGAAGCGATAGTGACAGTGGGTGTCCAACTATGTGCTTGTACATAATAGGTGCATCCTACGGGTACAAAACCGAAGAAGACTAAAACTAATAAATCTCCCCATCCATGATAAGATAAGGGATAAGGACCGGTGGTATATAAGAATGCAAAGAGAACACAAACAATTCCTACTATGATAAGTTCCCATCCGGCATAGAGTAGGAGAATGCTTCCAAAAGCACAGGCAAGTACTGTTGTCACTATGATTCCGGTCTTCATAGCTTGTGGTGAAATCCAGTTTTGTGCACAAGCTCGTTTAGGACCTAACCGGTCTTCTCTATCCGTTCCTTTTAGAAAATCAAACAGGTCATTGATGAAGTTGGCGACTATTTGCATTAAAAAGGCAAAAAGTAAACAGATGCAAGCCGGCAACCATTGGAACTTTCCGTCCATGTATGCAATAGAAGTCCCTATCATAACCGGAGTTGCTGCACCGGCTAATGTTTTGGGACGGGCGGCGAGTATCCAGGCCTTTATCGAATTGATTTTGATCTTTTCCATTTTTCCTGATTGTTTGGAGTAGGCAAAGATACAAATTATTATATTTGCCGGAAATAATTATAAAATGAAGAAGTTATTATTCTTTTGTTTGGGAGTGCTTTTATTGTTAAGTTCTTGCGGGACGACGAATACTCTTTCTCATCAAGGTATGGCGAGAATAAAAGAATATGATTTCTATCATGCGGATATACCTGATTCGTTTGATGGCTTTCGTATAGCTTTTGCTTCGGATCTGCACTACAAAAGTAAATTCAAGGAGAAAGAATTGGCAGGATTGGTAAATACCGTTAATGCACTGAATGCAGATGTCTTTCTGTTGGGTGGTGATTATCAGGAAGGATGTGAGTATGTGCCGGAATTAGTAAGGCGGTTGGCAGAAATAAAGACGCGTTTCGGTACAATCGGCGTGATGGGAAATAATGATCACGAACGTTGTCATGATGAAATCATAGAACAAATGGAGAGGGTTGGCATACGTATACTTGAACATGAGAATGATACATTATCTATTGGGCATGAAAGGATTATCATCTCGGGTGTGCGCAACCCTTTCAATTTATCGGCTAATGGAACCTCACCGACTTTGGCTTTGAAGCCGGAAGATTTTGTTATCCTTCTCACTCATACGCCTGATTACGCGGAAGATGTGGATATTTCGAATACCGATCTTGCCTTGGCGGGACATACACACGGTGGACAAATCACTTTATTCGGACTTTATGCACCGAAGACCGGTTCACGTTATGGACAACGTTTTCGTACCGGAAAGAAAGAGAATTCAAAAGGGATTCCTGTGATTATCACGAATGGTTTAGGTACTTCCTGGATGAACTTTCGTCTGTTTGCTCCCAGCGAGGTAGTTCTTATCAGACTTCATCGGGTAAAATAGGTATATATTTTAATAGTTTTATAACCCCCTATGAAATTTTTGTCGCGGAGCTCATTACCAGTGCTTTATCTTTTAAAAAGCCCCGAATAAGAAAACTTGTGACATTAATCTCCCTTATGAGCCTTGAAAATTTGTCGCGCTTTTTGCACGACTCATAAAAATGCACTACATCTTTATGCCTGGCGCACTACGTCTTTCAGTCGAATGCCCTACTTCTTTTTGTGTATAGTTCCGGACGAATGTGGTTAGACATTGAGGGCAGATCTGTTAGATGTAGTAGTGATAACCTTTAGAGTTTTCGGCTTATCTCATCATATACATGGGGAGGTAAAAAATATCGGATATCTTTTCCTTGTTTTATTGCTTCTCTTATAAAGGTAGAACTGATTTCCATTTCCGGAGCTTTTACCAACCGGACGTTGGCGGGGAGTTTGCTTTCTTCTATTTCGTATCCTTTGCGTGGATAAATAAACAGTTGGCTTTCGTCTAAAATACGCTGGTGGTCTTTCCATTTATTGAAGATAGACCAATTATCAGCTCCGATAATCAGATAAAACTCTCTTTCGGGAAAAGCTTTTCTGAGTTCATCCAATGTATCTATTGTGTAGGAAGGCTTGGGCAAGTGAAATTCAAAATCGGACGCTTTGAACTTAGGATAGCCTTGAATGGCGGATTTTACGAGATGCAGTCTTGTTTCGTCATCTAATAATTCAGTTTCTTGCTTTAACGGGTTCTGAGGCGTAACCATAAACCATAGTTCGTCCAATCCTTCAAATTCACACAGATAATTAGCCAGTGCTAAGTGTCCGATATGGATAGGGTTGAACGAACCACCGAATATTCCTGTTTTCAATTTCATGCGGGTTATTTTTCCAAGAACTCTTTTATTGTTTTTAAGGCTTTTACTTTGGCAGTTTCCAAATCATCGTTAACAACAATAACGTCGAATTTGTTGGCGAATCTAAGCTCGAATTCTGCTTTTGCAATGCGGCTTTCAATAACTTCCGGTGCATCGGTCGCACGCCCGACAAGCCGTTTTCTTAATTCTTCTATGCTGGGAGGCTGGATGAATACAGATAAGGCGCGTTCTCCATAATATTTCTTAATGTTGCATCCTCCTACCACATCGACATCGAATACTACATTGAAACCTTCGGCAAGCTGTTTTTCTATCGGAGCTTTCAGTGTTCCGTAAAAGCGGTTTTCATATACCTCCTCGTATTCCAAGAACTCATTGTTTGCAATGCGCTTTCTGAATTCTTCCGGGGTAAGGAAATAATATTCCACTCCGTCTTTTTCTGTTCCTCGTGGCGCACGGCTGGTTGCGGAAACAGAAAAGGCAAGATTCAGATTCTGTGTCAGCAGGTGATTGATGATTGTCGATTTCCCGGAACCGGAAGGGGCAGAAAAGATAATTAACTTACCGTTTTTCATTACATTACGTTTAATACCTGTTCTTTAATCTGTTCTAATTCGTCTTTCATTTGAACGACAATCTTCTGCATTTCGGCATGGTTGGATTTGCTTCCCATTGTATTAATCTCGCGTCCCATTTCCTGAGCGATGAAGCCAAGTTTCTTTCCTTGTCCGTTCCCGCTTTCCAAAGTGGTCATGAAATATTTCAGATGATTGGCCAAACGTTGTTTTTCTTCGTTAATATCCAATTTCTCAATGTAATAGATCAGTTCCTGCTCCAAACGGTTCTTATCATAATCCACACTGATTGTTTTTTCGAGAGCGTCGATAATGCGTTCTTTCACTTTATCTACGCGCTCTTTTTCGTATGGGGTTACAGAGTCCAACAGCTGATGGATATTATTGATTTTCTCTGTGAATTTCTTCTCTAAAGCAGCGCCTTCCTGTTTGCGGAAATCTACCAGATGTTCGATTGCTTCGATAATAACTTTGTGCACTACTTCCCATTCTTCCTCAGAAAGTTCCTGTATCTCGACTTTCGTCATCACGTCCGGCATACGAAGTACAACTTGGAACCAATCTGCTGGAACAGGTATCTGCATGCTGTCGGCCAATTGCTTGATTTGATTATAATAGCTCTCGAAAACTGCCGTGTTGATAGGAGTGCCACTTTCCGTAGTGTCTTTTTCGATCCAAAGGCTCAAATCGATCTTTCCTCTTTCCAGGAATTTGGCTACTTCATTGCGTATTTCAATTTCTTTCTCTCTGTAAAGCGGAGCTATGCGTGCGGAAAGATCCATTGCTTTGCTATTCAGAGACTTTATTTCTACATTAATCTTTTTATCAGCGAATGTGGCGGTTGCTTTGCCATATCCGGTCATGGACTGTATCATAATATTATATATTTTCTGCAAAAATAGTGTTTTTATGGCAGATAAGTCTGGACATTAATGGAAAACTTTTGGATTTTTTCAAACATCCTTTGCCGTATTCTTATTTATCTTTGCTTTTACTTAATTGCTAAAAGATAAATTATGAAAAACAGAATTGTATTATGCCTGGGAGGTTCGTTATTGGCGGGAGTGTCTTTGTATGCCAGTGAACCGGTTAAAATGAATGTCGTTTATATATTGGCGGATGATTTAGGTTATGGTGATATTGGTTGTTATGGTCAGCAGAAAATAAAAACACCCAATATTGATCGTTTGGCACAGGAAGGAATGCAGTTTATGCACCATTATGCCGGATGTACGGTTAGTGCTCCTTCCCGATGTTCATTGATGACGGGCCTGCATACAGGCCATGCGCAGATTCGAGGGAATAAGGAAGTCAAGCCGGAAGGACAGCAACCGATGGCGGAGGATACGTATACACTGGCTAAACTGATGAAGTCGGCAGGATATAAAACGGGAATCTTTGGAAAATGGGGGTTGGGCTACCCCGGTTCTTCATCTACTCCTCTTAAAATGGGCTTTGATGAGTTTTATGGATATAACTGTCAGCGACAAGCCCATAGCTATTATCCTGATCATCTGTGGCATAATGATACGAGAGTAGACTTCGAGGCAAATATGAAAGAAGGGCGCAAAATCTATTCCCAAGACTTGATACATGAGGAAGCAATGAAGTTTATTCTGAAAAATAAGGAAGAACCGTTCTTTGCCATGCTCACTTATACATTGCCCCATGCCGAACTGAACCTTCCGCATGATTCTATATATAAAATGTATGAGAATGCTTTTGAAGAAGTTCCTTATGACGGGAAGATGGGGTATCATCCTTCGGAGAAACCGTATGCTTCATTTGCGGCGATGGTAACCCGATTGGATAAGTATGTGGGTGATGTAATCGCGGAATTGAAAGAGTTGGGGTTAGACAAAAATACGATTGTAATATTTGCAAGTGATAATGGTCCGCATCGTGAAGGAGGTGCCAATCCGGATTATTTTGATAGCTATGGTCCTTTCAAAGGAGTGAAACGTGATGTGTATGAGGGAGGAATCCGTGTACCGATGATTGCCTGGTGTCCCGGTAAGATTAAAGAAGGAGTTAAATCCGATCATGTCAGTGCCTTTTGGGATGTGATGCCTACTTTAGCGGAATTGACGGAAGCCAGCTTGCCCGTTGCAGGAGACGGAATTTCATTTTTACCGACGTTGCTCTCAAGAAAGGGACAGAAACAACACAAATATCTTTATTGGGAATTTCATGAACAGAACGGACGTGAAGCATTGCGTAGCGGGAAATGGAAACTTATTCGCCAACCGATAGTTGGGGAAACGATATTAGAATTATATGATTTGAAGAAAGATGTGCACGAGGATAATAATTTAGCTCGAAAATATCCGGCAAAGGTCAAGGAGCTGGAGAAACTGATGGATGGTGCGAGAACTGAGTCTTCCTTATTTAATTTTGGGAGATAATAAACTAAAATCCTTCAGTTTTAGTGATTGCGATACTTTCTAATCACTAAAGCTGAAGGATGCATGTACTCTATACGTAATTCAAATTAATCAAGTGTAAACCTCTGCGAGCCTATCAATATCCCGTCGGCAAAGATGTCTACACGATAAGTTCCGGCATACAGGAATTCTTCCACATTCCAATAAACAGTTACATTTTGTTCTTCGCCTGTGTATTCAATATATTTCTTTATTGAATAGTTGAGGGTACGGTTTTCATATTGGAAAGTATTTGATTGGCTCTTTGTCAGTACGTCGTTATCAGGTTTGGTAATGCGGATATACAAAGTACGTTCACCTGTCGGTGCGCTGATATTCTTAACTATGGTGAAACCTATTGCGAATTTTACCACGTCTTTTACCTTCTTGGCTTCCTTGTCGCGCTTGTTCTTTGCTTTAATCCATATGTTGGTTGCATCGAGTTGGGACGCAAGTTCTACTTTTTCGTTCAGTTTCTTTTTCTCTTCGGCAAGATTGGTGATTTGCCTTGCAGCTTCGCTGTATTTCTGCCGTACTTGCTTATTTTCTTCTTTCAAGACTTGATTGACTCTGTTAAGGGAGTCTATTTGTACGATATAAGTTCTCAGTACGGAACGAACCGTAGCAAGCTCTTTTTTCAAGCGCATGATTTCTTTTGCATTGGTGGTCTTGACAGAGCGAAGTTCTTCTAAAAGACGTTGTGTCTTTATTTTTTCACTTTCCAAAACATTAATCAGCGAGTCGTTGGATAGTTGATATTGTAATTCATCATATTGGTTGGCAAAACGGGTATATTCGTTCTCCATTTCTTCTTTTTCAAGATCGAACAGTTGTGTCATATCACTTTTCTCTTTCTTTTCTTGAAACAAAAGATAAGTCACAGCGATGATAGCAATGACGAGTATTATTAAAGAGCTGATAACTAAGCCTTTCTTATTTCCCATAGTTTATCTGTTTTGAATTGGTGGCAAATGTAGTGTTTTTTGCATGGATAAGCAAAAGGTTAAACATAGATTAATTATTTATTAAAGTGCGGTCTTTACTTTAACTAAAATTATTACGGAAATTTTTCTTTAATACAGAATAACATGTAAATTTGCATCCACTAAAAGAACGAACTTATTATCAACTTTTAAAAATAAAAATTATGTCAAAAGTAACCGTAGTAGGCGCAGGTAACGTAGGTGCTACATGTGCGAATGTGCTTGCTTTCAACGAAGTAGCTGACGAAGTAGTAATGCTTGACGTAAAGGAAGGTGTTTCCGAAGGTAAAGCAATGGATATGATGCAAACTGCTCAATTGTTGGGTTTTGATACAACAGTTGTTGGTTGCACAAATGATTACGCTCAGACTGCAAATTCTGATGTTGTTGTTATTACTTCTGGTATACCTCGTAAACCGGGTATGACTCGTGAAGAACTAATCGGTGTAAATGCAGGGATTGTTAAGTCTGTAGCATCAAACATCTTGAAATATTCTCCTAATGCAATTTTAGTTGTTATCTCCAACCCGATGGATACGATGACTTATTTGTCATTGAAATCACTGGGATTACCTAAGAACCGTATTATCGGTATGGGTGGTGCTTTGGATAGCTCACGTTTTAAATATTTCTTATCTCAAGCTCTGAATTGCAATGCAAATGAAGTAGAGGGTATCGTGATCGGTGGTCATGGTGATACAACAATGATTCCGTTGGCTCGTTTGGCTACTTACAAAGGTATTCCTGTAAGTACATTGTTGAGCGAAGAAAAATTGAATGAAGTTGTTGCTTCTACAATGGTTGGTGGAGCTACATTGACTAAATTATTAGGAACTTCTGCATGGTATGCACCGGGTGCTGCAGGAGCTTATGTAGTTGAATCTATTATTCATGATCAGAAGAAGATGATTCCTTGTTCAGTATATTTGGAAGGTGAATATGGGGAATCAGATCTTTGTATTGGTGTTCCTGTTATTTTAGGAAAGAACGGTATTGAAAAGATCGTTGAATTGGAACTTAATGCTGATGAAAAAGCTAAGTTTGCTGCAAGTGCCGTTGCTGTTCACAAGACGAATGCTGCATTAAAAGAAGTTGGCGCGTTATAATTGTAAATAAATTAAATGTAAGAAAAGGAATCTTCTGTTATGGGAGATTCCTTTTTTGTTTTTTCTCATTTGTAGTCAGTGAAAAGGGAAGGCGTGGGAATACTGAATTCTTTGTCTGCGAATAATTCTGCAAGGCCTGAAATCTGTTTAAGACGTAGTAGCTCGTCTTTATCCATTCCTATATTCTTCATAATCCACTCATCTGACATTCCGGATTTAGTTAATTCAGAGACAATGTCACACATCAAGTCGATGCTATGTACTCCACGGGCACGGTTGTGGCGTATAGTAGAGGCTATCCGATTAGAGATGTCTTTATCTATAACAACAACAGGCAGAAGACCTTTTTCCCGTTCATAGATTCTTTTGGAAGTCTTTAATACGGTATATCGGTGAAAGCCATCTACCAACTCGTATATATCTTCTCCTTTAATATAATAACACACACAAGGCATTGTGTAACCGTCTTCCCATATGGAAAGTTCCAATAGTTTCATCTCCGGAGGAGCAACATGGTTAGGGTTATAGCTGTTGGCCCTAACCTTTTCTACCGGTACCGATTTTACATTATAAACCGGACTCTTGTATTCTTTTTCTGTCATGATTTTAATATATGCTTATATTTTTGGATAATTCTTTCTCTCCTTTCTCTTTCTCCTTTGTTAAGAGCGAATCCCATATACTTACATGCGTGGTCATTTTTCATGATGCAGATGCACATCCGTTTGTAAGTGGGGATTTCGCGAAACTCTGCGATATTGATGTCATCCAGATAGTCCATTTTTACCGGTAGTTTCTCTGTCTTATAATTTGTTGTTTTTTCTACATGTATCTCTACTCCGGCATCTCTCAGTTTTTTGATAGTCTCTCTGGAAAGGCATCCACCTTTTGTTTTCCAGAAATCAATGCTGACAGCCAATTTATTCAGATAATTTTGGCGTGTTTCGGGAGGAAGGGTATCTAATAAGAAGTACATATATCTCTTCCAAGTATATCCTTTCGGCAATTTTATGGTTTGCCATCCCATCGCTTTTGTCCCTCCGTAAATGCCGGTAAAGTTCACTCCGTTTACTCTGCCCAGCATTTTCCCCCATGTTTGCGGATCTATTGCTTTATATAATTTCAACGTTTCTTGTGCGGCTGAAATAAAGGGACTGGCTACTCTTTGCTTTTCAATTGGGACTCCGGCTCTATAATATAGATCGTAAATCTCATTGTAATCCCATCGGAATCTTCCGTTGGCTGTCCATATATCAGTAGTTTTCCAATCATGGATAGGATAGGAATTATAAACATCCGGATAGAGCTTTCGCATCCATTGCAGACGACGGTAGCTGTTATAGCGATTACTCCCGTAAATACTTCTCCATCGGTTGAGGCTTTCCTGTGTGCGTATGCCTACTAGACAACATGTCCGTACAGCATCGTTCTTTTTATGGTACCATTCGGCAAATTTTATTTGAAACTCATAATCCCACATTTCATCGGTATAGAAAGGAAAGTCTTCTTTTACCAGACATTCTAATGGACGTTCCCTTACCCATATTCTACGTTGTTCTTCTTCCCACGGACGCCAATATTCCTGATACATAGATGCACAGGTTGTTACTCTGAATGGAACACATACCCGGTAAACATCAATAATGTCACGATTTTGTGCTAGCGTTCGGTCAACGTAATCGGTTGTCATTTGGTATTGTGCTTCATAATCCATATGAAATACTCCGATACGTCGATTGAGATTATGTTTCCTAATGTAGTCTATACAGAGGTTAAGAAGTACTCCACTATCTTTACCGCCCGAAAAAGAAACATAAATATTGTCGAATTCGGCAAAAATAAGTTTTAGTCTCTCTTGTACGAGATCATACACATTTGCATCGTCCGGCTGTTTTTTCATTCTGCTTTTTTCATTTTTACGTAATTCTTCCATTCCAACTCAATAGTAAAACCATTTTGCAGGAAAGTAGGAATGTGCTGTCTTTGGGTTACAGATACCAGGTAATAATCATCCCCGAAAAATTTGATCGCGTTTTTTATTAATAGATCCAGAACCTCTTGGTTTTCTTCTTTCGTATAGTAATTGTTGATAATGACTTGTTTGTCTCTAATCTCCATTGGAAGAAATCCAATCACGCTCTCTTGGGATATGGCAATAAGCCATTGATGTTTTTTGGTCGTTTTGAATGGGTAGTTCCTATTCTGCCTCAGTACTTCCGGATTCATGACCAAAGGGGCGACAAGCTCGTATAGGCGCGAATCCAATCCTCCTATTAGTTCGATGGCTATCATAATTGTTTATTTATTTATACGCACAAAGATAATAATAATATGCATATAAAAATAGCGTTATCTGCTTTTTCACAAAAGGGGATAACGCTTACACAAAATACAAATACAACTAAACGAGAATTCAACTATTTATTTAATACTAAACAATTCCTTGAGCCATCATAGCATGAGCTACTTTCATGAAGCCGGCGATATTGGCACCTTTCACATAATTAATGTAGCCGTCAGGTTCTGTACCGTATCTTACGCATTGTTCGTGGATTCCGTACATAATACCGTGAAGTTTTTCGTCTACTTCATTTGCGTCCCAGCTTAAGTGCATGGCATTTTGAGACATTTCCAAACCGGATGTAGCAACACCACCAGCATTAACAGCTTTACCCGGTGCATACAACATTTTATGTTCGATGAATTTATCAATAGCTTCCGGAGTACATCCCATGTTAGAAATTTCACCAACGCAAGTTACTTTATTGTCGATTAAGTGTTGAGCATCTTCTCCGTTCAACTCGTTTTGAGTAGCGCAAGGAAGAGCAATGTCTACTTTAACTTCCCAAGGACGACGTCCTGCAACGAATTTTGCATTCGGATATTTTTCTGCATATGGAGCTACGATATCATTTCCGGATGAACGAAGTTCGAGCATATAATCAATCTTATCACCGCTGATACCATCCGGATCGTAAATGTAACCGTCAGGACCTGAAATTGTGACAACTTTAGCACCTAATTGAGTAGCTTTAGTGACAGCTCCCCATGCTACGTTACCAAAACCGGAAACACCTACGGTCTTACCTTTAATATCGATACCTTTTGCCTTAAGCATCTGATGTACGAAATACAATCCACCGAAACCAGTAGCTTCCGGACGTATTAGTGAACCACCGAATTCCAAACCTTTACCGGTTAAAGTTCCTGTAAATTCACGGGTTAACTTTTTGTACATTCCAAACATATAGCCTACTTCACGGCCACCTACACCGATATCACCGGCAGGAACGTCCATGTCAGGACCAATATGACGCCAAAGTTCCAACATAAATGCTTGGCAGAAACGCATAATTTCCGCATCGCTCTTACCACGTGGAGAGAAATCTGAGCCACCTTTACCACCACCCATAGGGAGAGTAGTCAAAGCATTTTTGAAAGTTTGTTCGAAACCTAAGAATTTAAGGATTGAAAGGTTTACTGATGCATGGAAACGGATACCACCTTTGTACGGGCCTATTGCGTTATTGAATTGAACGCGATAACCTAAGTTGGTTTGTACCTCGCCTTTATCATCTACCCATGCCACGCGGAATGTGAAAATTCTATCCGGCTCTACTAGGCGTTCGATGATTTTAGCCTTTTCAAACTCAGGGTGTTGATTATATATGTCTTCAATAGAGATAAGTACTTCTCTTACGGCCTGAAGATATTCAAGTTCGCCGGGGTGTTTTGCCTCAAGAGAGGACATGATTCGTTCGATGTTCATGGTATTATAATTTTAAGGGTTAATTGTTATTTTGTAAACGAATACGTATGCAAAGATAGGGATTCTATAATAATGTCCTAATGTTTTCGATAAAATTTTGCGTTAATAATGATAAAAAGATAGTTTAAGCCTCAAAATATATTATGTGGCATATTTTATTGATGTTTTTTTCTTGCATAGCCCGATTATTATTCCCAAATTTGCTATACCTTATTATATATAAAACAAATCGTTATGCTCAGTAAACTGAAATTAAGTCAGCTATATTTTAAAGATACTTCGTTTGTTAATTTAATGACTAAGCGCATTTTTAACGTTTTACTTATTGCCAATCCTTATGATGCATTTATGTTGGAAGATGACGGACGTATTGATGAAAAGATATTTAATGAATATACTGATTTAAGTTTGCGTTATCCTCCGCGTTTTACTCAGGTATCTACGGAAGAGGAGGCGTGGAAACAGTTGGCGAATATACCTTTTGATTTGGTGATCTGTATGCCCGGAACAGATAATAGTGATACATTCCAGATTGCCCGTAGCATTAAAGCAAAATATGAGCATATACCGTTGGTTGTATTGACGCCTTTTTCGCATGGCATCACGAAACGGATTGCGAATGAGGATTTAAGTGCTTTCGAATATGTTTTTTGTTGGTTGGGAAATACAGATCTACTGCTTTCTATCATTAAGTTGATTGAGGATAAGATGAACCTGGAACACGATGTCAAGGAAGTGGGTGTGCAAATGATTTTATTGGTCGAGGACTCAATTCGTTTTTATTCTTCTGTATTGCCTTACCTGTTCAAATTTGTGTTGAAGCAAAGTCAAGAATTCTCAACCGAAGCGTTGAATGCACATCAGCAGACATTACGTATGCGTGGGCGTCCTAAAATAGCATTGGCACGCACATATGAGGAAGCGATGGAGCTTTATGAAAAGTATGCTGATAATATATTGGGGGTAATAACAGATGTTCGTTTTCCGAGAAAAGGAGAAAAAGATGCTTTGGCAGGTATAAAACTTTGTTCGGAGATTAGGAAGAAAGATGAGTTTGTTCCGCTTATAATCCAGTCTTCGGAAACGGAGAATAAGGTTTATGCTGCTCGTTTTAATGCGAGCTTTATTGATAAGAATTCGAAGAAAATGAATATTGATTTGCGAAGGGCGGTGTCTGATAACTTCGGTTTTGGCGATTTTATCTTTCGTAATCCTGATACAATGGAGGAAATTGCTCGTGTTCGCAATCTGAAAGAGCTGCAAAATGTTGTATTTGCTATCCCTAAAGAGTCTTTTCTTTATCATATTAGTCGCAATCATGTATCGCGTTGGCTTTATTCCCGTGCAATGTTTCCTGTTGCAGAGTTTTTGAAGCAGATAACCTGGGATAGTCTTCAGGATGTTGATGCGCATCGACGTATTATTTTTGATGCAATCGTGAAATATCGTAAAATGAAGAATCAGGGTGTAGTTGCTGTTTTTAAACGTGACCGTTTTGATCGATATTCAAATTTTGCACGTATTGGTGACGGATCATTGGGAGGCAAGGGTAGAGGACTTGCTTTTATTGATAATATGATAAAACACCACCCCGAGTTTGACCAGTTTGAGAATGCCCAGGTTGCCATCCCTAAAACAGTCGTGCTGTGTACGGACGTGTTTGATGAGTTTATGGATACTAATAATTTGTACCAGATAGCTTTATCAGATGCAGATGATGACGTGATTTTGAAATGTTTTTTGAAAGCGAAGTTGCCCGATCGTTTGGTAGAGGATTTCTTTACATTTTTTGATGTGGTAAAATCACCTATTGCAATTCGTTCTTCCAGCTTGTTGGAAGATTCCCATTATCAACCTTTTGCCGGAATCTACTCTACATATATGATTCCTTATCTGGATGATAAGTATGAAATGCTCCGTATGCTGAGTGATGCGATAAAAGGAGTTTATGCATCAGTATATTATAGGGACAGTAAGGCTTATATGCAAGCGACTTCGAATGTGATAGATCAGGAAAAAATGGCTGTCATTTTGCAAGAAGTAGTTGGTAATCAGTATGGTGATCGTTATTATCCTTCTATGTCCGGCGTGGCACGTTCGTTGAATTATTACCCTATTGGCGATGAGAAGCCTGAGGAAGGTACGGTCAACCTAGCTTTGGGGTTGGGAAAATATATTGTGGATGGTGGTATGACTTTGCGTTTTTCACCATATCATCCGAATCGAATATTGCAAACCAGTGAAATAGATATAGCTCTAAGAGAGACACAAACTCAATTTTACGTGTTGGATATGAAGAATATCGGTCATAATTTTTCTATTGACGATGGGTTTAATCTCTTGAAACTTCACGTGAAGGAGGCGGAGAAGGATGGCTCATTGAGGTATATTGCTTCTACATTTGATCCTTATGATCAAATCATTCGTGACGGTTACTATCCGGGTGGAAGAAAACTAATAACTTTTGCGAATATCCTTCAGCATGATGTTTTTCCATTGGCCCGTATTCTTCAATTAGTGCTGGAGCATGGACAGAATGAAATGAGGCGTCCTGTTGAGATTGAGTTTGCAGCTACACTGAATATGGAAAACGGAAAGACCGGAACCTTTTATTTGTTACAGATTCGTCCGATAGTGGATAGTAAGGAGATGCTTGATGAGGATTTATCTTTAATTAAAGATGAGGACGTTTTATTACGTTCTGAAAATTCATTGGGACATGGCATTATGAATGATATCCAAGATGTTATATATGTGAAAACTGATGGATACAGTGCTTCTAATAATCAGTTGATAGCTTATGAAATAGAAAAACTGAATCGAGAGTTCCTGGATAAAGGAAAGAGTTATATTCTGGTAGGACCCGGACGATGGGGTAGTAGTGATACGTGGCTTGGTATTCCGGTGAAATGGCCGCATATATCTGCTGCTCGCGTTATTGTAGAAGCCGGGCTGACAAATTATCGAGTGGACCCGAGTCAGGGAACACACTTCTTTCAAAACCTCACTTCTTTCGGAGTCGGCTATTTTACAATCAATGCTTTTCGTAATGATGGGGTTTATAATCAGGAATTTTTAAATAATCTTCCGGCAGAGCATGAAACGCAATATCTTCGTCATGTCCATTTTGACCAACCTTTAGTCGTAAAGATGGATGGAAAGAAGAATAAAGGAGCGGTGATGTTGCCCGGAAAAGAATAACTGTTCTGCAAAATAGCTAAGTTAGTTTTTTATTAATATTAATGGTGTACATCATCGTCCTTGATGGTGCACACCATTAATTTAAGATATTAATATAATATCGTTTATTCTATATTCTTATATCCCATGTTATATAAGATGAAAGCATAAATATCTGCTGTTTCGTCAATGATTTTACTCATCGGTTTGCCGCCTCCGTGACCGGCTTTACTTTCTATGCGAATAAGTTTCGGGGCATCTCCTGTGTTAGATGCCTGTAAAGTTGCTGCATATTTGAAAGAGTGGGCTGGAACCACACGATCGTCATGATCTGCAGTTGTTATCATAATAGCCGGATAAGGAGTTCCGTCATTTTTAATATTATGTAGTGGAGAGTAAGCATATAAATACTCGAACATTTCTTTACTGTCTTCGCTTGTTCCGTAATCACTAGCCCAATTCCATCCGATGGTAAATTTATGATAGCGGAGCATATCCATAACTCCGACTTGTGGAATGGCTACTTTAAATAAGTCCGGGCGTTGGTTTACACAAGCTCCGATAAGTAATCCTCCGTTTGAACCACCTACAATGGCGATTTTGTCTTTGTTCGTATACTTCTCGCTAATTAAGTATTCTGCTGCAGAGATAAAATCATCGAATACATTTTGTTTATTCATTTTGATACCTGCCTGATGCCATTCTTCTCCATACTCACTTCCGCCACGCAAATTCGTTTGTACATAAATACCTCCATTTTCAAGAAATGGTAGTCGCATAGTTGAGAAATAAGGGTTGAGGCTAACGTTGAAGCCACCATATCCATAGAGGAATACAGGATTATTTCCGTCGCGTTTTAAACCTTTCTTATAAGTAAGGAACATTGGAACTTTAGTTCCGTCTTTGCTTGTATAGAATATTTGTTCGGTGACAAATTCTTCTGGGTTGAAATCAACCTTCGGGCTAAGATAAAGTTCGGATTTGTTTTTATCAATATCATATTTATAAATAGTTCCCGGGAAAGTGAAAGATGTGAAAGTGTAGAATGTTTCTTTGTCATCTTTATTTCCACTGAATCCAACGGAACCAAGTGACGGAAGCGTAATCTCATGCTCTTGTTCTCCATTCAATGCATAGACGTAAGCATGATTGGAGGCATCTTTATCATAAGTCAGGATTAACTTACCTCCTATAATCTGTGCGCCGGAGAGTACTGATTCATTTTCTGGAACTAATTCTTTCCAATTCCGGATGTTAGGTGAATTTATATCCGCAGTCATTACACGATACTTTGGAGCATCATAATTGGTGAGGATATAAATTGTATTTCCTATAACCTCGATCGGCATATAGATGAAATTGTAATCTTCCGTCATTGGGATAAGTGGGGAATTTGTTTTTGTCAGATCTTTGAGTGATAGGTTGTTCCCACTTCCTGCTCCCGATTCGTCAATAAATAGAATTTTCTCGTCTTCATCGGTGCTGGCAGAATAAAATCGTTTAGGATACTGAGGATTCTGATAGATTAATTGATCTTTTGATTGCGGATCGCCAATTTTATGATAGTAGACTTTATGGTTCTCATTTATATTGGAATATTCTTTTCCATTTGTTGGAGCATCATAAGCACTGTAATAAAAACCGTTGCCTTGCCAAGATGCACCACTGAATTTCGCCCATAAAATATGATCGTCTGTCAGCTCACTTGTTGCGAGGTCGATAACATAAATTTCTATCCAATCGGAACCGCTACGTGAGATTGCGTATGCCATATATTTCCCATCTTTGGAAAAAGAGATTCCATTGAGGGCAACTGTACCATCATCTGATAGTTTATTGGGGTCTAATAGCACTTTAGCTTCTCCATCGAGAGTTTCTTTTACATAAAGTACATTTTGGTTTTGTAGTCCGTCATTTTTGTAGAAATAGTATTTGCCATTCTTTTTGAATGGTGTACCTATTTTTTCGTAATTGGTTAGTTGGGTTAGTCTTTCTTTCAACTTATTACGAAAGGGAATTCTTGCCAGATAGGCATTGGTGATGTCATTTTCTGCTTTTACCCATGCAGATGTAGCTTGTGACGTGTCATTCTCGAGCCAACGATATGGATCAGCAACTTCTGTTCCGAAATAAGTATCCACTGTATTGTCCTTAATAGCTTCAGGGTAGGACAAAGTCGTTTTTGAACTGCAAGCACTGATTATTGCCATTCCGCTCATTAGAATTAGGTGTTTCGTTTTCATTTTTAATGTATTAAGATCATGCGCCAAAGATAACGCTTTGTTTTGATAAAACAAAAAACAGGTAATTCTTCGGAAAGAATTACCTGTTTCTATTATGAATAATGCTTATCTATTAGAAATAGAACGTCATGTTAAGAGAACCTCCTAAGCTTTCAGTTCCGATATAGAAACCTCTGTTGCCCGGTGATACTAAATCCGTTCTTGTTTCAATTTTCTGAGTAGAAGTGTTGTAACCTTCACTTTCTATGTAAGTTTGGTTTCCAAACAGATAGTATAGGCTTAGATTAACTTCTGCGCCTAAAGAAATTTTAGGAGCGATAAACCATTCAACACCTGCACTACCGGTAATACCTGTATAAAAGTCAGAACCTTGTCCATTGTTTTTGAGTATACGGTTATCGCCTAGCATAGTTTCATTATTTCTATCAAAAGCAATGCTTGGATTTTGATTGATAGTTGTCATTTCATTTCCCCAGCTATAAGTGGTTTTATCGTTTTGGAACGCAAATAACAATCCAGCTCCGAATACACCCTGAACTCTTTTAGAACCTTTACGATATTCTGCGCCGACAGCAATACTCATACCATTTCTTGAATGATGAGCTTTATCTATTACTTTATCGTTACTTAATGGGTTAAGTAAAGCAGCTTTATCATCTTTTACATAACGTCTGTCATATTCCGAACGAACCATGATTCCAACATTTGCACGTAAAGCCCATTCGTCAGTCAACATATATTTCCCCATGATAGAAACATCCGGCATAAGCATTCTGTTTCTGAAGTTTTTATTGTTCTTTGTAAATGGAGCTCCACCAAGACTTTCTATTTCATTTTCTTGTGAACCATTGAATGCATTACCTACATATTTCAACAATGGTACAACATCTATTCCTATAGCCCAGTCTCCTTCTTCAGGAAGATATTGCTTTTCAGCTTTTTCCTGAGCACTTACTCCCATTAATGGAAGTAAACAAATGATTGTTATAATTGATATTAATTTTTTCATATTTTCTGTTTTAATCGTTATGATTAGTAGTTATTGTTGGTTGAGCGAACTACGTAAGTGTATTGACCGTCAGCCACCAGAATACCGTTAGGCATAACATAATTACCAGATGAATAATAAGAATAAACTACATCCTTTTTAACTTCAACCCATCCGCTGATAGATGTTGAAGAACGTTGAAGTTCAGAATATTGACCAGTGAAAGATTCTGCTCTTACAGATACAGATACGCCATCAATAACTGCTGGGATTTCAACTTCAAATTCTCCTTTGTCATCTGTTGTTGTTTCGTAAACAGCGTAACCGTCTGCCTGTCCATTCGGATCTAATGATGAATTTGATACTTGAACAAATACTTTTTTTCCTCTTGCAGGAATGATATTTGTTACTAGTTGGCTTGTAATAGTGTTATAGCTTTCTCCCTCACTATAAGTAAGTTTACCTATAACTTTTGCTGTTCCTGGAATATCACTGATAGATAAAGATGTCTGATCTTCAGAACAACTAGCAAATAATGCAGCAACTAAAATAAACGCTGCAATAGCTTTAAATCCACGTAAAATGTTCATGCTTTTTAATTTTTAATTGATTAATAAATAAATGTTTTACGCCGCAAATGTATGTTTTATTATTTAATATCCCAAAAAATTAAATAAATTATTTCAATTGTATTGCATAAAGATATTTCTTATTTGCGCTAAAGCGCTGATATGTAAAATGTTATGTTTTAATAGCGATTCCTGTATTATGGTAGATGTTATAAAATATAAAATCACTGTTTTTGGGTATTTACGCTTTAATTGTTTTGTTTGTTGAGAAAACAGACTAAATAAAAATGTCCGCCACTAAGGGACGGACATTCATAAAAAGAATATATGGTAAATTTAAGTTTAGACAATGCCTTGTGCCATCATGGCTTTGGCTACTTTCATAAAACCTGCTACATTGGCACCTTTTACATAGTTTACATATCCATCTGCTTCACTTCCATATTGTACGCAAGCTACATGAATGTTTTGCATGATGCTTTTCAACTTTTCGTCGACTTCTTCTGCGCTCCAGCTTAATTTAATTGAGTTCTGAGTCATTTCAAGACCGGAAACAGATACACCGCCGGCATTGGCTGCTTTTCCCGGAGCATATAGAATCTTGGCTTCCTGGAATACGCGGATGGCTCCCGGAGTAGAAGGCATATTTGCTCCTTCGCTGACTGCCATACACCCATTGGCAACCAATGCTTTTGCATCATCTTCGGTCAGCTCATTTTGTGTAGCGGAAGGAAGTGCAATATCGCATTTTTCATTCCACGGACGAGCACCTGCTACATATTTGCAGCCATATTTCTCTGCATATTCACGGATACGGCCTCTATACAGATTCTTTAGTTCCATGATATAGTCCAGCTTTTCGCGATCAATGCCGTCTGGGTCGTATACATATCCGTCAGAGTCTGACATGGTAACGACTTTACCACCTAATTCAATTACCTTTTCTACAGTGTATTGGGCAACATTTCCGGAACCGGAAACTGTGCATATCTTACCTTTTAAATCAGTCCCTTTTGTTTTCAACATTTCCATGAGGAAGTAAATGTTCCCATATCCGGTAGCTTCCGGACGAATTAATGAGCCACCAAACTCACGTCCTTTTCCTGTTAAGACTCCGGAAAATTCATGAGATAATTTTTTGTACATACCGAACATGAAACCTACTTCACGACCGCCTACGCCAATGTCTCCTGCCGGTACATCTGTTTCAGGACCGATGTGACGCCATAATTCCAGCATGAATGCTTGGCAAAATCTCATAACCTCGGCATTTGACTTGCCGCGTGGAGAGAAATCGGAACCTCCTTTACCGCCACCCATCGGAAGCGTTGTCAATGAATTTTTGAATGTTTGCTCGAAAGCGAGGAATTTAAGGATTCCAAGATTTACGGAAGCATGAAAACGGATTCCGCCTTTATACGGGCCGATAGCATTGTTATGCTGTACGCGATATCCCATGTTGGTCTGGATATTACCTTTATCATCCATCCATGTCACGCGGAACTGGTAAACTCTATCAGGAATACACAGGCGTTCGATTAGGTTTGCTTTGTCGAATTCGGGATGTTTGTTGTACTCTTCTTCGATTGTACTTAAAACTTCTTCTACTGCCTGATGATACTCCGGTTCATTAGGAAACCTTCTTTTTAAATCTTCTAATACCTTAGCTGCATTCATAATTCTAATCTTTTGTTGGTTATTTCTTGTTTCTTGATTTGAACGGTTGCAAAAGTAAACAATAAATTCCAACTAACAAACATTTTATAAATAAAATGCGGTATTAAATATCAAATTGATTTATTTAATCAGACGAAATGATTAAAAAGATATTATTTATTCTTTTTATAAGCTTTATATAAAGGAATAATGACCAGTGCTCCTGAAATTATTATTGAAAGGATGACCGGTCCGTTTATTTGTGGTGCGGAAACAATTACAATGTAGCATATTGCTATCCATAATAATAAGAGACAAACTATTTGTGATTTTGATAAGGGCTTTCTCATTAGATGAAGGTGTTATGGCTTTTGGGTTAAGTAAAGAAGGGTATGTTGTCTTTATTTTAAGAATTGACAACATACCCTTTTGATTATTTATTCTCTTTTTTCTTTTTGTCGACAATTGCATCGATTACTGCAACAGCCGTGATATTAACGATGTCACGGACAGAACTCTCGAAATCGGTGAAATGGATTGGCTTGTTCAACCCCATTTGGATAGGGCCGATAAGCTCTGTGTCACACATTGCCTGAATTAGTTTGTATCCGGAGTTGGCGGAACTGAGGTTTGGAAATACCAAGGTGTTTACTTCTTTACCCGCCAAACGTGTGAAAGGATATTTTGCGTCACGCAAGGATGTATTCATTGCGAAATTTACCTGCATCTCTCCATCTATGGCGAGTTCAGGGTAATTCTTCTGCATATATTCTACCGCTTGATGAACAGATGCCGGGCTGCCGTCTTGATCGGATCCGAAGTTTGAATAAGAAAGCATTGCCATAACCGGAGTGTGGTTGAAGAACCGTACGGTTTGTTCTGCTAATTTTGCAATATCGATCAATGTTTCTGTATCCGGGTGGCGATTAATCAATGTGTCAGCAAGGAAATACGCACCCTTTTTGGAATTTAGAATATGCATGGTTCCGAAATGCTTGTATTCAGGACGAATACCTATAACTTCTTTTGCAACTTTGATGGTATTGGAGTATTTTGTATATACTCCGGTGATGAATGCGTCGGCATCTCCTGTTTCGACCATCATCATACCGAAATAGTTGCGCTCAAACATTTTATCGTTGGCTTCGTCGAATGTCGCTCCTTCGCGCCCTCGCTTTTCGGCAAGGATATGCGCGTAACGTTCGCGGCGTTCTGCCTCGTTGTCATGGCGCAGATTGATGATCTCGATACCTTCAAGGCTTAGCTCCAATTCACTTGCTAATTTCTGGATGCGTTCGTCATTCCCGAGCAAAATAGGATAACAGATACCTTCGGATTTTGCTTCTACTGCGGCCTTTAGCATATTCGGGTGGATGCCTTCTGCAAAAACAACACGTTGTGGATTGCGGCGTGCCGTATCATAAAGCTGGCGTGTCATTTTTGATTCGTAACCCATTAGTTCTTTCAAACGGGTACGATAAGCCTCCCAATCTTCGATATGTTTGCGGGCAACGCCTGAGTCCATAGCAGCTTTGGCCACAGCTATGGATACTTCTGTGATTAAACGTGGGTCTACAGGCTTTGGAATGAAATATTCCGGACCGAAAGTGAAATTGTTCACATGATAGGCTTCGTTTACAACATCCGGTACGGCTTGTTTGGCAAGATCTGCAATAGCTCTTACAGCTGCCAGTTTCATTTCTTCATTGATAGCTTTAGCCTGTGTGTCCAAAGCTCCTCGGAAAATGTAGGGGAAACCGATTACATTATTTATTTGGTTAGGATAATCGGAACGTCCGGTTGCCATCAATACATCCGGTCTTGAAGTCATTGCGTCTTCATAAGAAATTTCAGGGATTGGATTGGCCAGTGCAAATACAATCGGTGATTTAGCCATGCTACGTACCATATCCTGTGTCAGTACATTGCCTTTGGATAAACCAAGGAATACGTCTGCTCCCTTTATTGCCTCTGCCAGCGTGTGAATATCGGTGCGGCTTGTTGCGAAATATTTTTTTTGTTCGTTCAGATCGGTGCGGGCTTTCGAAATCACCCCTTTGCTGTCTAGCATTACGATATTTTCTAGTCGTGCACCTAGTGAAATATATAGTTTGGTACAGGATACGGCAGAAGCACCGGCTCCGTTTACGACAATTTTTACGTCTTCTATTCTTTTCCCTGCAACTTCCAATGCATTGATCAATCCGGCGCTGGATATGATGGCAGTGCCATGTTGGTCATCGTGCATTACCGGAATGTCCAGCTCTTCTTTGAGGCGCTGTTCTATTTCAAAACATTCGGGAGCTTTAATATCTTCCAGATTGATACCGCCGAATGTCGGTGCGATTGCTTTTACCGCTTCGATGAACTTTTCCGGATCTTTCTCATTGACTTCGATGTCAAAAATATCAATTCCTGCATAAATTTTGAAGAGCAAACCTTTACCTTCCATAACAGGTTTACCACTTAATGCCCCAATATCTCCTAAGCCTAGTACAGCTGTTCCGTTTGATATCACTGCAACTAAGTTTCCTTTTGCTGTGTATTTATAGGCATCTTGCGGGTTTTTCTCGATCTCCAGACAGGGCTCTGCTACGCCCGGAGAATATGCTAATGATAAATCGGTTTGAGTACTATAAGGTTTTGTGGGGACTACTTCTATTTTTCCCGGCTTTCCCTGTGAGTGATAAAGCAATGCTGCTTCTTTAGTTATTTTAGCCATAATAATAAATAGGTATATAGTTGTTTTATATAATGTATGGCAAAAATAGGAATAAAATTATATTTTATAGCTTTATAGCTGTAAAATAATGCAGTTTATTATCGTTTATTTCATTTTCGTGTTAATCAGCTATTACTTTATGGCTCCGTTCCAAAGAGTTCGTTTTAAAATAGTAGTGCAAGTCGTACTATTGTTCTTTATCTTCCTCTTTTTCCACTCCGTTATATATATTTATATTTATATAAATATAAATATATATAG
>NZ_QSUN01000015.1 GCF_003438995.1 Bacteroides sp. OM05-12
TATAGAATCAATTATAGAAACAAATAATTAACTGTCCAACTTTTGGGGTGCAGTTCACTGTAATTAATTAGTAATCAACAATATAAGAGTAAAGAGTGATAAGGTGAAAGCAAGTCAAAGTAAAAGTTGAAAACTGCTGAATTAGCAAAAATACTATCAAAAACACTTAAGAGAGTGATGTCTTACGCTCCCGTAGATGTAAGCTATCGCTCCCTTAGGCGACAGGCAACGCTCCCTTAGGCGATTTTGGAATAACCTTGATGTTTTTTACAAACACCTCGATGTTTTAAAAAAACATCAGGTTGATTGAAAAAATCATAAGGACGATTGATGACAAAGATACGGTCGATTGACGACAAACTCCTATCGTTTGCAAATAATCGACCGTATGTCAAAGAATGAAGAATACAAAAAAGTGCTGCCCGAAATCGAGCAGCACTTAATCTATTATATCTAAATATCAACGCAATTACTTAACGGCAATCTTCTTACCATTTACAATATAGATACCCGGAGTGAGACCTTTTAATGCTTCGGAAACATCCGCTTTGCGCAAAAGAACTCCTTGTAAACTATATACTTCAACGACACCACTTAACTCACCTGCCATAACGGAATCAATACCGGATGCAAGAATAGTATAAGTGTAAGTCAACTCAGGATTATAAATAGCTCCAAGCGATACACCAAAATCCTCTGCCATATCATCGTAAAGACTATTATAAACCGTTCCTTCAGGTATAGTCAAAGTATAAGTGCCATTTTCTGCCACCTCTTTCTCAAGACTTATAATAGCATCCATAGGATGATCAAAATCTGAAAAATCGATAGTTCCTGTTGTTACTGTAGTTCCGGCTACATCTTTTAATACAATCTCTTTCGTGGTATCAAATCCACCGACCATATCAAATTCATCAACACCGACAAAAGTCAATATAAATTCTTTCAATGATTTTACCTCTCCTACTGCCGGAGTGATGTCAGAGCAGATAAATGTATTGGCTTCCACTTTCTTCGTGTATCCTGCTACAACATAATCATCTACATCACCATAAGTCACATAAGCACCGGTAATATCCGTCACTTGCAACATAAAATTAACAAATGTATAAGAATCAGTCATACCTTCAGGTAACGTTATAGTTAATACATTATCGGCAACTGCAACATATTCGCTGATATCAACACCACCTCTCGGATTCTCATCGCTCGTCATTCGTGCACTGCTAAGTGTCACATTACGACTGAAAGTAAATGCAAACTGTGTCGGAATAGCTTCCATATTCTGGGCAGGAGCAGGATCGACATTGGTACAAGTAGTAGGGGTTACATCACCTATTGTATAAGTAAATGTCAGTTCCGGATTGTAAATAGCTCCACCAGAAACGCCGAAATCATCCATAAAATCATCATACAAACTATTATAAGCTGTCTTTTCAGGAACGACTAATGTATAGATACCCGTCGTATTTACTTCATTCGCCAATGTTATGATCGCATCAAAAGGATATGTATAGTAATCTTCCGGCAGATCAATAGTCCCTGTCGTTACTTTCTCTCCTGCTTCATTCTTCAAAACAATTTCCTTACTGTTATCAAATCCACCGACATAATCATCCACGCCATCAAACGTCAAAGTAAATACTTTCAATGATTCAACTTTCCCCACTACAGGATCTATTCCAGAACAAGTAAACAGATCAGACGGTGCAGAGTAAGACACAGTAACATAACCTTCCGTATCTCCATAAGTAACAAAATTACCGGCTGCATTTTTCATACGCAATTTAAAAGTTAAATCACCATACATCGTGTTTTCATAACGAACAGTAAGCACATTTTTATTAACACTAGCTAAACGTCCAAGCGGCATTTCATCTCCGCCAATAACAAGAACAGATGACATATCCATAGTGACCAAATCACTGAAAGTAAACACAAATGCTTCCGGACGTGGAACAAGCTTACTTCCCGGTGTCGGAGTAACACTAAGACAAGTAGTTACATCCGCATGTTTACCTGCAGAAAGGAATGTTCCTTTTACTTCTACTGCATTGCCGTTTAAATCCATTCCACCAACAAACTCTACATCTACATTTCCGGCATCAAAAGATAAGTCTTTAATTGGAATATATGCAAAAAATGCTCCCTCATCATCATTCGGGTCATTCTCTATTGTAATTTGTTCCTTTGGTATAACAATGCTTGTCTCTCCGCCCCCTAAAGTATAAGAAAGTTTCACTCCATCAAAAGTAATAGGATAACTAAAATAACATTTTAGTTGTTCCACATTATCAATGTTACTTCCCTTGTCAGGAGTAAACCGGTACGAAACTTCTACTGATGAAGATTTAATATTATAATTTACCGCGTATGTACCAGGAGAGCCCGGAATATTACCTTCAAGTAATATGCCATCTGTCGTTTTTACTCTTGATATTTGCAGAGTTATAGAAGTTTGTTTATTTATGTCAGCAGGCGATAATTTTATTCCTTGAATATTGGCAGTCAACACCGAACCGGAAGCAACCGGAGTCTGAAGGTCTATACTCCCAAAAGTACCATCTTCTACGTTTCCATAAGATACCTTTGCCGATTCGCAAACAACCGGATCAGTAAAAGTAAAAGCAATCAATCCATCTGTTCCCCCTACAGCATAATATGAATTTATCGTTTCACCATCCTGAGGCTTAATACTAACTAATTCAGCAGGTAAATTTCCTGCTACGAATGTTGCTGTCACATCATTATAAGAAATGGAAGCATCTTCAGCATCTTTAATTCCCTGCAACTTTATTTGAAAAGTTCCACCAGCTGTAATCGTTCCATCTTTTATTAACGCTTTCATTTGACTACTAATTCCACAATAATAAAAATATGCTACCACCGTATATGAATCCCATGTATTGGCAATTTCAATAGGATTACCATTAGCCGGAATAATATATGCCTTATCAATCTTTAATTGTCGATCAAAGGTAAATACTATACTCCCATCATTCTCACTTATTAAATACGTTGCACCAATCTCAGGAGTCACGTTGGTCGGCTGCAAATCTTCCGCCGCCTTCATACCTACAGCAATAAGAAGTGCAAAAAATAAAAGTAACTTTCTTTTCATCTCTTTTGAATAATTATGATTAATAGTAGACAAATGTAGGCTAAAATCAAATACAAACAAAAAAAATTAAATTAATAACCACTAAATTATGGGCTAAAAAGGTCTATTAACCTATAAATTCAGGCATTTCCACTTTAGATAGAAGGGTCATGAGCTTATTCTATCCCTTCCTGCATATCTTCCGTTTCAGTAACTCTTTGCTTTATTTCATTTTCGATACTATCCTTAGCTTGTTTTGCCTTATTCTTTAATTTCAATGCCTGATAAATTCCTTTCTGTTTCGACAAGTTCATTTTCTCTTCCGGAGTTAATTGTTCCGAGAATTGTTCATCAATAATAGTAATAAACTTATCGTACTTTGTATTGGCTGCGTTCCAATCTTCCTCTGTATAAT
This sequence comes from Bacteroides sp. OM05-12, assembly GCF_003438995.1. Classification (GTDB taxonomy): domain Bacteria; phylum Bacteroidota; class Bacteroidia; order Bacteroidales; family Bacteroidaceae; genus Bacteroides. The sequence continues at coordinate 3,516 of NZ_QSUN01000015.1, forward strand.
TAGGTGATTCGGTTTTCACATCTTCCACAAAACTATTAAAATCAATCAAATAAGTTTCTTTACTATCGTTACAGGCGCACAATACCAATACGGCAAACATTAATGATAAAATCGTTTTCATGATGATTGAGTTTTTATTATTATTTTTCTAAAATTCTTGCAGTCTCCACTTTCTCTAAGCGAGAATGCAATTTCTCCATCATCGATTTACGAATGCGGAGGGTAATTAAACAGTCCATATCATAAGATTGTTCAATAATCTCCGGTCCTTCCTCCTTTACAATACGCATTACATCATTCATAAAAGGATATTCAAAAACAACAGTAATATCCTCGTCTACTGTTTTCTCTATTATCTCAGCATTGGCTATAGCTTCAACAGCAGCGGCTTTATATGCAACAATCAGACCACTGGTTCCCAGCTTTATGCCTCCAAAATAACGAACGACAATAATTAATATATCGGTTAATTCATTTGAATTTATCTGACCCAAAATGGGTTTCCCTGCTGTACCCGAAGGTTCACCATTATCATTAGCACGAAAATCTTTTCGCTCATGTCCAAGCATATAAGCATAGCATACATGACGTGCATCATAATACTCTTTTTGGTATTGTTCCAAATATGCTTTAATTTGTTCATGCGTACGAACCGGCAAAGCAATTGCTATGAATTTACTTCGCTTTTCTGTATAAATACCTTCGGATATGGAAGAAATAGTTTTATAAGTATCTTCAATCATAAGAACAAAGATAATAGTTCCTGTCCTCTCAAACAAATATATACAAAAAATCATCCGTCACCGTTGTATGATTCTCTAATAGAATGACACACATAACAGGCAACGGATGATTCAGAAAAGATTTATCCTATTAAAAAACTACGATAATTTATGTATAACTAATCCGGAACGAAGTTTAGGTTCAAACCATGTAGTTTTCGGTGGCATAATATTACCGGTATCGGCAATATCCATTAATTGCTTCATTGAAACAGGATAAAGAGCCAAAGCTACTTTCATTTCACCACTATCCACCCGCTTCTTTAGTTCACCTAAACCACGGATACCACCAACAAAGTCAATTCTCTTATCAGAACGCAAATCCTTTATCCCAAGAATTTCATCTAAAATAAGATTTGATGAGATAGTTACATCCAAGACTCCTATCGGGTCATTATCATTATATGTACCTTTTTTAGCAGTCAGACTATACCACTTACCATTCAGATAGAGAGAAAAATTATGCAAGGCATTAGGTTTATAAATTTCAGCACCTTTTTCCTCTACTATGAAGTTCTTTTCTAAAGCTGCTATAAATTGTTCCGGAGTCAGACCATTCAGATCTTTGACTACGCGATTATAGTCAATAATTGTCAACTGATTTGCCGGGAAGCATACAGCCATGAAGTAATTATATTCTTCATCACCACGATGATTCGGATTCTGCTTAGCTTTCTCGGCACCTACCAATGCAGCAGCAGCAGAACGATGATGCCCATCTGCAATATACAATGCAGGCATTGCCTTAAACATACGGGTTATAGCTTCAATATCATCTTCCTTGTCAATTACCCAGAATGAATGTCCGAAGCCATCGCCCGGAGCTATAAAATCATATTCAGGTTTCTGAGAAGTATACTTCTTCACAATAGCATCTAATTCCGCATTATCCGAATAAGCAAAAAATACCGGTTCGATATTGGCATTATTTACTCTTACATGTTTCATGCGATCCTCTTCCTTATCCCTGCGGGTCAGTTCATGCTTTTTAATAATACCATTCATGTAATCCGGAACATATGCCCCAACTACCAAACCATATTGAGTTTTACCATTCATAGTTTGGGCATATACATAATAACATTCTTTCTTATCTTGTACTAACCAGCCCTTGTCTTGAAATTTCTGGAAGTTTTCGGCGGCCTTTAAATAAACTTTTTCGTCATGTTCATCTGTTCCTACCGGGAAATCAATTTCCGGCTTAATAATATGATACAACGACTTTTCATTTCCGGCAGCTTCAGTACGAGCTTCTTCAGAGTTCAATACATCATAAGGACGAGAAGCAACTTGTTCAACCAAATCTTGTGGAGGGCGAACGCCTTTAAAAGGTTTAATAACAGCCATAATTAAGGGGTATTTTTTTAGATTTATAAGGATTTCTTCTTAATAAAATATATAATCAGATAGATAGCACTACTCAATATTGACATAGCAGATGCGCCCTCGCAAAAACCGAGGGCGAAATCTGATAAATCATGTCTATATATACTACTTAGTAAAAAGAGGATACAACCGATTACAAGAAATAATACTGCAATGGTATATAGTCTTTTAGCTATCATATTTTAAGACTTATTTATTGACACGGAACTTCTCACATCCATCCTTAAAGAAACTTACAATCTGTTTTGCAGCAGCAATACCGGCATTTATATTTGCCTCGGCAGTCTGTGCTCCCATTTTCTTTGGAGTGGAGAAATAACGTCCTTCGAATTTAGAAACAAATTCATCATTAGCAGCAGGCATGATGTCTGTTACATACTTCAAGTCAGTGCGTTCTTCCATCAATTTTATTAATTCGGCCTCATTAATAACTTCTTTACGTGCAGTATTCACTAACACTCCACCTTTAGGCATCTTATTTACTAAAGCGTAGTTGATGGAGTTTTTCGTTTCCGGAGTTGCAGGTATATGAAGAGATACAACATTACAAGTCGAATATAATTCTTCTACAGAAGATACAGCTTTCACACCATCTTTCTCTATAACCTCTTTCGGGCAGAAAGCGTCAAAAGCATAGATATCCATTCCAAAGCCTTTAGCTACGCGGGCTACATTGCGTCCGACATTTCCATAAGCATGAATACCTAATTTCTTTCCCATCAATTCCGTACCGGATGTACCATTATAAAAATTACGAACAGCCATAACCATCATACCAAAAGCAAGTTCGGCAACTGCATTCGAGTTTTGTCCCGGAGTATTCATCACGCAAACACCACGAGCAGTAGCCGATGCCAAATCGACATTATCATATCCTGCACCCGCACGAACTACGATTTTAAGTTCCTTCGCCGCATCAAATACTTCAGCATCAATAATATCACTACGGATGATAATTGCATTAACATCTTTCACAGCTTCCAACAACTTAGTCTTTTCGCCATATTTTTCCAATAAGACCAACTCATAGCCTGCTGCTTCTACTTCTTTACGAATACCGTCCACTGCAACTTTTGCAAATGGTTTATCTGTTGCTACTAATATTTTCATATTTATAATGTGTTAAAATAATAAGGACGTGCCAAACACGTCCTTATCTGATGTTGATATTCAATTAATGTAGTTTTTCAAATTCACGCATACAATCAACTAATGCCTGTACGCTTTCCAATGACATTGCGTTATAGCAAGAAGCACGGAAACCACCAACAGAACGGTGACCTTTGATACCAACCATACCTCTTTCTGTAGCAAACTTCATGAAATCAGCTTCCAAATCTTTATATTGGTCATTCATCACGAAACAGATATTCATCAATGAACGATCTTCCGGATTTATAACCGTACCACGGAACAACTTGTTGCGGTCAATTTCACCATAAAGCAGATCAGCTCTTTCTTGTGCTCTCCTTTGCATTTCTTTTACTCCGCCCTGTTCCTTTATCCAACGTAGAGTTTGCAATGCAGCATAAATAGGTACTACAGGAGGAGTATTAAACATTGAACCTCCGTCAATATGAGTACGATAATCCAACATTGTAGGAATGTAACGGGATACTTTACCTAAAGTGTCATCTTTCACGATGACAAAAGTAACTCCGGCCGGAGCTAAGTTCTTTTGAGCACCACCATAAATACATATATATTTAGAAACGTCAATAGGACGAGAGAAAATATCAGAAGACATATCAGCAATCATAGGAACCGGTGAATCCAACTCTTTATGAAGTTCTGTTCCATAAATTGTATTATTAGTAGTAATGTGGAAATAATCCGCATCAGTAGGAATAGTATAATCTTTAGGAATATAATTATAAGTAGATTCAGCAGATGATGCAACTTCAACAGTTTCACCAAAAGCTTTTGCCTCTTTCATTGCTTTTTTTGCCCATACACCCGTATTTAAATAAGCTGCCTTTTTCTCTAAGAAATTATACGGAATCATACAGAATTCCAAGCTAGCGCCACCACCTAAGAATAAGACCGAATACCCATCCGGAATATTAAGCAGTTCTTTAAATAAAGCGACCGCTTCATCTAAAACTGGTTGAAAATCTTTTGCACGATGACTGATCTCCATCAGAGAAAGACCGGAGCCGTTAAAATCTAAAATAGCCTGTGCTGTTTTCTCAATTACCTCACGAGGTAAAATTGATGGTCCCGCATTGAAATTATGCTTCTTCATTTCTTTTTTTGTTAGGGTTAAACAATTCTTTAATTTTGTCTTGATGACACTGCGAATTTACAAATTATTTTCAGTATGCCAAACGAAAGTGGGTTAAAATTGAGTTACCGACCACTTTTTTCTTTCATTTTATTCAAAAACTGTATTTTTATACTTTCATTTTGTCAAATTGCACATTAAATAAGGTACATAAAATTTTGTCATTTCAAGTTTTTAGTTTATCTTTACCACAAACGAACAAAGAAAAGCAGATTAATGTTATTATAAACTATTTTAATATTATAGCCATGAAACTATTCATTAATTTTCTGTTATCTTCTCTTGTCGCATTTGCTGCAATTGAATTTTTACCGGGACTTGACGTAGACAATTACTTAATTGCTATTTTTATAGCTCTAATCATTGGACTAATAAATATTAGTATCAAACCCTTTTTATTAATATTATCCATTATTCCCACCTTTATTACTATAGTACTTGCTCTATTTTTCTTTAATGGATTAATCATTGTTTTATCGGACTGGATCATTGAAGGCTTTTCCGCAGAAGGAACTTGGTATGTTATATTATTTAGCGCTGTCATCTCAATATTAAATTGGGGCATCCATCGATTAATATGGAAATAAGCAGAAAACATCTATAAATTATTATAGTATGTTAACAAAGAAAACTATGTGAGAATAATTTAGTTTCCTTTGCTGCAAATTTATAAAGATACTTATGTATAAAAAGAATAAGATAGCATACATATTTCTTATTATTTGCTACTTAAATTGCGTATCTGCAAAAGCAATACTCCCAAATGATTCTATTCCACAGGAAAATGATATAACTAAAACTCTCTCAAAAAAAGAGTTAAGAAAAGAGCGGGTAAAAAACCGCAATTTCCATTATAATATATTAGGTGGTCCAAGCTATACGCCGGACTATGGGGTATTAATCGGAGGTAGCGCATTAATGACCTTTCGAATGAATCCCAGTGACAAGACTCAACTACGTTCCGTTGCTCCATTTGCAATTGCAGTCATGTTTAAAGGCGGCTTAAATTTAGGTACCCGTCCACAATTATTTTTCAAAAATGACCGTTTCCGGATATTCGGACAATTCGCTTATAAAAATACGATGGAGAATTTCTATGGAATAGGATATTCTACTAACAAAGATTACAACAGAAGTAAAGAAACAAGCGAATACCGATATAGCGGAATACAAGTAAATCCATGGTTCATGTTCCGTTTAGGAGAAAGTAATTTTTTTGTTGGTCCTCAAATAGATCTTAATCTTGATAAGATTCTCGATCCGGCTCCCGGTATGATTACTAATTCCGATTATATAAAAGCAGGAGGTAATGCCAACGGCTATAAGAACTTTAGCTCAGGATTGGGTTTCTTAATCTCGTACGACACAAGAGACGTACCAGCCAATGCATATAAAGGAGTTTATCTGAATGTACAGGGTAGCTTCTACAATAAGATATTAGGTAGTGATAATAACTTTTATCAGTTATTATTGGACTATCGTCAATATAAATCCGTCGGAAACCGTAAAGTAATAGCTTGGATGGCACAAAGTAAAAACGTTTTCGGCAATGTACCTTTAAACAAATATGCGCTTAGCGGAACCCCTTATGATTTGAGAGGATATTATATGGGACAGTACCGAGATAAAACATCCCACGTTATAATGGCTGAATATCGTCAAATGATCAATACAGACAAAGAAAACTTCGTTAAACGAATGTTGAGTCACGTAGGTTTTACAGCATGGGGAGGATGTGGATTCATGGGACCAAATCCTGTTCGTTTAGAAGGGGTATTACCAAACTTTGGAGTAGGTTTGCGTATAGAAGTACAACCTCGAATGAATGTTCGCTTGGATTTCGGACGAAACACAGTAAATAAGCAGAATTTATTCTACTTTAATATGACAGAAGCCTTCTAGATTTATGTTTATTTTCCGGGTTCAATCCTGAGTCCTCAAAATCAAGACATAATTTCAGTTGAATCCATCTCTTATTATTTATAAATCAAACTCATATTTTTCACAATAAGTCTTTGTATAATGCGTAGATAATTCATACCTTTGCATGCAAATTAACACATAGGTAACATCTATTACAAAATGAGCGAAAAAGCACCCTTTATGGTATTTTCTGGAACTAACTCCAGATACCTTGCAGAAAAAATTTGCAAAAGCCTTGATTGTGAAATGGGAAACATGAACATTATGCACTTCGCAGATGGAGAATTTGCCGTTTCTTATGAAGAATCTATCAGAGGTTCACATGTATTTCTAGTTCAATCTACCTTCCCCAACTCAGACAACTTAATGGAACTCTTACTAATGGTCGATGCTGCAAAAAGAGCATCAGCTAAAAGCATTGTAGCTGTAATTCCTTATTTTGGATGGGCTCGTCAAGATAGGAAAGACAAACCACGCGTTTCTATCGGAGCAAAATTAGTTGCAGATTTATTAAGTGTAGCCGGCATTGACCGTCTTATTACAATGGATTTACACGCAGACCAAATTCAAGGTTTTTTTGATGTACCGGTGGACCATTTATATGCATCCGCAGTTTTCTTACCTTATATAGAATCTTTACATTTAGAAAATTTAGTAATAGCAACTCCTGACGTAGGCGGTTCCAAACGTGCAAGTACATATTCTAAATATTTAGGAGTACCATTGGTTTTATGCAACAAATCACGTGAGAAAGCAAACGAGGTAGCATCTATGCAGATCATAGGTGACGTTAAAAATAAAAATGTCGTATTAATCGATGATATTGTAGATACTGCAGGAACAATTACAAAAGCTGCCAATATAATGCTTGATGCTGGAGCTGTTTCTGTTCGTGCCATAGCCAGTCACTGTGTCATGTCTGACCCGGCAAGCGAAAGAGTACAGGATTCCAGTTTAACAGAAATGGTATTTACAGATAGTATCCCTTATACTCATAAATGTGCAAAAGTCAAACAATTAACGATTGCCGATTTATTTGCAGAGACAATTCGCAGGGTTGTTAGCAATGAATCAATAAGTTCGCAATATATTATTTAAGCAAAAAATAAATATAATAAAAGCATCTTCATAAAATAATGAAGATGCTTTTTTACATTAAAAAATATCCAAGATAAACCTTTCCTATTATTTAATGCAATACCTATAATAAAATTCAATAGATCCAGCAACAGAAAGAAATAATCACATCTTAAATATAGCTTTTATTTCAAACAAATTTTATCAATAATTTATAGTTAAAACACCGCAATGCGAATATTATCAAATTTAGTAATAACTTTAGTTAAAAACAAATAGCCAAAGAAACAATCTAATAAAAAGATTCTAACTTTGCGCCCGAAAAGGAAACTAAAATATTTTTTCAAGTTTCCAACCTTTATATCCCTTATCTAAGACTTCCCCCTACTGGAAAACATGTTTATAGAACAGAATAAGGACAAATTATACTGATTAGAAAATATGAAAACGCAAATTTGTAGATTTATGATTAACAAAACACAGCGAATCTCACTATTCGCACTTAGCCTATCTTTCCTACTCGTATCATGCGGTAATAAAGGAATGCATATTGAACCAAACAAAAAGTTTGCAGTAGTAACTTTGCAACCAACTGATGTAGAGTTAAAAAGTTCCTATCCAGCAACTGTTCGTGGTAAACAAGATGTAGAAATCCGCCCTCAAGTAGCAGGATTTATCACTAAATTATGTGTAGACGAAGGTGCTACAGTACGTAAAGGCCAGCCACTTTTCATTATTGATCAAGTGCAATATGAGGCGGCAGTAAAACAAGCAGAAGCCGGTGTAAAAGTAGCAGAAGCCAGTGTAGCAACCGAGGAATTAACTTATAAGAATAAGATTGAGCTACATAAAAAGAAAATCATTAGTGATTACGAATTACAATCAGCTCAGAATACCCTTGCCAGTAAAAAAGCATCTTTAGCACAAGCTGAAGCACAATTAGTAAATGCTCGTCAAAATTTATCTTATACGGTAGTAAGCAGTCCTTCTGACGGTATAGTAGGTTCCATACCTTATCGTATCGGAAGTTTAGTCAGTGCATCTATTGCAACCCCATTGACTACTGTTTCCCAGTATTCTGAAATGTACGCTTATTTTTCATTAACAGAAAAAGAGCTTCTTAATCTGATTAGAAAAGATGCAGGAGAAAAGAAAATGATAGAAAGTTTCCCTACTGTAGAACTACAATTAGCAGACGGTTCACTCTATGACCAGAATGGAAAAGTAGAGACGATAAGTGGTGTAATAGACCCAACCACAGGTTCTGTTACACTTCGGGCTGCATTCCCAAATCCAAATCACCTGTTAAGGAGTGGTGGAACCGGCTCTGTACTTATACCTTATAAGATGGAGAGCGCAGTTGTTGTTCCTCAAAAAGCAACTTACGAGGTTCAGGACAAAAAATTCGTATATGTTCTACAACCGGATAATACCATTAAGAATACAGAAATTCAAATATTCAATGTAGACAATGGATCTGACTATGTAGTTATGTCAGGTTTAAAAGCCGGAGATAAGATTGTTGTAGAAAATGTTAGTACATTAAAAGATGGTCAAGCTATAGAGCCTATCACTAAAGAGCAATCTGAACAAAACTTCAAAGATGCTTTGAATAAATAGATTTTAATAACATTAGAAGAACTATGAAATTAGATAAATTTATTAATCGCCCGGTACTATCCACGGTAATTTCTATCGTAATAGTCATTCTGGGTATATTAGGTTTGCTGTCATTGCCTATATCCCAATATCCGGATATAGCCCCTCCTACCGTTCGTGTGTCTACTACCTATCAAGGTGCTAATGCACAAACAGTATTGAACAGTGTGATAGCTCCGTTGGAAGAGCAGATTAATGGTGTGGAAAACATGATGTACATGACATCTACCGCTACCAATACCGGCGAAGCTGATATCCAAGTTTATTTTAAACAGGGAACAGACCCGGATATGGCAGCTGTCAATGTACAAAACCGTGTTGCTAAAGCACAGGGATTCCTTCCTGCTGAGGTTACTAAAGTAGGTGTCATCACTTCTAAACGCCAAACAAGTATGTTATTGGTGTTCTCACTCTATAGTTCCGATGATAAATACGATAATGAATTTCTGGAAAACTATGCGAAAATAAATGTTATTCCGGAAGTACAGCGTGTACCGGGCGTAGGCGACGCAATGGTATTAGGTGCCGACTACTCCATGCGTATTTGGTTAAAACCGGATGTAATGGCACAATACAAATTGATGCCAACCGACATTACCAACGCATTAAGCGAACAAAATATAGAAGCAGCTCCGGGATCATTTGGAGAATCAGGAAATCAGACTTTCCAATATACATTAAGATATAAAGGACGTCTGCAAACTCAGGAAGAATTTGAGAATATAGTTATTCGTGCTACTGAAGACGGTCAGGTACTTCGTCTAAAAGATGTAGCAGGGGTGGAATTAGGACGTCTAACCTATGGTTTCACAAACTTGGTAAACGGTCATCCCGGTGTAACATGTATCGTATTCCAGACTGCCGGTTCTAATGCAACTCAAATTATCAATGATATTGAAGATTTGCTTAAAAGAACCGAAAACACATTACCTCCCGGTGTAAAAGTCAATATATCACAAAATGCAAATGATTTTTTGTTCGCTTCTATCCATGAAGTTATCAAAACATTGCTGGAAGCATTCTTGCTTGTATTTATCGTGGTATATATCTTCCTGCAAGATTTCCGTTCCACTTTAATTCCGGCAATTGCAATTCCGGTTGCCTTAGTGGGAACATTCTTTATCCTTTATTTAATCGGATTCAGTATCAACTTGCTGACACTTTGTGCCATGGTGCTCGCCATTGCGATAGTGGTCGATGATGCCATTGTCGTCGTCGAGGGAGTACATGCAAAGTTAGACCAAGGATACAAGTCTGCCCGCTTAGCATCTATCGATGCCATGAGTGAACTTGGTGGGGCTATCGTTTCCATTACTTTGGTTATGATGTCCGTATTCATTCCGGTAAGTTTCATGTCCGGAACTTCAGGTACGTTCTATCGCCAATTCGGTCTAACAATGGCAATTGCTATCGGACTATCCGCAATCAACGCTTTGACATTAACACCGGCACTTTGTGCTATCCTGTTGAAACCGCATAAAGAAGACGAGAAAAAGAAATCAACTTTCATCAGTCGTTTCCATATTGCTTTCAACGTATATTATGATAATTTATTGAAAAAATATAAGAAAGGTACTCTCCGCTTCATACACAAACCATGGCTTACAATCGGTTTTGTAGTTGTCGGTATAGCAGCATTGCTATTCTTCATGAAAATTACACCGACAGGTTTAGTTCCAAATGAAGATACAGGTACTATTATGGCAGTAGTAGATATGCCTCCAGGAAGTTCCAAAGAATTCACTGAAGCTACAATGATGAAGGTTGACAGTTTAATCGCTGCCGATCCGGCAGTAGAAAGCCGTACTATGATTGTCGGTTACAGTTTCCTTTCCGGTCAGGGTCCTAGTTACGGTTCTTTCATCTGTAAACTGAAGAACTGGGAAGAACGAGACATTAAGCAACGTTCGGACTTCGTTTCCGGTATGCTCTATTTATCAGCCATGAAAGTGATAAAAGACGCACGTGTATTATTCTTCGCACCTCCTATGATTCCTGGATATAGTGTATCCAACGGTTTTGAATTGAACCTGCAAGATAAGACCGGAGGTAGTCTGGATAAATTCTATGAAGTAGCACAAGAATTCATTCATAAGCTACAGGAACGTCCGGAAATACAGTCTGCACAGACCTCATTTAATCCGAACTTCCCACAATACATGATTGATATTGATGCGGCTGCTTGTAAGAAGGCCGGAATCAGTCCCAGTACCATCTTAACAACATTGCAGGGGTATTATGGTGGATTATACACTTCAAACTTCAACCGTTTCGGAAAGTTGTATCGTGTAATGATTCAGGCAGACCCAAGTGCACGTACCAATTTGGAATCATTAAAATCCATTATGATACGCAATGGAAACGAAATGGCTCCGATAAGCCAATTCATGAGTATGAAACGTGTTTACGGACCGGATAACATCAAACGTTTCAACATGTTTACCGCAATGACCATCAACGGTTCACCTGCGGACGGATATAGTAGTGGTCAGGCAATCCAAGCTATGGAAGAAGTTGCCAAAGAAGTATTACCTACAGGATATGGTTATGAATTCTCAGGTATGACACGTGAAGAGCAAAGTTCAAGCGGTAGCACTACTGCCATGATCTTTATCCTTTGTTTTGTCTTCGTATACTTATTATTGAGTGCACAATATGAAAGTTATATTCTGCCATTGGCCGTATTGTTATCCATTCCGTTCGGTTTGGCAGGTAGCTTTATCCTCGCGCACTTAATGGGATTGGTAAACAATATAATTCCTATACTTGGTGCCGCTACCAACAATATCTATATGCAGATTGCATTGATTATGTTGATCGGTCTTTTGGCAAAGAACGCTATCTTAATCGTAGAATTTGCCCTTGATCGTCGTAAAATGGGTATGAGCATCACTTGGGCAGCCGTCTTGGGAGCTGCCGCCCGTCTACGCCCTATCTTGATGACCTCTTTGGCTATGGTAGTAGGTTTATTACCTATGATGTTTGCATTCGGGGTAGGTGCCAACGGTAACCGTGCCCTTGGTACAGCGGCTGTAGGTGGTATGTTGATCGGTATGATTTGCCAGATTTTCGTTGTTCCGGCATTATTTGTCATCTTCCAGTATCTACAAGAAAAGATTAAGCCTCTTGAATGGGAAGATATGGATAACAGCGATGTTAAAACAGAAATTGAGCAATACTCTAAAAATAAAGAATAGCATAATATGAAAAAACAGATTATATATATGTTGTGTGCAACCGCTCTTTTGAGCAGTTGCCACATCTATAAATCATACGACCGTCCAGAAGTCAACGTTTCCGGCATCTATCGTGACCCGATGAATGCAAATGACACGCTTGCTTCCGATACGACGAACATGGGAAACCTCCCGTGGAAAGAAGTCTTCCGTGACCCCAAACTACAGACATTAATAGAACAAGGTCTGGAAAATAATGTAGATATGCAAGCTGCTATACTACGTGTACAAGAAGCTAAAGTAATGCTTACTTCAGCAAAGTTATCCTATCTTCCTTCTATCAATTTCGCACCGCAAGGAACAATTTCCACTTTAGATCATTCCCGCAATGTAAAGGCATATTCAATTCCGGCAGCAGCAAGTTGGGAAATTGATTTGTTCGGCAAAGTTCTGAATGCAAAAAGAGGTGCTAAAGCCAGCTTATTGCAAAGCGAAGCTTATCAACAAGCTGTACGTTCACAATTAATCGCAGGAATTGCCAATACCTATTATTCTTTACTGATGTTGGACAAACAGGTAGCTATCAGCGAAAAGACTTCTTTGATTTGGAAAGACAATGTCCGTGTTATGGAAGCGATGAAAGAAGCCGGTATGACAACAGAAGCAGCAGTTGTACAAAGTAAAGCAAACAGTCATCAAGTTGAAGCATCTCTCGCAGACCTTAGACGTCAGGTTCGTGAAACAGAAAATGCGCTGTCCGTCCTTTTAGCACAAGCTCCGCAAACTATTGAACGCAGTAGTCTTGAAGAGCAAGAGATGCCGGAGGAATTGACAGCAGGTATCCCCATACAACTACTTGCCAACCGTCCGGACGTAAAAGCTGCCGAAATGGCTTTGGCCGGTGCATATTATACGACCAATCAGGCACGTGCAGCATTCTATCCTTCCTTAACAATCGGAGGAACAGCAGGATGGACAAATGGTTCAGGAATGTCCGTGGCTAATCCGGGGAAATTACTGTTACAAGCTCTAGGCTCGTTGACACAACCCATATTCAACCATGGAAAAATTGTTGCTAATCTAAAAGTATCGAAAGCAGAAGAGAAAATAGCACAAATGAATTATCAACAAGCTATCCTAAATGCTGGTGAAGAAGTAAGCAATGCTTTATTCCTTTATGAAACAGCAAGTAAGAAAATGACTGAACATAAGGCACAAGTCGAAGAACTGACCAAAGCTGTCGAATATACTCAAGACTTGTTCCATTCGGGATCAGCATCCTATTTAGAGATACTGACTGCTCAACAATCATTACTCAATGCACAATTAAACGAAGTATCCGATACATTCCAACGTATGCAAGCTGTCATCAACTTGTATGAATCATTAGGAGGTGGAAGAGAGTAATTAACCTTTAAATTAAAAGATTATGATTAGTCCATTAGCATTTGTCGACCCCAGCGCAATAATAGGGGAAAACGTAACGGTTCACCCGTTTGCTTACATTGACAAAAATGTAGTTATCGGTAATAATAATGTTATCATGCCTTATGCCAGTGTTCTTAGCGGTGCACGCATAGGCGATGGAAACACAATATATCAGGGAGCGGTAATAAGTGCCGTTCCTCAAGATTTCAACTTCAAAGGTGAAGAAACAATCGCCCGTATCGGTAACGACAACACGATTCGTGAATACGCCGTTATCAGTCGCGCCACTCATCCGGACGGCGAAACCTGTATTGGAGATAACAACTTCATCATGCAGGCAGTACGTCTATCCCACGATGTACATGTAGGCAATCATGTGATTGTAGGAAACGGTTCACAAGTTTCAGGTGATACCACGATAGAAGATCATGCAATTTTAAGTTCATGCGTACTTATGCAGCAGCATACCCGTGTAGGACAATGGTCACTGGTACAAGGAGGTTGCCGTTTCAATAAAGATATACCGCCTTATATCGTGGCAGCTCTTGAGCCGACCGTTTATCACGGGGTAAACAAATTAGTTTTGTCTAACTGCGGATTTAGCGAGAGAGTACTTCGACATATTAGTAGCGCATACCGTTTGATATTCCAAGCCAGTATCATTAACTTGGACGATGCTTTAGACAAAATACGTAATCAGGTTCCAATGAGCGAAGAGATAGAAAACATTATCGCATTCTGTCAAAAGACACAATTAGGTCTTATAAAATAATTGTTTCTATATATTTGTATAGTAAAAAGCCGATATGAGAGTGATCTTATATCGGCTTTTCTATATTCTATAAATAAGTTATTTTACTTCTTCACATCTTCCAATCGACCAAAGTTATAAGTACCTTTTCTTATGACGTTCCCATTCTTATCCATCTCTACAAAAGGACCGTCTTTCTTTCCCTGACGGAAGAAACCTTCAAAGCGAACTCCGTTCTTATCCTCCATTATTCCTTTACCTTCCTCAAGACCATCGATAAAGCCTCCTTTGTATTTCGTTCCATCTTGAAGACGCATTATACCTTGACCGTTGGCTTTATTATTTTTCCATTCGCCTTCGTAAACGTCTCCATTTCCCCAAGTATATTTTCCTTTACCATTACGTTGGTTTCCTTTCCATTGACCTACATAGACTGCTCCGTTAGACCACGTAAATGTTCCTTGCCCCTCCTGTTCTCCATTCTTGAATTCTCCAACATACTTATCACCGTTCTTATGATAATAAATGCCTTGACCGGTTCGCTCACCATCTACATAACTACCTTCATAGCGATCACCTGTATGAAAATAATAGATACCTTTACCGTGCTGAACATCCTTATCCCAATCACCGATATATTTATCTCCGTTCACATAGTAATAAGTTCCTTTACCATGGCGTGTATCGTCTTTCCAATCACCATCATACTTCGAACCGTCTTCCCAGACCAATACCCCTTTACCGTTTTTCTTATCACCGGCCCATTCTCCTTTGTATTCGGCTCCATTCTTCCATGTATAAGTACCGCCACCTTCACGTTTATCATTCACCCAGTTACCAACATAAATATCCCCATTATAATAAAACATGGTTCCCGTTCCATGCTGATAATCCGTAAACCACATACCTTCATAACGGTTGTTATTCATGAAATAATACGTTCCTCTACCATGCTGCTGGTCTTGAAACCACTGTCCTTCATACTTTTCTCCATCAGGGAAAGTATAGATTCCGAATCCTTCGCGCTTGCCTTTTACATACTCACCTTCGTAAATATCACCGTTCTTAAAAACAGTCTTACCTTTACCGTAAGGTTTACCATGTTTCAGTTCGCCGGTATAAACAGAACCGTCTTTGAATGTATAGTTGCCAATCTTTATTTGAGAAGAAAAAAGCCCGGTTACCTTATCCATAAAACCACTTTTTCCTTGTGCATTAACAGTAGTAGATATTGTTTGTATACTGAATAATATGAACAATAAATAAATATATTTTCGCATGTTATGACTATTTATTCCTTTAATGAGGTTTCAAAGGTAACATTAATCCCTCGAAAAGCAGGAACATGTTATAATTTGTTAGATATTTTTTTGCCGACCACGACTTCCGTCAACCCGTCATTATTAAAATACTTTATTGCCAGTTCTCTCAAATCGGAGGAGGAAACTTCACGCACTGCCTCCAACGAACGTTGATAATAAGACTCATCCAAATGATTGGTCTCGATGAAAGTCCACGCTTCCGCTAAAGAAAAAGGTCCTTCATAGTTGCGGCACATCTGCCCTAACATATAATTTCTCACGATTGACAATTCCTTATCGGTTACGAGGTCATTCTTCAAAACTTCCATTTCGTGATAAACTTCTTTCACGATATTCTCCGTATATTCCCCGTCAGCTTCCGTGGAAACCACAAATACGCCCGTACCGGGATAAAAAAGAATCCCTGAACTTATACCATAAGTATATCCTTTATCTTCCCGGATATTCGACATCAAACGACTACCGAAATAGCCTCCGAACAAGGTCATAAGAACACGCATCTTCAAATAATCCGGATTATTTCTATCCATCGTCACGCATCCCATTCTTAATGAACTCTGCATGGCATCCGAACGCTCTACGAAAATACGTTTCTCCATAGATGAATCCGGACGAAACGTTTCAAACTCCTCACGTTCTTTTATCTCTCCCCAAGACTGTTTGCCGAAAGCATTCTCCACCCGTGATTCAATTTCTGCCGTTACCTTTCCCGATAGATAAACCGAACAATTAGCGGAATGATAATAATGACGATGAAATTTCTTCAAGACTTCACGATTCAGCACGTCATAATCATCCACCGTTACAGTTCTTCCACTCGGATGGGCTGTACCGAACACTGATAAATTAAAATATTTCTGAGAGATAAAGTCTCCTTTCGTACTATTTACTAATAGTTGTTGCCTGTTGACATCCAACGTCGTACGCAATTCTTTTTCGGGGAAAGTAGGTTCTTTTATAATAGACTCGACAATCTCCAAAACCTGCGGGAAATACTTATTTAATGAATAAAGTGTCAGAAAAGAATATTCCATTCCTGCGGACAACTCCAGCCACGCACCATAATAATCCAGTTTCTCTTCTATCTGACCGGAGGTGTAGCGACTGCTTCCCTCCCGGAGCATACGGTTGGCAAACAAAGCCTGAAGCGGTTGCGATTGTTGGTAACGCCCGCCACGCAGCAACAGATCGAGGCGAACTACATCTTGCTCTCCTGCCTGAATCACATTCAGCATTACTCCGTTCGACATTACCCTACGTTCCGGTTGCACGATATCTATCTTATCCAGTGAGTTAGTCAATGGTTGTATGGTACGGTCAAGCATAATTATTACTTATCGGTATTAATAGTTTTCAAAAACATTTCCGCTCTCTGCAAATCCTGCGGTGTATCGATGCCTATCGTCTCCACATCGCTAACGCCTACCTTTATCTTATATCCATTCTCAAGCCAACGAAGTTGTTCCAATGATTCGGCTATCTCCAAGGAAGACTGGGGAAGCGAAGTAATCTCTTTCAGCACCTCACCTCTATAAGCATATAAACCGATATGTTTGTAATAAGTATGATTCTTCAACCAGTCCTTCGTATCCACATAACGCTGATACGGAATAATGGAACAGCTGAAGTAAAGTGCATTCATATCCTTGTCTACCACTACTTTCGGTGAATTTATGTTTTGCAACGCTTCGAAAGAGCTTTCCTCTGTAAACGGTTTTACCAAGGTAGCTATCTGCGTCTTATCATCTTCAAAACAAGATTTTATCACCTCCAGTTGTGACGGCTGTATGAAAGGCTCGTCTCCTTGTATATTCACAACAACATCAAACCCTTTCCCTACTTTGGTATATGCCTCATAGCAACGGTCTGTACCGCTTTTATGGGTAACGGAAGTCATGACGACTTTTCCTCCGAAAGCCTTGACGGCAGTCTCAATGCGCTCGTCATCCGTAGCTACAAACACATCATCCAGTAGTCCGACCACCTGTTCGTATACGCGCTGAATCACAGTCTTCCCGCCCAACATAGCCAACGGCTTGGCAGGAAAACGGGTAGAAGCATATCTGGCAGGGATTATTCCTATAAATCTCATATTACCTTAAAATCTATGTAATATGCAAAATTACAAAAAGATTTGGTAATCCCCCTTATTTACATTTATTTTGCAGACAAAATCATCAAAATGGAGATGCATTCCTGCTTTATCTGCATCGGTTCCAACACTTATTCGGAGAAGAATATGGAACTGGCAAGGAAAGAACTGCAACGGTTTTTTCCCGACATTGTTTTTGGTAAAGAAGTAGAGACAAAGCCTCTGTTATTTCGCAAGAACCTTACCCCTTTTCATAACCAGACCGGGAGATTTCATTCTTCTCAAAGTTCTGAAGAGATAAAACGCACCTGTAAACAGATTGAACGTCAGGCGGGAAGGATGCCGGAAGACAAATCAAAGGAAATAGTAAAACTGGATATTGACTTGGTTCAATATGATGATTTCATCCTGAAACCGGAGGATATGCAACGTCCTTATATGAAAGGATAATCAAAGGAAAGGTAGTTCGAATCGTTTCGACGTGGGAAGCCTTGCGTTCAGGCTTGGTCATCCTGTCGTTTCAGCATGGGAAGCCTGTCGTTTGTCCATGCTGAAACGATTGAAACAACCGCAAGTTTATATCATCCGCCCAAATGCTTTAAAGAGAACCTACTCAAAGATTGCATCAATCCCCTCCGACTCCTCCATTTGAGAGCTTAGCGAATCTTTGCAAGGATCGAATTTATCAGGGAACGAAAAGGTTTCCGTTTCCGAATAACCCAGCGACTTATCAGCCAACACCTTATTCATATAAATAGCCCAAATAGGAAGTGCCATGCTTGCACCCTGCCCGTCGGCCATTCCGTCAAAATGAATGTCGCGTTCTTCACCGCCTACCCAACATCCGGAAACCAAAGACGGTGTGAAGCCCATAAACCATCCGTCGGAATTACGGTTCGTTGTTCCGGTCTTACCGCCCATATCCGCTTTCACACCCAAGCGACGGACGCGTCCGGCAGTACCTTCGTTAACAACGGCACGCAACATGACCAACATCTTATAAGCACTTTCCTCACTGATCACCTCCTCCACCTGCGGCGAGAAGTTGGCAAGCACATTGCCTTCACTGTCTTCGATGCGGGTCACAAATACCGGTGCGGTACGTATTCCCCTATTCGCAAAAGCCGTATAAGCACTGACCATCTCTCCCACTGATATCTCACACGGACCGAGACAAAGAGATACGGTGGGTTGAATATCACGGTTGAGTACACCGAAAGAGTGAATCAATCTGACCAAAGCATACGGATTCAATTTGCTCATAAGATAGGCTGTAATCCAGTTATCCGAATTGGCAAGTCCCCACTTTAAAGTCACCATCTCACCGTAACGTTTCTTGTTGGCATTACGAGGCGACCAGGGAATACCATTCTCATCCATCAACGTCTGCTCTATATGCCGGGTTTCATCACAAGGAGAAAAACCGTTTTCCATCGCAAGAGTATATACATAAGGTTTAACGGTAGACCCCACCTGACGGCGTCCTACCATCGCCATATCATATTGGAAATAACGATAATCCGGACCACCCACATAAGCTTTTACCTCTCCGGTTATCGGGTCCATAGACATAAATCCGGTACGAAGGAAATGTTTGTAATAGCGGATAGAGTCAAGTGGCGTCATAATCGTATCTTTCTCTCCTTCCCACGTAAAGACAGACATTTCTTCTTTCTTATTGAATGCTTTCTGAATCTCTTCTTCGGAATGACCGGCCGCTTTCATGGTACGGTAGCGATCTGTCTGCCGAACAGCTCTTTGAAGAATATCGTCCACCTGTTCCTGAGTCAGCATATTGGTATAAGGGGCTTTCTTACGTCCTTGTTTCTCTTTAAAGAAGCGAGGCTGCAAGTATTCACCCAGATGCTGGCGTACAGCTTCTTCCGCATAACGCTGCATGCGGGAGTCAATACTGGTGTAAATCTTCAAACCATCCGTATAGATGTTATAATTTGTCCCGTCTTTCTTCTTATTCTTTGCACACCATCCATAAAGCGGATTATTCTGCCATGCCAGAGAATCTTCATAGTATTTTTGCATCTGCCAGCCACGATAGTCGCTCCTCTTCGGTTCTTTGGCAGTCATCACACCACGCAGATATTCACGGAAATAAGTTGCCAATCCTTCTTTATGGTCAACCCGTCGATAACGCAAGGTCAAAGGCAGCTGCTTCAGGGAGTCACATTCCGCTTCGGTTATGTATCCGCCTTTACGCATCTGTTCCAAAACAACATTACGACGCCCCCGCGTACGCTCATTATGACGTACAGGATTGTATAACGACGGATTCTTACACATACCTATCAGCGTAGCGGCCTCCTCAATCTTCAAGTCTTTCGGCTCTCTTGAGAAATAAGTATTTGCAGCAGTCTTAATACCTACGGCATTATTCAGGAAATCAAACTTATTCAAGTACATCGTCAGGATTTCCTCTTTTGTATAATAACGCTCCAAACGAACGGCAATCACCCATTCAATAGGCTTTTGCAGCAAACGTTCGAGCACGTTATCCGCACTTGGAGAATATAACTGTTTGGAAAGCTGTTGGGAGATAGTGCTACCACCACCTGCATTTTTCTGCATCAACAGCCCGCGCTTTACGATAGCACGGAATAAGGCTTTTGCATCAATACCGGAGTGCTCTGCAAAACGTGCGTCCTCCGTAGCAATTAAAGCGTGTACCAGATTGGGCGACAAATCCTGATATCCCACATATACACGGTTTTCTTTGCTCAACGACCATGTACCGAGCATCTTACCATCCGAAGAAATAATCTCAGTGGCGAATTTATAAGTAGGATTCTCCAGTTCCTCTACCGGAGGCATATAACCGATCCAACCTTTCGCGATAGCAGTAAATACGAAAGCTGCTCCCAAAATGATAATAGCAAGTAATCCCCAGAGAATATATATAATCTTTTTCATCACAAATAGAATTATTTATCGTGCAAAAGTATAACAAATCTTTTAATTAAAAGCGGTTTATAACAAAGTTCAACTAAATCTATGTCGAATCGTGTCTATTTAATCTTTTTTTCATACCTTTACGCTCCGTATTAGATTGTACACAGATAAACAATTAAGGATATGGAAAACAGAAGTTTAGTTACCATTGCCGATCATTCCAAAGAACGGATTCTCTATCTTTTGGAGATGGCAAAGCAGTTCGAACAGAATCCAAACCGTAAAATATTGGACGGTAAAATAGTTGCAACCCTCTTTTTTGAACCGTCTACACGTACCCGCCTGAGCTTTGAGACAGCAGCCAACCGACTGGGTGCCCGTGTCATCGGATTCACAGATCCAAAAGTCACAAGCTCTTCTAAAGGAGAGACATTAAAAGATACGATTATGATGGTGAGCAACTATGCGGACATCATCGTCATGCGCCATTATCTGGAAGGTGCGGCACGTTATGCCAGCGAAATTGCTCCTATACCTATTATAAATGCAGGAGACGGTGCCAACCAACATCCGTCGCAAACGATGCTCGATCTCTATTCTATTCAAAAGACACAAGGCACATTGGAGAATCTGAACATCTATCTTGTAGGCGACTTGAAATACGGACGTACAGTACACTCTTTGCTGATGGCGATGCGTCATTTCAATCCGACATTCCATTTCATTGCGCCCGAAGAGCTGAAGATGCCGGAAGAATACAAGTTATACTGTAAAGAACATAATATAAAGTATGTAGAACACACCGACTTTACCGAAGAGACGATAGCGGAAGCTGATATTTTGTATATGACCCGTGTACAGCGCGAACGTTTCACCGATTTAATGGAATACGAGCGTGTGAAGAATGTATATATCTTAAAGAATAAAATGCTTGAACATACCCGTCCCAACCTCCGGATACTTCATCCGTTGCCTCGTGTAAACGAGATAGCTTATGACGTAGACGACAATCCGAAGGCTTATTATTTTGAACAAGCCCACAACGGACTCTTTGCCCGCCAAGCCATCATCTGCGATGCGCTGGGCATTACACTGGACGATATTAAATAAGTATACATTATTATATAGGAAGATTATGAGCGAAAACAAACAAGAATTACAGGTTGCCGCATTAAAGAACGGAACTGTAATAGACCATATACCAAGTGAGAAGTTATTTACCGTCGTCTCTTTATTGGGATTGGAAAAGATGGATTCCAATATCACGATCGGATTTAACTTGAAGAGTAAGAAGTTGGGTAAAAAGGGTATTATCAAGATAGCGGATAAATACTTTGACGATGAGGAAATAAACCGGATATCCGTCGTTGCTCCACACGTAAAACTAAATATTATCCGCGATTACGAGGTAGTGGAAAAGAAAGAGGTACAAATGCCGGAAGACTTAAAAGGTATTGTGAAGTGTGCCAATCCGAAATGTATTACCAACAACGAACCAATGGCTACCCTTTTCCACGTGATAGATAAGGAGAATTGCATTATCAAATGCCATTATTGCGAAAAGGAACAAAAGAAAGAAGATATTACCATTATCTAAACGATAAACTCTGATTAAACCAGTATAAGAATGAAACAGGATTGGAAACCGGGAACAATGATTTATCCGTTGCCTGCCGTATTGGTAAGCTGCGGAAGTAATGAAAGCGAATATAATATCATAACAGTAGCGTGGACGGGTACTATCTGTACCAATCCGCCGATGTGTTATATATCCGTGCGACCGGAACGCCATTCTTATTCCATCCTGAAAAAGAATATGGAGTTTGTCATTAACCTGACAACTAAAGATATGGCGTTTGCCACAGACTGGTGTGGTGTGCGTTCCGGCAAAGACCATAACAAATTCGAAGAGATGAAACTCACTCCCGGCAAATCCACCGTCATAAATGCTCCTATTATTGAAGAGTCTCCTTTATGCATCGAATGCCGGGTGAAAGAAATCATTTCATTAGGTTCACATGATATGTTTATTGCCGATGTAGTCAATGTGAAGGCAGACGACAAGTACCTGAATGCAGCAACCGGGAAACTGGAACTGGCAGAAACGCATCCTTTGGTATATCTGCACGGAGGATATTATGATTTAGGAAATAAGATCGGTAAATTCGGCTGGTCTGTCGAGAAAAAGAAATAATATGAGAAAAAGTCTACTCCTCTTAATCTATTTATTTGTTTGCCTATCTTCTTATTCACAGAATGATCCAGTGAATAAAGAGAAAAACTTTCATGTAAATGTCGGTATAAAAGGAGGATTCAACTCATCCATGTATTTTGTAGATAAGTTCAAGATAAAAGACGTCACGATCCATGAAATACAAAACAATTACAGAGTAGGATATTTCGGTTCCATATTCATGAGAATAAATATGAGACGACACTTCATCCAACCGGAAATAAACTACACCATCAGTAAAAGCGACATTCAATTCGACAAGAAGGGTTCGCAGCATCCGGATATAGAACCCGATTATGCAAACATCAGTTCTACAATACGAATGGTAGAACTTCCTATTCTATACGGATATAACTTCATCAAATCCGGCCCGTATGAAATGCATTTCTTTGTCGGTCCGAATATAAAATACGTTTGGCAACAGAAATCTAAATTGCGGTTCAATAACTTTGACCAACAAGGTATCGAAGAAGATTTATACCCGATAAATATCAGTGCCATTCTTGGTGTCGGTGTCAGGATTTCCCGTATAATCTTTGACTTTAGATACGATATAGGACTTTATAATATCTCGAAGAGCGTGACTTATGAGAATATTAATCAAGAGGGCGAAGAAGAAAAATCCAACATCATTTTCAATCGAAGAAACAATATTCTGAGCTTCTCTCTGGGTTTTATCTTTTAAATAAAACATTTTCACCGTTTCATTGTGGAATGTCCATATTTTATTTAAATTTGTCCACATAATAAAAATCTCGAATAAACCTACTTATTATCTATCATTAGAATGAAAAGAGACGATTTAATTTTCGACATTATCGAAAAAGAGCATCAACGTCAGCTCAAAGGCATTGAGTTGATAGCATCAGAAAACTTTGTAAGCGACCAAGTAATGCAGGCCATGGGTTCTTGCTTAACCAACAAGTATGCAGAGGGATATCCCGGTAAACGTTATTATGGCGGTTGTGAAGTTGTAGACCAAAGTGAGCAAATAGCCATCGACCGTTTAAAACAAATATTCGGTGCGGAATGGGCCAATGTTCAACCACACTCTGGAGCACAAGCTAACGCTGCAGTATTCCTTGCCGTTTTAAATCCGGGAGATAAATTTATGGGATTGAACCTTGCACATGGAGGCCACTTGTCTCATGGTTCATTGGTAAATACATCGGGTATTATCTATACGCCATGCGAATATAACCTGAATAAAGAAACCGGACGTGTGGATTACGACCAAATGGAGGAAATCGCACTTCGTGAAAAGCCGAAAATGATTATCGGTGGAGGTTCAGCTTACTCTCGCGAATGGGACTACAAACGTATGCGTGAAATCGCTGATAAGATCGGTGCTATTCTTATGGTAGATATGGCTCATCCGGCAGGATTGATCGCAGCAGGATTGTTGGATAACCCTGTAAAATATGCTCATATCGTAACATCAACAACTCACAAGACACTTCGTGGTCCTCGTGGTGGTGTTATCATGATGGGTAAAGATTTCCCAAATCCATGGGGAAAGAAAACACCGAAAGGTGAAATCAAGATGATGTCTCAATTACTTGATTCCGCTGTATTCCCGGGTATCCAAGGCGGTCCGTTGGAACACGTCATTGCTTCAAAGGCTGTTGCTTTCGGAGAATGCCTGCAACCGGAATATAAGGAATACCAGAAACAGGTTAAAAAGAACGCAGCCGTATTGGCACAAGCTCTTGTCGACAGAGGTTTCACAATCGTATCCGGCGGTACAGACAACCACTCTATGCTGGTAGACCTGAGAGAGAAATATCCGGAACTGACAGGTAAAGTAGCTGAGAAAGCATTAGTATCTGCAGATATTACGGTAAATAAGAATATGGTACCGTTTGACACACGTTCTGCATTCCAAACTTCCGGTATCCGTTTGGGTACTCCGGCTATCACTACACGAGGTGCAAAAGAAGATTTGATGCTCGAAATAGCAGAAATGATTGAAACTGTGCTCTCTAACGTGGATAACGAAGAAGTAATCGCTTCTGTTCGTGCACGTGTCAATAAGACAATGGAGAAATATCCGATCTTTGCTTATTAATATAGTAAAGGCTGTATAAGCCTCGCTTTAATAA
The DNA here is from genome assembly GCF_003438995.1 of Bacteroides sp. OM05-12. Classification (GTDB taxonomy): domain Bacteria; phylum Bacteroidota; class Bacteroidia; order Bacteroidales; family Bacteroidaceae; genus Bacteroides. Next base: position 28,635 of record NZ_QSUN01000015.1, read on the forward strand.
ATTCGCCCCTGTTACTTCTTGCAACAGGGGCGATTCTTTTTTAATCAGAGTTACCCGATAATTACCGGGAAGGGTACGTCATCTTCTTGTTGGCAGATAACACCTGCTTTTCAGCATACGGTCCTTTGTTTGCAAACGATAGGAGTTTGTAAACAAAGGACCGTACGTTTATTCTCAATCGACCGTATGTTTGAAAAATACATCAATATCGGGTAAACTTAAATTTACTCACAGATCAACGCTTTGGCAATCCAAGCACAGGCTTCCGCATCTGCCAACGCATGGTGATGGTTCGTCAAATCATAACCGCAATAGGCCGCCACCGTATGCAACTGATGATTCGGCAACTGCTTTAATTTTCTTCGTGAAGCCTGAAGCGTACAGTAAAATTCATAATCCGGATAATCCATCTGATACATACGAAAGACAGCTTTCAAACAACTTTCATCAAATGCTTTATTATGAGCGATAAGCGGCATCCCTTCTATGCGCGGAGCTATCTCTTTCCACACCTCAGGAAATATCGGAGCATCCATTGTGTCTTCTTTGGTTAAGCCATGCACCTTAGTGCACCAATAAGCATAAAATTCCGGTTCGGGACGAATCAAACTATAAAACTTATCTATAATCTCTCCTTCCCTTACCACGACAATCCCGACACTACAGACACTCGTCCGATACTGGTTGGCCGTCTCAAAATCAATAGCAGCAAACTCGTTCATCCTCCGTTAGCTCAATCCCTCAACATAGCCATTCACAATATCTATCATCTCAGCCTGAGGAACTTTAGGCAATCCCGGCATACGCATGATATCCCCTGCTATCGCCACAATCATTTCCGCTCCGTTATTAATCACTACATCCTTGATATGGAGTTCAAAATCCTTTGCCACTCCATAGGCTTTCGGGTCTGCCGAGAATGAATACTGCGTTTTGGCGATACAAACGGGATATTCACTGATACCCAGTCTATCAATTAACTTCAGCATCTTTTGAGCCTGACTGGAATAAGTTACCATCTTAGCTCCGTAAATACTTTTAGCGACCTTCTCTATCTTAACCGGAATTGCATCCCCATCCGCATAAGTAAGTTTCAAAGTACCGGAAGGCTTCTTTTCTATTGTCTCTACAACGAGATTTGCCAAATCGACTGCTCCTTCGCCACCTTGTGAGTAAGCATCATTAATGGCAAAACCAATTCCCGCCCAATCACAATATTCACGTATTTGATTGATTTCGTCTTCCGTATCCGTACTATAACGGTTAAAAGCCACCACTATATTCTGATGGAAAGAACGAAGGTTTTGTATGTGTTTATCCAAGTTCTTTAACCCTTTGCACAATCCCTCGCTATTCGGTTCCTTGAGTTGGTCTACGTTCACGCCTCCGTGCATTTTCAATCCTTGGGAGGTAGCGACTATCACAGTCAGCTTAGGCTGCAAACCGGCTTTACGGCATTTAATATTAAAGAACTTTTCAGCTCCTAAATCAGCACCGAATCCGGCTTCTGTAATGACATAATCACCAAAAGTCATTGCCATCTTAGTAGCTAACACAGAATTACAGCCATGGGCAATATTGGCAAACGGCCCACCATGAACGAAGGCTGCCGTATGCTCCGTCGTCTGCACCAAGTTCGGATGAATAGCTTCTTTCAACAAAACGGTTATAGCACCTGCCACTCCCAAATCTTTTACCGTAAAAGGTTTGTCGTCATAAGTAAAACCTAAAAGGATATTTTCAATACGGCGGCGAAGGTCTTTTAAATCTTTTGACAAGCAAAGTATCGCCATGATTTCAGATGCAGGTGTAATATCAAAACCTGCCTCATGGGTTATCCCGTTAGCCTTTCCACCCAAACCGACTACTATATTGCGCAATGAACGGTCATTTACATCGAGCACCCTCTTCCAAAGAATTTCTTTCAGACCGAAACCTTCGGACTGATGCTGGTACAAATAATTATCCAACAAGGCAGTTATCATATTATGAGCGGAAGTAATGGCATGGAAATCACCTGTAAAATGCAGATTTATATTTTCCATCGGCAATACCTGGGCATATCCACCACCGGCAGCGCCTCCTTTCATTCCAAAACAAGGTCCCAACGAAGGTTCACGCAATGCTACAATCGCTTTCTTACCGATCTTATTCAGCCCCAACGTTAAACCGATAGACACGGTTGTCTTCCCTATACCGGCTTTTGTAGGAGTAATGGCAGTCACCAATATCAGGTTACTTTTTTTAACCCGCTCCTCATCGATTAAATATTCAGGGACTTTAGCAATGTACCTGCCATAATTCTCAATGGCTTCTACCGGGATACCGGCTTCTGTTGCTACTTTCTTTATTTTATGCAGCTCTATGCTACGTGCTATTTCAATATCTGTCTTCATAATAGTACATTTTAAAGGTTACAAAACTAACAATAAAAGACGAAGAATGGTTCGCCCTTTATAATTATTTATGCACACTCTTGCATTTAGGCCGTAAAGAAGTGAGAGTGAATCAAAGTCAAACTATTATTGAAGAAAGATCAATCATATTATAAGGCAAAAAGAAATTCCAATTGAGTAATGATACATCCCCCCTGCCAACTTATTCCTTTTTGCCTTATACTTCTACTTTAATGCCACTCCATCCTTAAATGCATTGCCTACTTTCTCACCGATTACAAGATAATCGTTGTGTACCGGGTCGAAGATGATGGGACGCAGCTTGGATGGGTCTATTTTTCCTTTCTCGTCCAGAATACTTTCATCTGCCGAAACATTAACGATACGACCTACGAGATGACACGTTTCGGGGTCATACGATATGAGTTCACACTCGACGGCCATCGGCAGTTCGTCAATGAGCGGCGCATTCACAAATTCGGACTTTGTGGCATGAAAGCCCGCTTTGACAAACTTGTCCGGTTCCCGATTGCCGGAAACAATGCCTACATAATCGCAGGCTACCATTTGCTCTACGGTAGCCATGCTTACAGTAAACGCTTTGGTAATAAGCAGATTTTTCACAGTCTTGTGACCGGCACTCAGGCACATATTAATTTGGTCGTCCAGGTCGATACCTCCCCATGCAGCATTCATGGCATCGGGGGTTCCCTGCTCGTCGTAGGTAGCTACGATGAACACGGGTTGTGGATAAGTCCACGGTTTTGCTCCAAAATTCTTTCTCATAATGCTAGTTCCTTATTTCTATGTTACAACATATGGTTGGTTACAAAAATAACAATTTAAATTCAGACTTGTTGTATTATTCCAATAATGTCTTCTGCTATTTGAATATCTGTCAAGTGATTTTTACGCAGGAACTCCGCCACATCGAACCGATCTTCAAACTCTTTCTTTGCGCCATAGTTCAGTACTTTCATGTCGGTTGCTCCATAGTAACGGGTTATCATCTCACCGAAACCGCCGTCCAATACGCCGTCTTCCAGCGTGACTACCAATCGGTGGTCGGCTTTCAGGCTATCCAGCAGTTCTTCATCTACTCCGGTAATGTATCGGGGATTGATGAGAGTGGCATCGACATTTGCCTTTTCTTTCAAGAGTTTCCGGACCGATTGCCCTAATTGAAAGAAAGAGCCTAACCCCAAAATCGCTACTTTCGAACCGCGATGAGATACCTTATAACGGTTCAATTGGCTATAGTCCGCATCAACCGTTTCCTCGCTTGCGATTACATCATTGGCAGGGACGCGGATAGCTACGGGGTGTTCGTTTTGGCGAAGGCTCCACTCCAGCATGGCAAAATACTCTTCCTTATTCGTCGGAGCGAGATAGACCATGTTCGGAATGTTGCTTATCAACGGAATATCGAAGAAACAGGTATGAGTGACATCGTTCATGGCTGTTAATGAGCCCCAGAATACCAATATCACCGCCGGGTTATTATTGATGCAGAGGTCTTGTGACAGTTGATCGTAACTGCGCTGTATAAAGGTACTATAAACTCCATAGACAGGCTTGCCACCGGCTGCAGCGATTCCCGATGCTAAGGCTACGGCGTGCTCTTCGGCAATGCCTACATCGACGAATTGCTTTCCGGCACGTGCACGACGTTCCGGAGTGAATCCCATAACAGTCGGTGTACCTGAAGTGATTCCCACAACGCGCGAATCCTCTTTCATCTTGCAGAGGAGATATTCGGCGGTCAGGTCGGCATAGTCTTCCGGCACATCGGTCGGTATGACCTGCGGCACTCCGGACTCTTCCTTCGCTAGCTCCTCTAATACAGCTGCAGGGTCGAAAGGACTGCAATAATGCCATGCCTCTTTATGCTGTTCTGCCGGAGCATAACCCTTTCCTTTTAATGTATTGATATGCACCACTACGGGGTGGCGACTGTCTTTCACGGTCTCAAAGGCTTTTATCAGGGCTTCCACATCGTTGCCATCTGCCACATAAACATAGTCCAGCCCCATGGCCCGGAAGAAGTTGCATTCACACGTTCCATTGCTTTCGCGCAGGGCTTGCAGGTTGCGATAGAGTCCGCCGTGGTTTTCGGCGATAGACATTTGGTTGTCGTTGACAATGATGATGAAGTTACTGTCCAGTTCGGCTGCATAGTCCAATCCTTCAAAGGCTTCGCCACCACTCAAAGAACCGTCACCTATCACGGCGATGACGTTTCCGGTGCCGCCTTGCAGGTCGCGGCCCTTTGCCAAACCACTTGCCAGGCTGACGGAGGTGGAGGTGTGACCGATGGTGAAGAAATCGTGCTCGCTCTCATTCGGTTCGGTGTAGCCTGATACTTCATCGTAGCGGTCGGCGTTGAGGAAGGCTTCTTTCCGTCCGGTCAGCATCTTGTGCACGTAACATTGGTGGGATACGTCGAACACAATTTTGTCTGTCGGAGAGTTGAACACATAGTGCAGGGCGATAGTGGCTTCCACCATGCCGAAGTTAGGGCCGAAGTGACCGCCGTGGGCACTTAGCTTCTTTAGCAGGGTTTCACGGATTTCTCCGCTTAATACATTGAGTTCCTTCATGGACAATTGCTTTACATCCGAAGGAGAGTTAATTGTCTCTAAATACATATTCTAATGGTCTTTAATATTATAACACGAATCATTGCTTAGGATTCCAGTTGCAAATGTACGGATAAACTTACCTTGCGGGAGTATCCATATTACGGGTATTCCTACCTTTTTTACGGATTGTGTACTATACCGCCGTATGCTGGACGCCACCCTTGCCAACGGCATCACCCCATTGAGATAAAAGCTGTAGTCATGGCCTATCAAGTTATCGGCACATTGGGAAAGTGGGCTATAAAGAAAAGTTTTTATAGTGCCGTACAAGATTTCCGTATTGGTTTGTCGTGCATGGTGCGGCAAGATACAATCTGAAAAACGTCTAAGGGAGTGATGTCTTACGCTCCGGTAGATGTGAGCTATCGCTCCCTTGAGCGTTGGTCAACGCCCCCTTGAGTGTAAGACAACGCTCCCTTGGGCGATTTACAAACTCTTTTCAAAACAAAGATAAGGAATCGTACGGCCTTTCATGAAGATATTGCCCACAAACGTATAGCCGTTATTCACAAACAACCGTTGCGCAGCTTTATTAAGAGAGAACGTATCCAAGCGAATACTTTTCATACCTTGTAGCCTTGATAGCTCTTCGGCAAATGTAAATAACCTTTTCGCTACTCCTTTCCCACGAAAAGCAGGATTTACAGCAAGACGATGGATGCCATTTGCCGGCAATTCGGTCATCCACTCTACGTCATTGTATTCTTTCGATAAAGAACTGTTGATAGCCATAAAGCCGGATATAAATCCATCCAATTCTTCCAGCCAGAGTTCACCCAGTTCGATATCCTTACTATATTCCCTTTCTCCCGGATAATCAGAATCCCATTGGGTGTTACCTCCCTCCGTCATCAATCGTTTTACATCAAGAATGATGTTGAGTATCAATGGTAAATCTTCCGGTATTGCTTTACGAATCATCTCTTCTCCTTATTTATATCTCCGAAACGCAAAGGTATAAATAAAAGTTTCAGACGCTCATATTATAAGCAACAATTAACGCTATCTTCCGAACCTTGACGTATCCACATCACTCTTTTTCGACTCCTTAAAGCCTCCGAATTTATAAACGAATGAGAGGGAAACGGTGCGTCGATCGCTCAATACATTCATACGGCTATGCTGCCCTGCATAATTGACCGTAGTCTCGGGAATCGTACTGTTAAAGATATCATCGCAACGAAGCATCAACTGCGCTTTTTCCTTTGCAAAGGTCCATTTCAATCCGGCCGATACCTGATAAGAATCACTTAAATCATAAATACCCTGTATACTGGAAGTTGCATAATAGCCGGATATATCCAACTTTAAATCCGGAGATGAAGATAGTTTCACGGTATTACTCAACATGGCAAATCCGAAGAAACGTTTACGGTCGAAAGACAGATGATGGAAATCAGACGCTCTTTCTCGTTTCTGAAAACTTTGCAGTGTCAATTGTGAGTTTAATATCTCACCTATTTTAAACGGAACGACCAAGGCAGCTCCCATTATACGTGAGAAATCAAAGTTAACCGGTTGGAATATACCGTTCAAACTTTCATCCGACTGCCATTGGAGTTGTACGAAATGATCGGATGTATGATTGACAAAAGCAGTCAATACATACTTTTGTTTAAAGATATAGCTACATTGGAACTCATAAGAGCGCGAAGGTTTCAGGTACGGATTACCTTTCATTACCGAATAGGCATTGAGATAGTTGGTCACCGGATTTATCTCCCAATACGACGGATACTTCTTATCGCTCGACAAAGACAGTTGCAAAATATGCGTCGGCGAAATGACATAGCTTATATTGACATTCGGAAACCATGCGACATTATCCCACAACGTACTTGTCCTGCCCCCGGATTCTTCCGTCGTTTTATAATATTCGGCAGCAATAGAGGCCTGTACCGATAGTTTCTGCGCAAAGGTCTTTGTAAATCCGGCAAAGGCATTCACTGTCCGTTCATTCTGAATACTTCTAAAGGATGAAGCCTCATCAAAATTATCATCCTGCCAAGTATCGGAAAAACTGTTGTTGCGGGAGAAGGAAACATTTACTCCGTAAGTCAATCCCCAATCGTCGGGCAACGTATGTGTCTGGTTTACGTAAACCATTCCTTTATGGATACGTTGCTCCGAAGCGGATAGAATAGTTTTCTTCAATTCCTCACCGGAGCGATTGGCTAAATCCTGATCCGAGTTATCCTTATAATAAGTATAATCCGCACCGGCCACCAAACCGAAATGAGAATTATACTCCAACCTCAGATTATGCAGTCCCGAAGGTCCTTCCACAGTATTATCCGTATAGACTTTCTCATAGGCAACTTCATCCCGCAACGCAAAGTCTGTTTCCGAATGACGCCGGCTTGTTGCATCGTCCAACTGAGCCGTATAAGTGAGATTCAGTTTATCCTTACTCTTAAAAGTATATCCTGTGCCTATGCGGACATTATGTGCCAGTTGTTTACCCTTCCCCCTATCCACCTGAGTTATCCGGTTCAATACGTCATTATAGGTGTGAAGTGACAGCAAGTCTTCTCCCGTCCGCCACTGCGTCCAGTTGTTAGAGTAGAGAGCATCCAGAGAGAATCTGGATGTGACATAAAGTAAATTACCGCGCAGCATCGTGCTCCCGTAACGGGTTTGAGAATAAGCAGCCGCCACTTCTCCCTGCAAAGTATCCTCCATTTGTTCCTCCAAGAGGATATTAATCAATGCTCCCCTCACATTATACTGTGGTGGAGCACTATACATAACCTCCGCTTTTGCTACCATCGACGCAGGTATGGATTTCAGCAAAGAAAGTAACTGTTCGTAGCTCATGGTAGACAACTGTCCGTTGATGATAATATGTAACGAACTACTCCCTATCAGCGACAAGTCGTTTTCATTACGGGAAATCACTCCCGGCAACTCTTTTATAGCGTCAAAAGCATTATTCACCGCTTTATCTTTTATCAGACGCGGAACGTCATATTTCAGTTTACCATCCTCGACCTTCACTATCGGACGCTCTCCTTTTACCATCACTTCGGGTAGTTTCACCAGAACACTGTCTAAGAATACGTGTACCGAATCCGTCTGTTGGGCAAATAGCTGCACCAACCAAAGCGAGAATACAGCCACCCATATAATACGTTTCATAATCTTTTGTTTAAGGGTATATCGCAAAATACGGCAAAATAGAAATATATTCACGTTATCATTTGCTTACGAAGTGTTATTTAGTCTTATCAAAAAGGAGGATGATAGCCTGTTCTTACTATTTTTGTCAGCATGAAATTGCCTATTAAAATTATTGCCACCCTTGTCATTCTATCATTGATAGGTGTATTCGGGTATCAGACCTATTGGCTTACGGGACTTTATCACACGATGAAAGAGCGCATGGTAAAGGACATCCATGAATCCATGCAAATGGGCGATTACAGTGAAATGATGTTCAGAATAGACTCACTCAGCCGTTACAGTGAGTTGCACGGGATGATAGAGGCAAGTGCCGGTGCTGTCAATGACACGGTAGCTGCTGAAAACGGAGGGCAAATCTATATGAAATCAAATGCTTCGGCACAGGATTCGGTGGGCAACTCCATGGAAAACGAACAAGAAGCAACGCTCATGGCGGATAACCCTTTCAGTGCGCAAATAAAAAAGACGAATGATTTATTGCTGCTTTCACAATATTTCCAAAGGGGCATACACTCCGGACTGGATGACTTCACGGATATGAATGTACAACGATATGACAGCTTACTGACAACCATTCTTGCCGACAAAGGTATCGTAGCTCCGCACCGCAGTGAAATACTCCATTGCACCAACCGGTACCGGAACGACAGTTTGCTGCACGATACCGTATTAATAGCAACCGTCACCAATGTTCCTTCTTACCGTCCCGGCCCCAAAGCCATACATTTTGATTACATATTCGATATACATGGAAGCTCTATCCACAGGCTATGGATGGAACCGATAGAAATACTCGTACTCAAGCAGATGACAGGTATCCTGATAACATCCCTACTTATTCTTATCATTCTGTCCTTCTCCTTCGGATACCTTATTCATATCCTGTTCCGGCAGAAGACCCTTGAAGAAATGAAAGAAGACTTCACCCATAACATGACGCATGAGCTGAAAACTCCGATTGCCGTTGCTTATGCAGCCAATGACGCCATGCTCAATTTTGAGATAAACGATAAAGAGAAGAGAAGGAAATACCAGTACGTCATACAGGAACAATTAAAACAGCTCGGCGGATTGGTCGAACAAATCCTCTCGATGAGTATGGAACAAAAGCGGAACTTCAAGTTGCATAAAGAGTCTATCCATATAAAAGAATTGTTGGACGAACTTATTGAGCAGCACAAGCTGAAAGCCGATAAACCCGTCACATTCCATACGGACATCCGTCCCGAAGATTTAACGGTGAATGCCGACCGCACGCACTTGTATAATATCATCAGCAATCTGATAGACAACGGAGTGAAGTATTCCGATGATTCCGCCCATATATCCATCCGTGCCGAACAAAACGATGAATATACCCTCCTATCCGTCACGGACAAAGGCAACGGCATACCTTCCGATAAGCTGGCGCATATTTTTGATAAGTTCTACCGCATACCTACCGGCAACCGTCATGCCGTAAAGGGTTACGGACTCGGATTATACTATGTAAAAACAATGGTGGAACAACATAAAGGGAGAATTTCAGTTAATAGTATTACCGGACAAGGTTCCACGTTTACAATCCTGCTACCGCTATGAACAACGAAAAGATACATGTACTACTCGTAGAAGACGAACAGACGCTCGCCATGATTATCAAGGAAACACTGGAGAACCTTGATTTTAAAATCAGTACGGCAAAAGATGGAGAAGAAGGTTTACATCTTTTCTTTGAATTGCATCCCGATGTTTTGGTGGCAGATGTAATGATGCCCCGAATGGATGGCTTCGAAATGGTACGCCGCATCCGCCAGACAGACAAACGTACGCCGGTGTTATTCCTAACCGCACGCTCTGCCATTAATGATGTAGTAGCGGGCTTCGAATTGGGAGCGAACGACTATCTGAAAAAACCTTTCGGCATACAGGAGCTTATCATACGAATCAAGGCATTACTGAATAAAGCTTTTATTGAAGAGAGATATGAAAACAGTTATAATATAGGTAATTACACATTGAATCCTATTACTCAGATATTATCTTTCGCCGGAAGCAAGCAAGAGCTTTCACACCGGGAAACCGAAATACTGAAACGACTGTGCGAAAACCGTAACCAAGTGGTAAATACACAAAATCTTTTGTTGGAATTGTGGGGAGACGACAGTTTCTTCAATGCGCGAAGCCTTCATGTATTCATCACCAAACTGCGGCACAAACTATCGCAAGACGAGCGGATAAGGATTGTCAATGTACGGGGAATAGGATATAAATTGATAATTAATAATTGACAATGAACAATTAATAATGAAGGACAAGAGAAACGTCACCTGTCCTACATTATTCATTATTAATTGTTCATTATTAATTTCCCAACAGGATTATAGTTTTCTCCAGTTCAGGCTCAACGAATTCAGTACCACACTGACAGAGCTGAACGCCATTGCAGCACTGGCAAGCATCGGGTTGAGCAGCAATCCATTGATAGGAAACAATATACCTGCCGCAATGGGAATACCGATCAAATTATAGATAAACGCCCAGAAAAGGTTCTGACGGATCAACTTCACCGTCTGGCGTGAGAGTTTAAATGCTTTCGGAAGCATCAGCAAATCCGAAGTCATCAACGTCACCATAGCCACATCCATCGCAATATCCGTTCCGCGCCCCATAGCCACACTGACATCGGCACGTGCCAACGCCTGAGAATCATTGATGCCATCACCTACCATTGCCACCACTCTCCCTTCCGACTGTAATTGCTTCACTACCTCTTCTTTATCGGAAGGCAAAGCATCCGAAATAAAACGGTCTATATCCAGTTCTCCCGCCACAGCCTGAGCAGTTTCGTGTCCGTCGCCCGTGAGCATACATACGTAGATGCCATTGGCTTTCAACTGTTTGATAGCCGGTAAAGATGTCGGTTTCAACTGGTCGCTAATGGCGATGACCGCAAGCAGTTCATTCCCTTTGCCGAAGTAAACGATACTTTTGGCTTCCCTTTCATATTGAGTCAGCATATCCTCCAAGACATCTTTTACTTCCGCATTAAAGGTTATCAGCAGCTTATGGCTTCCCACCCAATAAATCTCGTGGTCTACTTCCACCTTTATACCTCTTCCGGTCATACTTTCAAATGAACTTACCGTAGCCGGCTGTATATTCTCCGCCTGCAAAGCCTCTACGATAGCTTCTGCCAACGGATGTTCCGACTTCTGCTCCGCAGACAGTAGAATGGATTTATAGTTCGTATCTTCCGCCTGTGCCCACAGCCAACCGGAAACGGTGGGATGCCCTTCCGTCAACGTTCCTGTTTTGTCAAAAACCACCGTATTCACCTTACACATCTGTTCCAGTGCAACGGCATCCTTTATCAGTATATGATTGCTTGCACCCTTTCCGATACCCACCATCAAAGCAGTAGGAGTGGCAAGTCCCAAAGCACACGGACAGGCAATAACCAATACGGACACGGCGGACAATATAGCGTAGGAGAAATCGTCCATTCCTCCCAATACCATCCATACCACAAACGTAAGTATGGCAATGCCGAGAACAGTAGGAACAAAGATAGAAGTTACTTTATCCACAATACGCTGTACGGGAGCTTTTGAACCTTGAGCTTCCTGCACCATACGGATAATATGCGCAAGAACGGTCTCTTTACCCGTTTTCTCCACCCGGAGCGTAAAAGAACCTTTCTGATTGATCGTACCGGCAAGGACGTGCTCACTGCTCGTCTTCTCCACCGGTATCGGTTCGCCGGTTATCATGCTCTCGTCCACATACGAACTTCCGTCCACCACCGTACCGTCTACCGGAATCTTTTCGCCGGGACGAACGCTTATCAAGTCATTTGCCTGAAGCAGAGTAATCAGTACATCCTCTTCTTTGCCGTCTTTTATCAAACGGGCGGTCTTGGGCTGCAATCCCATCAACTTACGGATGGCGGACGAGGTATTGCCTTTCGCTTTCTCCTCCATCAGCTTGCCCAAAAGAACAAAAGCGATAATCACCGTAGCCGCTTCGTAATAGACATGAGGTTCCAACCCCCTGTTATACCAGAAGTCCGGGAAAAACGTATTAAACAGACTGAACAGGAAAGCGATGGAGGTACTCAACGCCACCAGCGTATCCATATTGCTACGTCCTATCTTCAGTTGTTTCCATGCATTCACATAAAAGGAATTGCCGAAATAAATCAGTACCGGCAATGAAAGTACCAGCATGATAAAATTCACATAAGGCACGTGCATGAAGAACATGCCCAATACGGCTACGGGAACAGAAAAAAGCCACGCTCCTATTGTCTTCATTTTTAATTTCCCGAAACGTTCCTTTTGTTCTTCTTCCTGACGTTCCAAGGCATTGTCTTCTTCTACAATCAGGTCGTATCCGGCTTTCTTCACCGCCTCGTGTATCTGTTCGGGAGTAATCTTTCCGGAGTCGAACTCTACCGACAGATTGTTGGCTGCAAGGTTCACGGCTCCATTCACCACCCCGTCCAATCCTTTCACCGTACGTTCCACATTGTTAGCGCACCCGGCACAATGCATACCAAGTACCGGATATATTTTTTTCTCTATCTTACTCATTATATATAATCTGTTTTTATGAATGATTTTGTCCTGCTTGCAAAGATAATAAACAAGCAGGAAAGGAGCTTTGTTCACCCTTATAATTTATTCGTTTGACCATGCTGAAACGACAGGATGGGCATGGGCAAACGACAGGTTCGCCATGCCTAAACGCAAGGCTGTTTTCGGCTGAACGATTAAATCGTTCTTATCATTGGAATTAATGCGCTAATTATTCGTAGGAATCCACAATATATTCTATATTTGTACATCAAATGAGAGTATACAACAGGTGTATGACTAACAAAATGATTATGAAAAAGCAAACGATAGGTTTCTTAACCATAGCAACCCTAATTAGTTCCATCTTTTTTTCGTGTAACGACGGAAAAGTGAAACAATATGGTAACATGGAATTTGATAGTATCAAGATAGACAATACAGCTTCACTTATCAACGATAGCACTTCCCCGAATTGCAATTTGAGGATTGATTTTGTCTATCCGGTCAAATGTGACAATCAGGTATTGATGGATAGCGTCAACCGGGCATTAATCGTCACTTGCTTCGGCAAGGCGTATGACGGGTTGGATGCAACCGCTGCCGTCGATTCTTTCAGAAACACCTACGTGAAAGAATACCGCACAGATTTGCAAGCGCTTTATCGGGAAGACCTGCAAAACAGTAACGGCGAAGAGTCCGTAGGCGGATGGTATTCCTATTATCAATCCATTGAAGCGCGTCCGTTAAGTGAAAATTCACGTTATCTGGTATATGCCGTCAACGAAAGCGAATATCGCGGAGGCGCTCACGGCACATACAGCACGAACTTTATCAACTTCAATGCCGAAAACGGAAGCATCCTGCATCTGAACGATGTGTTCAAACCGAATTATAAAAACGCTGTCAGCGAACTTCTGTTGGAGAAACTGATGAAAGACACCGATAGCGCCACGCTGGAAGAACTGGAAGACAAGGCTTATCTGCAAGATACGGAAATGTATCCGAGCGAGAACTTCCGTCTGGGAAAGGATAGCATTTATTTCTTCTATAATGTATATGAGATAGCTCCATACAGTACAGGAGCTACGGAAATAGCACTTTCATACGATGTGTTACAAGGTTTGCTGAAAGAACAACCGGTCAATACGAATAAGAAATAACGATGGAGTTGATCTTAAAATACTTCCCGAACCTGACAGACGAGCAGAAACGGCAATTCGCCGCGCTCTATGATTTATATATCGACTGGAATGCGAAGATAAACGTTATCTCTCGAAAAGATATCGAGAATTTGTATGAGCATCATGTGCTGCACTCCCTGGGAATCGCCAAAATCATTAATTTCCGTGCCGGAAGCAGTATCATGGATTTAGGTACGGGCGGAGGCTTTCCGGGTATCCCCCTTGCCATACTTTTTCCCGAATGTAAATTTCATTTAGTAGACAGTATCGGTAAAAAAGTCCGTGTGGCAACGGAAGTGGCAAATGCCATCGGGTTGAAGAACACGACTTTCAGGCATGCCCGCGCACAAGAGGAGAAGGCTTTATTCGACTTTGTAGTGAGCCGGGCCGTAATGCCGCTTGCCGACCTGATCGACATTATCAAAAAGAACATAGCAAAAGAACAGCATAACGCCTTGCCCAACGGACTTATTTGCCTGAAAGGCGGCGAACTGGAACGGGAAACGATGCCCGTAAAGAACAAAACAATGATATCCGACCTGAACCAATATTTCAAAGAACCGTTCTTTGAGACGAAAAAGGTCGTATATGTTTCACTTTAACGTCAAGAAGATTGCGTTATGAAAATTAAAAGATTTGAATTTAATATGTTTCCGGTAAACTGCTACGTATTATCGGACGAGACAAAAGAAGCGGTAGTAATTGATGCAGGATGCTTTTACGAGGATGAGAAGCAGGCATTGAAGAATTACATAACCGGTAATGAACTGCACGTTACACGCTTGCTCTGTACCCACCTCCATCTGGACCATATCTTTGGCAATCCGTTTATGCTGAAAGAGTACGGAGTAAAGGCGGAAGCCAATCAAGCCGATGAATTTTGGCTAGAACGTGCACCGCAACAATCCCGGATGTTCGGATTTGAATTGAAAGAAGCTCCCGTCCCATTAGGCAAATACGTATGCGACGGAGATATTATCACTTTCGGAAATACAAATCTGGAAGCAATCCATGTGCCCGGACACTCTCCCGGCAGTTTGGTATATTACTGCAAAGAAGAGAAATGTATGTTTTCCGGTGACGTATTGTTTCAGGGAAGCATCGGACGGGCAGATCTTGCCGGAGGTAACTTCGACGAACTGCGGGAGCATATATGCAGCCGTCTGTTTATATTGCCCGACGATACGGTGGTCTACCCCGGTCACGGAGCACCTACCAGTATCGGAGCAGAGAAACGGGATAACCCATTCTTCAGATAACAAATAATCAATCTTATTATTATATAACCATGAAAACAGATTTATTGTCTTACCGTCACATCGGAATCAATGACAGCGACCTGCCCGAAATGCTGGAAAAAATCGGTGTCAAGAGTTTGGATGAGTTAATTGATAAAACCATTCCGGCAAATATACGTCTGAAAAAGCCGTTGAACTTGCCCGAACCTATGACCGAAAGGGCCTTTGCCGAACACATATCGGCGATAGCTGCCAAAAACAAAGTCTACACATCCTATATAGGATGCGGATGGTATGATACCATTACTCCGGCTGTTATCCAGCGAAACGTATTTGAGAACCCGGTATGGTACACTTCTTACACTCCTTATCAGACAGAAGTTTCACAAGGACGCTTGGAGGCGTTGATGAACTTCCAGACGGTAGTCAGTGACCTCACCGCAATGCCGCTCGCCAACTGTTCATTATTGGACGAAGCAACCGCCGCTGCCGAAGCTGCTGCCATGATGTACGCCCTGCGCACACGCGACCAGCAGAAATCAGGCGCTAATGTGCTCTTCGTAGATGAAAGCATCTTCACCCATAATCTTGCCGTTATCCAGACACGTATCATCCCGCAGGGAATGCAGTTGAAAGTAGGCAAGTACAAAGACTTCGAGTTCACTCCCGATGTATTCGGATGTATCATCCAATACCCCAATGCAAACGGAAATGCGGAAGATTATCGCGAATTTACCGAAAAAGCCCATGCTGCCAACTGTAAAGTAGCCGTGGATGCGGACATCATGAGCCTTGTACTGCTCACTCCTCCGGGAGAATGGGGAGCAGACATCGTATTCGGAAGCACACAACGTTTGGGTATTCCTATGTTCTACGGCGGTCCTTCTGCCGGATACTTTGCTACACGTGACGAATACAAACGTAACATTCCGGGACGTATCATCGGATGGTCTAAAGACAAATACGGAAAGCTGTGTTACCGTATGGCACTGCAAACCCGTGAGCAACATATCAAACGTGAGAAAGCAACTTCCAACATCTGTACCGCTCAAGCCTTACTGGCTACAATGGCGGGATTCTACGCCGTATATCATGGTGCGGAAGGAATGACAAACATTGCTTCACGCATTCATAGTATCACTTGTTTCCTTAACAAGGAAATCAGCAAGCTCGGGTATAAACAAGAAAACAGCTGTTTCTTCGATACACTCCGTTTCTCCTTGCCGGAACACGTTTTCCCACAACAAATCCGTACCATCGCTTTGAGTAAGGAAGTGAATCTCCGTTACTTCGAGAATGGAGAAGTAGGTATGAGCATCGATGAAACAACAGATCTGCATGATATCAATATATTGCTTTCCATCTTTGCTATCGCTGCGGAGAAGAACTATCAGGAAGTAACCACATTACCGGACTGCTCTTGCATCCCGGCGGGTCTGAAACGTACAAGTTCGTTCCTTACACACGAGGTATTCAATAAATACCACACGGAGACGGAAATGATGCGATATATCAAACGTCTCGACCGAAAAGACATCTCATTGGCACACTCCATGATTTCGTTGGGTTCCTGCACCATGAAGCTGAATGCAGCATCCGAGATGCTCCCGTTAAGCAATCCCGGAATGATGTGCATCCATCCTTTGGTTCCGGAAGACCAGGCCGAAGGCTATCACGAATTGATTCATAATCTAAGTGAGCAACTAAAGGTCATTACCGGATTTGCAGGAGTTACTTTACAACCGAATTCAGGTGCGGCAGGTGAATATACAGGTCTTCGCATCATACGTTCTTATCTGGAAAGCATCGGACAGGGACATCGTAACAAGATTCTTATCCCGGCTTCCGCACACGGTACAAACCCTGCATCTGCCATACAAGCCGGATACGAGACCATTACTTGTGCCTGTGACGAACATGGTAATGTGGAACTTGCCGACTTAAAAGCAAAAGCGGAAGAAAATAAAGATAATCTGGCAGCGTTGATGATTACCTATCCGTCCACACACGGTATCTTTGAAACGGAGATCGTAGAAATATGTAACATCATTCACGCATGTGGAGCACAAGTCTACATGGATGGAGCCAATATGAACGCACAAGTAGGGCTTACCAATCCGGGATTTATCGGAGCCGACGTTTGCCACTTGAATTTGCATAAGACATTTGCCAGCCCTCACGGCGGTGGCGGTCCGGGTGTAGGCCCTGTATGCGTAGCCGAACATCTCGTTCCTTTCTTACCAAGCCATCCGATATGGGGCAGCAACCTGAATACGGTTTCAGCAGCACCTTTCGGCAGCGCGGGTATCCTCGCTATCACCTACGGCTATATTAGCATGATGGGAACAGAAGGATTGACACAGGCTACCAAGATCGCTATTCTGAATGCAAACTATCTGGCAGCTTGTCTGAATGATACTTACGGCATCGTATATCGCGGAGCAAACGGATATGTAGGTCACGAAATGATTCTGGAATGCCGCAAGATACATGAGGAAACAGGTATCAGCGAGAATGACATTGCAAAGCGTCTGATGGATTACGGCTACCATGCTCCTACTCTTTCTTTCCCGGTACACGGTACATTGATGATAGAGCCGACGGAAAGCGAAAGCCTTTGGGAACTGAAGAATTTCGTAGAAGTAATGCTCACAATCTATCAGGAGATACAAGAAGTAAAAGAGGGAAATGCCGACAAAGACGATAACGTACTTGTTAACGCTCCACATCCTGAATATGAGATTGTAGCGAATGAATGGACACACAGTTACTCTCGCGAGAAAGCTGCCTATCCGATAGAATCCGTACGGGAGAACAAGTTCTGGATAAACGTAGCCCGTGTGGACAACACATTAGGCGACCGTAAACTGTTGACAACACGTTACGGAACTTTCTAAAGCATAACACAATAGAACGATTCCCCGCCCAAACGACGGGGAATTGTTTTATTAATACATATAAATAATGAAATACGGCGTAAGCAACCATACATTATTACTGATTGCAGGCATTGTCTGGACAGTAGCCGGTGCCAACATACTCAGAATCGGAATCATCACTTGGCTTACCGATTCAAAGGATTGGCTGTTCAAAGTAGGAGAAGCAACTGCCATCTTCCTTTTATTCTTCATTTTCATATTCCGCAGATTATTCAACAAACATTCCGAACGAATCAAAGCAAAAGGGAATAAGAGTTGCCCCTTTTCTTTTTTCGACCTGAAAGGATGGATCATCATGTGCTTTATGATAGCGCTCGGCATCACCATCCGCACCTTTCATCTGCTTCCCAACTCCTTTATTTCGGTATTTTATACAGGATTATCCACCGCACTGATCATTACGGGTATATTGTTCCTGAACAAATGGTGGAAAGAGAAAAGGTCTACTTCAGCTTAATATATCCGAGCCGGGTGTAGCGGATGCCTTTGCTCTCATAATGCGAAAGAACTTTAGCGGACACGAGATATAGCTGCTCTTTCGGATGAACCTTTCGGGTGTAACAACTCAGCATATCAGGTGCCAGACTTCTTGCCGCCGCCTTTACCAAAAAAGAGAACCGGTTGCCATCCATATCCGAAGCTAAAACATTCTGATCCACGAAATAATCATTCTTATACGTATCCAACTGTAGCCTGACTGCCAACACCGTCAAGTTCAAATCCTTGAGTTTCTCTCCTACCGTACCTACATAACGACTCACGGCAGGAATCTGCCTCTTGGATATGACCGTTTCTAAATAAACCTGACGAAAGCCCTGTGCAGCCTCAACCAATTTTTCATCTTTCCTGTTACGGGGTTCAAACTTATTGGCAATCCAAAGTACATAATGCGGGTCTATATAATAAATCTCCGCCAAGCGTTTACCGCTATATTTCCCAAAAGCAATCATATCATCCGACGAGGAATAATAAGGTTCGAAATAGGTGTTATCCAGTATTTTGAGACACACATTGCAGTTGCGGAGGTATTCCATGGCACGTTGCACCGCATCATCAAAATTAATCGCCAAGTTCCGGATATATAAAGGAGATTGTGCTTTAAATATTCTCCATAATGCGTAGACCGAACGATGAGCCGTAGCCACACTGACGGCATAATATCCTCCGTCTTCTCTCCTGCCCCGGTTAAACTCATCCAAACCTTGAAATACCTTCAGGGCAATCCCGTCACTCACATTATATAGATTAACTTCATTGCTCATAATTAATAAGTATTTCGGTTCTACTCCTGTAAATATACAAAATTTGCCGGAAAAAAGCCAGAGTTATAAAAGAAAAAATTCTCTGTAACCGTATGACCGTTTACAGAGAACTTTATTTTTTATAGTAGACGCTTCTACTTCAGACGTACTAACTTTCACAAGTCTGCAAATCTTAATTAACCTTAATCTAATACTATGAAAAACACAATCATATAACAGCCCGTCAGACAGCTTGTTCACCGAGTAAAAGTTAATTAATTAAAAAGAGAAGGAAGTCTGTGCCGGAAACCTATGGTTCAACATACGGTCGATTGCTTACAAACGATAGGAGTTTGCAAACAAAGGACCGTATGTTCGTCGGCAATCGTACGGACGTCTTTTTTAATTTGAAGTATTCTCTATAAAATAAAAACTGCTCCCGAATCTCGGAAGCAGCCTCTCTTAGTTGGGTACGCTTAATTTTCTCTAATTTAGTCCTGAATTCTTCATATCCTACAAACAATCTTTTTACCCATCCTATTATCTTATGTCTTCAAAATATCATGTCTTACGACACAAAAGTATACTGTTTGTTTAAAACTGCATATATTTCAAAGCAGAAATATAACAGATAGAGCGCGTTTCTTGACTTAAATCAAAAAACAAGATTGTATTGTCATCTATTTGTAATGTACTTGCTGTATCTCAATAGATTCTTGATTATGATATTTTTCATTTGTATTCCCCATACTTACAGTAAGCAGGCACAAGAATATCATTCGAAGCACCATCGCATTAAAACCTGTTCTTTTCCAGAGTAAAACAAATGCCAAAGCCGTAAAAAGAACAGTCCATATAAATGAAGACAGATGCCATCCTTCGGGACTGAATGTCATCAGGCCAAGCAACAAGAATGAAGGTGCGTAGGCAAGCTCCATGCTATTTCCACCGGTCAACCGCTTCATCAATACAGCCAACAAGAACAAGACAGCGGTAACTATAAATGCCAAAACCCATGCGTTTATAGCCAAATGAAAAAGGTCATAAACACGCAACACCAGCATATTCCCTTGAAACACCGCCAAATATGCAAGGCTGAAAATCCAAAAGAGAACACCGCCCGCAATAGAAACCATGCGGGCTGTTCTTTTTGTATGTGAAGTATAACTCTGATTCTTCATTATTTGGTTTTCTTTAATACCATTGCCGTACGCGCCGGAATATAAAGTTTAAGCCATTCCTTTTTCTCTTTTTCATAAAGAGGATCGGATATGGTAAAATGTTTCACTGTATCATCAGACAGGCCATTACCGCCAAACTTCACGGCATCCGTATTCAAGACTACTTCATAAGTGCCCGGAGATACTAAAAAGCCATAGTCCGTAAACGATTTAACCGGATTGAAGTTGAACACAAATACCAAGTCCTTACGTTGATATGCCAATATCTGATCGCCATCGTTGTGCCAGATTTCAACAACGTCGGTATTCTCAATTCCCTTCACACTCTTTATGAGCTTAATCATCTCTTCATCAAAATCGGCAAGATAATGATAAGTAAGGTTCTTGTTGTCTACCAAATCCCACTGGCGGCGGGCATATTTATATGACCAGTTATTACCTTCGCGAGGGAAATCAATCCATTCGGGATGACCGAACTCATTACCCATGAAGTTCAGATAACCACCGTTGATGGTAGATGCCGTCACCAGACGAATCATCTTATGCAATGCCAAGCCGCGATGAACAATATAGTTCTCGTCTCCTTTCTGCATATGCCAATACATATCGGCATCAATCAGGCGGAAGATAATCGTCTTGTCACCCACCAAAGCCTGATCATGACTTTCGGTGTATGATATGGTCTTTTCATCCTTACGACGGTTCGTCACTTCCCAAAAGATACCGGACGGTTTCCAATCTTCGTCTATCTTTTCCTTTATCGTCTTAATCCAATAATCCGGAATGTTCATCGCCATGCGGTAATCAAAACCATAGCCTCCATCCTCGAACTTCGCAGCCAGTCCCGGCATTCCGGATACTTCTTCAGCTATTGTTATCGCTTTCGGATTAACCTGATGAATCATCTTGTTTGCCAAAGTCAGATAACAGATTGCATTGTCATCCTCATGGCCATTGAAGTAATCTCCATAGTTGCAGAAAGCCTCTCCTAAACCATGACTGTAATACAGCATGGAAGTAACACCGTCAAAACGGAATCCGTCAAATTTATATTCTTCCATCCAGTACTTGCAATTGGACATCAGGAAATGCACCACCTCGTTCTTGCCGTAATCAAAGCAAAGCGAGTCCCACGCCGGATGTTCACGGCGACCTCCCGGATAGAAATACTGGTTCGGATCACCGGCAAAGTTGCCTAAACCTTCCACTTCATTCTTCACGGCATGAGAGTGTACAATATCCATGATAACGGCAATGCCCATACCATGCGCCTCATCTATAAGTTGTTTCAGTTCTTCCGGAGTACCGAAACGCGAAGAAGCGGCAAAGAAACTGGAGACATGATAACCAAAACTTCCATAATACGGATGCTCCTGAATCGCCATGATCTGAATACAGTTATATCCGGCTTTTGCTACACGGGGAAGTATCTTTTCACGGAACTCATTATAAGTTCCTACTTTCTCTTCCTGCTCCGCCATACCGATATGGCATTCATAGATCAACAACGGATCCGTATTTGGTTTAAATGATTTCTTTTTAAACTTATAAGGTTTCTCCGGACACCATACCTGTGCACTGAATATTTTAGTCTGTTCATCCTGAACCACACGCGTAGCCCATGCAGGGATGCGTTCTCCCTGTCCGCCTTCCCAATACACATGAAGTTTATATAAATCACCATGATGTACGGCTTCTTCTTTCAGATTTATCTCCCAAACGCCATTTGCCTTACGCTTCAAAGCATACTTTTCATTCTCTTCCCAATTATTAAAATCACCCACCATATAAATATGAGTGGCATTAGGAGCCCATTCACGAAACGTCCAACCTTTTTCCGTACGGTGCAAACCAAAATATAAATATCCCGAAGCAAAATCCGCCAGCGTATTTTTACCTCCATCCGTCAGTTCCGCTTCCTTATCAACAGCATGCTGATGTCGTCCTTCGATAGCCGTTTCATACGGTTCCAGCCAAGGATCATTCTTTATTATAGTCAGTGTCTTTTCCATAACAGGGAAATTTTATTGAGTTTAAGCCAATACTTTAACAATCACTTTCTTTACTCCGGTTTCAGAGATGCCCGGAGCGTGTCCGTCTTGCGGGAAGAAGATAGCAAACATTCCCGGTTTCACGGCAATGTAATCTTCGGCCAATCCTTCAAAGAAAGTAATGTCTTTCTCCGCATTATATTCCGCATTGGCAGGTACACAATCTTTTGCAGGGGTATATCCCATCACTTCCGTTCCCGATAAAGGGATTTGTATATCAATGAAGTCTCTATGAGTCTCCAACTTTGCCTGTTCCTTTGTCTTAGGATTTGTCTGAGCGAAGTTCACTACAAGGTCTTTGCCTTTTAACTGTACCTTAGTTCCTGTTTCAATTGTGTTTAAATCTGTTGATTTCAAATATTCAATTGCTTGTGCAA
This sequence comes from Bacteroides sp. OM05-12, assembly GCF_003438995.1. GTDB lineage: Bacteria > Bacteroidota > Bacteroidia > Bacteroidales > Bacteroidaceae > Bacteroides. The sequence goes on from NZ_QSUN01000015.1 coordinate 51,623, forward strand.
ACAAGGGATTTAATGAAGTATATTTTTCTAAATTATCAAGTGTATCTACTACCATAATCCTTTTAATTTAAATTAGTTACAATATATTATTTTACTCGTTTATTCAAAGTCGTCTATCGTATAATTGGTAAAGTCGGCAAAGCGTTTCAATTGCTTGAACACTGCCTCTGTCTTATCAAGAAAGTCGGGTGCTGAAAAGAAATTATCCGGCACATAATGCGTGCAGGTATATTCCTTACACTTCAAATAATCCATATACGGAAAATCTTTCGGGAAACCTTTCGGTGCTGTCTTCAAGTGTGTTTCACCGATAACAGGGAAGTATTGTTTGAATTCAGGATCTTCTGCTATTTCCCTGAATTCGTCTATATTATCATAAACCGATTGACGTACGGCTTTTAATATCTTCGGTTCAAGGCAAAGGCTGCCTCCCGCCAGCATACAGTTACCGTTCTCTATATGCAGATAATATCCGCAATGATCGGATTTCTTTCCTTTCGCATTGACATATCCCCCGAAATGTACTTTATAAGGAGTTTTATCCGGTGAGAAGCGAGTGTCACGGTAAATACGGTACATACAATCTTTAGCCTGAATACCTTTTATCGATTCGTCAAAAGTAGCGATTCGCTCGATAACAGCGGTCAACAGCAACTCGAATTCCAACTGTGCACGTTTATATTCTTCTTTATGCTCATTAAACCACTCCCTATTATTATTTGCCGATAATTCTTTTAAAAATTGAAAGATAACAGGTATATTCATTGCTCGCTGTATTTAATTTCACAAACGTACAAAAATTATTCAAGCAGCGCAACGGATTAGGTAGAAAATTGAAAATATTTAGCAGGACTGAATATACCTTTCTATCCAATATCTACCATTCTCTCAACCAAAATTCATTGAAAATATCGCTTTTCGTATCTATCCCCCGATCATTGCTAAATAAATCCAATATAGGTATACAACGAAATTCATTTTTTTTACAATCTTGTCTTAATTTATCCGATGGTGATTCATGACAAATTATTAATATATAATGAAGATTCTTTTCAAATTCCCCATCTTTATAAGCATTATAAAATATAGAGCGATATCTCTCCAACTGATTATCATGCGTAGAAGTATAAACTTTATTCTCGATTAAGATAGCATGCCATTCCGATACCCCGTCATGTTTTAATTCAACGTTAGCATGAACATCGATTTTATTCCATTCTAACCAAGTCTCGACACTGCCAACTATTTGTCCATCATCTTGTTTTTCTAATAATTTAAATAAAATCTCTCGACAATATCCATATAAAATAGAATCTTCTTGTGCATATAGAGATGAAGCACGCTTTAAAGTCCAAGCAAGTATATAGCTCATCATTGCCTCTTTGTTTCCCCTTCCTTCAGGATCTGATAATAATAATGATTTCATAATTTATTCCAATTATAATATACCACAAACTTATAAAAGCCTCCCCCCATCATTGAAAAGAAAGTGAATATTGAGATAATTAACTCTCAGCAAGCACTTTGAGCAACGCATCATGCATTTTTCCATTGGAAGCCAACACCTGATGTCCTGAGTAGAAAGTATCTCCACCGCTGAAATCCGTAACTTTGCCTCCGGCACATTGTAATATTATAGTGCCAGCCGCTATATCCCACGGACCTAAATAGGCTTCTATTCTTGCTTCGAAACGCCCGGCTGCCACATAACACATTTCGACGGCGGCAGCTCCCTGCAACCGCATTCCACTGGCATTTCCATATAGCGCATTGACCAAATGAAGTGCCGTCGGTTTGTATTTATCCACAGCATAGGGAAATTCCAAAGCAATAAAAGCCTTATCCAACTCGGCAATACTTGATACATGAATCTCTTCTCCGTTCAAGTAGGCTTTACCACCTCTACGAGCCCAGTAACATTCATTACGACAGACTTCATAAACCACTCCGAGAAGTAGTTCTTCACGGTTTCTCAGGGCAATGCTGACACAATAAGGGGCATTATCATGGATAAAATTAGTAGTCCCGTCCAACGGATCTACCAGCCAACAAGATTCTTCGGAGGTCAGGCTTCCCGAACCTTCCTCGGCAATGAAACCTGCTTCCGGAAGCAATGCTTTCAATTTCTCCACGACTCTCCTTTCGGATTCTTTATCTACATACGAAACATAGTCGTGAGAATTCTTCTCCTCTACCAATTCACGGCGGAATTTACGACGTTCTTCTCTCAGGAAACTACCGGCTTCCACTGCAATCTTACGAACCTCAGTGGTTATCTTCTCCAAATCTAACATACCTATTGTTATTTTTAGTCCGGACAAACTTACTGAATATTTACGAATAGTGAGAAAATCATTTAGATAGATTAACCTGAAAAAAAGATAACGGCCGCATTACCGTTTATCCTTATTCGGCGCTTTACAGAAACAGCCTTCCAAATGATCGTTCACAAAACCGGCTGCCTGCAAATGAGCATAACAGATAGTTGAGCCGAAGAACTTGAAGCCTCGCTTTTTCATGTCTTTGCTCATAGCATCCGATTCGGGAGATGTGGCAGGAATCTGGCTCAACGTCTTGAAATTGTTAACAATAGGCTGCCGATTAGGGAAGAACGATAAAGTGTACTCGTAAAAACTGCCGAACTCCTTCTGAACAGCCATAAACAGTCTTGCATTATTGATGGTGCAATTGATTTTCAGTCGGTTTTTGACGATTCCATCAAATTGCATCAATCGTTCGACGTCTTCTTGTGTCATTTGCGCCACTTTCTTCACATCAAAGTTGTGAAAGGCTTTCCGGTACCCTTCACGTTTTCGGAGGATAGTAATCCAAGATAATCCTGCCTGAGCACTTTCAAGTACCAGAAACTCAAATAGGGTTTTATCATCGGTAACGAGTTTGCCCCATTCTTCGTCATGGTATTTTACGTATAATTCATCCGTTCCGGCCCAACCGCAACGTGCATCTATCAGATCTTTCATATTCATATCAGTATATCGAACATATCGTGCAAATATACAAAAAAGGGTAGTTCTCACGAACAGACCCTCCTTTGATTATGCCTGTTTTATCCTTTATTTACAAATTAAACGACTCCAGCGTGCTAAACAATTCTTTAGGTTGGAGCGGTTTTGTCAGATACCCATTAAAGCCACTGGAAAGTATCCGCTTCCTGTCATCACTATAAGCAAAGGCTGTTACCGCTATGATAGGAACGTCCTTGGACATTTCCCGGATGGCGGCAGTAGCCTGATAACCGTCGCATTTCGGCATACGTATATCCATCAATATCCCATCCGGTGCCCCTTCCAAGAAAAGAGAGATTGCTTCCTCTCCATTCCACGCATGTATCAGGTCATATTTCTTTTCAAGTATAATCTCGAACAATTTATAATTATCTACCGTATCTTCCGCTATCAGTAACTTTTTCTTCTTTGTTGTTACAGGTATGGGAGCTTGAGCGGTGTTCTTTTCTTCCACTACCTCAATCGGCTTCTGTTCTTCTTCGGATTCGGGTACGGATTCAACAACATCCGCCTGTTCCAGTTTTACCGGAAGTGTAAACCAGAAAGTAGAACCTTTGCCTTGCTCGGAATCAACCCCTATTTCACCGCCCAACTTGTTCACGATGCTTTGGCAGATAGCCAATCCGAGCCCCGTACCTTGTTTGAACGTATCCAGCTTTACAAACCGGTCAAACACTTTCTGCCTTTCTTTTTCCGGAATGCCCATACCGGTATCTTTTACATAAAAGTACAAATTTTTACCCCGTTGTTCGTAGCCAAAGGTTATATCCCCTTTTTCCGTAAACTTCAAAGCATTGTTCAGGAAATTGTTTACCACCTGAGAAATGCGGTTACGTTCGGTGCGAATCACACACTCCGGCAGTCCGGGTATGAAGTTTATCGCGACATTAGGGTTTGAAGAGACTTTTAAACGGGTGGTTTGTTCCAAATCTCTCAACAAAGTATTTATATCTACATCCGACCAGTTAAACTCCAGTGTATCCGCCTCTATCTTGGACAAGTCCAGAATATCGCCGATCAATTGCAGCAGCAATTCATTGTTATGATGGATAATTTCTTTATAACTCTCCACCTCTTCAGGATTCTCCCCACTGGCAAGCAAATCGGAAAAGCCGACGATTGCATTGAGCGGAGTACGTATTTCGTGACTCATATTGGCAAGGAACGCAGATTTTAACTTGTCGGAACTTTCTGCTTTTTCCTTCGCCAATCTCAATTTTTCTTCCCCTTTTTTCTGCCCGTCAATATCAATATTAACCCCCAGCAAAACAATGTTTTCATTCTCCGGCTCAAATACCTGCTGCATGATATATTGTTTTATCCAATGGTAGTCACCGTTCACCTTCACACGCACATCTTTCTCCAAAGGTTCCATTTTATGAGACTTGGCCTGTCCCCAATAATCCATCAACGCCACCCTGTCTTCGGGGTGTACATTCTCAAAGTTAGAAAACAACGCCCGTATATTATCATTTTCTCTTCCGCCCAGATTGGCCAAATACTCAGGAGTAGATATCTGTTCATCTCTCAGGATATTGACCGCACCGAAACCGATATTAGACACCGAAGAAGCAAAACTTACCATATCATGGAACTGCTTGTTCTGGGTCAAAGTCTGGTGTATCAATGTATTATCCAACCATATCAGTACATAAGATTTAATATCCCCCTTTTGATTCAAGATGGAATCGACAATAAACCGGAAGAACTTCGGTTCCTTATGCTTACTTTTTATATAACATTCATTTATCTGTTCATAATCATACTTCACTTCTCCGAAGACAGGAGTTCCCTCCCTTGCCATCTGTTTATACTCATCGTTAATACACGGATTTCTAAAGAAGTTCAATTGCCCAAGAACTTTATCCCGGGAATAGACGCCCAGATACTCCAAATAAGTATCGTTTACTTCCTGTATAACTCCCGTATTATCGCAGATAGCACACCCTACCGGCAAGTTATTGAATACAGAGGCAAACTTCTGACTTGTCTGCTGTATGGACTTCTCCAAAACCTTCTCCTTACTGATATCATGTACGATCAATAAAACGAAGTCTTCTTTACCCAATTTCAGGAATGATCCGGAAAGCATGATATTATAAAGGCCTTTCGATTGAGTACGGCTAAAAATACTCATGGTAATCTCCACATTGGAGAAACGTCCCTTTTGGGCGAATGTCTCCCTCATCTTCATGCGTATAGGGCAAGACGCACAAAAGTCTTCCTTACCGCACCTACCCGCCTTATAGGAATATTTGCAGTCCAATGCCTCACCGAAACATTGTTTTTCTTCCGGTTCTTCTTTTCCATTCAAGAAATAATAGTTGGTTTTCCTTATATGGCTGGTACTGTCTATCAAAAAGAAGTAGGTTTGAGAATTATTCCAAATAGCATTATTGATAAGCGCATCCATCCTGCTTTTTCTTCTGCTTCTCAACAGATAGATGATAATACACAGCAACATTACAATGATATAAGATAAAACAGCAAACCACCCCGTTACAACGGGGGTAAAAGTCGCATTTAGTAAATGTGCACCCATATATTTCTATATTTCTTCTTCGTTTAGGGTTTAAAGATATATAATAAATTCCGTGTAATCAGCTTTTTTTAACTAAAATAAACGAGTTTTGTTCCTATTTTTATTCTATAAAAGGAATTTTTGCTCCTTTTATTTTATATAAACGTTAAATATTTTATTCTCTAAAACAACTATGTGGTGAAAACGTTAAATTGTAAGTACCTTTGCAATAGTTACTCATTTATATAAATTATATCATATGAAAAAACTTTTTAATATCCTCGTAATTTCCACCCTTGGCTTTGCAGCTTGTTCGGATGGTAATTCTTACAAAGTCATCGGAACGGTTGAAGGTGCAGCAGACGGTGACACTGTATACATACAAGAAGTGGTAGGCCGTGACTTACTAAAGACCGACACCGCGATTATCATCAGTGGAAAATTCTCTTTCAATGGGAAACAGGACTCTACGGTAAACCGTTACATCACATACGCTAAAGGAAACAACCAATATATTACCGACTTCTTCTTGGAGAACGGCAATATAAATGTCAATTTAGGTCCGGACAGCAAAGTGGCAGGAACGCCTACAAATAATACTTATCAGTCTTTCAAAGACAAGATGAATACTTTGCAGGAGGAACAAAACGGTATCTATGAATCACTTCAGGACACAACGCTGACGGTGGAACAACGGGATGCCAAGATTGCCGACATCGATGCTAAGGATGCAGAGATGACCGACGTTATCAGCGGAACGATCAAGGAAAACATCACCAATCCGGTAGGTGTTCACTTGTTGAGCCAGTTCAACTACATCATGGATTATGAAGATATAGAACCGTTGCTAGGTCAGATTCCGGAGCAATATCAGTCTAACGAGCGTTTGGCACGTTTGAAAGAACAGGTGGAAAAAGCCAAATCAACTGCCATAGGACAAAAATTCGTGAATTTCTCTATGGAGAATCCTGAAGGAAAAACCGTGCAACTATCCGACTTCATCGGTAAAAGCAAATATACTTTGGTGGATTTCTGGGCAAGCTGGTGCGGGCCATGCCGACGTGAAATGCCCAATCTGGTAAGTGCTTACAAGGAATACAAGGACAAGGGTTTGCAAATAGTAGGCGTATCACTCGACAGAGATGAAACATCATGGAAGGATGCGCTCAAGACGCTGAACATGACTTGGCCGCAGATGTCCGACTTGAAGTTCTGGAACTCCGAAGGTGCTCAATTATATGCCGTACGCAGCATTCCGTACACAGTGCTGATTGCACAAGACGGTACAATTGTAGCCAAAGGTCTACATGGAAAAGAATTGCAGGAGAAACTTGCCGAACTGCTGAATTAAACAAAGAATAGTACTTTCAAAAAGAGGCTGTTCTCAAAATATAACAGTCTTATTATTGAATCTGATTTTGGCGCGGAATTCTAAGTACCCGATAATATTTGCGGGAATTTTAGAATTCCGCGAATTTTATTCTTACGTTCTCTTTGTCATTATACCATGACTTACCGTCAACGACATAAACATCATGTAGCAGTCCGCCGACTTCATTCGCACCTTCACTGACCTTGTTTATGTTCATTGGGCAAAGACAGGAACTATTTATTTAAGGCGAAAGGATTAGAAAAAAGCATAGGGAAGCAACCAATCTATCACCCTTTTTGTTATCTTTGCGATACGATTACAAAAGACTCCATTGATATGACAGCAAACGACCTACTTCCGTTACGCAAGTTCCCCATCGGGATACAAAGCTTTGAGGATATTCGTGTAAAGCAGTTTCTTTATGTAGATAAATCCGCCTACGTCTACCGCATGGCAACGTATGGCAAAGCCTACTTTCTCGGTCGTCCGCGTCGTTTCGGCAAAAGTCTGCTGCTCTCCACTCTCGAATCCTATTTCTTGGGTAAGAAGCATCTATTTAAGGGTCTTGCCATCGAGCAGTGGGAAAAGGATTGGACGGTCTATCCCGTGCTGCACATGGATCTTAATGCCCGCAACTACATCAACGGCAATTCGCTGACTGAAATGCTCAATCAATACCTCGAGAAATGGGAAGCAGAATACGGCGACGAGAAGAAAGACCGCCAACCCGAAGAACGTTTTGCCTATATCATCGAGAAGATTTACCGTACGACAGGCAAACAAGTGGTTGTCCTCGTAGACGAATATGACAAGCCCATGTTGCAAGCCATCGGCAATGATGCACTCGGAGACGAATACCGCAATATGCTAAAAGCCTTCTATGGTGTACTAAAAAGTGCCGACCCTTACTTGCGCTTTGTCTTCCTGACAGGCGTAACCAAGTTCGGGCAAGTAAGCGTGTTCAGCGACCTCAATCAATTGAAGGACATCAGTATGGACGAGCGATATGCTACCATTTGCGGCATCACCGACGAGGAGATGGAAGCGAACTTCCGTCCCGACATGGAGCGCCTTGCTAAGAAAATGAACGTCGCCTACGAGGATATTCGCGACCGTATGCGTCGAACGTATGACGGTTACCAGTTCTGTCAGAACTCCGAAGGAGTCTATAACCCGTTCAGCGTGCTCAACGCCCTCGACTCGCAAGAGTTCTCCTACTATTGGTTTGCCACTGGTACACCGACCTTCCTCGTGGAGCTGCTCAAGGGTAGCGACTACGACCTTCGGGATCTGGAAGGCGTAGAGGTCACCGCCAACCAATTTGCAGACTATCGTGCGAAGGTGGAAGATCCTGTACCCGTCATTTATCAGAGTGGTTATCTGACGGTGAAGAAATATGATGAGGAATTCCAATTATATAAGTTGGGTTTCCCCAACGAGGAAGTGAAATATGGTTTTCTCAGTTTCCTGACACCATTCTATACAAACGTCAGCAAAGAGGAAAGCGTTTTCTACATTGGCAAGTTTGTTCGAGAATTACGGAGTGGTGATGCCGAAGCGTTCCTCACCCGTCTGCGGGCTTTCTTTGCCGACTTCCCCTACGAGCTCAACGATAAGACGGAACGGCATTATCAGGTGGTGTTTTACCTTGTGTTCAAGCTGATGGGGCAATTTGCAGATGTGGAAGTACGCAGTGCCCGCGGCAGAGCCGATGCTGTAGTGAAGACCTCCGATTATATCTACGTATTCGAGTTCAAGCTCAACGGTACGGTGTCCGATGCCCTGCGTCAGATAGACGAGAAGGGCTATCTCATTCCCTACACTGCCGACAGTCGTAAACTTGTGAAGGTGGGTGTTAACTTCAATGCGGAAGAACGTAATTTAGGCGATTGGGAGATTATAGAGGTGTAGCATCATCAACAACATTTCCCTCCCCCACATACGGTCCTCCTTTCACAATCATACGGTCCTTTGTTTACAAACTCCTATCGTTTGTAATCAACGGACCGTATGACGAATATTCCGTCGTCCTTTCTTTTTAATGTTAATGTAATACTACGGCAAAACATTTGTAATGCTCATGATGTTAATTTGTTATTTCAATTTAAGCAAAGAAATATAAACATCATGATTGGCATTTTCAATGATTGTTATCCTCCTATAATGGATGGAGTTTCACTTACAACACAGAATTACGCATACTGGTTAAATAAGAAAACCGGGAATGTTTGTGTAGTCACCCCTAAATTCCCGACATCCGATGACCATGAAGAATTTCCGATATACCGCTATTCCTCCATCCCTATCCCGATGCGTAAACCTTACCGACTAGGATTTCCGAGAATAGACTGGCCTTTCCACGAGCGGATCAACAAGCTATCTTTCGAGCTGGTACACGCCCATTGCCCGTTTTCATCGGGTACACTTGCCATGAAAATCGCTAAACAACAACACATCCCCTGCGTGGCAACTTTCCATTCCAAGTACCGTTCGGACTTTGAAAGGGCGATTCCCAACAAAACGATTGTCGATTATCTAATCCGGAACATCGTAAAGTTCTACGAGCAGGCGGATGAGGTATGGATACCGCAGGCGGCCGTGGAAGAAACGCTGCGTGAATACGGCTATAAGGGCAAAGTGGAAGTAGTGGACAATGGCAATGACTTTTCGGGCGCGGAGCTTACTCCCGAACAGAAAAATAAGGCACGGCGGATACTGAACATAGCCTCTCCCGAATTTGTGTTGCTATTCGTAGGTCAGCATATATGGGAAAAGAATCTTGAGTTTCTTTTGCGTGCATTGGCACTCCTTACCGACATCCCTTTCCGTATGTATTTCATCGGCACGGGATACGCTTCCGAGGAGATGAAGCAGCTGGCAGCCACTTTGGGGTTAAAGTCCAAAGTGACCTTCGTAGGTACGCTGACCAACCGCACCCGGCTAAAAAACTACTATACGGCAGCGGATCTGTTTCTGTTTCCCTCATTGTATGACAATGCGCCATTGGTGGTGCGAGAAGCCGCTGCATTGGAAACGCCGTCCGTATTATTAAGAAACTCCACCTCTTCCGAGATTATCATAGAAAACAAGAACGGGTTTCTTACAGACAACTCCATACAGGCATACGCCGGACGAATAAGAGAGCTATACGGTGCACCGCTGTTAATTGTCCGGACAGGCAAACAGGCTTCACTCACCATCGCCCGTTCTTGGAAAGACGTAACGGACGAGGTGTACGACCGCTATTCCAACTTGATACGAAGGAACAACCGCTAGAGCCGGATGGAAAAGTCAACAACAATCAAGATTGCCTACGTATGGATACCCGCATTAATCGGCTTGGGAGTTATCTCATGGATGTTTTCGAGGGAATTCAATGCAGACCTGTTCTCACAAGTCCGTTTTTCCGGTAAAATCATCTTCGGTATCCTGCTGGCATTCCTGTTTATGATGGGACGCGACATCGGGTTGATGTGGCGCTTCCGTCTGTTCTCAGGCAATTTCCTCACATGGAAACAGGCTTTTCATATCAACATCCTTTGCGAATTTACCTCCGCAGTCACCCCCTCTGCTGTGGGTGGAGGCAGTCTGATTCCTTTCTTTCTGAACAAAGAGGGTATCAATGCGGGAAAAAGTACGGCAATCACCCTTTCATGCTTGTTTTTGGATGAACTATTTCTCGTAGTGGCCTGTCCGTTGATACTCATGTTGATTCCGTTTGACGATTTATTCGGGACAAAGACCATTATCACCACGGGCACTAAGATACTGTTCGTCGCCATTTATGTACTTACCGCCCTTTGGACACTGATTCTCTATCTGGCACTGTTCAGGCATTCCGAACTGGTAAGGGCACTGTTTCTTAAACTCTTCCGCCTGCGTTTGCTACGGCGATGGTATCCCAATATCGTTTCATTGACGGATAATCTGGTGACAAGCTCGCACGAAATGAGCGACCGTCCTTTCTCTTTTTGGGCAAAAGCCTTCGGAGTAACCACTCTTTCATGGTGTTCGCGTTATCTGGTAGTCAACGCTCTTTTGCTCGCTTTTGCACTGTCCGACAATCACCTGCTTGCTTTTGCCCGGCAACTGATACTCTGGATTATCCTCATGATAAGCCCCACACCGGGTGGCAGCGGCATCAGCGAATATATGTTTACCGTATATTATGCAGACTTCTTTTCTATCGTGGGAATCGCGCTTATCGTTGCTTTCGTATGGAGATGTATCACTTACTACCCCTATCTCGTAGCCGGAATATTCATCCTTCCTCAATGGATTAAAAGAACCCGGTAAAGAACCTACAGCACACCGACTATCTCCAAATAAGCCGCCGGACTATATATTAAACCTTATCATTAACTAATTCCCTTATGAGAGAACACTATCATCCCCAAGAATATAATTATTATCAACGCTATTAAAACAAGGATGTTTTTTAATATCCTGCAACAACCATGACTCATTCTCTAATAGTTTTTCTATTCATCTGCAAAAGAAAGGCTTTAAATTAAAAACGGCAACAAAAGCAATCACCGGATTATACAAATCAATCCCTTTATTATATGAATCAATCCCGATATGCTTGCAGCATTTATAAGCATATTCTTTAATAAGAAACTGACATGCAAGTAGATAGTTGTTTTAATAAAAAAGCTGCTTCCTCAAAAAGAAAGCAGCTTCATTATACTTATATTTAAACTGATCAACTAAACCAGCGAACGTAGCAGAAATCCTGACGATGAGGAAGATCCGGGTTCTTAGGGAACATACGGAATGCTACTTTAAAACTACCGGCATTCTGCATACTGTGTTTCACTTGGAAGGTGTACAGATTACCGTCTTTCTTAACCAAGTCAAACGGCTCTACGGAGTAAACGTGTTGTTTACCTTCGGCATTGGTATAGATGGTAACCAATTCCAAACCTACCGCATCATTCAAGCCCTTTTCGTCGATAACATAAGTGATGGTATATTCTTTACCGCTTTCGATGCTGCCTTTAACGAGTTCTTCCGTCTTTTCACAAGAAACGATTTCGATAGAATCCCACTTCTCCACCACTTCTTCTTTCCATGCGGCTATCTCTTTTGCTTTCGCATAATTATCAGCAGCCAGCATACGGAAACGTTTCGCTTCTTTCGTATAGAACTTCCTGTAATAATCATCCAATTGACGCTTCATTGTATAATGAGGAGCGATCTGAGCGATTGAGTTCTTTACGCACTTGATCCATCCTTCGGAGTAGCCTTTCTTGTTACGTGCATAATACAACGGAAGTATCTCATTCTCAAGAATCGTATAGATAGTAGCTGCATCCAGCTGGTCTTGATGTTCCTGATTCTGGTACGTACGTTTCTCAGTTAATGCCCATCCGGCGCCTTCGCGATAACCTTCAAGCCACCATCCGTCGAGTACGGAGAAGTTCAAGACACCGTTCATCAACGCTTTTTCACCGGATGTTCCGGATGCTTCAAGCGGACGTGTCGGAGTGTTCAACCAGATATCCACACCACTTACCAAGCGACGTGCCAGTTGCATATCATAGTTTTCGAGGAAGATAATCTTGCCGAGGAATTCCGGACGACGGGAGATTTCAACAATACGTTTGATCAGTCCCTGACCTGCTCCGTCATGCGGATGCGCCTTACCTGTAAACAGGAATTGTACCGGATAGTTCGGGTTGTTTACAATCTTGGACAAACGGTCTAAATCCGTAAACAACAGATGCGCACGTTTGTAAGTAGCGAAACGACGTCCGAAACCAATCAACAATGCGTTAGGATTAATCTTTTCAACCAATGATACGATGCGTGAAGGATCTCCCTGGTTCTTCAACCATGTTTCGCTGAATTGCTTACGGATATAGTCTACGAGCTTATTCTTCATGGCAACACGTGTCTTCCAGATTTCTTCATCGGGCACATTATAGATAGCTTCCCAAATCTTCTCGTTAGACTGGTCATACAAGAAGTTTTCATTGAAATATTTAGCGTATAGCTGTTTCCATTCCGTAGAGCTCCAAGTCGGGAAGTGTACCCCGTTGGTTACATAACCTACATGGCTTTCTTCCGGGAAATATCCTTTCCAGATAGAAGAGAACATCTCCTGAGAAACCTTTCCGTGCAGCCAGCTCACACCGTTCACTTCCTGAGAAGTGTTGCAAGCGAATACGGACATACAGAAACGTTCGCCCTTATCACCCGGATTGTTACGTCCGAGATCCATCAAATCATCCCAAGTGATACCCATTCTTGCCGGATAACCACCCATATACTTACCGAACAGACCTTCGTCGAAATAGTCGTGTCCCGCAGGAACCGGAGTATGAACGGTATAAAGTGAAGATGCACGTACCAGCTCGATAGCCTGATCGAATGTAAGACCTTCGGCCACATAGTCACAGATACGTTGTACATTGATTAAGGCCGCATGACCTTCGTTACAGTGGTAAACGTCTTTCTTGATACCGAGTTTATTCAGTGTCAGCATACCGCCGATACCTAAAAGAATCTCCTGTTTCAAACGGTTTTCCCAGTCGCCTCCGTAAAGCTGATGCGTGATAGAACGGTCAAATTCACTGTTCATATCATTGTCCGTATCCAACAGATACAAAGAGATGCGTCCTACATTGACTCTCCACAAATAAGCGTGTACATAATAATCAAGGTAAGGAACATCTATCACCACTTGTTTGCCTTCCGCATCCAACACCTTGTCGATAGGAAGCTGACCAAAGTTCTGAGCTTCATAATTGGCAATCTGCTGACCGTCCATAGACAATGTCTGGGTGAAATAACCGTAACGGTAAAGGAAACCTACGGCACACAGGTCTACGTTACTGTCGGACGCTTCTTTCAAATAGTCGCCTGCCAATACGCCAAGACCTCCGGAATATATTTTAAGTACCTGATTCAAACCATACTCCATGCTAAAGTAAGCTACAGACGGACGAGTGCTGTCGGGCTTCACGTCCATATAATCTCTAAACTTAGCATAGACATCATTCATACGATTCAGAATAACTTTATCTTTCGACAAAGCCTCCAGTTTCTCATAACTCATGCGTTCAAGCAGCAATACCGGATTCTGACCGACTTCTTTCCATAAAGCGGGGTCCAAATCTCTGAATAACTCTGTAGCTTCATAATTCCAAGCCCACCAGATGTTGCGTGCTATCTCCGATAATTTCTCTAACTCTTCAGGAATACATGATTTAACCGTCACATCTTTCCAATTCGGAGTATTCACATTACTAACCTTGACTTTCATAATGTATCTAAATTATTTATTGATATAAATTCTTAATTGATCTGACGCTTCATCGCATTGCGCAAGGCAATGTCATAAGCCTCATAATAATATTGTATAAAATGTTTCCACAAAGCCTGTTCTGCAACGGCAGCGGCACGTTTGCGGATAGTCTCTATCTCTTTCGCAGTCTTACCGGAGTAAGCTGAAACCGTATCTTTTATCTCGTCCGCCACTTCCGAATAATTGTAGTCCGAACGGTGTATCACTTCTACCCCGTCATCCAGACCATTCTGATTCTTCAACGACTTCACCCATAACCCGAATCCCGCAAGATCGGTAGTTATCGTAGGTACGCGGAAAGCGACACTTTCCAGCGGAGTATATCCCCAAGGCTCATAATAAGAAGCGTAAACGCTCAAATCCTGTCCCAGTATCACATCGTAATACTCCTTATTGAAGATACCGTCTTTTCCATCAAGATAGCAAGGTACAAAAATCACCTTTACCTTATCTTGCGGACGATTGGCCATATCCAGATATTTCATGGTGTCGAGCACCTGATCATGGCTCATGTTGTGCAACCAATGTGTGATATAAGGAACTTCCAACGGGGTATCAAACTGATTCTTGCTCTTTAAACGCTCCTGCAAGTCGGCACGGGGCTCTCCCACCCAACCCGGGACGTTGATAAAGGCAAGTACGTTCTTTTTCAGGTTTTTGTCACGGCTCAAACGGTTCAAGGATTCCAAAAAGACATCAATCCCTTTATTCTTGAACTCATAACGCCCGCTCGTACCTATTATTAGCGTATCATCTCCCCAATCCGTTCCCAACAGTTTGTTGGCTACATTAAGCATTGCCGAACGTGCCCGCTTACACTTGTTCGTAAAAGTAGCTCCTTTCGGCACGAAATTATCTTCGAAACCGTTCATCAGGATTACATCCGCCGGCTTGTCCAACAACTCCTTACACTCATTATTCGTAATCTCGCTTACGGTGGTAAAGCAATCCACATAATGCGCCGTTTGCTTTTCAATGGAATGTTTGGACTCCATATTCAGCTCACGTGCCATCTGGTCGCCATCATAAGCGAAAAGATAATCATACAAAGGCTTATTGTTTCCGGCAATGGAACGCCCGATGGACGTGGCATGTGTCGTGAAAATCGTGGCAATCTCCGGTACATACGTCTGTAAAAACAGTGCGCCAAGTCCCGTCATCCACTCATGAGCCTGATAAACGACCTTATCCGTTTCCGTCAGATTATAACGGTAGAAGCTTTCCACTACCTTTGCGGCAGCCAAAGAAAACATACTGGCTTCATCATAATCACCGTATGCGTGCAATGAATCCACCTGATAGCGGTTCCACGCTTCCGTATAAATCTCGTTCTTATATTCAAAAAAAGGTTTGAAATCAACTAGAATAACAATCGGTTCTCCGGGAATGTTCCAACGCCCTACACGGACATTCAGTTTATCCGCTGCTTTCGCGTGTTCTTTCCATGCCCGGCACAAATTATCGGACTCTATGAAGAGCGGGTTTTCCTTATCCCGCCAAAAATCCGGACCAATAAATATCACTTTGTCGTGGAACTTATCTTGCAAGGTCTTGGCCCTCGTAGATAATACCGTATATATACCTCCCACCTTATTACATACTTCCCAACTCGCTTCAAAAATGTAATCGGGGATCATCAAATCTTTTACCATCTATATATTACTATACTATTTGAGAGTGCAAAAGTACACATTTTTAATGAAATAACTAAGCAAGCAACAGAAATTCTGCATAATAAATGAAAGTTAATGTTTTCATGTTACAATAAGAAGTCTGCCGAAAGTCCGAATAGCAAGGACTTTCGCCTAGCCGACAATATTGATGCGACTTTTACCGCCGGAAATCCTGACCACTTGAATCTGTGTCGTAATCCGTTCGATCATTTCCGCCACGTGGGAGATTACACCAATCTTCCGTCCTTGTGTCTGTAGGCGCTCCAAAGCGTCCATTGCAATGCGCAACGTGTCCATATCCAGAGAGCCGAATCCTTCGTCGATAAACAGCGATTCCACATTCATCCTGTTGGAAGACAAGGAGGACAATCCCAACGCCAATGCCAGTGAGATAAGGAAAGATTCTCCGCCCGACAGGGAATGCACGCTCCGCACCTCGCCCATCATATCCATATCCGCTATCTGCAAAGCAAGCGTGTCGGGTATCCGTTGCAGTTCATAGCGTTTGGACAGCACTTTCAGGTGCTTATTGGCGTACACCAACAGCACATCCAACGTATATCCCTGCGCTATTTCCTTAAACTTGTTCCCGGTTTGCGAGCCAAACAGCTCATTCAGTTTAGCCCAGTGCTCATAAACCGAGGTTTTCTCTTCGAGCTCTTTCTCGAAATCTTTGATGCGTTGCTTACCTTTCCGGTGATTATCCAGCATCATCTCTATCTGCGTATGGCGGGCCAATTGCTGTTCCTTATCCGTCTGACAGGCAGTCAGGCGTGCTTCCAACTCTTCTTTCCGTTCACCTTCTTCCGGCTTCCGCTCCGACTGCCGATGTTCCATTAGTTTCTGCCGCCGCTCCGCCAATACCGCCCGGAGGGATGTTTGGCGTTCTTTCACCTCATCCAATATCTTCTTCTCACCGGCAATCCATGCAGCATCTTTGAACAACAGCCGTATCAGCTCGTCTTTCGTCCCGATAAGTTCCTGCCGTCCCAACCAAACATCTAGTTCTTGCGTCTTTTCCTGCTCAACAAGGGTAAGCCGCGACTTCTCTTTCTCTATCTGGCTTATCCTGCCTTTATACGATTCCAGATCCACCGATAGTTTATGATGCGCCTCTCTTGCCTCGGCGAGTTCTTTCTCTATTTCCTTCTGCTTTTGATGGCAAGTATTTACAACATCCGCCGTCGGTTTTCCGTCCAACAGTGACGCACGCTCTTTCGTAAGCCCGGCAAGTTCCGCCTGCAAAGCCTCCATCTTCTTTTTCACGCTTCCTTCCGATTCTTCAAGCCCTTTGCGTTCCACCTTCAGACTCTCCTGACGGGTCTGCATCCGTGATAGCCGTTCCTTTATATCCGTCTGCTTCTCCATTTGTTTTTTCCATTGGTCGCCGAAGTTCAATATCTGTTGTTTCAGTTTGCCTTGTTCCAACGATGCCTCCCAACCGGGTAATATCGAAACATACGTGCTTATACTATCCAGTGTTTCCGATATATGCCGCTCATAGTTCTCTACCACGGCAGACAGACGGGTGATGTCTGTCTTTCGTTTCTCTATACCGATTTCCTGACGGCCGATTGCTCCCGCCACCTCTTCTTTTGCTTGGTTCAGTTCCTTTTCTTGCAGAGACTGCACTTTATCCGCATATTGCAACGGATGATGTACACTCCCGCATACCGGACACGGCATGCCCTCCTTCAGTTCCTTGCGAAGTTCCACAATTTCCGCAGGCAGCAATTTATTCAACCGTTCGGCTTCTGCTTTCAACTCTTTCAGACGCTTTTCTTCCGTCTCCAAAGCCGCTTTGTTACGTTCCGACAGCTGCTTGTTGGACTCCTTTTGCTTTACCGATGTTTCCCAATCCGACAAGAGATTGACGATGAGCGATACATTGGGAATCAGTACGGCATACTTATCGCGTTCTGCGAACCACACCGTTATTCCCTCTTCCTCTTTCTTATAATTATCAAGCTGCAACGCACCGTCTTTAATGGCTTGCTCCACCTGAACCCTGCGCCCGCCGAATGAATCATATTCTTTTTTCTCGCCGTCAAACTGCTTTCTCCGCTCCGCCAGTTGCACGTCCAGCTCTTTTGCCTTATTGATTTGCGGTTCCAGTCGTCCATAATAAGTCTGAAAATCCGCCTGCTCCTTCACCGCCGCTTCTTCCCGTGCACGGGCTGCCGACAACTGTCCGACGCTTTCCGACAAGACTTTCTTCAACTCCGACAGACTGCTTTCCGTATCGCCCAACTGCTTCTGCGTATTACGCAATTCGGTAAAAGTGTCCCGAACCTCCTGTGTATATTCTATGCGTTTCAGCTCCTCGTAGCGGGGCTTCAACTGTTCCATCTCTTCCTGCACCGCCTGCAAGTCTTTCTCCGCCTGCACCTTGCTCTGTTCCAGCGTATCATTATCCGCTATCCATTTGAGCCGGACGGAAAGCTGCTCCTCTTCCTTTTTCAATGCGGACAGATTCAGGGCAATCCGTTGCATCTCTCCGTTCAGTTCCGCCTGCTGTTCATCGGAAAGCAGCTCTATATCCTTTATCCGTTCTTGCAGGCGGGCATATTCGGCTTGCGCCTGCTTTGTCTTTTCATAGATGGAAGCGGATATACGGGAATATACCTCCGTACCCGTGAGCTTCTCCAGAATCTCGGCTTTCTCGGTCTGCCGTGCTTTCAGGAAAGTGGCGAAATCACCTTGCGCCAACAATACCGAACGGTTGAATTGTTCGAATGACAATCCTATCAACTCGGATATCCTACCCAGCAACTCGGTCTTTGTGCCCTGTTCCTCTGTGCCCCTCGACAGATTATGCAGCATCATTTCCACTTTTTGAAGCGAACCTTCCACCTTACCTCTGGAGCGTCTCACTATCCATTTGGAACGAAACGTCTCTCCCGTCAACGCGATAAAATCCACCTCGGCATATCCGTCCGCCGTGCCTCTGCGCAACACCGAACGGCTATCATTTTGCGATATGCTCCTATCCTGTACATCCGGCACATTCACATTGCTTTCTTTCGCTTTGTTCATACGCGGCGTACAGTCAAACAGTGCCAGGCAAAGAGCATCCAGCAAAGTGGATTTGCCCGACCCCGTATGTCCCGTAATGGCAAAGATACCGGATGACTTCAACGGTTCCCGTGTGAAATCTATTTCAAACTCTCCTTCCAAAGAAGCAAGATTCTTTCCTCTGATAGCTACTATTTTCATTCCCTTACCTCCTCTATCACCGTTTTCAACAACTTCTTCATGGATTCGGGCATATCCTCTCCCCCATATTTCCGTTTATACACATCCATCGCAATGTCCATCGGATGAATCGTTTGCAGCTCTTCATACGTCAGTGTCTTCAACCCACCGTCCATTCGCAAAGGCAACACGGCAGCTATACGGGCAAGGCGCACCGCTTTGCCTTTCAAGGCTTCCTCTATCTTATATTTATAGGTAGGTTCGGGTTCGCTCATCCATACTTTTATCTCCAGATAAGGCGACTCGCCGTTTGCCTCTCCATCCGGTAGCAAGGCTATTTCTTCCAATACCTCTTCCAAAGGCTTTGCCTGTGACGGAATGCTCATCAGCTGCACCGGAGGTTCAAACTCCCGTCTTTCAATCTGCACATCGCCATCTTTACAATCCACGACGACCACCCCGTGACGGTAATTCTTCTCCGCAAAAGACATGGGAATGGGCGACCCCGCATAGCGCACATTCTCTCTGCCGGACACCCGTTGCGCCCGATGCAAATGCCCCAAAGCAGTATAAACAATATTCCGGTCGAAGGCATCAGGCGAAACAGATTCCAGTCCGCCGATAACGGTACGTTCCGAACGGTCATTCTCTGATATTTCCGAGCCGGTAGCTTGCAGATGCCCCATTGCAAAGACCGGTTTGCCCAGCCCTTTCACAGCATCATATAAAGCATGATACATAGCCTGTACTCCCTGCGCATACGTTTCCGAAGCCGGATAATCCCCCTGCCGCAAATAGGGCACAGCCAGACAATAGGCTTCTGTTTCATTGTTTATCCGAACGGGAATAATCAGGTGTTGCCAATCGATATTCCCCTCGCTATCTCTCCTCACCACACCGCGCACGCTTACATTCATGCCCTCCAGCAACGGATTGGGAGCTTCCAGCCGTGCCGCCGAATCATGGTTTCCGGCAATGATGATAATCTGTAAGGAAGGGTTCTCCTGCGTCACCTCACGCAGAAAAGTATAATATAACCGTTGGGATTCCGCCGAAGGGTTCGGGCTGTCGAATATGTCTCCCGCTATCAGCAAGACGTCAATATCCAGCTCCCTAAGTTGCTCTCTCAACCAGTTCAGGAAACGGATATGCTCGTCCCTGCGGTCATATTCAAAAAAGGTCTGCCCTAAATGCCAGTCGGCTGTATGAAGGAGTTTCATGTATGCTTTCGGATTGATTATGGTGAGCAAAGATACATAATAAAAATAAGACTGTAACAAAACAGAAAAAGGAGATCATAAGCAAACTATTTAAATAATTATTTAACTTTTATCATTGTGCTTTACTTCTTTAAATGCTAAGGTCCTTTTGATAATCTCTAATTAAATCCTCCAACTTCTGTTGAAATTGTTCTATATTGGCTTGGAAAGCATTAATTTCAAAACAATAGTAACGTTGTTGGTCGTGTAATACCTCATTAGAAAACTCTTGCCTATGGTGATAGTCTTCCCATGCAGGTTTCATCAGATAAACATCTGCTTCTTTTTCATTTGGCGTAGAATACCATTGAAAATAATATCTTTGGAAATCATAGCCATCATAGGCAAAATTAATATCCATTCCAAAGAGTAATTTAATCCCGCGACAATTCTCTAGATCAGGATTTTGGAACGAAATATTTATCTTATCTGAGAAAAGGAAATCGGTTCTGGGATTCAAAATGTAATATTTCCAAAAAGCCCGTGCTCCGGATGGATGTAACATCGCGCTACCATGACAATACTTACTATCAAAAAACATACTACAGCCAGACACAGCATTGGTAAAAATATCGTGTCTGACTAAAAATTCTTTGGCATATTTCTTCTTTACGTCTTGGTCATTAGAAATAAAATTTGAATAGTCATAACTTAGAACATCGTTAAAAAGCAATAAGTGATGGTTTTGCCAATAGAATTCCTTCTTCAAAAGTCTTTCACGCCATGAGCTCGAATTATTGTCGTATATCGTATACCAATTATCTTTAAACAGTACAATATATCGACGAAGGAGAAACGATTCTTTTAAATAATCCTCTGTCACCCCATTATTATTGAAATAGACTTGCGTGTGCTGCCATTTTGTATTGAAATCGCTCCAGTCCTCCTTACCTTCAGCATCTGTAAACAAAAAGCGTATAGCACCTTTAAAGAATGCATATCTCTCTGCATCTATAATTTCCGGATGATTGTTGAGATTCCTGGCCTTCTGCTGCTCTTCATACATCTGTTCCTTATTATTGGGCCATTCATAAGTATCTCTACTTAAATAATTTAAGATATCATGGGAGTGTTCACCGAGTGTATTAATCAATTTAAGGGTTGGAACAAAACCAATATAATTCTCACATAAATTCCAAACGACACGCTTCCATTCTTCAAAAGTTTTTTTATCATATCCATCTGCTTCAAAATAACAACAAAAAGCAAAGAAAACCAGGTGTTGTTTCTCTGTAATCTCAGTAACGTTGTGATCTTCGTCATAGGTAGGAACAAATTGAAACATTTCCCAGGAACATGAAGTATCAATAATACCTGCACTACAGAGACGGTCAAGAATAATCTCTAATTTTCCAATCGTTGATTTCGTAAAAATAGTGTCATATATGTCAAAAGAATGATATTCTTCCAATATTTGCTGAACCTTTTCTTTTGCTTCGTCTTCATTGTAACGCAAATAACACTCATTAGATGTAAAACGCCGGATAAAGGTGAAGTATATATCATCTATCGCAACATCCTCTTGATTCATTGATTTGTAAGGCCAAAAGATATCTGTCCATTCCACATCCATTTTTCCTGCAAATCGTATGGCATACTTTTCGTCACACACCAACTTCACATGCTCTGTCAGTTCTGCCTTGAAATTTTCAAAATCAGATAGCTGCCTACCGCGAGCATTCATTTTGACATATAATTCATCACTATCATTCGTACTTACCTTGAGTTTATAGAAAGACAATTGGTTGGTAGTGGTCAGTGTCTGCCACATCTCATTGAAATCACAATCGGTAAATACTTCATCCAAACCATCGGGTATGTACTGTCCTTCTTTATCGGATGTACGTGTTCCGCATATCATGTTTATCATAGCCATTATTGTAGGATCTTGCTTATAATGATGATAGAACCACGTTTGCTGCATAATCCAATTTTTTAAAGGTATGATAGCATCATTCTTATTATTATTTATCTCTATCGGCTGAGGCATTAAAGAACATAATGCTTCACAAAACTGTGTAGATGATATACGGGTTTCGTAGGCAAAGTTTATAAGTTTCTCTCTGACTTCTTCCAATATCTCCGATTTGTATGCCACATACCAATGGAGCAACCATAATGTTGTTAACCGTTGCTGTCCATCTAACGGAACGAAACGTGTTTCTTCATCTGCTCCGTATACAAAGTCCATTGTCAGTGGTTTATTTACATCCAACAATGCCGACTTGATAGTTTCGAGAAAATTACAACGTAGATATTCTTTCCCTATACGGCCCTGCGCATAGTCGCGTTGAATGGTGGGGATTACTATTTTTTTACCGCTTGTGATTAATGACCAAAATGTTATCGGTTGTTCCATTTCAATTCGTATTTAACAAGTTATACCAAAATCTTTCAGGCAGTCGTATATTGCCTTTTTATACGCCTTAGCGTCTTCTTTTGTCCATTCTCGCGGAGAAGTCGACCGGGTAGTATATGCCTTAAGGAAAGCATTGATTGTACAAACAGGAACGTATGCTATCGTTGTGTCTTCTACTTTCTCTGTTAAGTCATCATTGAGAATAAATTTCTTCCCTGATTCTTTACCTATAATAACACGGCGTTTTACAGGAAATATCGAATTACCATAACTGCGATTAGTGCTTTGATCCAAAAGACAAAAATTCCATATTTGATTTTTATCTTCGTCATCTTCCAGGCGTTCTGTCTTATCTATTTCTTTTGCCTGAGCAGCATTCAAATCCTTCCGTAGCGTTTCAAAGTTATTCGAATCATTTCCCTCAATAAATAATTTAATCCTACTTTTGAAATCTTCACCTATTTGAGAATCAAGCAAAAAAGTCTTCAACCACTCTTTTTGTGACTTGATGTTATCCAAAGGATTATCAGTATTAGAGGATATATGCTCTACATCCCATTTTTCTTTCTTAAGTAAATGGAACGGAAATTTATGTACAATCTGAGTATTCGATATTTTCTCCATGTTGCGATTGCGCACCAGTATTGTTTCAATATTAAACAAAACGAGAACAGGTTTGCACCCTACTTTTTGTGGACAGCCCTTCAGTTCATAAGTCTCGTTTAGATCAGAACATTTAGTCACAACGTCTTTGATACGCTTTTTTATCTCATCTTTAAAACTGTCGATTGTCTTTGCAGGTTCCATCCAGAACTGCAAAAGTTCATGTATCACATCCTTACCCTTATTCTCATAAAAAACGAGATATCCGATATAATGATATAATTCTATTTCGTTAAACCAATGGCAAAAAATATTATAAATCATCTCGACCTTTCTCCATATCAAAGTGAATGCATCTTGCTTTCTATCTTTGAAATACTCATGGAAATAGCGGAAGGTAGAATATTGATCATTACCAATTACATCTTCATTAGGAGTAAAATCTAAAAGTTGCATATCTTTGATTATCTCAAAGATAAAATCAACACGGGTAGGTCTGTTATCATCTTCCGGACGTAGGAAATACCAAAATGCATCATCTTGGAATGTACTTTCGATAGAATTCCATTCAACAGCTACATTTTTCTGCATCAAAGTACTCTCCATATCAAAATTACCTTTTCGCAAAAGCAGGGCTTTTATGAGTTCGGCATTTGTCAATGATATTTTGTCTTTATTCAAACGAATAAATGTACGCACTTCATCATCCGGTGTCTCGAACCAAATGAACTTTATATGCTTACCGGGAAGTTTATCATAAAGCATTTTTAGAAATTTATCCTTAACATCAGAATGATTTTCAAACCACTTTTCAATAGACTGATACGTTTGATTTACATGGTATTGATCAATATTTGAATCATCGTCGGTCAGGATTAATTGCTGTTTTGGCCGCGACTCATATTTTATTTGATAATGTTTCCCTTGGGGCTGCAAATAGTTTAGCAAAATGGCAATAGTCGTAAGACGTTGCTGCCCATCGACCACATTCCAGTATACACCATTCTCTTTTACGACTAATGGTTGCAATGAATAAGATTGTCTGTCATTTCCAAGAAACTCCAGTAAATCACTCAATAAGTCAATCACATTAACTTTCTGCCAACGATATCCCCTCTGGTATTTAGGAACCATAAAGGGTTTATGGTCAAATAAATCAGCAATAGTTTTTTCATCATTCATAATATTCTTATAATTTTCCGTAATAATAATTCATCCATCCCTGCCATACATCTTCCGTTGCACTATTATCCATAATAATTTACTTTTTATAATATGCCAGTATATTTTCTGTGAAACAACATATCTCATCTTGTACGGATTTCGGTTCGAGCACCTCTATTTGGTCTGCCTGAAGCAACAAAGCCTGAAAAAATTCATAGTTGGGACGAACATGATACTCATACGTCGTTGAGTCATCATCGCTGTCAATTTCTCTTTGCGATTTGTGAATAGGTAATGTGGAAAGATATTTACGTGAATAGGCATAAGCCTTGATCACTACCCTTTGGATGGGAATCTCCTTGTCCGCTATGATACCAACACATCCCTCGAAGAATTCATTCATGTTGAAATCCTTCGGCATCTTAAATTTTTCATCCAACACTTCAATATCCAGAATACGGTCTAAGGCATATATGCGTATTTGGTCATAGTATGTAGTACGTCCAACGAGATACCATCTGCGATTGTAAACCTTGACAGAATATGGCTCCACCCTAAAAGTGCTGGGGTAACCATGTTCGAAACCTTGATGGGTAATTTCCAACACACTGTCGTAGCGCATTGCTTCGAGAATGCGTGTTAGAAACCGACTGCCGGAAGGAATATCTTCAAACTGAATGCGCCCTTCCAAACTTTTGTCGGCCTGAAGTTGGTTGAGCGTGGCGTACGAATCTATAAGCCATGAGCGCAGACGATCTCCCTCCAATGATTCCGGAGCATCAATATAATATTTGTAGCCATCTTTGGCATCACATTCAATGGATACATTGAAGATATCAGCAATGGCTTTTTTGTGGTTCATGAATGTGCGCCATGGTAAGTCATCACCATAACCAAGATTACTCCGTTTCCAAAGTTCGTTGATTTCAGCGTAAGTGATGCGTCCACGACTTCGAATGGTATCTATCAACCACACATATCGACCAAACAGATTAGAATTTACCGCCATAATTATGAAATATTTTATTTCTGTGTATAAAGATAATTATTCTCTATAAAAGAATATGACACAGGTTCTGTTTTTTAGTGACTAAAGCCTATTTTCGTTACACTTTTACCCATCCTTTCCTCATTACAGATGGTGATAAGAGTTTCAACCGTGGGTACTGTATTACCGATGATTTCCTCCATCATGGCTTTGCGGACAACATTATCTATTTCACCACCACTGAAATCAAAACGAGAGGCAAGCCGAGAGGCTTCGGTTTCTGCCAGAATCGGCAATTTGTCACGCCAGATGTTGACCTTTGCTTCTATAGTAGGTTTGTCAAAATGTATCTTGAAAAGGAATCGGCGTTCGAATGCCTTATCAAGATTGTCTGCAAGGTTGGTAGTGGCCACAAGAATGCCATCAAGATTTTCCATTTCTTCAAGAATAATATTCTGTATGGCATTTTCAGTCTGAGCCACACTGCTGCTATTGGAGTCTTTACGCTTGGAAAATACTGCGTCAGCCTCATTAAACAGCAGGATAGGTTTTACTTTGCTTTTCTCACACAAACGGTGATATTTTGTGAACACGTCTTTTATAAGTTTCTCACTTTCGCCAAACCAACAGGTTTTAGTAGCCGAGATGTCAACGTGCATGACAGCACGACCGGTAGTACGAGCTATCTGCATAACACTTTCCGTCTTACCTGTGCCCGGCAGACCATAGAGCAAAATAGCAACCCCTGTACTCAGATGCTTTTCTTTCAACCGTGCACACATACTCGAATAATTACGATCATCCAAGCTATTTCGTAACATCAACAGTTGACGTTCCAGTTTAGGTTCAAAAAACAACTTCTTGGCTGTGATTTTATCAGGTGAAAGTAAATTCTTGTCTGAAATCTTATCTTCAAACAGAACTATATCCTCCTCAAGAAAAATTTCCTTGCCTTTGTCTGTCAATTCAAGAATCGCTCCGTCAAAGATACCGCCACCTGTCAATTCCACTAAACCATATTTTTGCAGAGGATACTGTCCGTCCTTAAAAGTGCACCTAACTTTCACCTCTTCCGATTTCGTAAATATTTCACCGAGTTGGCTTATTCTGTACGAATTCGAATCCACCATCTCATAGCATATCAAATAAAAGATGAGACGGTTTTGTACATCAGGCAGCATAAAACATAAACGGTTAATCATACTTAAATGCTGATTGGCATTTTCCAATTTTTCGACACTGCGGTATATTCTCCTTGATTTCGAATTATGATGATATTGGAAAAGGTCATTCAGTTCTTCACGTATTTTTTCAACGAAAGTATAACGATCAAGATTGGTGTTTGATTTAACAAAGACAGAAGAAGCTTCACCGAAAAGCAGACTAATTCCTTTATCGGTAAGATACAGGTCCGAGTTATAGTTATCCCAAAACTCCACTAAGCCGGCGGTTATCAGCGGATGTGTATTCTCTATTATCTGTTTCTTGATGCCGGTACGGTCTATAATGCGGTCATAAACATCTTGAAGAGTACGATTAAGATCTGAACGACCTCCATCACAATCATCTACAAAGTCTTTGCATAATTCATAAAAGAGAGTGCGATCTGCTATTTCCTTTACCAATTCTCTTAACTCTTTCACTAATGGTATATTCGAATGTTCATTTTCCATTTGTTCTGTCTGAACGAATACTTTTTCCGTTGTAATGCGACCATTGTCGCGTTCCTCTATAAGATGGTGTACCGCCTCACAAAAGTCGAATTGATCAAATGCATTTGCATTATCCGGTGAAATAAGATTAATTTCACGACCTTCTATGATGGCATAGAATATGTCAGCACAAAGCATAAATTGTTTTTTCGATATCAGCCA
Source organism: Bacteroides sp. OM05-12 (assembly GCF_003438995.1). Classification (GTDB taxonomy): domain Bacteria; phylum Bacteroidota; class Bacteroidia; order Bacteroidales; family Bacteroidaceae; genus Bacteroides. The sequence goes on from NZ_QSUN01000015.1 coordinate 78,969, forward strand.
TTCACTTCGGTTCTCCGCCATGATGTAGCCTTTGGATAATAGGGAGTTAATCGCCGGAACAAACTCCATAACATCCAATGCCGAACACCCAAAGTAATTGGAAAGGTCGCCCAAGTCAGTATTTTGGCACGAGCATTGTCGATCAAGAATAGCAACCAAAATCATAGTTTCCTCTTTTGAGGAGAGAAATAGCTCTCTTTTAATCGCTTCCAGCGTAGGTGTGATCAAATTGAGACGCTTCAATTTACAGTCTTTCAATTTAGAAGCAGCAATTCGTATATTCTGCATTAATGACACATTTTCCATATATCTTAAAATTTATGCCACAAAATTACGATCCGTCAATGCCAAATAAAGGCATAGGTTTTTATTATTTCCTTGAAAGATTGGTCGCGGCAATTTTGATAAGAACGCCTTCTCCACTCTCACGATGGCTCAATCCCCAAGCTACATCCGCATTGAAATCAAGTTGATTAAGGAATGTTTGCACTGATATCATCTCATCCATTTTCATAGGATTACCCACACTGTCACAAATTTGAAATAAGAATCTTTCTGCCGACATAATATCAAAATTAGGAGCAATTCGCATAGCTTCTACAAGAGCGGTATCAAATGCATTTCCAACTCTGTTAATGCCATCACCATATCCCTCCACAAAAATAACATTCCTTGTTCCACTGATTAGGTGATGAAACTCATCTATATCCAACCGTATGGGATCACCATCAAAGAAACCGAACCAAAGTTCGACTTCTCTGATAATTTCTTCTGCCGGATTCATAATAAAACGACTTTCCATAATATTAGTTTCGTTTACGAATAATCCAAGTACGTCCCTCATTCATTGAGAAAAACAGACCTTTGTCGGTAGTTCCCATCAATTCCTTTCCACCATCCATGAGATCTGAGAAAACCCCAGTATTAGAACTTCCCGGATACCGTATTATCCATGTACGACCTTGATTAGTAGAGAACTCCAGTTTCTTACTATCCTTGGGAGAGATACGTATCATCTCTTTCTCCCGATTAATCATTGTAGGCATAATGCTTTTGTTTATAAAGTTATTTGTTACTATTAACGATGCAAAGATAATGAGGTAGTTATGCCAAAATGAATCATGATCCGGATTGTTTTGTGATAAAATCAAATAGAGGAAAAAGAAGTAATCAAAAGAGAAGTGGAGCACAAAGCCATCCCAAACCATACTATCTAATACAATTTTGGCGCGGACTGTATGAATCCGCGCCAAAAGAAAGAATTTACAAGCCGCTCCGTTTCCCTACAAGTTCAAAGCCTTACGGGTATTTGTACTTCCGTCATTGAAAGTATCTACTTGGATAACGATTCCTTTTTCATCCGCCCGTACAGGTTGGCCGTATATGTTGTAAGTATCGGTACGTACAATTTTCTTATCAATGTTAGGACGTGTGATACCGGTTGTTATCAGACTTCCCTGCCCTTCCGTACCTTTAAATCCGTCGCTTTCCGTCCACACGGCACGCGCCGATGTGCCAACAGTATCACCTATACGGTAAACCATCTCTACGGAAAGTTTCTCGAACTCTTCGTATACATAGAATTGGAACCTGCTTTGAGAAAGCGAGCCAAAGAGGTCATAACTGTCATTAAAGCCGACCGGAATCTCTATCATCTCTTTCGTCAGGTTTTTATAATGTCCACCGTCTGCCAATGGCTTAAATGTATATAGCTGGTCATCAAAATAGACTCTGATATACATGCTGTCTTGTAGGATACGGTTTCCGTCTTCATCTTCGGCAACGTACCGGACTGCAAAATTCTTGCCGGGTACACTCTGATATGAAATATCGTTTATAGCCGACGGGATAGCCGGTTTCAGGTCAAATTCCGTTAACGTCAGGTCATGGCAGGCTTCACTGATGATTCCGCCCAGATGCATCACGTAATAATCCGGAGAGCTGAACGTATCGCCATCGATGTTCAACACATAATCATCTTTCAGTTCGTATGTATTGTCGCCTTCTTCATCCTGCCCCGTCACCGTAGCACCATGCAGATAGGTAGGAAACGGACCGTCACCGATGTAATCCCCGATATATTGTCCGGATGGGAATGTAATGGTCTTGCCGTTTGAAATACCATATATCCACGAATCATTCATGTATTGCATATAGTAGGACGCTTTCTGAATGAAAACGGTATCTCCGGAAAAGGCGACATTGGTCATATAAGAAACCTCTTTTTCATAATTCTTACTTGAGATATAGCTGATGGAATACAACTTCTTCTCCGCAGATGCAGAAGGAGAGACGGCTTTTTCATTGAACGGACGCATTTCAAAATTGAGCGCTCCGCTAAACGGCGTACCCTTTTTGGAGCTTGCCTGCACAACGACAATGCCATCCTCTGTCTTCAAATTATCTCCTTCTACAATCAATGTCAGGTTGTCCGACGGAGTATATCCGAATTCTCTGGGATATTTTTCATTGGGCACATAATCCGTCCCTGCAAACAAATAGACATCTATACTTTGCGACAATGAGGTATACACCCCCAGATACTGTCCGCACGGGATTTCAATACTGTTGCCTTTCTTGATGCCATACACCCATGCCCTGGGAAGTTGCGCCGCAATGCCTTGGATAAACACACTGTCTTTCTCACCATATACCACTTTGCCTCCCTTTTCGGTATATCCGTAATAAACATCGTCAAAGTAGGTCATATAGTTCAGTTGCTCACCCTCCGGAGTAGGACGCGGAACGGGCACTTCCTGCACATAAGTATCCGGTTCCGTACCGACATAAAAACGGTCGAACCCGGTTACATTCACATACTTGGCAGTTGTACAATGATGAATCGCGAAGTAATAGTCTCCACTTTCTTCGGGAGTGAAGGAGGTCTGTACTTTTGTCCAATCCGCCATTTCCTGAGCTTTATCTCCGGTATAGTCCATCAATACAGTGGTTTGCGCTTCTGCCGTACGCTCTTTACCGGCGGTTATTTCTATTTCCTCCAATATGCCGTCGAAGCCGGGGGCATAACACCATAAACTGATGTTATAGCTCTTTCCTTGTTCCAAACTTACAGCCGTAGAAATCGCCCATCCATTGCGTGAGGCCTTCTGATCGTATGCCGAAACCAAATTGTATTCACCGTCGATAGGACGCTTTCCGCTTACTTTGCCCAAGGTCATTTTATTGGCGGCATCTATTATCACCCAATCGCAACCTTCTTCAAACGACTGGATATAGACAGCTGCCGACTCTCCCGCCTGCTCAACGGCACGGGATATACCACCCTTCTTTTGTGCATCGACAGGAAATAGATTTTCAACGTTGAGTCTGCTCCCGGAAGTAACTGATTGCGCCATGCCTGTAATTGTACATAGTAACATGGTTGCCAACATAAAGTAAACTTTTCTCTTCATAAGATTCTTTTTTTGGATTACAACAGCAAATCTAGAGTTCTTTTCTTTATCATGCAACCGCTACCTTTTTGATTTCATGAATTTGTAACGGAAGTAAGCCGTTTGGTATCAATTAATTAGTTTTCTGCTGCTGTTGTATAGCCAACTGTTGGTAAATGGACGGATTGATACCGGTCGCTTTTTTAAATAACATGATAAAACTGCTTTGGGATTTATAGCCCACACTCTCGGCAATGGCCTTAATCGTGTAGTTGCCGTATTTCTTGGTATTCATCAATCGTATTTGCGCTTCCCGTATCCGGTATTCATTGATGAAAGTGCGGAAGTTCTTATTATAAGTTTCATTTATGATTTGCGACAGGTAGTGAGAATTAGTCCCGGTAAGCTCGGCAAGACGCGAAATGGAGAAGTTACAGTTAAACACTTCATCGGTATTCTCCATGACCACCTCCAGCCAGGCTAGAATCTGCTTACGCTGCTCATCGCTAATTACACTGGAAGAGCCACCCTTACCAGTTTCCTTTTCACCGTCCTGTTCGCCCGCATCGGCATCGGTTTGTTCCTGATTGTCTTTCAGCTGCCGAATGAGACTTTGAGCCTGTTCCAACTCTTTGGTCTGTTCCAGATGCTTTTTCCTGCTTTCCTGTTCGGCTCGTAGAATGATGGCATTTCTTTCAAACAGATCGACGTACGCTTTATGCAATTTCCGCTTTTGCCGGATGGTAATGGTCGTCAGCACAGAGAACAACAATAGTCCGAACAAGACACAGATCAACTGGATGCGAAACGTGCGTATTTGCTCCTCTTTCTCCTCCTTTTCTATATTCAGCCGCTTGATTTTCTCGTAGTTCTGTTCCATCTCATAGAGAAAGTGCGCGCTTTTTGCTTCGCTGAAATGATTCGTATCGAGCAAACTGTCCGACAATTCCCAATATTGCAACTTATAGGCCATCGCCTTCTGCTTTTCTCCATCCTCTTCGTAACACTCAACCAGTTGTTTCAAGGTATTCCGCAGATTGGGCAACAGGTTGTTTTCCGAGGCAAACCGGTAATTGGTCAACAAATAATGATAAGCGGAATCCCGCTTACCGGGCTGTTCCATATACAAAACTCCCAGTGTCTCATAAATAACCGACTGATGACCGGGTGCCAAGTGGGCTGCACGGGCATAATCGAGAGCGCGGTTCAAACAAGTGACGGCTTCCGCGTAACAACTGTCGTTGTAGTACAGCCACCCTTTATTCAGATGAGAATAAAAGATAACGGTAGAATCCTCCCCACCGAATTCTTCCACCAGCTCTCGGTTATAAAGCTCCGACTTATCCTTTATATTCTGATTACTGCAATGGCACGCCAGGTTCGTCAGAAGAATCTTTTCATTTTTCCGGTCATTGAGTTCCCTGCTCAAAACCAATCCTTTCTCAAAAGAGCTGATGCTGATTTTAAAATCGTTGAGAGATGAATATACACATCCGATATTATTGTAAAGTGCCGGAAGCAGTTCCATGAAATTATTCTCTTCACAATGCTGAATCCCCAGCATCAGGAAATCCAACGCTTTCATATAGTTATTCTTGCTATAATACGCCACTCCCGCCTCCTTACAGGCTTTGGCACATAAATATTTCTCAGCCAGAGGCATCTGGTTGTCATATCTTCCGGCCAAAAGGATATAGCACCCGATGGCGCTATCCAACTGGTTCCTGTTTTTATAGCTCTCCGATAGAATAAACAGACTGTCGGTAGGCATATCAGACAGTTTTCCATAATCGACCGATTCCGCCCCGATTAAAGGGATAAACCTATAATTTATTCCCAAGACGAGCAAAAGAACGGTTAGTATTCGTAGCTTATCAATAGTTCTTCTCATATCAGAGTACATAAATTTAGAATAAGGGGGGAATATATTTCCCTATTAATTACTAGGGCAATATATCAAGAAAATTCCGAATCTACAAGAAAGAAAAGAAAAATATCATCAGACAAAGAAAGGCAAGACGTCTTATAAAACAATCCCCCTGCTACCCTATCAAGATAAAATTCATCTGCACGTTCAATTAGTTTCACAATATATGGAACTCTTGTTTCATAATATATGGAACTAAAGTTTCACAAAATATGAAACTGACGCTTCTCCCTTGTCCGTTTCCCGATGCCTGCCGGAGTGATACAAAAAAAGAACGTGCGAACGTTTGGAAACCAAACGAACGCACGTTCACTAAATATGAAATTGTCTTCGATGTACTATGCAGCCAAAGCAGAACCCATCAAGAAAGTTGCAGCCAAAGCAACGATCGCATAAAGTTCCGGGAATACGGCAAGAATCAAAGTGTTACCGAATACGTTGTGACCCTGACCGATAGCGGCGATACCGTTTGCACAAACCTGTCCCTGACGGATAGCGGAGAACAATGCCACGATACCCAAAGCGATACCTGCGCCCAGTACGGCAGCAGCCTGAATGCCTGTGATGGCAGGAGTCAATACGTTGAAAATACTCTGGAACATGAAATAACCGGCAAAACCGTAAAGTCCCTGTGTACCCGGAAGGGCTGTCAATACAAGGAAGTTACCAAATGCGCTGTCATTCTTTTTTAATGCTCCGATAGCTGCGTTACCTGCGATAGTAACACCGTAAGCACTTCCGATACCTGATAAACCCACCATAACTGCGATGCCGATATAGGCAATCAATAAATTCATTTCCATAATTTGTTATTTTATTTGTTTGTTTCTAATGATTAATTCTTAAATAGTTACTTGTTTATTATTAACTCTCAATTCTTAATTGTTAATTATTAGTTCTTAAACTCTTAATTCTTAACTCTTAATTCCTAATTCGTAATTCCTAACTCTCAACTCTCAATTCTCAACTCTCAATTTCTAAACGGTTTATACTCCTTCCCGCCTCCTTCATAGCCGGAGTTCTTGAAGAACTCTACGAAGGTAAGACGCATCGGGTGAACCATTGCCCCCAACACGTTCATAAACATATTGATGGAGTGTCCGATAAGGAAGATCAATACCATGACAATAGGACCTGCAATGGCGTTGTCGGGGCTCATACCTACGGCAAGGCTGTTGAACACGCTGGCAAGGATACCTCCCGACAGACCGAGTGCGAACAGACGTACGTAAGACAGAATATCTCCCAACAGACCGGTAGCCATATTATAGGAATCCCACAGTCCCAAACCGATGTTCAGGAAGATGTTCTTTCCCGGACTGTTGAACAGGAAGATCATCACGGCGGCTATACCCAGTATCACCAGATGCGCGGTTCCTCCCATCGGCATCACTGCCGGCACTGCAAAGGCAAATGCCGTGCTCACCAATAAGAGTATCCACCCGATGGTGGCGATGGAGTATTTAAAGCCGAACTGTATTGCCTGATTAACGGCTTTCAGTATCATACCGAAGATAATCTGCACGGCTCCGAGTATCAATGACAAGTTAAACATCCACTGATTATCAAGGAACAACAGGTCTCTCATCTTATTGAAGAAAGGTATGTCGTTTCCGTAAAGGTTGAAGCCGAAGAATGTTCCTGTCAGCATACCGCAGAAGAAGGTAGAAATACCCAATATCTGCACCAGCGTCAAGATCGGTTTCATGGATGCACTGATGTTCTTTGCCACCATCCGGTAGATAGTTACCGCCAGTACCATGAACAATCCGTAGCCGGAATCGCCCAAACATAAGCCGAAGAATACCATAAAGAACGGAGCGAAGAACGGAGTCAAGTCCAGTTCATTATACTTCGGAAGCATGTAGAGCTTCATTATCGGTTCGAACAGACGGAAGAACCCTTTGTTGTTCAACAGAATAGGCACGTTATCTTCCGGCGTAGGGCTGGCTACTTCAAAGTAAACGTCCTGCGTCTCCAGATAGTCCACAATCTCCTGCTCTTTTGTAGCGGGAGCCCATCCCTGAAGCAACATCAACTTGTCGTCCACTGCTTTCTCCGTATTCAGAATCACTTTCGAGAACTCAATGCCGGAGTGTGTTTCTTTCAATGCCTCCTGCAATGACAACATATTCTCTTGAGCCACTTTCACAATTTTCTTGTCCACTTCGGCTATCGCTTCCTCCGTCTGCTTGCACAAGGCATCCAGACTGCTGAGCGAATAAGCGGACAGTTTGGCGGATTCCACTTCCAATTCAGGCAGTTCGCCCGGCTTGGTGACGGTGATGAAGTAGATTTTCGAGCCTACACGGTTGATTTCCGTAGCATGGTATTCGTTGATCCACTCCTCCTGAAACGCACTTTCGGTGCAGATATAGAAGTTGATCTGATAGCCTGCATCCTGCAAGCGCGTCACGCTTTCCGGCTCAAAGTCTCCCCACACTTCAAGAGATGTCCTCTCCTTGGTGTAAGCCTGTAACTGCTGTGTAAGGCGTGCCTTTTCATTCTGCAACTCCTCCACTTCTTCGAGTGCTTTCATACCGCGCGTAGCGTCTCCCTTCTGTTCCGTAACCTCCGCATTGAGCGTCTGGAGGAACTTCTGAGTGGCGGTAATGCGGGTAGACAGCTTAATGCTTTCCTGCAAATCGGCATTATCGGGTGTTCCCTGCATCTTCTCCGCTACATGGACTACGCCCAAGTCGCGAATGTTCTGCAAGAACGTTTCGTAATCCTTATAATATACAAGGAAAGTAAACTTCTTCATTTTTGTAATCATGCCTCTGCCTCCTTCCTTTTCTCCTGTATGGATTTCAAAATCTTTTGTGACGACTTGGAAAGGTTTTCCTCGTCCTCCATAAACCGTTTTATCTTACGCAGAGCGTCTTGATAGCCCGGTATCTGTACCTTCTCAAAAAGGTTTACTTTCTGAGTAGTTTTCTTACGCGCATGTTCCAGCAAGTTCAGTTTAGCGAGTGTAAACTCCCGTTCGATAGCTGTCTGTGCCAGATTCTTCAGGATATGTATCCCGTCCGAATACCACTTCGGGCTGTTGAACAAGCTAAACGGACGGATCTCGAAGTCTACATTCTCCAGCAACGGAACCCGTACGCCGGCAATCTTCCTGACTCCCAAATGAACGTCATTCACTTTTATCAATGAAGTGTCAAATTCATTCCAAAGTGCGAACATGGCTTCATAGGCTTGGATTTGTTTCTCCAGCCTCTCCTCCAGCACCACAGCTTCTTCCTTGCACTTCTTCACTTCCATGCGCAGTGCACTCTCCTTGTTCTTGATGATAGGGAGCGTACGCACACGAACCTTGAGCTGCTTTTCGAGCTGTTGGAGCGAGGTTTTATTATATTGAAACTTTATAGCCATTTTCTTTCGAAATTAATAATTAATAATTAAAGAATTAACAATTATGCGTGTAATGTGCGCTTTACTGCTTTTCCACGCAATCTTAATTATTAATTATTTCTCGTTCGGCCAATACTGGTCAACAAGTTCCTTCTTAATATTAACTTCTTCCGGACGGAAATACTTGCCGAACAAGCCCCAAGCCACATCCAACATCTCTGTCGTATTGAGGTTGACGTCTATCGCCAGCAACTGACCTGCATAGTCTTTCGCAAATGCCAACGTACGTTCGTCATAGTTGGTAAGGTCGAAACCATTCTCCATCTTCGTCTTCGCATTGGCGGCATCGGCATACAGACGCACGGCGGCATTCATCACCTGCGGGTGGTCTTTACGTGTCTTCTTACCGCTAACCAACTGTTTCAAACGAGACAATGAGCGGAACGGGTCTACGATTACTTTACCGATATCACTGTCACGGCGCAGGAACAACTGACCTTCGGTGATATAACCTGTATTATCCGGCACAGCGTGTGTGATATCGCCTCCGGAAAGTGTGGTTACAGCGATAATCGTGATAGAACCACCTTCGGGGAACTGTACCGCCTTTTCGTAAATCTTCGCCAAATCGGAGTATAACGAACCCGGCATGGAGTCTTTTGAAGGAATCTGGTCCATACGGTTGGACACGATAGCCAAGGCATCGGCGTATGAGGTCATATCGGTCAGCAATACCAATACTTTCTCGTTCTTGCCCACTGCAAAATATTCGGCAGCGGTCAGTGCCATGTCCGGAATCAACAGACGTTCTACCGGCGGGTTCTCCGTTGTATTTACGAAGCTGACGATTCTATCCAAAGCTCCCGCGTTGGAGAACACATTCTTGAAATAGAGGTAGTCGTCATTCGTCATACCCATCGCGCCCAGAATAATTTTATCAGTCTCCGCACGCAAAGCCACGTTTGCCATTACTTGGTTGAACGGTTGGTCGGGGTCTGCGAAGAACGGAATCTTCTGTCCCGATACCAATGTATTATTCAAGTCGATACCCGCGATACCTGTTGCAATCAGCTCCGACGGTTGTTTACGACGTACTGGATTCACAGACGGTCCGCCGATTTCCACTTCCGTACCCTCGATTTCCGGTCCGCCGTCAATCGGGTCACCGAAAGCGTTGAAAAATCTTCCGGCAAGCTGGTCACTTACCTTCAATGTAGGAGCCTTACCCAAGAATACCACTTCGGCATTCGTAGGGATACCTTCCGTACCCTCAAATACCTGCAAGGTAACTTCGTCTCCTGCAATCTTTACGACCTGTGCCAACTTTCCGTCGACCATGGCCAATTCGTCATACCCTACTCCCGTAGCTTTCAAAGCACACGTAGCTTTGGTAATCTGATTTATTTTAGTATATATCTTTTGAAATGCTTTTGTTGCCATATTCTTTTCTTTTATCCGACTTTCTTTTCGGCAATTAACGAATTCAATTCCTTCTTGTATTGCTCATACTTTTCAGACTTAAATTCTGAATAGTTCATCTGCTTGCACACATTTATCATCTTCTTGAAGTAGTCCATTACCTCTACGAAGTTATCGAAAGCAAACTCCGTGTGACAAATATCGATTACCATATTCAGGATTTCTTCCTGACGCTCCATCGGAGTTACGGCATCGATATCGTCGAATGCATCCTGTTGCAGAATCACGAAGTCGATCAGTTCCGATTTCCAGAAGGTCACGTGATATTCCACAGGCACACCGTCGTCACCCAAGATATTAATCTGTTCGGCAATTTCCTTACCACGAAGCAAACGGGTCTTGATTTCATTTACTTTATTCAACCAGTCGCCGTTGATACGTTTCTCGATATATTCCTCAAATTCAGGATATTCGATATATTTTGAATAAGAATCGATCGGGTTTACAGCCGGATAACGTTTACGGTCGGCACGTTCCTGTTCCAAAGCATAGAAGCAACGGGCCACTTTCTTCGTATTTTCCGTTACAGGCTCTTTCAGGTTACCACCCGCCGGAGATACAGTTCCGATGAAAGTGATGGAACCGGTCTCGTCATTATCGAGCTTCACATACCCTGCACGTCCGTAGAAGTTGGAGATGATGGAAGACAAATCCATCGGGAACGCATCAGGGCCAGGGAGCTCTTCCATACGGTTGGACATCTCACGCAACGCCTGTGCCCAACGTGAAGTAGAGTCCGCCATCAGCAACACCTTCAATCCCATCGAGCGATAATACTCGGCAATGGTCATGGCGGTATATACGGATGCCTCACGGGCAGCTACCGGCATGTTTGAAGTGTTGGCGATGATGATGGTACGCTCCATCAATTTACGTCCCGTATGCGGGTCTACCAATTCCGGGAATTCGGTAAAGATTTCCACCACCTCGTTCGCACGTTCACCGCAGGCAGCGATAATCACGATATCGGCTTCCGCCTGTTTGGAGATAGCATGCTGAAGCACCGTCTTACCCGTACCGAACGGGCCGGGGATGAATCCCGTACCACCTTCCACAATCGGGTTCACGGTGTCGATTACACGAACACCCGTTTCCAGCAATTTGAATGGTCTCGGTTTCTCCTTATAATTCGTCATCGCCTTCTTAACAGGCCATCTCTGAATCATATTTACATTTATATCGTTGCCATCCTTATCCGTAATCACGGCGATGGTATCTTCAATCTTATAGTCGCCTTCGGCAGCTACAGACTTCACGGTATATTCTCCTTCCAACGTGAAAGGCACCATAATCTTCAACGGCTGGAAGTTTTCATCCACCTCTCCCAACCATGCAGAAGCCTTTACTTTATCCCCTGCCTTAGCCAAGGGTAAGAAATGCCATTTTTTTTCCTTGTCGAGCGGGTAAGTATATTCGCCGCGTTTCAGGAAAACACCATTCATCTTATCCAAGTCGTTTTGCAGACCGTCATAATTGCGTGACAGCATACCCGGGCCTAAAGTCACCTCAAGCATGTGTCCTGTAAATTCAGCTTCGGCACCTACCTTCAGTCCACGTGTACTTTCAAACACCTGAACATATACATTGATACCTACCACCTTAATAACCTCCGCCATCAGCTTGTCGCCACCTGTAAAGATATAACATATCTCATTTTGAGATACAGGTCCGTCAACGATGAGGGTTACCATGTTGGCAATAACGCCACTAACAGTTCCTTTTGTTGCCATATATTATTTTATTTATTACCTGAATTCTGCGGGAATTTGCACTTCGTTCTTCAAAGAATCTATCATCTTACGGAACAACTCACTTCCCTTTTCCTTATCCAAAGATATCCAACGCTCAATCATCTCCAGCCGGAGCAGAAAGACGAATATACGTTCCACCGTGAAATAATTGAAGAACACGGCATCCTCCATCCAATTCCATTTCAAGAGGTCGATCTTGCGTTCTCTATCCACCAGTTCGTCCGTCTCGCTGATACGCAATAATTGTTCGAAATATTCCAAAGTACCGGAGATTCCGAAATCACGGGCGTTAGACGTACGGATAGCTTCACTCACTTCCGTATTACCTACAATATTGGGGGCTACCTCTATCTTATACTTGCGTGCGGTAAGAGCCGAAAGCAAGTTGTTCACATTCAGATTGAACTCAAACCATGAAGAGACAAACTGATTGTCACAGTTCATCGCATAGTCATAATAATAAGCAGCCAGCATATTTTCCGGCAGGAAAGTTTCATCACCGGAAGATTGAAGATAAGCGGAAATGAAGTCAAACAGATACGAAGGATAAGTCTTGTCCCAAGCATCCCCGTCCTTTACCGAAGTAATGATCGCATTCAATTCGTCCGCGGAGAAGTTTCCTCTCGAATCGATGGCGGCATCCTTATCTTTGAGAAGCTTCAAAAGATTCGCATTATCAAATTGCAGATAAAACAAATCCATCAGTTTTCGGTCTTCCTCAGACAGTTCCGGATAAATTTCGGTTTTAAAGTTAGTTACCGTATAGCTCAGCTTACCATCTTCCAGCGTCAGATCGGGCAAACCGGCTACTAAGCAATAGTATGTACTCATAATGGAAGATTAAAAGAGCATTTCTACTAATTGAGGACGCAAGAATGCCTTGAAATAGTTTTCAAACTCTTCCTCACCGAAGTTGACTTTGTACGAACCATCGGCAGGAGAAACAGAGAATAAAGTCTTCATCCCGTTCACTTGCTCTATCTTCACACCTTTATCCAACAAGTCTTTTGCTTTGGCAGCGAAGAACTTCTTCAAAGATTCGGCATCGGCGGTCGAAATAACGATCGGTTCGTTTTCAGACCATTTAGATGCAAGCGCAACGATGAAACTGTTCAGAAAATCCTTATCGCCTGTAAAATCTTTCACTGATTTCGTGATGATTTCATTAGAGAGCAAAGAAGCGATTTCCGATTTCAATGCATTAACCGATTGCCCTGCAAACAACTTCAATTCTGATTTAGTATTTTCCGCCAGCTCGTTTGCAGATTTCTGAGCAGCGGCAACGATTGAATCTGCTTCTTTCTTAGCATTTTCAACGATTTGTTTAGCGTCTTCTTGAGCCTTTTGAATAAGCTTCTGTGCTTCTTCGTTTCCTTTTTCCACACCTTCATGATAAATCTTATCAGTCAGCTCTTGAATTTTGTTTTCCATATCCACGGATATTTTAAAAGGTTTATATTTATTTGTTCTGGATGCAAAGATCAGAATAACGGGCAAAACAGCGTTGTTCACAACCTCCCGTTAATTCGCCCAAATGTACAAAAATCAATTTAATAAAATAGAATAAAAAAGAAAAAATATATCAACTTAGTAGCAAAATGGATGTAGGACTATCAGATAAGAGACACTTTCTTATCATTTTGACTGTATATACCTATATATATAAGCAAATGACATCTTTTTTGAATGATTTGACTCATCCGATAATCGTTGGGGGGTAAGCATAGATTACCTATAAGTTTCATCCTTCAGCTTGTCCACTTCCGTATCATCAGGTTGTTTGAAAAAGACATAAAGACATTTGCAGACAAACATACGGTCGATTGTCTGCAAACGATAGGAGTTTACAAACAATCGACCGTATGTTGAACAACAGAACTGGATAAGGAGTCAAAACAAAAAAAGCGATCTTGGAAGAATAAAAGGAAACCAAGATAACAGTAACAAGGGAAGAAGGAATAATTCGGCAGAAAAGGATAAACAAGAGTATATACCTAATATATAAGCAAATGATATTTTTTCCGAAAGAAAGGAGAAGTCCGAAGGCTATTTCCGGCAGGAAACAATACAGCACAATCATTCCGGGACAACACGATGGAAGAGAACAAGCAATACAGGAAGTAGCGGTACACCCCGAAACAGTAAACTCCACGGTAAACATCTATTTCCGGTATAATCAGCATAGCCGGTATATCTATTATCATAGTGAAGGGAACACGGGGGGAAGGGCGAAGGAGGAAGGGTGAGGGAACGGTACATAACAAAAAAAAGAGTCCCTTCCGATCACTCGAAAAGGACTCTCTAATAAAACGGCAGCTACCTACTCTCCCACTGTTACGCAGTACCATCGGCGTGACCGGGCTTAACTTCTCTGTTCGGAATGGGAAGAGGTGGAACCCCGGT